>NZ_JAYEDA010000009.1:0-198808 GCF_034651565.1 Chryseobacterium sp. MHB01 | reverse complement strand
GCCTAAGGAAAGAGTGAGAAGTGGACAGTAAGAAGTGAGAAGTAAGAAGTGAGAAGTAAGATGTGGATGTCCAGGGTTTAATGTTCAGCGTTCAGAGTTTAAAGTTCAGCGTTTAAAGTTTAAAGTGTAGGATTTGTTAAGGTTTAAGTTAAGATTCAGGTATCAAGTTTAAGCCGTACTTAAAATACCAATCATGAATTTTATCCATGCTCTTATTACTCATTACTCATTACTGATTACTCATTACTCATATAAAGATAGGCAACTGCCCTAGCCTCGATAGCAGCGGCTACCCCACAGCAGGAACGGAAAGAAGGGCTTTAAGCCCCGGAAAGCTCTGGAGCGAGGAGTAAGAGCGGATAGCGAGATATAGCTCCTGAAAAAGATATTTCTGTCATCAGCTCCAATGCGGATCTGAAATAGAAGTTTTACCATTTTCCAGACGGCCCGCAAAATACCAACTGTTATGATCCGAAATTATTTGCAAATCGTACCAACCTTTTGTTTTATCTAGATTCACAATTATTTTTTCTTGTATTTTCATTAATGGAATTTTGGTTTTTCTTTTTTCGTAAAGATTTTCCATAGTGATATACGGGCTGATGCTTTCTTTTTTATTTTTCTTAATCATAATTTCAACCTGATTCTTTGATGAATCATTGACCAGGGTAATTTCCAAATCGGGGAATTGATCCCCTTTAAAGTTCCTGTAAAAGCCATTAGGTCCAAAAACTTCGTAGCCGTAAATCCCGGTAGAAGTAACATGAGATAATTCCTGTTTAGCATAAAGTGCGTAGGAAAAGTAAAAATCATCTTCTTCAAATCTTGTCTTGTCATAAATAATAATCGGAACAGCCCTGTCGGTTAGATTTTTCATGATAATTTTCCCATTCTCGAGATTGACAAGATAATTATATGGAAGTGCATTAGACAGTTTGATTCCACGTTCCTGAATGTTAAGAATTTTGTCTTCAAGATCATTCTCATGGTACCATTTCAAATCAGGAACTGGTTTATTTTTAGCGGAGTTGATGGTTTTAGTGTATTCCTTCTGATCCAGATAATTCATCTCAGGAATTTTAATATTGGCAGCATTAAACGCTGATGTAAGATCTCCGCATATGGCCCTCCTCCAATCGCTGATATTGTTTACAGTAACATCTTTTTTATATTTTTTTCGGATAAAGTTTTCTAAAAACATCAGCACAGAAGTATGATCCGACACTTCAGAATTTACGTATCCTCCTTTTGTCCATGGGGATGCGATGATCATAGGGACCCTGTAACCGAGACCAACTGTTCCTTCTACTTTTTCGTAATCTTTCATTAAAGGGGAAGCCATATACTCCTGCTTTTTGCTTACATATTCAACACCCTCTGTTCCATTCAGGTCTACAGGCTGACTGGGATTTAAAGGCGGTGCAAAAGGCAGAACATGATCAAAATAGCCATCATTTTCATCGTAGTTGATAATGAAAATTGTCTTTTTCCAGATTTCAGGATCACTTGTAAGGATATTCATCACTTCAGAAATATACCACGCGCCGTACCAAGGAGATCCAGGATGATCTGAAAAGTGTTCAGGCCCAATGAGCCATGATACCAGTGGAAGTTTATTATTTTCAACATCTTTCCTAAACTGATGTAAAACGTCTCCTTTCGGTACTACAAGTCTTTCGCCATTTTCATCATGTCCGATTTCCAGATGCCAATAATCAGGATCATTTATGTTGGTGGTGAATGCTTTTTCGTGAAGATTCCTTTCCTTCTGTGAGAGGCTTGAATATTGATCCGGGTGGTATTTTATTTTATCTTCCTCCAGTTCGGCAATCCTTTTTTCCAAACTGTCTTTCTGATCAGGATGTTTTTCAATTTCCTTTTTCAAATAGGCAATAATATTGGGAATATGCTCATAATAACCCTTCGAAAATTTTACATTAAAATTTGAAAACCATTCGATAGGATTATCCGTAAAATTACTCAGCCAGGCTTCCTGCTCACCGGACATTCCTTTCGGAAGACTGATTTCATTCTGATAAATTCTCCAGGAAATATTCTGCTCTTCCAGTATTTCAGGAAAACTCTTCCATTTGGCCTGATGGTTTTTATCATAGTCAATATTTTCATTATAAACATTAGCCTTTACTTTTCCGTTTTTTTGTTCACGTAAGGTTCCCGACCAATGGAAAAGTCTATGTGGGGTAGTTCCTGTTAGTGATGAGCAAAAATACTGGTCAAAGATTGTGAAAGCGTCCGCCAGCTGATAGTAAAAAGGGAGGTCCTCCCGGTTATAGTATCCCAAAGTCAAGGGAATGTCTTTATAGTTTTTATTATCAGATGCTTTGGCCTGAAGCCAGCGATCGTATTTTCCTTTATTAAGCGCATGTTGCTGATTATTCCAGGAGTGAGGAAGAGAGCTCATCCATGTGGATTTGGTATTCTTTAGATCCAGGCGTGAAGGTGCTGCATACTTTCCAGCATTATTTTTCTGAAAAAATACGGAATGGCCGTCCTGTTTTATGAAAGCTCTGCGATCAGAAAATCCTCTTACACCTTTTAAAGCACCGAATGCGTGATCAAAAGAACGGTTTTCCTGCATGAGAATGACAATATGTTCCGCATCATAAAAAGTAGACTGTGCCGCTGGCTCTATCATCAAAGCCTTCAGAATGGCAGGATGTAGAACACTTGAAGTTCCCAGCCCGGCCAGTAAGATTCCAGACTTTTCCAAAAATTCTCTTCTTTTCATATGGATCGTAATAGAAAGAAACCGCAAGTTAACAGGTTTCGTTTTAATTTAATAATAATTCTAATGAGTAAATTAAAATCTGCTCAAAATCCCCCAGTGGATCTTAATATCATTAAACTTAAAAGGATTTCCGAATTCGTTACCGTTGGAAAGCTGGAAACTCATCAACCCGATCGGAATGAAGAAATTGAATCCAAGCCCGACACTATAGAGTTTGGGTTTCACATTGAGGGATTTGTTGTTGAGCTGTCCGTACTGTCCGAATACATCAAAAAAGGCCTGGCTTCCGATGAGATACCGGTATTCCAAACTTCCGTAATAATAAAAATCGGCGGCCAGGGAATTTTCATTGAATCCCCGCATGGAATTCCATCCTCCGAAACGGTACAATTCGTTGGCGGAAAAGTCGATCCTGGAGTCCATCATCGCGCCTTCGCCCTTGATGTTGAGGAAATGGTTCCCGTTAATATGGTAATTATGTTCTCCGAAAAAGTAAAACTGATTTTGCGGAGACGTGATATCATCTTTGGTATATCTCGTCGTCAGATAATCGTATCCGGCATTAATTCTCGTTTTGTAAAGGAAAAGATCAATATCCGTAGGTTCTATCATTTCAAACCAGATCCCGATTCCTTTTTTGTTGTAATCTTTCCCCTGAACATACAGCGTATCAATAATACTCGAGCTTTCAAAAGTTCCCCGGAGACCGATCTTGTTTCTTGAATTCAGATGATAATAGAACGCTGGAAGCGCTTTTACATTGGCAAAAGTAGAATCCTGACGGAAAATATTGACCTTCATATTCAGTCCGACATTCGATTTGAAGAGATAGGGAACATCCGTCTGGAGATCAAATGTCTGCCCTTTATCCGGATTCCGCTGCCAATAAAGATTGATGGTTTCAAAGCTGTTGAATATGTTCCTGAAATTTACATTCAGGGTTCCGTTCAGTGTGAATTTATCTGTTTTATCATTCCCGAAACCTATTACCCCGTCGAAGCTGTTGGTTTTTTTCTTCTCCATGAAAAGGTAAATACTTGTGGAATCTTTTGTAAACATAGTCTGCGGAGGACGTTCAAGGCTGACAAACTGATGGCTCTGAAAAGATTTATTAATGGCCAGAAGATTTTTATCATCATAGGTTTTGCCTTTAAATTCTTTTTCAAGATTTTTGATAAACCTTTTCGGAACACTGGTGTAGCCTTTCACTACAAAACCGTCGATGGTTCTTTTATCATTTTTATTGATGTCAAGCTCCACAACCGGATATCCGTTTTTCTGACCTTTATATTTCGATTTTATCCTGCTGAAGGCAAAGCCGTCATCAATATACTTTTTGTTGATGCTTTTTTTGGTTGAATCTAAATTTTTAGTGAAAAAATCTTTCTGAACTTTTATTTTATCCGAAATAGAATCTGAGAGCTTCACATACGTTTCATTGAAGTTTTTCCCTTTATGAAAAATAATTTCCGTTGTATCTCCTTTTTTTCTGACTTCCTTCAGCTGGGTGAAAAAATAGTTATTCTGAGCCAATGAATCTAGAAATTTCACGGCAGAAGCAGAATCTTTCACCTTTTTTTTTACTTTTGTTTCCGAATCAATAAGAAAATAAGGCTTCTTCTGCGCCTGAATAAAAACGCAAAAAAGGATAAAAAATATTTTTAAAATTAATTTCAATTTGTCATTCTGAATGTAATGGAACGGAATGAGGACCCTTAATAAAAAACAAAACCCTTCACTGCATTGTATTCCATTCAGAATAACAATGCATCCAATCATTTAACTGTTTTTAGGACAGTTTATTGTATTTCTTCATTAAATTTTCATAAGTTCCCTGAGGAAGAATCCACTTTAAAGGAACTCCTATTTTCTGTCCGAATTTTCCAAAGTAATAGTGAGCTTTCCATTTGTTTTTCTGTAAAAGCAAATCTACATACTCCGCGACTTCCAGAGGTTCTGTTCCGTCTCCTACATGGCTGTTCATTAAAGCATATACTTTATCGAAAACACTCTTATAAGGTTCCGAAACTTTGGTACGTACCCGATTTTCAGCAATATTGGTTTTAATATCCCCAAGATGCAGGGAGCAGACATGGATATTCCACGGATACACTTCATACCGCATAGCTTCTGTCACTTTATCCAGAGCAGATTTTGATGCAGAGTAAAACCCGCGGAAAGGTAATCCCATTTCACTTCCGATACTGGAAACATTGATGATCTGTCCGAATTTATTTTCCCTCATCTTCGGCAGTACGGCACTCATCATCTGAACAGCCCCCACCAAATTGAGATTAAATAATTTAAAAATATCTTCTTTTGAAGAATCTTCCACAGCACCCACCATTCCCATTCCGGCGTTGTTGATCAGAACATCAATTCTGTTTTCTGTTTTCAATACTTCGGCAATGGCATTTTGTACTGCATTATTATCTGTAACATCTGTTGGAATTGATGTAAAATAACTGCTTTCGGTATGCTTTCGGCTTAATCCGTACACTTTATGGCCTTTCTTTCCGAAATATTCTGCCAGCACGAATCCTATTCCTGAAGAGGTTCCGGTAATGATGATTGTTTTTGTATTCATGAGTTTTTAGTTAAAATAATTTTTAAATCTTCCCAAAACTTCGGGTAAGACTTTTCTACTACATCTTCGTCTTCAATCTCTAATTCCTCAATAAGACAGAAAGGAGCAAAGGCCATAGCCATCCTGTGATCCTGATAAGTCTTAATGGAAATATTATCTTCAGACTCATTAAAACTGATTGATTTAATCGAAAGATCTGTAAATTCAGTTTCCGTGCCCAATTTTTTTAATTCATTATGAAGTGCTAAAAGCCTGTCGGTTTCTTTTACTCTTAATGTTCCAAGTCCTGAAATTTCGAAAGGGATTTTTAAAGCTGCTGCTGTAACACAAAGGGTTTGCGCAATATCCGGGCAGTTGTTCATATCTAAGACAATCTTTTCAGGAAGAATAAAGCCGGAATCCGGTTTTAGCGTGATGGTATGATCTGCATCGCTGAAAATCGTTTTGATTCCGAAAAACTTTTCATAAATCTTTGCAATGGCAGAATCTCCCTGGGTGGATTCTTTATAAAAGCTTTTCAGATGAATGGCCTTTCTTCCCAAAGCTGCGAAAGAATAGAAATATGAGGCGGAACTCCAGTCGCTTTCTACTTCATAATTGATGATTGATGATTGATGATTGATGAAAGGCTCAACTTTGATTGTGTTTCCGATGAAGCTGTTTTTAATTCCGAATCGGGTTAAAATATTCAAAGTCATTTCAATATAAGACCTCGAGGTGACTTCGCCAACCATGTTTATTTCCAAACCGTTTTCAAGTTTTCCTGCAATCAACAATAGGGAAGTGATGAACTGGCTTGAGATATTTGCCGGAACATCAACTTTTGGCTGAGTGATTTTTCTTCCTTTAATCTTCAAAGGCGGAAATCCCTCATTTTCCATATATTCGATTTCTACGCCAAGACTTTTTAGAGCCGTCACCAGATTTTTGATCGGTCTTTCTTTCATCCTTTTGGAACCTGTTAAAATCGTTGTTTTCCCATTTTGTATAGAATAATACGAGGTAAGAAAACGCATCGCTGTTCCCGCGTGATGAATGTCTACCACGTCTGTATTTTCCGATAAGGCCTTTTTCAAAAGACTTGTATCTTGGGAATTTGAAAGGTTTCCAATTTGTATATTTTTAAACAGACTTTCTAAAATCAACAAACGATTCGAAATACTTTTCGAACCGCTGATTTGTATAGTCTGATTTTCTTTTAATTCTGATTTTTTTAACTTCTTCATTATTTTCAGTAGGGGAAGTTGGAGAGCGAAAGCAGAAAGTCATTTACTGTATTAAACTTCCTTCTTCTATCATCCGTCTTCCTGCATTATTTTAATTTCCCGTTATTCTGATGTCTATCTTTATCCCGCTCCGTTTTTACTTTCATTTTTTTATCGAATGCTTCCTGCAGATTAACACCCGTTTGATTGGCTAAACATAATGTTACAAATAACACATCAGCCAGTTCTTCGCCAAGATCTTTACTTTTGTCGCTCTCCTTTTCACTTTGTTCGCCATATCTTCTTGCGATAATTCTTGCCACTTCGCCAACTTCTTCTGTCAACATAGCCATATTGGTAAGTTCATTGAAATAACGGACACCAATGGTTTTGATCCATTCATCAACTTGTTGCTGCAGATTGGTAATTTCCATTTAATTTTTAATATTAATCTTTTCTTCTAAAGCTACGATTTTCGTTCTTAAGGCTTCGTTTTCTTCTTCATACTGGGAAGGATTGCCTATATTTTCCGTAAAGTCGGCAAACTTTTTAAAAAGTTTTCTTACCGTAACATAAACAATAATTAATGTAATGAAAGCTCCTGTTTTTACAATATTGAAATCCATTTATCTTAATTTATTGATATTGATAAGCGCCTAAAGTAGGATTTGAGGTTCTTGAAAATCCAGCAATATCCGTAGGAACTGTTGCTGCAACGGTTGTACTTCCTTTCCCGATTGCCGGAGAGTTCTGCTTAACTCTTAAATTCATCTGGGCTGCAAAATAATTGACAAACAACGGATCCTGGTTTTTCACAAGCTGAATAACACTTGGCGCAGTATCCAGGAACCCTGCTTCCGACTGACTGGAATATTTCAGCAGACAGTTTTCAAACGTAAAATTAAACAGCTGTCCGGGAGTCTGCTCAAAAAATACTGAATTATCCCGGTCTGAGTACACGATACTGTTTCTTACATTCAGGATCAGTGCGCCCTGCTCCGTCTGGTTCGATTCATTTTTCCACTCATTGGTGGCAAATATTCCGTTTCTGTTATAAGACTGCAGAAGATCAGAATAATTGGCAATGGTACAATGTGTTAAATTATAGGTTCCGCCTCTGAAGATTCCTATTGCAGATTCTCCGCAGTTGTTCATTACCAGGTTTCTTGCCGTAATTGTTGATCCGATGGAATAAATTCCATATTCCTGGAAAGTATGGATGAATGAATTGCTGATGGTAGCATTGGCCTGCTTCATTTCCAACCCTTTTGTTCCTCCGAAAAGCCTTGTATAATTCATGTTTAACGTAGATCCGGGCTCCATTTTAACTGAATTCCAGTTTTTAGGAATGGTATCATAGGCAGGATCATTTCTGTCGCCGCGGAGTGTAACATTGTTGGTAAGTGTCCCGTTAATATTGAGTGTTGCACCCTGGAGCACTTTCATTCCGCTGTTTTTATGGAAATAAACTTTGGTTCCCGGCTGAATATTCAGGATTACATTCTGATCAACTGTAAGGTCACCATAAATTATTTTAGCTTTATTATTGGTCCAAGTAGCATCAGATGTTAAGATATTGGGATTGGAGGAACTTTTAATAAAAAATTCTGCATCCTGAACTACGGAGAAGAGCACAACATTTTGCTGTCCCGCAGGACTTTCAAAAAGAATTTTGTCTTCCGCAATCGCTTCAGGACCTGTTGCTTCCGGAGCAATTTCCACGAAAATATAAAGGCTGTCTTTCTTTCTCAGGGCAACATCTTTAAAATCATATCCCGGTTTTCCGTCTACGTTGATTTTATATAAAGATGATGCACCTTTTTCCAGATGTATTCTCGGGATCAGGATATCTTTATCTTCATTATTATAAACCTTTACGGCATATGTTTCCGAACGAACCTGATGATAAACGGTATCACAAAAAACCGTGTCTTTTGAAAAGCTCAACTTTTGTGAAGGAGCATCAAAACTGATATCATCTTTATTACAAGATACAGTCATCACAAGCATCCAGAAAGAAAAAGCCAGTAGTAATTTGATTTTCATCGAAATTAAGTTTAATAAATTTCAAATGTAACGAAAATACTTTAAATTTCTTATGAAGAAAAAAATATTGACAGCTTATTTGCAAATTCAAAAAAATATTGTACTTTTGCAACCTAAAATTAGCAGAGAAATATCCATTACTATTTCGAAAGCAAACTTTAATTTTTAACATTGTATTATGAAACCGCAAGGTTACATGTGACATTAACAAAAAAAGAAATTTACACATGAAAAACGGAATCCACCCAGAAAATTATAGACTTGTTGTTTTCAAAGATATGAGTAACGACGAAGTATTTCTTTGCAAGTCTACAGCAGAAACAAAAGACACGATCGAGTACGAAGGACAAGAGTATCCTTTGATCAAAATGGAAATCTCTTCAACTTCTCACCCTTTCTACACTGGTAAAGTGAAATTGGTTGACACTGCAGGTAGAGTTGATAAGTTCATGAACAAATACAAAAAATTCGCTAAGTAATTTTTTGACATTACAATATTTTAAAGTCTTTCGATTTTCGGGAGACTTTTTTTATTGTAATTTTGTTGGAACTAGAATTAGGCGGTTAGTTTAGATAATAAAATCTAAGAACTTCCGACCCTAACTTCTAGGTTCTAACCCCTAACTTCTATCAAAATGCAATTAGTATTTTCAGATGCGCAATACTGGGAAGATTTTCTTCCGCTTACTTTTACCCGTCCCATTGCAGAAATGCGGTGTGGAATTCTCAAGTTTTCCGAAAGATGGCAGAAAATTTTAGAAAACACTGAGATCTCCTTTTTTACGGAATCTTATTTACAAAAAAAATTTCCTGAACCTGAAAAGAAGGAAAGTCTTTTTCTGGTAACGAACTTCCTGCCGACTGAAAATGTCATCCAGCAAATCAAAGACCTTAAACAGGGAGAAGCTTTGGTGTATGAGGATGAATTAATTGCGGCTAAAATTAATATGGACGGTTTCTCTCTCAACCAGATTGAGAAAATGACGGATATTAAAGAAGAACTTGTGTTCTTTAAAAAGCCATCGGATCTTTTTACCTATAATCAGAAAGCGATAGATTTTGATTTCGAATTATTAACCCGAGGAAAAACCTCGCAGGAACTTTCTTCTACCAACGGATTTTTAGGAGATAAAAATGATCTTTTCATTGAAGAGGGGGCACAGATTGAATTCTCAACTCTTAATACGAAAACAGGAAAGATTTATATAGGAAAGAATGCTGAAGTAATGGAAGGTTGTCATCTTCGTGGGCCGATTGCACTGTGTGAGGAATCCAAATTTAATTTAGGAGCAAAAATCTACGGAGCTACAACCATCGGTCCGTATTCCAAAGTGGGAGGTGAGGTCAGCAATATTATTATTTTCGGGTATTCCAATAAAGGGCATGATGGTTTTATCGGAAATTCGGTAATCGGGGAATGGTGTAATTTCGGGGCAGATTCCAATTCTTCCAATATGAAGAATAATTACGGAAATGTAAGATTATGGAATTACAGAAGAAAGGCTTTTGAAGATACAGGGCTTCAGTTTGCCGGTCTGATTATGGGAGATCATTCTAAAACTGCCATCAATACACAGCTCAATACAGGAACGGTTGTGGGTGTGGCATCCAATATTTTTAAAGAAGGCTTCCCGCCTAACCTTGTTGAAAATTTTTCTTGGGGCGGATTTAAAGATGATGAAAAATTTAAATTGGATAAAGCCTATGAAGTTGCAGAACGTGCCATGGCAAGAAGAAAAGTGGCCTTAAAAGATGAGGATAAGGCTATTTTAAAACATATTTTTGATCATTATTAATATGATGAATAAAGGAAACTTCAAATTTTTTTGAAGTTTTTTTCTTTTAGATGTAATAAAATGTAAAATCTGACTGTCTTATCTATAGAAACAAAACTTATGACCCAAGAAACTTTTAGAAGTACGGTATTCATTCTCAAAAATGAGATGTATCGCTTTGCGAAGAGATTCGTCATGAGTAGTGATGAGGCGGAAGACGTGGTGCAGGATCTGATGATCAGATTCTGGCAGAAAAAAGATGAGCTGGAACAGTTCGGGAATTTAAAATCGTATGCATTAAAGGCAGTCCGAAACGAATGTCTGAACAGGCTAAAGCACCACGATGTAAAAACCGGATTTGCAGATATGCAACTTCACAGATCGGAGCTTTACAGTATGGAAGTGAATAATCTGAAGGAACATATCATTGGTTTCATTAATCAGCTTCCGGAAAAACAAAAGATGGTTATCCATTTGAAAGATGTTGAAGAGTATGAAGTCTCGGAAATCGCAGAAATGCTGGAAATGGAAGAAAACGCAGTAAGAGTAAATCTTATGAGAGCAAGACAAAAAGTAAAAGAACAAATTTCACAATTGATGAGCTATGAGCAAAGACAAATTTCAAGATAAATACGATGAAGTCTTCCGAAATTTAAAGGAAGAAAAAATGGAGTGGGACTTTGAGGATTTCCTGAAACAGGCAGAAGGTAAAGAACATGCAAAAGACAATAGTGAAGCTCCTGTTATTCCGATCAACAATAAAAATAAACCGGCTTTTCCGAAATGGTTCTGGATGGCAGCAAGTACTGTAGTGTTGCTGAGTATAGGATTTATTTTTAATTATAATACTCATCAGAGTGTACAAGACCAGGCTCTGATGGTTGAAAATCAGATTAAAAGAGAGAAAAATAATTTCATCGAAGAAAATAATGAGCAGCAGGCACAGGTTGCTGTAAACCATGTATCGGATTCTGTTGCCGGGATCAAACAAGATTCGGTATTTCAGGGAAATACCTTAGCAGAAAAAGATTATTTAGATGAAATATTGCCAAAACGAGGCAGGCTTAAAAAAGAAAGAAAGCCAAGGTATGTTGATAATTCCTCTTATCGTAAAGCGGCAAAAGATTCTACAGGCTATAAAGATTCTTACGTTATTGTAAACGGTAAAAGAATTGAAAATGTAGAAGAAGCCATTAATGTGACTAAGTATTCATTCCAAATATTTGCAAATAACGTCAGTGAAAAATTAGCAAAACCAACAGTCGTTGACGACGATTATTAATTAACCCTTAAAAAGATTATGCTCCTGATCAGGCACTAATAATCAAAAAAAATAAAATTGACTCATGAAAAAAATATTCATCATATTCGCATTCGCCTTCTCACAGTTCTTTAATGTGTACGGGCAGGATAAGCTGGACCAGCTTTTTGATAAATATCAGGAAGTGGAAGGTGTAACTTCCATAAAAATCGCAAAACCGATGTTCGGAATGCTCAGCAATCTGAATTTGGGCGATGCCGAACTCGATCAGATCAAACCTTTATTATCAAAAATAAATGGATTGAAGGTTTTCATAGCTGAAAAACCTGAGAATGCAGGTTCTGTGAACGGACAAAAACTGTCGCAGATTAACAGGGATATCAAATCTTATTTAAGCAATCTCAATTATAGTGAGATCATGACCATGAACAGCAACGGAGCAAAAATAAAATTTCTGTCTGCTGAAGAGAAAAATGGAATTCTTGATGATCTGCTGTTGAGTATTGACAGCGGAGGTGAAGAAAGCATCCTCATAAAACTGGACGGAAGGCTTTCAATGGATGATATCAATAAAATCATCAATTCTACCGAAACCAAAACAAACCCCGTAACGAATACCAAAAACAGTTTTGTTTCCCAAAATACAACGTCTTATCTGAACGGAGAATCCAGAAATGTGGGAGATTTCTCAGGCGTGCAGGTGAGTACGGGCGTGATTGTTAATTTTAAACAGGAAAATCCTACCTCTGTAAAGGTCATAGCAGATGCTGATAAGCTTCAGTATATTGTAACAAAAGTTGATAACGGTGTCCTGAAAGTGTATGTAGATAACAAAGGACAAAAGAATCTGAAATTCAAAAATATCAGCGTAAATGTTTCTTCGCCCAGGATAGATAATATTAAAACTTCTTCGGGAGCAATATTCAATGCTATCAATACAATAAATGAAAAGACCGTTTCAGTTGATCTTTCATCAGGATCTGTAATCAATGGTGATTTTAATTCGGATAATACAAAAATGGAGCTGAGTTCCGGCGCTGTTATCAATTCTACCATCAATACAAAACAAATTGCTGTTAAAGCATCGAGCGGAGCGGTTGCCAATCTTAACGGAAGAGTAAATGCGGGTTCAATAGACGTAAGTAGTGGTGCGGTTTGCAATTCGGAGAAATTTCAGTTCAATGAACTTGAGGCTGAAGCAACATCGGGAGGCGTTGTTACCGGTAATGTAGCAGAGCGTTTAAAAGCAACGGCATCTTCGGGAGGAAGTATTAAATATAAAGGAAATCCAAGAGTAGATGCCAATATCAGCAAAACATCCGGAGGAAGCTTAAAACAAATCAACTAAAAAATACCAGCCATGAAAATATTTAAAAACATTTTTCTGATTATTTCCATCATGTTTGTTATGCAGTCCTGTGTCGTTTCAGAAAAACCGAATATTGCGTATTTTTCAGATTCGGGAAAGGAATTCAAAGGAGCTAAATTTGTAAGCATCAATGTTCCGCTGTTTTTGGCTAAGCCTTATATCAAAAAAGCATTAAGAGAAGACGGAGAAGATGAAGATCTTATCAGGCTCGTAAAAAAGGTTTCGAAAATAAAAGTATTAACTGTTGAAAACGGAGACCGTAATATGCTGAGAGATTTCGCAAATTATCTGAATAATAATAATTATGAAGAATGGGCTATGATAAAACATAATGGCGACAATGTCAACATTCGGGTGAAACAAAAAGGTGACGCAATTAAAAATATGATGATCACTGTAAATTCAGATAAAGAACTTGTTTTTGTTGATATTAAAGGAAACTTTACAGCAGATGATATTTCAAGACTTATTGCTTCTGCAAAAGATAAGTAGACATTCATATTCAATCATATTAAATTTCATTTGTACAAACCATTTCTTATCGGAGATGGTTTTTTTAATTTAAGTTATTGATTATTAAGTTTTATTTAAACTATTAAAATCGATTTTCGTATTTCATCAAAATACCTTAATTTTGCAAGAAAGTAAAGATGTCTATTCATAACAAAATTGTAGAGACAGCCATCACTTTCGATGACGTGCTTCTAGTCCCTTCTTATTCTGAAGTTTTACCTAATCAGGTTTCATTAAAATCAAGACTTACCGACAAAATTACGCTGAATGTTCCAATCGTTTCTGCTGCAATGGATACAGTAACCGAAGCTGAATTGGCAATTGCATTGGCAAGAGTGGGCGGTTTGGGTTTTATTCATAAAAATATGACGATTGCGGAACAGGCCGCTCAGGTAAACCGTGTAAAACGTTCCGAAAACGGAATGATTTCCGATCCTGTTACGCTTTCAAAAGACCATACGTTGGCTCAGGCTAAAGATACAATGGCGAAATATAAAATCTCCGGGCTTCCGGTGGTAGATGCCGAAAACACATTAATAGGAATTATCACCAACAGAGATGTAAAATATCAGGAAAATCTTGATATGAAAGTAGAGGAGATTATGACAAAAAATAATCTGATCACCTCCGATAAAAATACTAATCTTGAAAAAGCTAAAGAAATCCTTCTTAAAAACAGGGTAGAAAAGCTTCCGATCGTTGATGCTGAAAATAAACTGGTTGGTTTAATCACCATTAAAGATATTGATAATCAACTCGAATATCCAAATGCGAATAAAGATCAGAACGGCAGGTTAATCGTTGGAGCAGGTGTAGGTGTAGGAGAAGATACGCTGGAAAGAATTGAAGCATTGGTGAAAGCAGGTGTTGATATCATTGGTATTGATTCTGCACACGGACATTCTAAGGGTGTTCTGGATAAAATTTCGGAAATCAGAAAGGCGTATCCGGACCTTGATATCGTTGGCGGAAATATTGTAACGGCTGAAGCAGCCGAGGATTTGATCAAAGCTGGAGCAAATGTTCTTAAAGTAGGAGTAGGTCCTGGTTCTATCTGTACAACGAGAGTAGTTGCAGGTGTCGGAGTTCCTCAGTTATCCGCTATTTACAACGTTTACGAATACGCGAAGACTAAGAATGTTGCCGTTATTGCGGATGGGGGGATTAAACTTTCCGGAGATATCGTAAAAGCAATCGCAAGCGGGGCAGGAGCTGTAATGCTGGGATCCCTTCTGGCAGGAACAGATGAAGCACCGGGTGAAGAAATTATCTTCCAGGGAAGAAAATTCAAAACGTATCAGGGAATGGGAAGTCTTTCGGCTATGAAGAGAGGCGGAAAGGAAAGATATTTCCAGAGTGAAGCTAAAAAATTCGTTCCGGAAGGAATCGAAGGAAGAGTTCCAAGCAAAGGGAAGCTGGAAGACGTTATTTTCCAGTTAACAGGAGGCTTAAGAGCCGGAATGGGATATTGCGGTGCAAAAGATATTGAAGCTTTACAAACAGAAACCAAAATGGTAATGATCACAGGAAGCGGATTGAAAGAATCGCATCCTCATGATGTAATTATTACTCAGGAAGCTCCGAATTATTCACTTTAAAAAATAATTTTAAATTATATTAGAAAGCCATGCAACTGTGTATGGCTTTCGTTTTTTTTATGTGATGAGGTTAAATTAAAATTTAATCAATGAAATGACTAATAAATTATTTTAGGTAAAACTTTCTTTTTTACAGAGAATTTTCAAGGATAAACACAATATGAGAGAAAAAAAATAATTATTTAATATTTGTTAATTAATTTCATTTTTGTTGTGTAATTATGGGTATTTTAGTTGTTTTTATTGATTTATTTGTAATAAAATATTAAATTTACGACGAAAATAATATGCGATGAAAAAATTAATTTTATTAGGCTTATGTTGGTTTAGTGTTAGTTTATATGCTCAACAAAGACAATGGGTATGTGGTTTTGACGATACTCAAAAGCAGTTTAGCAAAGAAAATAAGGAAATTGGGGATATAATTCGCGGTAAAATTCGCAACCAGATCATCAGTCAGCAAAAAAATTCAGGCAAGCAGGGGGCTGCTTTCAAAACGGTGAATGGAGTTTATGAAATTCCTGTAGTTGTTCATGTAATCGTTCCTACCGGTTCTGCTCTGGGTTCTGCTTATAACAAAACGGATGCCCAGATCCAGGCATGGCTGGATAACTGTAACCAAATGTACGCAGGAACCTACCAGTGGTCACAGGGAGTTCCCGCTGATTTTGGCAATGCAGCTGTAATGCCTATAAAACTGGTGCTGGCAAAAAGAGATCCTAGCTGTAATGCAACTACCGGGATCATACGATACAATGGCGGCACTATTACCGGATACGATACAAATGGCGTAAGAAAGGCTACTAATACGGGTGTTACTACAGCGCAGGTTAAAGCAATTGCACCCCACTGGCCGGAATCTTCATATTTTAATATTTATATTATTAATAAAGTTGATGGAGGTGGGCAATATGGAATTATGGGTTGGGCAGGTCTACCAACAAACCCTGACTCCTCATTTGAATCTTTTATGAAATCATTCGTAGTCACCTTACAGGATGATATTACACTGGCTCATGAATTCGGTCACAGTATGGGGCTACTGCATACTTTTGGAAGCGCAAATTCCAATCCGCCTGCAGGAACGACCTCTACAAGTTTTTGTCCTAGTCAGGCTTCTAACGACTGTACTGTAGATGATGACGGAATCTGTGACACAGAATGGTCAAGAAGTTTATTAAATGACTTTCCGGCTCCAACAAATAGTGATATGAATTACTGTACAGGAACCAATTACCAAGGTGTTCAATATAATATGATGAACTATACAAATCCTACGGCATTCAAATTTACTGATGGACAGCACGACAGATCCGCGCTTTACTTTTTTGCATTTCGGGCGGCGCTAAGTACTTCACTCGGGGCAACTGTTCCTGCATCGGCATCTTCCATAGGAATTCCTGTTGCAGCTTGTTTGCCAAGTGGTTTAACCAATGCAGCGACAAACAATTATCTGATAGGGCCGACATTAGTAAAGCTTGGAACGATCAATAATGGTTCTTCCGGCGTTTGGACATATGCTCCTAATTATTACGAAGATTATACTTCCTCAAGTTGTCTTAAAGCAACATCTACGGATTTGCAAGTGGGTCAGCTTCAAAACCTTCAGGTGAATGTGACTGATTCCGGGAACTCAATGCGCACATGGATTGATTACAACAATAATGGTACTTTTGAAGCTTCGGAATTGGTAGCTTCGCAAGATAATATTTCTGCCGATCCGGTTACTCTTATTGGTATTTCTAATACAACATTTACTCCCCCGGCTACAGCAGTCCTAAACACTCCGTTGAGAATGAGAGTTATAGTAGATTACCAGAATTCGAATATTACGCCATGTGGTCAATTAGTCTGGGGACAGGCTGAAGATTATACAGTTAGATTACTTAATACTTTAGCAACAAATGACGTGAAAACGGAAGGTGATGATTGGCTAATTTATCCTAATCCAATTACACAAGGAGGTGATGTTTTCGTTAGAGTTAAAAATGATAAAAATCTTAAAGTTACCATTTCTGATATGTCAGGAAGACTGGTGGCAACACCATCTTTAATGAAAGAAAGTGATGATACTTACAGGATAAAACACAATCTTGAAAAAGGAGTATATGTGGTTCAGGTTACTAATGGAATGGATACAAAGACTTCTAAACTGATTGTTAAATAATTATGTTTGATTAGAACATATATATTGCCTCTGCTGAATGCAGAGGCATTTTATTTTACTTTTTTATATTTAAATTTTGGCTTAATCACGTAATTTAAAAACCTTCCTTTCGACTGTACTGTTTTAAATCGTTCAAAAATTTCTGCGGGAACATCAATATAATCATATACGGCACCGGACTGGTAGATTATTCTCAAAATCTCAGTCTCCGGAAAATAGTGGTATTTGTTGATTACTGATGAAGGCATGCGAAATACCGAACAAAAAATGTTCCTTGGAAACGGTTAAGGTCAAAAAAAGCCTTCCGGAACCCGAAAGGCAATGATGGTTTATATTTTTATTGGTTTAATTTGTCTTTAAAATCATCAATTCTGAAATCCGTTAATGCATTTCCTTTTTCAATTTTCTCTTTTGAATAAAGCCGGAAATCATTTTCAGTTTTTTCCAATAGATAATCGTAAGGTCCAACATGAGATATTAATTTAACCAAAACCGGGGAAATTTCAAGGCAGATAAAAAGTCCCATGATAAAGGCGGCTGCGAGTCCGATGACGGCCGAATTTTTTCCCAATTCATCCAAAGCCTGAAGCCTTGCCGCAAAACCATTGAATTTGTCTTCAAAAGTTTCTGTAGATTTTCTTTCCGTTTCAAGATTGGTGTAGACTTTGGAGATTTCCTTATCAAGATATTCCAGTCGGGGAGCAACCTGTTTCTGGTAATTTTCCAGATCCTGGCGTCTTTGTTCCTTAAGTTCCTGTTTACGTTTGGCATTTGGCCCGAACCCTTCTTTACCGCTGGTTAACCCGGACTGTTTTCCGAGGATTTCTTTTTCCAGTTCTACAGAAGCAGAATCATAGGATTTTTGATAACTGGCAATTTTTTCGGTAATCTGTTTTTTTTCAGTTTCAAAAGGTCCGCTTTGCTGAAGAATTCTACCGTTCATCTCGCCCTGAAGCTGTTTTTTATTTCTTTGAATGATGGTGTTCAGCTGTTTATTGACTTCTTTTTCAAAAATTTTAAGTTCGAGGGGTTTTGAAATGATAATTCCCAGAAATGTTGCTAAGATTAATCTCGGAACAGCCATTAAAACCTGATTCCACCAGGTTCCGGTTTTTTTAATCGAAGAAACAATGTACCGGTCCAGATTGAAAATCATTAATCCCCACAAAACACCGAACCCAATAGAAGCCCAGATATTATCAAATACAGTATACATGGCATATCCTGCAGAAAGTGTCGCGAAAACAGCGGTAAATAAAACGATTCCGCCGATTCCGGCAAATTTGTTCCATTCGCTGGGGGTTTTTCTTAAAATATGAATGTTTCCTCCGGAGCAGACCATCAGAAACTTCTGGAACCAATTTATTTTATGATTCGCCTGATTTATAGTTTGTTGGTTATTTTTCATAACAGAAAATTTATACAAATGTACTACTAAAAACTATACCAATGTAAAAGATAGTATTATGTTTTACCAAGTATAACGGTTTCGTTGTTTATTTTATTGCAAATCAGTGGATTAAATTTATTCATAAAAAATTCTTATCTTTAGATATCAATCACAAAACAACTATTATGAAAAATGTAATCAATCTTTCAGCAGTATGCCTTGCAATGGTCTTTACTTCATGCAGTAAAGAAAAAACCATTGACGATGACCTGAAAGAAGTTGCAGAAAATATCAACAAAACAACCCCGCAAAATTTAGCAGATGGTGTACGTCTTGACAGTGTTTCTGCCCAACCGGGAAAAATTTTCAGATATAATTATACATTGCTGGATGATGTAAAAGAAAGTGTAACACCGGAACAGATCGAAATGTTTAAAACAAGTGCTAAAGAAGGAGCTTTGCGCGTTGTAAAAGCTTCCCCGGACATTAAGCAATTTCGTGATAATGATGTGACCATGGTATATACTTATTACGATAAAAACGGAAAGCTGACGGCAGATTTTAAAATTACCCCTGCAGAATACAAATCAAAATAAAAAAATATCCCACAGATTGATAAGAGCTGTGGGATAATTTTATTTTAAACGATCAGGATTTTGTTTAAGAAAACTTTCCCAGCCGGTGTAAGATTTTGTATCGGTTATAGTCCCGGAATTGAAATGATGGCAAACGGCTACGGCCAGGCCATCTGAAGCGTCAAGGTATTTTGTGGGAAATTCTTTTAAATTCAGTAAACTTTTTAGCATTCCTGCAACCTGCTCTTTACTCGCATTTCCGTTTCCTGTGATCGCCATTTTTATTTTTTTCGGTGAATATTCTGTGATGGGAATATTCCGATGAAGGCTTGCTGCCATGGCAACCCCCTGCGCGCGGCCCAATTTCAGCATACTCTGTACATTTTTTCCGTAAAAAGGTGCTTCAAGTGCGACTTCATCCGGATGAAATTCATCAATAAGCGCCAATGTTTTATCAAAAATATATTTTAGTTTGGTTTCGTGGTTGGGATATTTCTTGAGCAGCAATTCATGAATGGATATCATTTCCATTTTACCTTTTTTTACGGAAATAATACCAAAACCCATTACGGTAGTTCCCGGGTCAATTCCTAAAATTATTTTCTCTGCAATCATCGGTTCAAAGATATGCTTTTATATGATGTTATCTTGTAAATCATCAAACATCCTGTCAGAATATCAGCTTTTTTTCTGCTATCGGAACCCAATGCTGATCATGTCGAAGTAAAATTATTTTATCAACTAAGAAATTAGTTTTATATGCTTTTTTGTTGTAAACTTCCCAGGCCTTGAGATAATTTTCCCATGTCAGATCTCTATAGGCTACCGTCATATGAGGATTGAAAGAATAATTATTAAAATTAAATTTTGATTTTACTCTTTGGTAGAATATCCGTAATGGCTCACTGTCTTCCGGTTGTATGTATATCACCGGATTTTTAGGATTTGCAAAACTTCCGAAACCATTAAGCACGATTTCGAAAGGAGCAATATGCGTGTCAATATCATAGAATGCCCTAAAGATATCTTCTTCCCAATCTGCTTCTCTTGAAAAAGGAGGGCAAAGGGTAATATGGGCCTCGTTTTTTAATGCTTTTGAGTTTTCATAATGGAGGGCCAGATCTCTTTTGAAAATTTGTACCTCATCGATAATTTGCTGAGGTGGAAATATTGCAATAAAGTAAAGCTTTTTTGTCATTAACTAAAGGCATAATATTTAAAAAGTATTATTTTGAAATCAGGTCGCAGAACCAGAAAACATATTCGCCGCCATGAGTGTTTTCATCAGTTTTTGGTTTTGGATAGCCTTTCTTTATTGTTTCTCCGATATCAAATGAAATAGGATTTTTAAAAATCGGGCCATCAAAAGTAAAGGTGTGGAATTCTCCGTTTTCACCACAAGGATCTACATTTTCAGGTAAATCCTTTATGAAATCTTTATCAATGATTCTTCCAGCAAAACTTTTATCAAGATACATTTCATTGACACAGGTTACAATGGTTTTAAAGCCTAAATCAAGGAATTCATGGATGAGGTTCGCAGTATTCTCTTTCCATAACGGGAAAACAGCTTTCATTCCGATTTCCGACAATTGTTCTTCCCGGTATTTTTTTAGGTCTTCCAGAAAAATATCTCCGAAAATCGAATGGGTGACGCCAACGGATTTAATTTCGTTCATGGTTTTTACCATCATTTCGCGATATTCTTCCATGGTCGGCTCTTTCGGAAGCTCCATTTTAATCAACGGAAATCCCAAACTTTCAGACTGCTTTTCCAATAGAGAAACAGGAACACCATGCATGGAGATTCTCTGGAATTCTTTATTAATGCTTGTCAGTAAAGAAGAGATTTCATATTGGTCTTCTTTTAAAATCTTATACAGAGCCAAAGCAGAATCTTTTCCGCTGCTCCAGTTGAAGATGGCTTTGGGTTTCATTGCTAATATGAACTTCGGGATTAAGACTAAATCAATAATAATTTTTATTTATTATCTGGTCTTCCGAATTATTTAGTTCGTTAGGTTCAGTTTTACTTTTTTCGGCTTCTTGCCTTTTCTGTAATTCTTCAGTATTTTTAGTCATATTACTTTTATTCGTGTTGTCCATCGGATATGAGTTACAGCTTTTTAAAAATATTAAAGCAGAAATTATTATTGTGATTGAGAAAAACCTTTTCATAAAATTTTTAAGGATGTTAAAAATAAAGAAATTCAAAAATACAAAACCTCAAAGAATTTCCTTGAGGTTTTAATTTATAATTATTAATAAGTTTAGTTGTCAAAATTGCCTGTCCGGCTACGGACTACATATTTCTTCGGTACTTCCCGCCCACTTCAAACAAAGCATTGGTAATTTGTCCCAAAGAACAGTACTTCACGGCATCCATCATTACTTCAAATAAATTTTGCTGATTGATTGCTGCGTGTTGTAAAGTTTTTAAGGCTTCTTCGGACTTTTCGTCATTAGACTTTTGGAAATTATGAAGCATTTCGATCTGGAACTGCTTTTCTTCCTCCGTTGAACGAATAACTTCTCCCGCACGCACCGTTGGCGAACCGTCTTTACCTAAGAACGTATTTACTCCGATAATCGGATATTCTCCGGTATGTTTCAGCCACTCATAATGCATTGATTCCTCCTGGATTTTTGAACGCTGATACATGGTTTCCATTGCGCCAAGAACACCTCCTCTTTCCGTGATTCTGTCAAATTCTGCATAAACAGCTTCTTCCACCAAATCCGTTAATTCTTCAATAATAAATGAACCCTGAAGCGGATTTTCATTTTTAGCTAAACCTAATTCTTTGTTGATAATCAGCTGAATCGCCATTGCTCTTCTTACCGATTGCTCAGTCGGAGTAGTAATTGCTTCATCATAAGCATTCGTGTGCAGTGAATTACAGTTATCATAGATTGCATACAACGCCTGTAAAGTAGTTCTGATATCGTTAAAATCAATTTCCTGAGCGTGCAGCGAACGTCCCGAAGTCTGAATGTGGTATTTCAGCATTTGGCTTCTTTCGTCGGCACCATATTTTAATTTCATTGCTTTTGCCCAGATTCTTCTGGCGACACGTCCGATTACTGAATATTCAGGATCGATCCCGTTGGAGAAGAAGAATGATAAGTTCGGTGCAAAATCGTTGATATCCATTCCTCTCGACAGATAATATTCCACATAGGTGAAACCGTTTGCCAAAGTAAATGCCAGCTGAGAAACCGGATTTGCTCCCGCTTCTGCAATGTGATATCCTGAAATGGAAACCGAATAGAAGTTTCTTACTTTTTCTTTAATGAAGTATTCCTGAACGTCACCCATTAATCTCAATGCAAACTCTGTAGAGAAAATACACGTATTCTGAGCCTGGTCTTCTTTTAAGATATCTGCCTGAACGGTTCCACGAACAGTTGCAATGGTTTTAGCCTTAATTTCAGCATAAATTTCAGCAGGAATGACTTCATCACCGGTGATTCCTAATAATTTCAGTCCTAAGCCATTATTGGAAGGTGGCAGTTCTCCGTTGTATTTTGGTCTTGCCAAACCTTTATCGTCAAATTTTGCTTTTAAAACTTCCTCAACCTTAGCCTCAAGCTTATTTTCAATAATATATTTTTCTACATTCTGATCGATGGCTGCATTCATAAAGAAAGCCAACAGCATAGGAGCCGGTCCGTTGATCGTCATTGAAACTGAAGTCAATGCATTCACCAGATCAAAACCTGAGTATAGTTTTTTAGCATCATCCAAAGTCGCAATAGAAACTCCCGCATTTCCGATTTTTCCGTAAATGTCCGGCGGTAAAGCTGGATCTTGCCCATAAAGCGTTACCGAATCGAAAGCTGTAGACAGACGTTTTGCAGGCATTTCTGCAGAAACATAATGGAATCTTCTGTTGGTTCTTTCAGGACCTCCTTCTCCTGCGAACATTCTCGTCGGATCTTCTCCTGTTCTTTTGAAAGGATAAATTCCCGCAGTATAAGGAAAGCTTCCCGGTAGATTTTCCTGGCCTTTCCATTTGATCAGATCACCCCAGTCGTTGTACTTTGGTAAAGCAATTTTCGGAATTCTTAAATGGGATAAAGATTCTGTTGAGGTTTCAACTTTAATTTCTTTTCCTCTTACATAATATGAATAAAACTCTGCATGGAAAGCTTTTTTCGTATCATCCCAGGTTTTCAGGAAATCGATATTTTCCTGTTGGAGCTCTTTTTCCGCTTTCTGATATTCAGTGTCTAAAGTTTCATTTGAAAGGAAATTTTTAACACCTTCAATATGATACATTTTTCTTGCTAGTTCAGCCTGTTTTTCAACATTGGCGTCGTATTGCCTGTTGTTTTCAACGATTTCAGATAGATAACGAACTCTTTTTGGAGGGATGATGGTTACCTCATCTGTAATTTCCTGTTCAACAAAGCCCTGCAAGTTTAAATCAGCAAATTTGTCATTTACTTTAGAAACCAATCTGTTGTATAATTCTGTCGTTCCGTGATCATTGAACTGAGACGCTTTTGTTGCGTAAACCGGCATTTCATCCAAAGGCTGTTCCCAAAGCAAATGGTTTCTCTGAAATTGTTTTCTAACCGCCTGAAGCGCATCTAAAGCACCTCTTTTATCGGATTTGTTTAAAGCAACCAGATCCGCATAATCAAGCATGTCGATTTTTTCCAACTGGGTTGACGCTCCATATTCAGGAGTCATTACATACATGGAAACATCTGCAAAATCAGATACTTCCGAACCGGATTGCCCGATTCCTGATGTTTCGAGAATAATTACATCTGGATGAGCCAGCTTTAATACATTCAAGGCAGACTGGATAAACGGGGAAACGGAAACATTGTTTTCCCGAGTAGCCATTGAACGCATGTAAACTCTCGGATCGTTGATCGCGTTCATACGGATTCTGTCACCCAAAAGTGCCCCGCCGGTTTTCTTTTTGGAAGGGTCAATGGAGATAATCGCTATTTTTTTATCGGTATTGGAACGTAAGAAACGTCTTACTAACTCATCTGTTAACGAAGATTTTCCGGCGCCACCGGTTCCTGTAATCCCGATGATCGGAATGTGGAGATCTTTTGACTTCTCGTCGATGGTTTTTACAAGATCGGGTTTTTCCTCTGAAAAGTTTTCAACGGCAGAGATCACCTTTGCAATGCTCGTAGGATTTTCAAATTGAATTGAATCTAAATCATGAACATCTACCTCTTTTCCGGTGGCAAAGTCAGATTTTTGTACCAGATCATCAATCATTCCCTGAAGTCCAAGCTCGCGGCCGTCATCCGGAGAATAAATCCTGTCGATTCCGTAATCCATTAAATCTTTAATTTCCTCAGGCAGGATAACACCGCCGCCGCCGCCGAAAATTTTAATCTGCGGTGAGTTTTTTTCTCTTAAAAGATCGTAGATATATTTAAAATATTCGTTGTGTCCGCCCTGATAAGACGTTAGCGCAATGGCATTGGCATCTTCCTGAATAGCCGTGTTTACGACTTCCTCTGCAGATTTGTCATGTCCAAGGTGAATGACTTCGCATCCTGTTCCCTGAATGACACGGCGCATGATATTAATTGCAGCATCGTGGCCGTCAAATAATGAAGCAGCCGTTACAATTCTTACTTTGTTTTTAGGAGTATATTTTTGGGTTTCCATAAAAAATCTAGAAAATTTCTGAATTTCCAAATATAATAATAAAATAACAACCTTTTGTTTGACGGTAATATTTTGATTTTTAAATATTTAGGTTATGTTGCTGTTTTTTTTACTTCCTTATACCAAACATTTGTTAGTCTGTGGAGGCGGGTTTTTAGAAACTCAGATTAATTTCTCTACTTTTGCATATTATTATATATAGTATGAAAAAGGCATTGCTTTATTTTTTATTGGGAACGGTTTTAAGTTTTTTAATTAATTATTTTTTTTACAGCTCGGAAAACATCGGACTTGATATTTACTATGCTGTTGCTTTTGGTTTCGCATGGGGAATTGCTTATTATTTAGATACACCGGATTTTACTTTAGCCCAGAAATTAGGACTGTCTTTTGTAGCTATGGGAATTTTAGTTCTTGTTGGAACTTTAATTTTTAATCTTGAGCTGGCGATTCCTTCCATATTGAAATTCTCTACGGTTTTTGTGGCATATTACCTGATTGCCAGTTTCAGGGCCAATAAAACGCTTCGTGATTAATGCATCATTCGGAAGCTTGTATATACAAGTAAAAGGAGCATGCACAGCAGCGCAAAGAAATTGATGATAAATAAAGACATTCCTTTGACCACGCTTATACTTCTGGAATTTTCGTAGACTCTGTGATGGGCTATGAAAAAATAGATCAGCATATAAACGATAGTAATGGTGTATACAAGAAAACTAATCACATTAAAAATGGTATAATCCGGAAGTAAGGATAAGAGTTCAGATAAAGAAATGAGGATAAGGATGCCCAGCAGTAAGAAGGAGAAATAGTGAAGTGTAAAAATTCCATTATCAAAAAACCACCATTTCTTTTTATTATGGAAAAGCCATAGGAAAAAAGCAAAAACAGGAAGATAAATAAATAGCGCTTTAGGTAATGTATGCACCACTGTTTCACTAAACTTATCAAAAATCTGTTCTTTATTAAGTCCCTGTTCCTGTAAATGAAAGACTTTTTTTGCAAAAGGCCTCATGAAATCAAAAACAGATCGATTGTTGGTGTCTTTTGCGTATAACGAATCAAACTGCTTCATATTTGCAGCACCCAAAATACTTAATTTGCCGTCTTTAGTTTCTCCCAAAGCATCTGTTTCAATATTATTTCCGTTGACTTCTGTTACTTTAAGATCATTAATTGCTCCCTGTGGGATCAACATGTTTTTATTTTCTTTGTTGACGCTGTCCAATATTTTTGCAATTCTTTCCTTATTTGCTTTTTGCCTTTGAATTGTATTTATATTGTATACATTTTTTTCTTCCTGTTGCTCACCTGAAGAAGAAAATAGCGATGGCACAAAAAAAGTAATAAAACTTACAAAAATATACAGTTTTACAGGGGCAACATAGGCCTGTCTTTTTCCGGCAAGATATTCTTTGGTAAGTTTTCCGGGACGAAACAGCAGGTACTTAATTGTTTTCCAGAACTGCCCGTCGTAATGCGTAAAATCTTCAATAAAATGGGTGAAAAGATAATGAAACGGTTGTTTTGTCTCCGTATTTTCCTGTCCGCAGTGAGGGCAGAATCTTTCCTCAACAATGTGTCCGCAGTTCAGGCAGGTTTTATCTTCCCGGATTTTTCCGTGGCTCATAGTTTATTATGTTTATCGCAAATATAAATATTTCGGTAATATTATTTTATATTGATAAGTTTTAAAGCAAATGTTTAAATAAAATTTAATAAATACAAATCAAATAAATAAGCAATTTATTCGGTTGTGTTCTGTTTTATATCTCAATAAAAATTATAATCATTATTCTTTGATGAACTTTTCTGACAACAGCCGATCATCATCTTGATAAGTAATAATATAGTTTCCCTGGCTTAAATTCTGTACAAAAACTTTATATTCATCACCGGTTGATAATATTTTGCAGCTCATTTTTCTTCCACTGGCATCTTTAATTTCCAGGTTTGATATTTTTTTAAATGTTTTAATGACCAGGATGTCTTTTACAGGATTAGGATAAATTTTAAGAACGGATTTTTGAGTTTCTAAGGTGGCCAGCGTAGTAATGCTGATTTTTTCTGTTTTTGTAGTCAGTCTTCCACATGCGTCGGTGGTAAGTTTTACATTGTAATCACCGGTATTTCCATATGTATGGGAAGGGTTTTCCATATTGGAAGTGCTGCCGTCTCCAAAATCCCATTGAAACATGGTAGCGTTACCGGATTGGTTATTAAACTGTACTGTATTTGAATTTAATAACTGGTAATCGAACCTTGAATTTGTGTCATGGAGATTAATATACCAGGTATCCATATGGTCAAAAACAATAGTCTTTACAGCATTTCTTACAATATTTGCCTCTGTTTGCAACAGATTACCGTCATAAGTTGATAAAGTAGGATCTTTTTTAAATATTGTTGTATAAAAAGTGTACGCAGCAATCATAGAACCGAGATAATTGGGATGAGACCCGTCGGCTTCATATAATTCTAGCGTAGGATGTTGCGTGCGGATATATCTCCAAACGCGGCCTACCGGTGATACAAGGCTCTCGGTTTCCAGCGCAGCCTGCATGTAGCGCTCGTAAATCTTGTCATCCATGCCTTCGTAAGTGCAAAGGTAAGAGATTGCGGTACAGTTTGGTGTATCTCCGTTTTTTCGTCCCCATGTCATATAAAAGATGGGATTGCCACAGGCATTTCTGCTCTTTATATTATTGGCAAGCTGAGTAGCAAACGGGAAAAATTCTGTCTGGACAAATGAAGTGGAAAATGCAGGTATCTGACTTTGTTCCTGTAATACCACGTAGTCCCAGTTTCCCTGGTTTATGGTATTTAAAACAGCATTGTTATTGGCGTGATCCTGTAAAGTAGATCCACCCGGAGTATAGCTTTGGTAATTAAGATGATCACCAGTGCTTCCTGCAATTTCGCTAATGAGCTGGGGTAAATTATTTTGGGCAGTGTAACTGTTGCCGATAAAAAAAACATTTTTATTTATTTGGGCACAATAGGGTATAGTAATAAACAGAAAAAGGCATAATAATTTTTTCATCATGTAATCATTTGTTCTGTAAATATATTAAGTTTCATTTAATTTCAAAAAAAATAACTTTAAGAATTTCCACAGTTAACAATCTAATTCGTTAAGAGCCTATAATTTATGGTTAAATGTTAAGTAATTTGGTTATATGTTTTTTGGATAAAAAAATAATTTGTACCTTTGCACACCCTTTTAGGGGAAATTATGTTTAATCTTTAACTAAAACGTGTGAATACATTAAGTTACAAAACTGTTTCAGCGAACAAAGCTACTGCTAATAAAGAATGGGTTGTGGTAGACGCTGAAGGACAGCCGTTAGGAAGACTAGCTTCTACGGTTGCAAAGATTTTGAGAGGTAAGCACAAAACAAATTATACACCTCACGTAGATTGTGGTGATAACGTAATTGTTTTGAACGCTGGGAAAGTAACTCTTTCCGGAAACAAGTGGAACGACAAGACTTATATCTGGCATACAGGTTATCCTGGAGGTCAAAAGTCTATGACTGCGGCTGAACTTCAAAAGAAAGATTCTTTAAAAGTATTGGAAAAATCAGTAAAAGGGATGTTGCCTAAAAACAGACTTGGAGCTGCAATTCTTAAGAACCTTTACTTATATGAAGGAACTGAGCACAAGCATGAAGCTCAACAGCCTAAAACAATTAATGTTAACGAATTTAAATAATTAATATGTCTACAGTTCACAAAATCGGAAGAAGAAAAACTTCTGTAGCAAGAGTTTACGTAAAGCCAGGAACTGGTAACATTACGGTAAACGGTAAAGATGCTAAAGAATACTTCTCTACAGATGTAATGGTTTACAAATTAAACCAACCATTTATCCTTTCTGAAACTGTTGGTCAGTACGACGTTACCGTAAACGTATTCGGTGGTGGAAATACAGGACAGGCAGAGGCTATCAGATTAGGTATTTCAAGAGCTTTATGCGAAATCAATGCTGAGTTCAGATTAGCTTTGAAACCAGCTGGTTTACTTACAAGAGACGCAAGAATGGTGGAAAGAAAGAAGCCAGGTCAGAAAAAAGCAAGAAAGAGATTCCAATTCTCAAAACGTTAAAAAAGCGTATGGCTATTGGCTTATGGCGGATAGCTTTAGAAAAATTTTTAAAAAATTATTTTTTAACCCAAAGCTGGGAAGCCAGTTGCCACAAGCAATAAGCCAACAGCAACTTTGCCCGTTACGTTTAGCATCCAAACGCTTCTCCCATCTAAAGAAGTTGTTGATTGTTTAAAAGACGGAAAGTAAACTAACAAAAACAGAAAACATGGCAAAAGCAAATGTAAAAGACCTTCTAGAGGCTGGCGTACACTTTGGTCACATGACCAGAAAGTGGAACCCAAATATGGCTCCATACATTTTTATGGAGAAAAATGGTATTCACATTGTAGACTTACATAAAACAGCAGTTAAATTGGATGAAGCTTGTAGCGCTTTGGAAAAATTAACTTCTGCAGGTAAAAAAGTTCTTTTCGTAGCTACTAAAAAGCAAGCGAAAGAAGTTGTTGCAAAACACGCTTCTGAACTTAATATGCCTTATATTACAGAAAGATGGCCGGGAGGTATGTTAACGAACTTCGTTACGATCAGAAAGGCTGTTAAAAAAATGAACTCCATCGACAAAATGAAAAAAGATGGTACGTTCGAAACTTTATCTAAAAAAGAAAGATTACAGGTAGACAGACAAAGAGCTAACCTTGAGAAGAACTTAGGTTCTATCGCTGACATGGTGAGACTTCCATCTGCTGTATTTGTAGTTGATATCTTGAGAGAGCATATCGCTGTAACTGAAGCTAAAAAATTAGGTATCCCAGTTTTCGGTATCGTTGATACCAACTCTGATCCTAGAAAAGTAGACTTCGTAATCCCAGGAAACGATGATGCTTCTAAATCTATCGACATGATCCTTAGCGTAGTTTCTGAAGCTATCAAAGAAGGTCAGTCTCAGAGAAAAGCTGATAAAGAAAAATCTAAAGAAGAAGGAGAAGTGGTATCTGCTGATAAAGATGCTGACTTTGACGGAGAATAATTAAGATTTTCTTACCATACAAAACCGCTGAATTCAAAGAATTCAGCGGTTTTTATTTTCAGCCTTAACGTTTTTATTATTAGTTTGAAAGCTTCACTTCATAAGGGCCTGTAATAAATTTTGTTTTCTGGTAAACGGCATCACAGATCATCCCTGAAAGATTGTAATTCTGATTTTTAGGAACCATTACGGCTCCAATTTTATTTGCAGCTATAGGAACTTTTTTAAAGTAATTGTTTCCGCTTATCGTAAGAACCATATTGCATCGGGAGTTATTTTCTACGGTAATAGCTGTTCTGGGATCATTGGAGGAATCATTAAGTAAATGAGTGAGTACTTCCGAGGTTTCAGATTTGTATGTTTTAATCAGAGCCTGATATTCTCTTTCTACCTGTGCCGCAGAAGTTGTGCTGCTTCCGGTAACGGATGGCTTTAAAACAGGTTTTCTTACTGGATAATTTGTATTTCCGCTACTTCCACAACTGTTCACCAGTAAAATGACCGCCGCTGAAACTGAAATGTACTTCTTCATAAAAATAAGGTTTGTAAGTACAAATGTAATCTTTTACTTTTTTTTATTATTTCCTCCGGCAGGTTCAGGGTTACTGATGGTTAAAAATATACTCTTGTTCAGGTCTTTTTGAGAGGAATAGACTACGTCACAGACATTTCCTTTTAATGTATAAAACCCTTTGTTGATTACAATAAAATTTTCACCTTTTGCGGGAACAGCCAGGTTATAAAAATCTTTTCCCTGAATTTTCAGAACCAGGTTACAATCTGATAGATTTTTAAACAATAGAATCACTTCTTTGCTGTTCACGTCTTCATTGAACATTGCATCAAGCAGCTTTACCGTCTTTTCTTTATGTTCTTTTGAAGTGGCGGAAATAAGGCGTTTAAACTCTTCAGCTTCTTCGGAATTAGGATTCTTGAGTGCAGCACTCGGTATTTCGCTGATAACAGGCCTTGCTTCCATGGGTTTGGCGTCCTTTTTTCCTTTAGTCCATTCAGCGTTTTTCAGTGCAATAAGTTTGGGTTTCAGAACACTTTTCTTAGGATCGTCCGGATGTGTTGTGGCCAGATAATTTTCAATTTCTTTGATATCGTTACTTTCTAAAATATTTTGTGAAGGTTTTGCGATACCGGTACTCTTACAGGATAGCAGGATACATAGCACAATGTAAATAATATTTTTTTTCATAACAGTTTTTGTGTTTTAAATACAAGTAAATATAAGGATATAAAATATATATCCTTAAAGCAGACCGTAAAAAATTTCAGCTATAGTCTTAGATTTCGATTGTTTTGTATGTCATTCTTTTCATCATCCTTTTGCTTTTAATTAATTTTAAATTTAATATATGTAATGGTTTTTCCTTTAGCAGAAAAAAGCTCTTCATAATAGGTTCTGATGTCTCTAAGGTGTAGAGTGCCAGGATCATACTCGGGAGCTCCATAAATATCATGATGAGCCGTAATGATTTCATATCCTGCCCCCTGCAAAAAGCCGAGTGTGTAGCCGTGAAGAAATTCGGAGTCTGTTTTTAAATGGATAATGCCACCGGGCTTCAGGAACTTTTTATATCTGTTTAAAAAATCCGGGTGGGTAAGCCTGTGCTTGGTACGCTTGTATTTAATCTGTGGATCCGGGAACGTAATCCATATTTCATCTACTTCATTTTCAGCGAAAAAATAATCTACAAGTTCAATCTGAGTTCTCAGAAATGCAACATTCTGCATGCCGTTTTCGTATGCTTCTTTAGCACCAAACCAGAATCTTGCTCCTTTCACATCAATACCGATGAAGTTTTTTTCAGGAAATGCTTTTGCCAGTCCTACGGTATATTCTCCTTTACCACAGCCTAATTCAAGAACAATGGGATTTTCATTCTTGAAAAATTCTGTTCTCCACTTTCCTTTAAGGTTAAAGCCGTTCAGCGCTTCTTCTCTTGTCGGCTGAACGACATTCGGTAATATTTTGTTTTCCGCGAATCTTGCTAATTTATTCTTACCCATGAAATATTTATAAAATCCTGCAAAAATAGCAAAATTTATAAAAGCTTTCTTTAAATCCCATGAAATTATTTCTTGGCAGAACTTCCAAGAGCCACCATTAAAGGCTTCTGTATGGTTTTTTGTGATGCATACTGCGCTCCGCAGACGATACTTGTAAAAAGATAATCTCCTTTCTGTACAACAATGGAATTGTCTCCATGAGCGGGAACCGGAAGCCTGTATTTGGTAATACCTACTCCTTCCATTCTTACAATGATATTACAGTCGGATTTATTTTCAATCATAACAATGCATTCTTTAGCATTAGGATCATTATCAAAAAGTGAATTTAGGATTTTCACGGTTTTATTTTTATGTTCCACGGGATTTTCTCCCATCAGCATATTAAATTCCGAAGCTTCTGTATCGGGGATTGCAGCGGCAGATGGTGCAGAAGTAACGGAAGGCGCAATATAAACATTTTGAGGATTGCTAGGAGTATATACAACCGCAGCCTGGCCTACCTGCAATTCTTTCTGGTATTTTGCAATCTGTTTTTTCTTTATATTGGCATTCATCTCTTCAAAAGATATTTTGGTAGAAGGCCGTCTTTTCAGCATTGCCAGCCAGTCCTGCATTTGCTTTACTTTAGTATCTCCGGGTTTTGCATTCTTAATGTAATCTTTCATCATTTCCATGACCCGCGGCTTGAGTACTGATCTTCTGGGATCATCAGGATGGGCATCTCGCAGAAAAGCATTGATTTCATAAATATTTTTGCTCTTTAAAATTTCACTGTAATCTTTTCCTTTCTTCTGAGCAGAAAAATTCACAAAAAAAATAGCGGCGAAAATTAAAAAAATCTTTTTCATTCATTAATATTAAAATTATTATTTGATATAGTGTCAGTCCATATAACGTAAAAAATTGTATTTTATATATAGCACTTACAGGTGATAAAATTAGAAAATAATCTGGCTAACACAAAAAAATGCATACTGAATCACAATATGCATTAGAATGTTGTATGTTATTTTACAATTTCCTGGAGATGCGAATTTCTGAGTCTTCGCTGGTAAATTGGCAGGTATTTTTCAATAGGGATTTTTATAGCCTCAAAATTTCCGGCCATAATATACGGTTCGATATTTTCTGAAGTATAGACGAACTGAAGGAAATTATCAATCAGATTTTCAGGAATCTTGAACTTTACAAAATAATCTTTCCCAAGGTAATTTTTAATTTGTGTTACAGAATTATTCATTCTTTCATATGCCAGATAGCGTTGCTTTTTCTTTCGCTCTCCGGAAAGGATATCGTATATACTTTCCAGGCTGAAGGTAAGTCCGCCATCTCTCAGCCCGGCAACCGGAAGCTGTGGAGGCGTACCGTCTCCTTTAGGTTCCGGAAGTCCGATTACTTTCTTTATAGCAAGCGCTTTGTCCTCTTTTCTTAAAGCATTTACATCATATCTGAGATTACCGGTTGGTTTGAATCTGTTGATTACCACTTCCTGAATGTCATAATAAGCAATTCGTAACTCGATCAGGTTTTTCTGGGCAATCATTTGTGGTGTTAATCTGATGTCTTTTCTTTCCGTAACAATGGATGTAAAACGAATAACATCTCCTGCATTTGCTGAAATGATGAAATCCCCGTTATAATTACTGAGGACGGTTTTCTGAGTAGTAAGGTTGGTTACATATACCTGGTTGAGATATAGAACGGAGTTGTCTCTAAGAAAAACTTCGCCTGAAAACGACTGGGCGTTAATTTTTACCAGAAAAACCAACAGCAATAAGGTAAATAAATTCTTCATATAACTGAAGCAAAATTACGCAGAATTGTATCAATTTATACCTATTTTAGTAGTGAAACTGGTTAAAATTATATTAAACTTTAATCTGAAACTGTTAATAAATGTTATAAATAATTCTTATTTAGCTAAAATCAAATGAAAGTATTCTTTATTACTTCTAAAATTAATAATTTTTGACCAATAGCCAGCTTGTGTATTTTACCGTGGTTGCACCTTTAGATTCGGTCCAGCTTAACAGATACCAGTAAGTTGCAGTGTTTATAGGTCTTCCGCCCTGAATTTTGCCATCCCAAATGAATCTGTTGGATTTGTCTCCCCTGAAAATTTCAGCACCATACCGGTCGAATATTCTGAATACAATGTTTTCTTTATCCATTAATGCTGAATAATCAATAGAGTCATTATAACCATCCAGGTTTGGCGTAATGGTATTGATAAGATTAATCATGACAAAGGATTTTATCACGTCATCGCATCGGTTGGAATCACGAACATGGACAATCTGATTTCCACGCGGTACATTGGTAAAAACATTAGAGCTCTGCCAGTTTATTCCGTCTAAGGAATATTCATAAGGGGGAGTTCCTCCGCTCACACCGATGGTGACGGTGCTTCCATTTATCTCAATGCTGCCGATTACCGGAAGAACAGATTCTGTTACGGTTACATTCTGTCTGTAAGTACAGCCGTCAAAAGTAAGATCCACCCAATAATTACCCGGTCCTACATTGCTGATAGAAGGTGTTGTAGCGCCGGTACTCCATACATAACTGGTAAAGCCCGGTCCGGCATCCAAGATGGTTTTTGTTTGCGGACAAATCTCTTTACTCACTAAAACATCGGAATGCTTCGGTGTTTTTAGATTAATAGTAATTGAGGCTATGTTAGGACATATCCCAGGTTTTTCAAAACGTATATAGATGGTTTGTACTCCGGTAATATTAACCGGATTTGCAAGCGGCGAAGTATTATTCTGTGCATTCAATTGTGTTGCAAAAAAAGTAGGCGTTACTGCAGGATCTGGGGTAAATTGGCTAATGTAAGGCAATAAATCAATTAATTTGGAACCATCCAGATTATCATCACATATAGTTTCCAATAGGGTTGCATTTGTCAACGGGATTTTAGGTCCGATAATAAAATTAAGGGGTTTTACTACGGGTGCGCATCCGTCTGGTGAGTCTACTCTTATGTAAATCGTTGTTGGAGCTGTGTAAGACCAGTTATTCGGGAGGGTATTATTATTTCCGATATTGGCATCTGTTATATTTGCATAATATCTTACTAATGGAAAATAGGTAGGATTTGATAAAACAATAGGAGTGATGTTGGATAAAATAACCTCAACCGCACCATCAAGATTGCCATCACAGAATGTTCCTGTATAATTGTTAATGATGGTGGCATAAGTATATAGATTAAGGGTAATCTGCGCAATGTTTTTACATCCGAGATTATTTTTTACTACAGCATATATAACGGTTCCGTTTGTAGCAGTATAATTGGTTGGTGCTGTTATCTGAGCTGCCGGTGTTTCATTTTGGGCATCCGTCAGTGATGGATAGTATGTAATTGTTACCGGCGAATTGCTGGTGACATTGGCAGATGTTAAATTAAATATTCCCTGTCCCGAGCCATTATTACAGGCAGTGATCGTAGCATTATTTACAATCACGGACTGAATATTCATCGTAACGGTTACGGTTTCACAGTCGGTGAATACCGGATCATTTCCGCAGAAAGTATAGGTAAAAGTATCTGTTGCTGCGGTTCCGGGATTTGTTGCCGTGTAGGTTATGACTCCGGTCGTCGGGTTTACGGTTGCTGTTCCCAGCGTTGGTGCGGTAAGGATAGATACGGTGGAAGCAACAGGTGCTTGGGATGAACTTGTAAAGGCGGGAGTAATTGTTTTGGAAGTACAAAGATCATAGGCTGCTGATGAAAGTTTTGTACAGTTTAATACCTTGAATTGTTCTGTTATCAGCGGAGCACAGCTTCCCATTGTAACGGAGCAGGTATAGTATCCCGATTGGGTGGGAGATATTGACGGGCCAGTAGCGCCGGGGATTATATTTCCGTTGTTATACCATTGGTATGTATCATAAATAACAGGGTCCACCGTAAGAACAATACCGGGCGCACAGTCTCCTCCTGTTTTTAGGATAACCGGCTGTGTAGGGAATCCTGCAAAGAAACCACCGTACCCTACGGCATCACTCCCGGCGGTAATTCCTGCCGTAATCGCTTTGGAAGATACAATTGTTATAGTTCCTGTGGTGTTGGGAATTCCGTACGTAACCCAGTTATTGGTTCCCGTCATATTAAAAGGGCCTGTTGTAGCAGGCGGCGTAGCACCATTTACAGTAACTACGGCACCGCGTTCCGTGATAAGATTCAGCTTTGTGGGAACATTCAGAATTCCGGCTGGATTTCCATTTGAAAACACAAAGTTTTCATCAATAAGACCAAGCTCGTTGATTTGTTTAGGTAAGTAGCAGTTGAGCGCGGGAATAAAGTTGAATCCCCCTGTTGCAACTTCATTCCCTGCATTGCTTGCACCTGCAAGAACCTGGTAGATATAGGCATTCTTCGAAGTCCTGATGTACAGATTATAGTGCCCGTTCCCCTGCAGCTGATATTTTGAGCCGGGAATCATGAAATACTGTCCGGTATTCAATGTAGCAATTGGCGCTGTTTCATCATTAACGCGTACTTCAGTATTATTTTCAGTTGCAATTACAAGAGCCCCTTCCATATTCGAAGTAAGGCTTCCGTTACCCTTTACCAAGGCAAATTCGTTTCCGAGCCTTTCGACGGGGACAGCCTGATCCATAAGGATATCAGAGCTGGTGTCAAAATTTCCGGCATACTGCCCGTTGAAGTTACCATTTGTAACATTTACCGGTTTGTTTGAAACAATTTTAGCTCCAATAAAGCCGTCAGAATTTCCGGGAATATTTCCTATTCCGTCGATGATATAGGATTGCCCTTTATTTAGGGTGAAAGTTATTGCAGGATTGGTGGCGCCGGTTGTACCATTAGAAAACTGTACGCCGGGTTTATACCCCGAAACCGTAACGGTTGTATTATCTTCCGTTGCCAGAACGCTTGCCATGAAATTCAGGATATTGTTACTTACCGTAATCGGGGCATTCGCTGCATAAAAAAGTTTTCCGGTAGAAGGGATTCCCTTGGAGGTTATAATTTCGGCATGGTTATAGACTGAAAATCTGAAATTGGCATAAAAAGGAAATTCTGCTTTTACATACAGACCTTTTGTAGTTGTTGTAAAAAGGTCGGTCTGTTGTGTCGTAATAATCATATCCCTCGGAATGTCAATTTTCTGGGGATTCCCTTTGCTGATTGTTACAGTGGCAATTATTGTATTGTTATTATATATATTTACGGGGAAAGGTGTGGTGCGGTTAGTGGAAAGATAAAGCCTTTGGAAAGGATTAGGATTTGCAGTTCTATCTACCATAGGGGCAAACCAGTGCTCTCTGTCCAATTGACCAAACAAAGAGCTTAAGAAATAAAATATAAATAAAATAGATAAAACTTTTTTCATTAAGTTGTTGCTTTTATTACAAATTTAATAATAAATTATAATTGTTTTATTTAAAATAGCAAAATAAACTGCTCAGGATCATGTTTTTTTAGTTATACATATATATTAAACAAAAGAGACCATCTCGAAAGACAGCCTCTTATTGAATTGTAATTGATAAATATCTATTCTCTGTTTTTTACCATAATCCATCCGGAATACTTGATTGGCGTATTCTTGCTATTAGGTTCATTCCAGCTTATATCAAACCAATAATTGCCTGTTGATACTTTTTTGCCTCCGATTGCACCATCCCATTGATAGCTGTTTGCTTTATTTCCTTCATGGATTTTACTTCCGTAACGGTCAAAAATATTAAACTTAAAATTCGGTTTGTAAGCCAGTGCCGAATAATCAAGAATATCATTTATCCCGTCTCCGTTAGGCGTGATGACATTAATTAAATTCGGAACGGTAACTTCCACTGTAATGGGATCACAGCCATAATCATCCTTTACATAAAATATGGTATTACCTCGCGGAACATTTGTAAATACATTAGAATCCTGCCAGTTGATATTGTCTGATGAATAGCTGTAAGGTGCCGTTCCACCAATTGTGTTTACAGTAACAGTATTATTTGAAATTTCAATATTCGAAATAACCGGCTGTTCAGAAGGATATATTTTTACCTGTTGTCTTGTTACGCAGTCTCCGGTCTTCAGATCTACCCAATAGGTACCTACTGTCATATTATTGATTGACTGTGTTGTCGCTCCGTTGCTCCATTGATATCCGTCAAAGCCTGCTCCTGCATCTAATGTTGTCGTATCTTCCATACAAATGATTTTATCTTCAAGTACAGTTGAGTAGACAGGCGGAAGTACAACCAAGGTAACTTTCGCGATTCTGAAACATCCGTTAACATTGCTGACTTTTATGAAAACAACTCCGTTTGGCGCAATATAGTTATCTGGGTTGAGGATTTCATTGGTTCCGTTCTGTGCATCGGTAGGGGATGGATAGTATTGTTTTACAACCCCGGTAGTTCCTGTTACGGGAGCGGTTGTAAGGTTGAATAAGGCTGTTGCAGGATTTGATTCTATAAAGCACGATCTTAAAGTAGCATCGTTTACCGTCGGACTTTCAGAAACTGTTAAAGTTAAAGTAACTTGCTCGCAGTCTGTAAATTCGGGATCATTCCCACAGAATTTATAAACAATGGTATCTGTACCTGCAAATCCGAAATTCGGAGTATAGATAATCACTCCGTTCGGATCAATAACAGCTGTTCCGTTTGCCGGAGGTGTTACAATTGTTACCGTGCTGGCGACATATGTCTGTGCCGAGCTTGTGAATTCAGGAATAATAGCCTGGAATCCTTCACAAACAGTAATACTTTTATTAGTTTCCTGAAGGCAGGTAAATACTTTATATATCGGTGTAGTAGCAGGCGCACAAGATCCTACCGTAATTCTTACGGTATAGTTTCCGGCGACTGTTGGTGTATAGCTGTTAGAGTTAGCACCTGGAATAGGGTTTCCGTTTAAAAACCACTGGTATGTTTCGTAGCTGTCATCAACTTCAAGTACAAGCCCTGGAATACAGTCTCCCGTTTGTTTTGCAATTAAAGGAATGGAAGAGAAGCCTGCAAAATAGCCCCCATATCCTGCTGTGCTGTATCCTCCGTTTACTCCTGCAGTTACTGCTTTTGTTGAGGTAACGGTTACGTTTCCTGTAATCCCGGTAATGGCGTAGGTAACCCATTGAGAGTTTCCAGTAAGGGAATAAGGTCCCTGCGCAGCAGTAGGAGTTACACCATTCACTGTTACCGCAGCTCCTGCTTCTGTTAAAATATTAAGTTTTAAATTGATGGCAGAAGTAATACCCGGCATCAGATTGATATTTCCGATTTCATCAATTTTTCTTGGCAGGAAACAGTTTAACGGCGGAATATAATTATATCCTCCGGTATTATTGGCAGAACCTGCCCCCACCAACTGATACAGGTATACATTTTTTGTTGTTCTTACATACAGGTTAGAATGGCCTCCTCCCTGATCTTTATATTGATTGGCAAGAATCCTGTAATATTCTCCTTCATCAATCGTGGCAACAGGTGTTGTGGAATCATTCAAATAGATATCTGTGTCATTTTCGGTACCTATTATAATTCCGCCTTCCATATTGTTTGGGCTGGTAGAAATACTTTTTACCATCGCAAATTCATTGCCGAGACGATCTGTTGGAACAGATTGGTCCATAATAAGATCGGAGCCATCATTGCTGCCTGTTGCATAGAAGCCATTCGAATTTCCGTTTGTTACGGAAATAGGTTTTGTTGCTTCTATTTTTGCTCCGATAAATCCTTCTCTGTTGGCTACTACGCCGCCGTTTCCGGTAAGAATATAAGACTGCCCTTTATTTAATGTAACGGTGAGTGTAAGTGGTGTAGGCGTCGGAATGTTGGCAAACTGTACATTCGGATCGTATCCGGATATGGTAACGGTTGTGTTGTCTTCTGTTGCCATGATCCCTGTGGTAAAATTATACTGCGAACCGGTAGTTGTAATAGGAGTGGCGGCAGCATAAAATTTTGTTCCGATTCCGGCCTTCCCTTTAGAGGTAATGATTTCTCCATGCGAACTTACTGCAGCCCTCAGGGAAACAAAATACGGACGGTCTCCCTTTGTATATACTCCCATATTATTAGGAACGCCTGCAGCAGAAATACTGGTGGTTCTTATGGTATTGGTATTGAGATTAAAAACCTGAGGTGCACCTTTACTGATGGTAACAGTCCCGATAACAGCATTGTTATTGTAAATTTTAACTTCAAATGGAGTCGTGGAATCTGTTGACAAATATAACCCGTGGTTATAGGTGGAACTTGATACATCAAAATAAGGGGCAAACCAATGGTCTGTGTCTCTTTGCGCAAAAATTGTATTAATGCCAAAAAACATTAATACGAAAGATAATAGAAATCTTTTCATAGATAGGAATTAGGATTATTGCAAAAATAACAGAATATTTTAAAAATTGATTATATTATATTGAAAAACACTTTCAAAATGAATTTTATAAGCTATAATAAAAAGCAGCTGGTATTTAAATAAAAAAGGACTGTCTTAAGACGGTCCCTTTTTTAATTATAATCATTTATATTAATCAATGTTTTTTACAAGTATCCAACCTGTATATTTTATCGGAGTTTTTTCTTTATTAGGTTCATTCCAGCTGATGTCAAACCAATAACTTCCAGTAGGTACTTTTCGGCCTACCATGGTTCCGTCCCATTTGTAGCTGTTTGTTTTATTTCCTTCATGGATCTTACTTCCGTAACGGTCAAAAATACTGAATTTAAAATCCGGTTTGTAAGCCAGTGCCGAATAATCAAGAATATCATTTATCCCATCTCCGTTAGGCGTGATGACATTCACTAAATTCGGAATGGTAACTTCTGTGGAAATAGGCGTGCATCCGTAATTGTCTTTTACATAAAAAACCAGACCTCCCCTCGGTATATTTGTGAACACATTAGAATCCTGCCAGTTGATGTTGTCGGTTGAGTATTGGTATGGTTCCGTTCCTCCGATGGCGTGTATGGTAACGGTATTATTTGATACCTCGATATTTGAGATAACCGGCTGTTCGGACGGGTATACTTTTACGTTTTGTCTTGTGACGCATTCTCCGGTCTTCAAGTCTACCCAATACGTACCCACTGTCACATTATTGATCGATTGCGTTGTCGCCCCGGTGCTCCATTGATACCCGTCAAATCCTGGTCCTGCGTCGAGTGTTGTAGTCTTTTCCATGCAAATAATTTTGTCTTTTAAAATATCAGAATGCGCAGGAGGAAGTACAACCAGCGTTATTTTCGCAATTCTGAAACATAAACTTGTTATACTTACTTTTACAAAGACAACTCCGTTTGGAGCAATGTATGCAGCGGGATTAAGAATTTCATTCGTTCCGTTTTGTGCATCGGTAATAGATGGGTAATATTTTTTTGTAACTCCCTGGCTTGAAGTTACAGGAGCGGTCGCCAGGTTGAATGAAGCCGTCGAAGGATTGGAGATTAATGAACATGATCTTAAAATAACATCGTTTGCCGTTGGACTTGCTGAAACTGTTAAGTTCAGAGTTACCTGTTCACAATCTGGAAATTCCGGATCATTTCCGCAGAATTTATAAACAATGGTGTCGTTTCCTAAAAATCCTGGGTTTGGTGTATAAATAATTGCTCCGTTAGGATTAATCACTGCCGTTCCGTTTACAGGCGGTGTTATAATGATTACCGTATTGGGAACATAAGTCTGTGTAGAATTGGTAAATTCAGGGATTATGGTGTGGAAGGCCTCACACAGGATCATGCTTTTTGTTGTTTGCTGTAAGCACTTATACGCCTTATATACCGGTGTTATTGCCGGAGTACAAGAGCCCATCGTAACTTTTACGGTATAGTTTCCGGAAACTGTAGGTGTATAGCTGTAGGAATTGGCTCCCGAAACAGGAACTCCGTTTCGGTACCACTGATAGGTGTCATAGCTGTCCGCAACTTCCAGTATTAGTCCGGGAATACAGTCTCCCGTTTTTTTTGTAATTAACGGAATAGAAGAGAAGCCTGCAAAATATCCTCCATATCCTGCGGTACTATATCCCCCGTTTACTCCTGCAGTTACGGCTTTTGTTGAGGTAACGGTTACGTTTCCTGTAATTCCTGGAATGGCGTAGGTGACCCATTGAGAATTTCCGGTAAGGGGATAAGGTCCCTGTGCGGCAGTAGGTGTCACACCGTTTACAGTAACAGCAGCTCCTGCTTCTGTCAAAATATTAAGTTTCAGATTGATGGCAGATGTGATATATGGCATCTGATTGATATTTCCAATTTCATCAATTTTTCTTGGAAGAAAACAGTTCAACGGTGGTATATAATTATATCCGCCGGTATTATTAGCTGCTCCTGCTCCCACCAACTGATACAGATACACATTCTTTGTCGTTCTTACATACAGATTAAAATGTCCTCCTCCCTGATTTTTATATTGATTGGCAAGAATCCTGTAATAGTCTCCTTCATTAATGGTAGCAACAGGTGTCGTAGAATCATTCAGATAGATATCGGTGCCATTTTCGGTGCCAATTATAATTCCTCCTTCCATGTTTGCAGTGCTGGTAGAAATACTTTTTACCATGGCAAATTCATTGCCGAGGCGTTCTGTAGGAACGGACTGATCCATAATAAGATCAGAGCCGTCGACGGTTCCCGTGGCATAGAAACCATTCGCATTTCCATTTGTTACACATACTGGTTTGGTTGATTCTATCTTCGCTCCGATAAATCCTTCTTTATTAGCGGGCACATCGGTATTCCCGGTAAGAATATAAGATTGTCCTTTATTTAATGTAACAGTGAGTGTAGAGGGTGTGGGAGTAGGGATGTTTGTAAATTGTACGTTAGGATCGTACCCGGATACGGTAACAACCGTGTTGTTCTCTGTAGCCATGATCCCTGTGGTAAAATTATATAAGGTACCGGTTGCTGTAAGAGGAGCGGCTGCTGCATAGAATTTAGTGCCAATCCCTGCTTTGCCCTTAGAGGTAATGATTTCGCCATGCGAAATTATAGCGACTCTTAATGATACAAAATAGGGTTTGTCGCCTTTTGTGTAAAGTCCCACATTAATAGGAACTCCGGCATTGGATGTTCCTACGACTCTTATTTTACTAAAATGTAAATTGAAAACCTGTGGCGACCCTTTGCTGATCGTTACTGTGCCGATAATGTCATTATGACTATAAATCTTTACTTCGAATGGAACTACGGAGTCTGTAGAGAAATATAATGCATGTTTATAGCTCGAGCCTGTTTTATCAAAATACGGTGCAAACCAATGCTCAGTATCTTTTTGAGCAAAGGTAATATTAATGCCAAAGAGCAATAATAAAAAGGCAAATAAATTTTTTTTCATAACAAGTAAATTAAGACTAATGCAAAAATAAAACATTATTTTAATACAATCCTTATAAAAAATAGAAAAAAACTATATAATTAATACCACAATATTCATATAATTGTTAAATTCGTTATTTCGTTTGATTGATAATAAATAGTACTACATCAAAGTCATTAATATTTTTGTATATTGCGAGATTTTTTTAGAAATAAATGAGGTCGTTCAGTGTTAATTAGCAGTTATTTTAAATAAAAAAGGCTGTCTCAAGGACAGCCAAAATATATGTATTTGGTATTTATCAGTCTATATTTTTCACTAATATCCAACCTGTATATTTAACTGGAGTTTTTTCTTTATTAGGTTCATTCCAATTAATATGATACCAGTATGTTCCGGTTATCAATTTTTTATCATAATGCTTCCCGTCCCATTTGTAATTATTGAATTTATCTCCTGTGAATATCTTATTTCCATATCTGTCGTAAACAACAAATGAAAGATTGTCTTTGTAAGAAAGTTCGCTATAATCGATAAAGTCATTTTTATTATCGCCGTTAGGGGTAATTGCATTAATAAGGTTTGGTACGGTTATCTCAACAGAAACCGGTGTACAGTTGTATGCATCTTTTACATAGAACACGTGCTGTCCTCTTGTAAGCCCGGTGAATACATTGGAATCCTGCCAGTTGGTTGGCGAATCTACAGCATATTGATAAGGCCCTTTACCTCCTGTTACATGAACAGTTACCGTATTATTTGATATTTCAATTTCACTAATAACCGGAGTATCTGCTTTTTTCACGTATACCATCTGTTTTACAAAGCATCCGTTATCTTCAAGGATTACCCAGTATTCACCTACGGAAACACCTTCCAGTACCTGTGTGGTTGCTCCGGTATTCCATTCATAAGAAGCATATCCCGGTCCGGCGTCAAGATTGGTTCTTCCGTCGATACAGATGATTTTATCAGTAAGAATCGCAGATCTTTTCGGAGGAATAACTTTCAGATTAACCTTAGCAATAGAATAACACTGATTACTATTGTAAACTCTCACATAGGCAGTCCCGTTTCCGGAGATATAAGTGTCTGCGTTCAGGATTTCGTTGGTTCCGTTACTTGCATCCACAAATGTAGGATAATACTTTTTCGTAACCGGACTTTCTGTTGTTACGCTGGCAATAGTAAGATCAAATTTTGCCTTACCTTCATCAGTTTCAAGGAAACACTCACTTAAAGTTGCTTCTGTTACTACAGGCGAAGGGAAGAATGCTAGTGTTATTTTGGCATTTCCAACACAACCTTCATTAGTAGTTACTTGTACGTATACAAATCCTTCCGCCGAAAAATAATTGGTTGGATTAGTGATCAGGTTGGTTCCTGCATTAAGATCTGCCAGCGTAGGGTAGAATTTCTTGGTGACAGGATTGTATAATGTTACAATAGCTGTTGTCAGATCAAAGAATCCTTTTCCGTTATATTGGCATGCTTTAATGGTGGTATCGGTTAAAATGAAAGGAACAACATTTAGATTTAAAGTTACATGTTCACAATCAATAAACTCAGTAGCGTTACCGCAGAACTGATAAACAATAGTGTCCGCACCTAAATAGCCTGGATTCGGAATGTAGGTGATTTGCCCTGTTGAAGGGTTCAGTGTTGCTGTTCCATGTGCAGGATAAGTAAGAATAGTTACAGTGCTTGCCACAGGAGTCTGTGTTGTGTTGAATGAAAATGCAGGTGTAATTACTTTAGTAGCACATACATTGAGGCTGGTTGTCGTATTGGTTACACATGAGAACACCTTGTAGATAGGAGTGGTTACAGGAGGACAAGTTCCCATTGTCACTTTTACCGTATAATTTCCTGCCTGAGTCGGAGTATATACATTTTGCGTAGCACCCGGAATTGCGACATCATTTAAAAACCACTGATAGGTCTCAAAACTATCATCAACTTCAAGAACAATTCCCGGAACACAGTCTCCGGTTTGTTTGGCAATTACCGGAACAGATGAAAATCCTGCAAAATATCCTCCATATCCAACAACTCCGCTTCCTCCTGCAATACCTGCTGTTACTGCTTTTGTAGAGTTTACCGTAATATTACCGGATAGTCCTGCAATGGAGTAGGATACCCATGCTGAAGTTCCCTGCACAGGATATGGACCCTGTGCTGCAGTTGGTGTAACCGGAGCTCCTGCTCCGACGGTATAGGTAACAGTAGCTCCAGCTTCTGTAAGTATATTTAATTTAATATCATTTGAAACGCCATTCAGGTCATTGATTAAAGCAATCTCATCAATCTTTCGCGGTAAGAAGCAGTTCAAAGGCGGAATATAATTATATCCTAAAGTTGCAATACTGGTTGCTAGACCTGCAAGAAGCTGGTAAACATATACATTTTTAGAAGTTTTAATGTACATGTTATAATGTTCGTTACCCTGATTGATATAATTAACGTTATTGGCGGGAGCTCCGGCATTGGGACCGTTTACTCTGTAAAATTGTCCCTCATTAAGGGTTGCTACTACCGGGCCGCCGTTGATGCGTACTTCTGTGTTGTTTTCAGTAGCAATGATCAGGGCGTCTTCCATCTGGGCGGAAACGTTACCATTTCCCTTTACCAAAACAAATTCATTTCCTAATCGTTCTACCGGAACGGATTGGTCCATAATGATATCCGAGCTTCCTCCTACAGCTCCCCATGCAAACTGGCCGTTAAAGTTACCGTTGGTTACGGATACAGGCTTGTCGGCTTCAATTTTTGCCCCAATGAATCCGGTGGCATTTCCGGACTGGTTTCCTACTCCTTCGATAATATAAGATTGTCCTTTATTAAGGGTAAAAGACATAGATGGAGTGGTAGCTCCCGTAGTGCCGTTTGAAAATACAACACTTGGAGAATATCCTGAAACGGTAACAACCGTATTGTTTTCTGTTGCAAGGATTCCCGTCGTGAAGTTGTAAATGCCCCCTCCGCTGATATCCGTGATCGGTGCAGCTGCTGCATAAAACTTTTTACCGATTCCGGCTTTTCCTTTAGAGGTTATAACTTCGCCGTGACTTGGAACCGAAATTCTAAAATTGGCATAATAAGGTTTGGAGCCTTTTGTGTAAATGCCCTTAGTGATCGGTGTGAAGGCATCAGCCTGGAGTGATGTAACGATATTCGAGTTTCCGGCGGTTATAGGAAGATTGTATATTACAGGACTTCCTTTAACAATATTCACGGTAGCAATTACGGTGTTATTATTGTAAATATCCACATCAAAAGGAACCGTGGAATCGGTAGAGAAATAGATGGACTGGCTGTTTGCGCCACCGGTTAAACCTGTTTTGTTTTTCATCGGTGCAAACCAATGTTCCGTATCTCTCTGTGCAAAAAAAGTATTAACTGCAAAAAGCATTAATACGAAAGATAATAGAAATCTTTTCATATGGTATGGATTATGATTTCTACAAAAATAAACTATTATTCAATATATTGTTAAAAAAACATTAAAAAGTTGTTTTTATTCACGATTTTTAATTAAAAGCCATCCGGAATAGGAAACCGGTAATTTCGTGTCAGGCTCCGTCCATTTCAGCACGTACCAATAAGTTCCCGTAGACAATGGTCTCCCGTTCACCTTTCCATCCCAGATATAATTTTTATCAGAAGACTTGTAGACAGGAGCTCCATAGCGGTCTACAACTTCTATGGAAACATTTTGTTTAATTTTAAGATCTGAATAATTCAGAACATCATTAATCCCGTCTCCATTTGGGGTAATTGCATTGATCAGGTTTAAAACTAAAAACTCTTTTATCACGGGAGAGCATTGGTCTGCACCCAGAACATAAGCGGTGTGTAAGCCTCTTGATAAGCCTGTAAATATATTAGAAGTCTGATAATCAATTCCGTTTAAAGAATATTGATAGGGAGGTGTTCCGCCGGAAACGGAAACTGTTGCATTGTAACCTGATACTTCAATTTTAGTAATTGTTGGAGAGGCTGAAGTGGTCACATTTACCGTCTGACGGTATATACACCCGTTGAATTCGAGATCTACATAGTAGCTTCCCGTGCCCACATTTACGGTTTGTGTTGTTACACCTGTACTCCATTTGTAAGAGGTAAAGCCGGGACCCGCATCTAAGATAACTTTTTCTCCATCACAGACAATTTGATCTTTCAAAACATCAGATTTTTTCGGAGCTTTTAAAAGTATTGTTAAAACACCTGTGATTGGGCACTCTGTTGCGCTCGTAAATCTTATATAAAAGATAGTTGAAGATGCGGTAATAACCTGTGCTGGAGATATAGAATTAGTTCCGGCCTGTGCATTGGCTAACGTAGTGTGGAATGTTAGGGTTACACCTGCATTATTGGTAAACAGGTTTTTATAATCATTTAAATTTACACTTTCGGAGCCATTAATGTCATTATCACAGATATCTGTGGTTGCTGAAGTAGCCAGTAATGGAATTCTGTTGCCTATTTTAAAATTTATCTGTCCGAAAGCAGGCGGGCAGTTTCCTGTAACTGCATCTACACGAACATATACTGTTGTATTGGCCGTATAACTCCAGTTGGCTGGCAGGTTATTGGTATTTCCTGCATTGGCATCTGTCTGCTGAAGATAATATCTTACGTTAACGACAGCAGGATTGGTTACAATTGCGGAGGTAACTGTTGTAAAATTTACATTCACAATTCCGTCAAAATTATCATCACATAATGTTGCATTGAAATTTCCAGTATTTACAGAAGGTGAAGGATTAGTTATTAACGTGATTTGTGCAGTCTTTATGCATCCGTACTGAGAGGTAACGTTGGCATAAACTGTTCCTGCGGGGCTGTTATAATTTGCAGGATTAGCTATCGGGGTGCCGGTTAATGCTGCATTGGTAAAATACTGAACTGTAGTTCCGGAATCCGGAGTAACGTTTACTGAGGTAAGATCAAATATTCCGTTTCCGTTTGAATCGGTACACGATGTTAATGATCCGTTTGACGTTTGTAAAACATCTATATTGATAATAATTTTAAAATATTCAAAATCAGTAGGATTTCCGTTGCCTTCAGCATAGTAAATAAAGCTATCTGTGGTGTCTGCCGTAAGACCTGGATTAGGTGTATAGGTGATTTGCCCTGTTACAGGATTTACGGTTGCTGTTCCTGAAGTTGGTGCCAGAATAATACTTGTATTGGCAGGCACTATCGTCTGAGTCGATGTTGTAAAAGCAGGAGAAATAACTTTGGTATTGCATGAACCGATATTATAGGTTGTTGTCGTAATGGGTGGACACAGCGTGTAATTGTAGCCGGTAGTTAATTTTGACTCACAGTTATTTTTAGTAACGAGGCAGGTGTATGTTCCTGCTCCGTATAATTCAGGGTTAATAGAATATGAGGTTGCACCCGGAATAGGATTTCCGTTGAGGTACCATTGATAAGCATCATAGGTGTTGTCCACCTGCAAAAGAATTCCCAGGTAGCAGTCGCCGGTTTTTGAAATAACGGGCACTGATGAAAATCCGGCAAAATAACCACCGTATCCTACGGCGCCACTACCGGCAGCAATTCCTGCTGTAACAGATTTATTGGAGTTTACCGTAATGGTTCCTGAAACGCTTGGAATAGAATAGGTTACCCAATTTGGGTTGCCGTTCACAGGAACCGGACCGTATATCGCATTAATGGCGTTTCCGTTTAAAGTGACATTGGCGCCGGTTTGGGTAATGATGTTGAGCCTTGTGCTGTATGCCTGGTTTCCGATTTTATTAATAAAACCGATCTCATCAATTTTATTGGGAAGGAAACAACTTAAAGGCGGAATAAAATTCATTCCTCCGGTAGGAAACTCGTTTCCGCCGGAAACTCCTGCCAAAAATTGATATACATAAGCATTTTTACTGGTGGAAATTCCCATATTATATATTCCGTTTCCCTGATTGATGTAATTGCTGCTCGGGATCATGTAATATTGTCCTTCATTTAGAGTGATCCCTAAATTGACTCCATTAACCGTAATTTGGGTGTTGTTTTCTGTGGCAATTACCATTGCCGACTCCATTGGTGAGTTTCCGGAGCCGTTACCTTTTACTACTACGAAATCTTTTCCAAGCCTGTCTACCGGCACTGCCTGGTCCATCAGGATGTCATTATTGGTAAGGCCATTCGCGGGATAATGCATTCCGTTAAAATTTCCATTCGTCACGGAAATTGGTTTTGTGGCTACTATTTTGGCACCAATCAGTCCGTCAAGATTAAACGGGCTGTCTGCGGCACGTACATCCATAATATAGGATTGTCCCTTATTTAGCGTGAAAGTCTTTGTGGGGGTGGAGGAACCATCGGAAAAAATAACGTTTGGATTATATCCGGAAACGATTACTGCTGTATTGTCTTCGGTGGCTGTAATACCTATTGTCGAACTGATGATGGGCACGCTTATATTCGGAGAATCACTGTTATTCGGAGCCATCCCTGCATAAAAAGTAGTTCCCAGTCCAGCCAATCCTTTGGATGTGATAATTTCTGCGTGATTCTGAAGAGAAAATCTGTAATTCGCAAAAAACTTTTTAGGTCCTTTTACATACATTCCCATAGAGTTAGGGATGAAAAGGTCCTGCTGATCAGTGGTGATGAGAAAAGAATCCGGAATTGTTACTTCCACAGGGTTGCCTTTGCTTACCTGTACTGTTGTATATAATGTATTGTCATTAAAAATCTGAACATTAAAGGGACTTGTCTCGTTTGTAGAAAGATATAGGTAACCTTGCAGTGCGCTGTTTCCGACTTTTGATGCCATAGGAGCAAACCAGTGGTCCGTATCAAGCTGCGCATTGCATAATAAACAAAAAAAAGTACAAATAGTTAGTAGAAGTTTTTTCATTTTTGTCAATAAGGGATGCAAATGTAAGTATTAAAAATCAATTATTTATATAAATTTAACGGGTGTGATGTATAAAATGCAAGATTGCTGAATATTTAATATATTTTTAATGTATCAAAAGATCTTATAATTGGGAAATGAAAAATCCCGGTGACCAGCACCGGGATTATATGTTCTAAATCTGGATAGAATTATAAGCTTACTCTTACGAATCCTGTTACTTTAAGATCTGCATTTACAGATTTTACATAATCAGCAACAGTGATGCTTCCATCTTTAATGAAAGCCTGGTGTACCAATGTGTTGTCTTTGTAAAATCTCTGCATTTTACCTTTAAGGATGTTTTCGATAATGTTTTCCGGTTTCCCTTCTTTAATAAGAAGTTCTCTTTCGATTTCCAATTCCTTATCGATAGTTGCCTGAGAAACAGAAGTTTCGTCAAGAGCGATTGGGTTCATAGCAGCTACCTGCATAGAAACAGCTTTAGCCGCTTCGGAAGCTCCTTCTACATTAGCAGAAAGAGAAGTGATAGCAGCGATTTTGTTTCCAGCGTGGATGTAAGCTCCTAAGAAAGGCCCTTCAATTCTTTCGAATGCACCGATTTCGATTTTTTCACCGATTACACCTGTCTGCTCAACTAATTTTTCAGCAACAGTAATTCCGTGGAAATCTGTAGCCAAAAGTTCTTCTTTTGTAGCAGCAAAGATCGCCATTTCAGCAAGTTCGTAAGCCAGTTCAATAAAAGCTTCGTTTTTACCAACGAAGTCAGTTTCGCAGTTTAAAGAAATAACAGCACCTAGCGTGTTGTCTTCGTTCACTCTTGCGATCACTGCCCCTTCAGTAGATTCTCTGTCTGCTCTGTTTGCAGCTACTTTCTGTCCTTTTTTTCTAAGGATATCTACTGCTTTTTCGAAATCTCCTTCAGCTTCTACTAAAGCTTTTTTGCAGTCCATCATACCTGCACCTGTTTGGTTTCTCAATTTTGCTACGTCTGCAGCAGCTGGTGTATAAGACATAATATCTATTTTTTTTTATTTAAGATTCGTATTAATTTTTAGCTTACTTTTAAAGCTGCGCAAAGATAATGATTTTAATGATAAACTAAAAAATGACTTTTTGCGTTATTTATATTATTTAATAATTTTTAAATGTCTCTTTAATGAAAAAAATATTTCTCCTCATATTTTTATGCATATTTACCCTTGGTTTTTCACAGAAAAAGAAAAAGGCAAAATCGAAAGCCATTGTTGAAAAGGAAACGGTTATCATTTATACTGAAAGTGATGCGGAAAGTACTGCTGAAGCCAGAGTTGTTGCAGGATTCCTTAAGCAGAATCCCGGACACGCCAAAACGGATTATTTCAAAAGAAAACTTATGCAGATCGTCATGGCAAATAATTCTCCGGAGGCTAAGCCAACGATAAAAACGTTAAGTGAAGATAAGATCAAACAGATGGTGATTGATAACAATAATCTTAACAAAGGGAAAGCCATAGCTGCTAATACGGGTGCGGCAACGCCTGAAAGAACTGTGAATTACGCCAGTGTTACGGGAACTACCAGTAAAAAATCGGGGGCAAGTGAGCAGCACAAAAAAACGGCAGCAATGCTTACCCATATGTTTAATAATGATCCCATGGATAAGGAAGCATACATCAATATCAAAAATAAATCGAAGTGCAATCTTATCGTAAAAATCAACGGAAAAAAATATTATAATCTTGATGTTCCGGCAAACGGGCAGAATTTTCTGCTGGTTGAAAAAGGAGAATACATTCTTACAACAATGGTTTGCGATGCAAAGTACTCATCCTTAAAAAAGATCAATAAAGATATTGAAATCGAGTTGAACCTCAGAGAAGATTAAAAGCATATCATAAAAAAAGCCGGTTAAGAAATTTCTTAGCCGGCTTTTTTATGTTATCCTTTAAATTGCCCCATGGCAATGAATTTATCCTGTCTTTGGGTTTCAAGTTCCTGTCCTGTGAATTTTGAGAAGGCTTTGATGTTCTGTAAAATCGAAGTCTTCAGATTCTGGAAAGTGCCTGCCGGATCATAATGTGCTCCTCCAAGAGGTTCTTCAATAATACCGTCAATGAATTTTTCTCTTAAAGCATCTTTCGGGGTAAGATTCAAAGCATTGGCTGCATCTTCCTTGTGGTCCCAGTTTCTCCAAAGGATGGATGAACAGCTTTCCGGTGCAATTACCGTATACCAGGTGTTTTCCAGCATGTATACTTTATTTCCTACACCAATTCCTAGTGCTCCGCCACTGGCACCTTCGCCGATGATATAAGTAAAGATCGGCGTTTTAAGCTGAACCATTTCAAAAATGTTTCTTGCAATGGCTTCACCCTGGCCTCTTTCTTCAGCTTCCAGTCCGGGATAAGCTCCCGGTGTGTCTACCAAAGTTACCACCGGAATCTGAAACTTTTCAGCAAGTTTCATCAGTCGAAGCGCTTTTCTGTATCCTTCAGGATTCGGCATTCCGAACCTTCTGTGTTGTCTTTCTTTTGTAGTTCTTCCTTTCTGAGTACCGATTACCATCACTTTCTGTCCGTCCAGTGTAAGTAAGCCACCTACCATTGCCGGGTCATCAGCGAAATTTCTGTCTCCGTGAAGTTCAAGGAAGCTGCCTTTATCCGCCATTCCGTTGATATAATCTAATGCGTAAGGACGATCCGGGTGACGGGACAGTTGTACTCTCTGCCAAGGCGTAAGATTACTGTAGATTTCTTTTTTCTTTTCTAAAATCTTATCCTCGATTTGGCTACATGCTAATTTTACATCAACACCACTTTCTTCTCCTACTAAAGAACAGGTCTGAAGTTGATCCATTAGCTCTTTTATAGGAAGTTCGAAACTTAAATATTCCATTTCTTGAAGTAAATTAAATCTTTCAAATTTATGAAAAATTATATGAATCTATTTAAAATTATTAATTGCATTGTTTATTCTGGAGATAGTTTCCTCTTTTCCAAGAAGTTCCATGATATCCGGAACGTCCGGACCTTTTAGTTCTCCTACTAAAGACAGACGCAGAGGCATCATCACTTTACCCATTCCCAGACCTTTGTTTTCCGCGAAATCATGCATAGCCTGCTTCAGGTTTTCAGCATTAAATTCCGTGCTTTCCAAATGAGAAGCCAATTCCCCTAAAATAGCAGAAGTTTGATCGTTCCATGCTTTTTTTGAGGCTTTTTCATCATAAGAAACAGGTGCTTCAAAGAAAAATTTTCCTTTTTCGTTATCAAGGGTAAGATCTTCTACAAACGTTAACCTTTCTTTCATTAAGGAAATTATTTTAAGTAATTTTTCATCTGAAAGCGTTGTGCTAAAACCTGATTTTTTTAAAATTTCAAGCAATTCCTGATCAGATTTTTGCTGGATATACTGATGGTTGAACCATTCTGCTTTTTCTTTGCTGAATCTCGCACCGGCTTTATGAACTTTATTTAAATCAAATTCTTTTGCCATTTCGTCCAGGGATAAAATTTCTTTATCATCTGCAGGCGACCACCCTAAAAGAGCCACCATATTGATAAATGCTTCCGGAAGATATCCGCTTTCCCGGTATCCTTTAGAAATATGCCCTGTAACAGGATCCGTAAAATTTAACGGAAATACGGGAAACCCGAATTTATCGCCGTCTCTTTTGCTCAGTTTACCCTTGCCTTCAGGTTTTAATATCAAAGAAAGGTGTGCGAACTGTGGAGCTTCCCAACCCATTGCTTCATATAATAAAGTATGCAGACCTAAAGATGGCAGCCATTCTTCACCACGGATCACATGGGAAATTTCCATTTCGTGGTCATCGATGATGTTGGCAAAATGATAGGTTGGCATTCCGTCATTTTTTACCAGAACTTTATCATCTAAAGTATTGGTATTAACAGAGAACTTTCCACGGATAATGTCTTCAAGGTTCAGCGTTCTGTCTACCGGCATTTTGAATCTTACCACATACGGTGTTTTTTCGTCGAGCAGCCTCTTTACTTCTTCTTCAGAAAGAGCCAGGCTGTTTCTTAGCTGGTTTCTTGTTCTGTTGTCATAAGAGAAGACATCACCTCTGGTTTCGTATTCTGCACGGATGGCATCCAGTTCTTCCGCAGTGTCGAAAGCGATATAGGCATAATCCGTTTTTAGGATCTGTTCCGTATGCCGGTCATAAATATCTCTTCTTTCAGACTGTCGGTACGGAGCAAATTTTCCTCCTTTTTTAGGGCTTTCATCGGCTATAATCCCGCACCATTCTAAAGCTTCTTCGATATATTCTTCTGCACCTTCAACATATCTGGCGGTGTCGGTATCTTCAATTCTCAATACAAATTCGCCACCTTGGTTTTTAGCAAAAAGATAATCATATAATGCGGTTCTTACGCCCCCCAAATGTAATGGTCCCGTAGGACTTGGAGCAAAACGTACTCTTACTTTCTCCATTTTCAATTTAATTTTATGCAAATTTACTTAAAAATATACGGTTTTAAGAATGTTTAATAGATGGTTTGCTTGCTTTTTTGATCCGAATATTTACTTTTGTATAATAAAAAAAGCCTTAAATTATGTTAGAAATAGGGGAGAGACCTTGGGGAAAATATTATGTATTGGCAGATGAACCGAATTACAAACTGAAAAGAATTGAAGTGAATCCGGGGCAGAAGCTTTCTTACCAGTACCATCATAAAAGACAGGAGCAGTGGACCATTATCGAAGGTGATGCTACGGTGGTTCTGGATGATAAAGAGATCAGTTTAAAATATGGAGAAAGTATTTTCATCCCTCTTGGTGCAAAGCACAGAATGATGAATCTGTCCGATAAGCCTGTTGTATTTATTGAAGTGCAGACCGGGACTTATTTCGGGGAAGATGATATTGTGAGGATTGAGGATGAATATGACAGAAATTAATCTTTAGTAAATAAAAAACGGCTGTCCGGAATTGTGACAGCCTTTTTTAAAACAGACTTTTCAGCCAAAGTTTCATTTTCTTGGTAGCTGAAAGGTTAAGCTTAAGTTCCGGTTGCGGAAACTTCTTTTCAAATGCTTTTATAAAATCATCAATATTTTCTGCAGGAAAAAAGGAAAGCTGATGCCAGTCTGAAGGAGAAAGCGGATGGAAATCAATGAATTCAGTATGGTTTTCGGAACGGATGCTTTTCCAGAATTCAAAAAATTTCATAGTGTCAAAATCATTTTTGTGTCCCCAGTTCATTATTTTTTCAAGGATTTCATTTTCATCTCTTGCCCATGACTGATGAATGAGACGATATTCGAGTGACAATGTTCGTCCGGTATTGGTTCTTCTGGCATAATTGTATTTTGGATAGTTGGTGATAAGAAAGCATTTTTCTTCAAATGGTTCAATAATATAAAAACCACTTTCATCATGCCGGAATAAGGTTACCCAATCTACCTGAAAATTGATAGGATTTTTTTCCGGATGTGCTAAAAGATATTGGTGTTTTCTTAAAAATTGAGAGAGCTTTTTAAAGTCATAAGCATATTCATCACCGTCAATTTGCATATGCCATCCGCCATTACCCATTTTTTCGGCCATCATATTTCTTTGCCTTGTTTCGAGATCCATCGGAGCAGTACCTTCAATGTAGAATTTATCTTTGTACAATATGATTTTATGCTGCGTATCGAGACTTTTTATTTCTGAAAAAAAGCTTTCCGGAATATATATATCATTGCCTGCCCATGTTTTATTGTTTTCGTCATAGCTGATAACAATACGGTCTACGTGATCATAAATTTGTTTTACAGAAGTAAAAATATAAGAGTAATCATAAGATAGGAGATAGCCTGCTTTGATAATGTTTTTTTTGTCTCTCATAATAAATGCTTATTTTCGTTAGCCGGAAAAGGCGGGACAAAATAATAAATTAAAAATGGGAATTAAAAGATTTTTTAAAAATAAAATCAAGGATCGTAATTTTATTAAGCATAAGAGAAAACTTAAGATTAATCATTATGATTTAGATTTTTTTGAGAACTATGTTTTTAATTTTACCAAATGCGAAAATCCTGAAGTTTCCATTATTATCCCCGTTTACAACCAGATAAGATACACCTTAAACTGCCTTTACACCATCGATCAGTTTGACCGTGATATTCAAAAGGAAATTATCATCATCAATGATAAAAGTACAGATCATACTTTAGAATATTTAAAAAAGATTAACGGAATAACCGTTATTGATAACCCGGAAAACCTTGGTTTCCTCAGAAATGTTAATAAGGGCATTCATGCGGCAAAAGGAGAATATGTCTACCTGCTGAACAACGACGTTGAAGTTCAGGAAAATTATTTGTCCAGCCTTCTGAATGTTTTCAGTAATAAAGATAACGTTGGAGCCGTAGGTTCTAAAATGATTTTCGCGGATAATACGCTGCAGGAAGCAGGCTGTCTTATTTTTGAAAATACAGAAATTGTAAACCTGGGAAGATGTGAGGCGATTGATACTCCAAAATATAATTTTTTAAGAAAGGTAGATTATTGTTCCGGATGCAGTTTATTGTTTAAAAGAGTAGACGGTAGCGGAAATCTTAATCTTCTGGATGAGGCTTTTCTGCCTGCTTATTATGAAGAAACCGATCTTTGCCAGCGTTTGAAGTATGAGCAGGGTCTGGATATTTATTATCAGCCGGGTTCCGAAATTATTCATTTTGAAAATATATCTTACACAGGCAAAGACAATGGTAAAGAACTGCTGCTTCAGAAGAACAGGGAAATCTTTATGAGCAGATGGAATCAATATTTTACCAATACAAGATTTCTTGATAAAGGAAATACCAATAATCTCAATGCTTTTTATAAAAAGCCAAACGTTCTGATTCTTGAAGAACTTATTCCGAAGCCGGATAAAGATTCCGGTTCCAGGAGATTTTTGGAAATCATAAAAATTCTTCAGAAAAATCAACACAGAATAATTTTAGCGGTAAAACAGCTTAACGACGAAGATGATGTATATGTGAATTTTTTCAGAGGCATCGGTGTTGAAGTCTGTAAAGATTTTGTCAATGCACAGGATAAGATAATAAAAGTTAAAGATCAGGTGCAGGAAGCGCTTCAATTTGTAGATATTGTATGGATCTTCAGACCGACGGGTTTTGACTTTTGGTATAAAATGATTCAGGAAAAACTTGCCGGACAGAAAATAATTTATGATATGGTAGACCTTCATTATCTGAGAATGGAGAGGGAAAATGAATATATCGCCATCACAAAAGACCGTAAAAAAGAAATGAAATTCTTTCGGGAAACTGAATATGCTGCCATGAAGACAGCAGATGTTGTCGTTTCCATCAGTGATGAGGAAAAGAGAATTGTTTCCGGCCAGGGTATTCAGAATGAGAAAATATTTACTGTAAGTAATATTCATGAGCCGGTGAAGACTCAGGAAGTAGCATATTCTCAAAGAGAAGGCCTTTTATTTATAGGCGGTTTTTACCATATGCCTAATATGGATGCCGTAAAATTCTTATATGAAAACATAATGCCTTTAGTTTGGGCTAAAGATGCTTCAATTAAAATTAATATACTCGGACCGGATTTTCCTGAGGAAATAAAACAACAATATAATTCAGACCGCTTCTGTATTCTGGGATATCAGAAAAGTGTTGATTACTGGTTTGAAAACTCAAGAATTTTTGTAGCACCGCTGAGGTACGGAGCCGGTGTTAAAGGTAAAATAGGCCAGGCTCTGGAATTTTCCCTGCCCGTAGTAACAACGGAGATCGGTGCAGAAGGAATGGGTCTTGTGGATGGAGTGACCGCTTTGGTATCGGGAAATAATGCAGAACATTTTGCAGATAAAATCCTGGAACTTTACCACAATGAAAAACTCTGGAATGCGCTTCACCAAAACAGCACCCAGCCTCTCGAAAAATTTTCTGTAAAACAGCAGGATCAAAATATTAAAAGTATGTTCGAATATTTAGGATTCAAATAAAGCTGTGATTATTTTATAATTTCCCTGATCCAATTGCTAAAGCCATACTTTTCCACAATTTCCTCAGGGAGTTTATGATAAGGTTTTTTCAAAAACAGCTCAATGTTTTTATAATTGTCGTTTTCAACGATAAAGATATTATCAGGATGATAAAAGTCGTAGTTTTTTACCATAACATTATCGGTAATTACCTTTTTTTGATAATAAAGCCCTTCGAAAAACCTTATGGAAAGCCCGTTATGTAAAGGATCAACAAAATCCAGGAGAATGTCTGAATTTTTTACATGCTCCAGGTTTTTCTCAAAAGTGATCCTGTCTTTAATGTAGGTGATTTTGCTGTTTTTACGTTCAGGTTCTTTAAAATACTGAATGAATATTGAAAGATGTACGTTAGAACCGGAAACCTCATTAATAAATCTGTCGATTTTTTCTTCCCTGCTTTTCCAATACAGTCCAACGAAATAAAGATTGGGATTTTCAGTATTGTATGGTTTGTAAAACGGAGGAAGATGATCAAAGTAAAAATTAGTGATCTGCTTGATATTGTGCTGGTTTCTTACTTCTTCAAAACAGAAGAAAGTATCAAATAAATTGAAATATTTTTTAACCTCAGGAAACTTTTCAATCCCGTCCCACTGGTAGGCGATCAGTTTCGACGTTCTTTCTTTCAGTTTTTTTATGAATGAAACCGGAAAATTATCAGGACGTATCACCAGAATATAATCCAGTTTTCCTTCTATTGCGGAAAGCTGGTGACCCAGTTCTTCCTTAAAATGACGATTGATGAGGTTTTGCTTATAGCTCTTATTCCTGAAAATATTTTTGATAAAAAAGTTTTTAATACTTTCGAGTCCTCTGTATTTAAATTCCGAAACCTTATCTGTAATAAGAAAAGGTTCAAAGCCTGCTTTTTTAAGATTATCAACAAAAAGCTGTGGAAAATCTGAATAATCAGGCATTATCAAAAGAAATTTTTCCTTTTTTATCATTTTAAATTTGAATTGAAAAGACGGAACATGATGATTCTGAAATGTTTTCTAAGGCTGTTGACCGGACTGTTGAAATATTCTTTTTTTATCGTGTCAGGATCTTTTAAACTGATTGTATTCAGATATTTAAAGTAAACTTTCTCAATGTTTTTCAGGTTAATTGCATCATTGAACTCGGGATTTACTTCCTTAAATGTCTTTTCCATTTCCCGCACTGCAGCATCGGAATAGTTGGAATCATTTTTAAAGTTTCCGATAATTATTTTTTTCAGATAAGCAATATAATAGGCACTGATATTATTATTCGGATATTTAATATAGTAATTATTATAAATGGTCTTAATAACACTCAGATAGCCCAGGAGGTTTTTATCGCTTTTCTTTTTGGTGATCGACTGCGCATTGTCAACGGTATACAGATAAGTGATTTCAGGAATGAATGTTATGTTTTTTGCCCTGAACATGGTTTCGAAAAACCACAATTCATCTTCATGATAGATCCCGCTCAAAAACTTCAGATGATTTTCCCGGATAAATGATTTTCTGTATAGCTTGTTCTGTGCGATAGGGCTTAAACCTTCGGTCATATTTTTGATAAGAACTTCAGAGTGCTCATTGGCAATCAATTGCTTTTCGGATGGATGGGGCAACGATGAGATGTTTTCTTTTCTGTCCCATGAATAGGTTGCTGTTTTTCCAACAATAATATCTTCTTTACCGGTATAAACCGAAACGAGGGTTTCAATAGCTTTTGGAGGAAGGAGATCGTCACTGTCACAGAAAAAAATAAAATCTCCTTTAGCTTTTTCCAGCCCGAAATTCCTTGTATCAGAAAGCCCTTTATTCTGCTGGTCATATATTTCAAATCTTTCATCAGGAAAATTTTTAATAATTTCCAGCGTATTGTCCGTGCTTCCGTCATTGATCAGAATGCACTGAATGTTTTTATAAGTCTGATTCTTAATGCTTAAAAGCACTTCATGCATGTAATGCGAGGCATTGTAACAAGGAACAATAATGCTTACTGAAAGGTTCATGTTAAATAATTTTTTTCAGGGTTTCGTTTACCGCTTCGGTTGAAAAAGGACGAAGGCTGTCCACCGAGTTTTCACTAAGGGTATTCCACAGGGTTTCATCATTATTCAGTTGGATGATGGCTTCTGCAAATGATTTTTCATCATTGGCTATCAGAACATTTTTTTTGTTGACCAGCTGCATGCCTTCAGCACCGATATCAGTAGTTACAACAGGTAAAAAATATTCAAAGGCCTGGCCTATTTTGCCCTTAACACCTGCCCCGAATCTTAGTGGTGCTACCATCAATTTAGATGTCATGAAATGCTGCTCAATACTTTCCACAAATCCTAAGAATTTGAATTTCGGGTATAGCTTCAGATCAAGCTTATCTGCCACATTTCCGATAACGTTTACTTCAAGCTCCGGATTTTCTTTCCAGACCAGTGGCATTATTTTTTCATATAAAAATTTTACCGAATCAATATTGGGTTCGTGAATCGAACCGATGAATACAATCCCTCTGCTTGACGCAAAATTATTCCTTTCCGAAATATCAATTTTAGGATAATGTATATTGGAAATGGTAAGGATTTTTCTTTCATCAGCATACTTTCGCATGATCTCTTTTTCTTTATCGGAAATAGCAATTATGTAATCCAGCTGCGGCGCAACAACCGTTTCCAGACGATAAAAGTGCTTGTAATTTTTCTTTAATGAAATACGGTTCGGTTCAATCTCGATCGCTCTCTTATATCGTAAAAAATGAATATCCACCATATCATAGATGAATTTTGCAGCAGGCAGGATATTTTTTATTTTCCGGTAAAACAGATTCAGTGCCAATGGCCCGTTGAACCATACAAAGTCTACTTTTTTAAAGTCATTAAGAAATTCATAGAGGCTTTTGTACTTGTTGTTTTCCGTGAATACAATCACACCATGCTCCTTATAAAATTTAACATAAGGATCGTCTTCAAAAATGTGAGGTGAGAAAAGAATACAATTGAAACCGAGCTTTTTATAAATCAGGATAATTTCTTTGAGCCTGTTGGATCCGGAATCCTTATCATGGGAAGGAATATCTCTGGATGCAAATAAAATGGTTTTTTTTGAGGGGTCAAAAGAGGTTATGTTAATAATCTCCTGTGTATTTAGAATTTTGAGTTTTTCTTTTCTTTTAAAGTGTTTTTTAATTCTCTTTATAATTCCCATGATTAAGTTTTTTTGTTGAGCCCGAACACTTTATCCGTCCAATGTTCCAGGGTGTAGCTGTAATAAATTTCTTCCGGAACTTTTTCGTAAGGTGTCTCAAAAAAAGATTTTTCCAGATTACTGCATGTTTCGTTTAAAACCAGAATATTCTGAGGGTTATAAAAATCATACCTTTTGATCAGTTCATTATCCGTAATGATTTTCTTTTCTAAAGCCAATGCTTCAAACACCCTGAAACTCAGTCCATATTGATTTTCACGGGTAAGATCAAGCAAAGCTCGCGAATTTTTATAATATTCGGGAAGTTTTTTATGACTTATTTTTTTAATGCTGAATAGGATGTGCAGATTTTCCGGTATTTTAATGAATGCGTTTTTCAGCTGATGTTTCCAGCCCTTTTTCCCGATAACAATAATCTGAAATTTAGATCGCAGCTGAAACAGCCTTTTGGTGAGCTGTTTAATGAATTCTACTCTTTTATTATCGTAAGAAGTGATGTAAAAAAGATCCATCTCAGGATGCTGGTTTTCACAGGGACAAAATGGAAGGTATATATAATTGGTGAGTTTTTCAAAGCCATATTTTTCCACATCGGCAATATCAAATGAAAAAATTTTATCGAAAAGATCCAGTTTTTCCTTATCAACGACTACGCGGTCCAGGCTGTCATAAAGATAGGTAATAAGGCGGCTGGTATATTTTCTGATTTCCTGAAGAGTAGACAGATCAAAAGTATCCGGATTCATTACAAGGATCTGGTCCTGATGCCCCAGCTGCTGAAGAGAATCGGTGACAAACCGTTGTCTTTTTTCCGTTTTCAGATTTTTGTTGAGAAAAATTTTGCTTACGGCATTCTTCGCCCGCTCACTAAAATTAGAATGGGTTACATCGGCAATTTTAATGTGATGGGCATCTATATTTTTAGAACGTAAAGCATCAACTATATAGTGGTCATATCCCCAGAAATCGAAACTAATTACACAGATTTTCATTCAGTCAGTTTGCTCCTTTTTTAATGATTCATAAGTTTCAAAAACACTTAAGGACTGTAGATAGGAAAGCTGGTAGCCTTCTTTTCCGTCAAGAATACCTAAACGCAAAATGTATGCCTTAAAAAATTTAAAAGCTGTTTTTGAATACTGTGCTGCGAGACTGTATTTTCTTCCCTTTGCTGCCAGTTCCTGTCCTTTCAGAATTCCGTAATGAATCATTTTTGATTTATAGGATTCATAATCACTAACGGAAAAGTGGAGAAGTTTATTCTTCATTGTTCCTGTCGTTCCGTTAACGTGCAGTGTTTCATGAACTTTTTTTCCGCTGATATATCGGGCTTTTGACTTTCTGAAAAGCCTGAAATTCTTATCGGTTTGTGTTCCTGAATAATGGATGGGTTTGCCTGCAAAATAGAATTTTCTGTAAAAATAATAGGCATCCTTCTGCACCGGTTTTTTTAATTCCTTCAAAATTTCTTTTTTTAAAGGCGCAGTGATTCTCTCATCTCCGTCCAGAAACAATACCCAATCATTTTTTGCGGCATCCAAAGCAATATTTCTTTGCTTTGTAAAATCCTCAAACGCATTTTGAATTATTTTTACTTTAGAAAATTGCTGTGCGATTTCTATCGTTTTGTCTGTGCTGAAAGAATCTACTACAATAATTTCATCACAGAAATCAAAGCACTCCAGCACTTCCTGAATGTTTTTTTCTTCGTTATACGTTATGATTAAACCGCTTACATTCATCATAACCTGTTCTACCATTCCAATTAATTTATCTTTCCTAAAACATTTTTAATCTTCCAAAGATAAGTTTTAATTTGAAATGTATCAGTGTGTCTGTTCCCTTTATGTCTATTCTGCACAATTCATAAGGTTTCTGGGTGGGGAAGTAATTGATTTTGTTACCGATTCTTACGGCATAAAGAATATTCAGATGTTTCAAAACTGAAAATAGAGCCTGTTTTCCGGGATTTTTCTTAGGATATTTTCCGTACGGGTACGCCAGAACTTTTGAATATTCTATTTTTTCTTCGTCGAGAATCTGCATATTTTTTTCAAGATCGTTTTCTATGAAACCGGCAGAAATATTTCTGAAGTTTTGATGAGAATGGCTGTGAAGAGCTATATCAAAATACTTCCTGTTCAGTTGGCGGATCTCTTCAAAAGTCATCATCACATTATTTTTATACCCTTTCTGAATAAATTCTGTAGGAATAAATATGGTTGCTTTCAGCTTATATTTTTCTAACAAAAAAGGAAGATATATTTCATTGTTTTTGTAACCGTCATCAAAAGTAATAATGATGCTTTTTGGCGAAGGGATGTTCAGCTCACTGAAAAATTTTGAGGTATATTTTTTCCTGTTTAGATATTCAAATTGTTTCTCAAGGTTTTTCAGGCTTACTATCAGATCTTCAGTGCTTTCTTCCGCGATCTGGTGATACATCAGAATGATCAGGCGGTTTTTAGGAAAAAGAAAAAGATACAACCGAAAATAAAATACAACAAAAAGAAGTACTGGAAAAATCAAATACAGAATCTTCATCATTCGCCATATTTTTTTCTGATTTCAATGAGCCTGATTTTCTCGCGCAGTTTTATGTATTTTAAAAATGTATAATATGACATTGTTTTGGCTACATAGAAACCTGCAAAGCCGTCCAAAAAACCAAATTTAAATAGATAAACTTTTATAAATTCGTAAACAGGACTGACGATAATTTTAAAGTTCTGATACTTTTTACCACGTTCAAACATCTTTTCTGCCATCATATCAGAGTAGATATTGATTTTAGAAATGTGATGATGAATACTTTTGTAAGTGTAATGATTTAATTTTCCTTCTAAAATTCCCGCTTTTTTAGCGGTAATCAGAAATTCATGTACTTTATCGTCAGAATATTTTGCACAATCTCTTTTGAATAATCTTTCCTTACATACATTTCCCCAGCCTCCGAATCTGATCAGATTAATGCTTATATAATTTAAAAATTTAGCCTTATAAACACAATATTCCGTATTTCCGGAAGAGACAATGTTTCGTATAGATTGGAGCATCTTTTCATCAGGAACTTCATCTGCATCCAGAAAAAGGACCCATGGTTTAGAGCAAAGACTGAGGGCATAATTTTTCTGTTCCCCATATCCGCTAAATTTTCTTTCATGAAATTTGATATCCGGATAATCATGAAGACAAATTTCTTTTGTTCTGTCCGTTGAATAGCTGTCTACGATAACAATTTCGTCAACTGTATCTTTAACGGCATTAAGCAATCTTACAATATTATCTTCTTCATTGTAAGTAATGACTGCAAGGGTAAGTGCCATTTCTACTGAAATGAAAGGATGGTTTTTTCAATGATTTTCACACAGTCTAAAAGTTGTTCTTCAGTAATGACTAAAGGTGGCGCAAGCCTGATGATATTTCCGTGGGTCGGCTTGGCGAGTAATCCGTTTTCTTTTAATTGTAAACAGATATTCCAGGCTGTAGAACTTTCCGGAGTATCGTTGATTAAAATAGCATTCAGAAGACCTTTTCCTCTTACTTTGGTAATGAGACCGGTTTTTTCTATTAGTTTTTCAATTTCAGAACGGAATAATTTACCAAGCTCTTCCGCTCTCTCGGAGAGTTTTTCTTCCTGTACAACGTCCAGTGCCGCGACTGCTACTGCACAGGCAATAGGATTTCCGCCAAATGTAGAACCGTGCTGGCCGGGTTTGATGACGTTCATAATTTCATTATTAGCCAATACCGCTGAAACGGGGTACATTCCGCCGGAAAGAGCCTTGCCTAAAATAAGAATGTCCGGCTGAACATCTTCATGATGGCATGCAATTAATTTCCCTGTTCTTGCAATTCCCGTCTGAACTTCATCTGCAATAAAGAGAACATTGTATTTTTTACACAATTCAGAGGCGTCTTTCAGAAAACCGCTATCCGGAACATAAACCCCCGCTTCCCCCTGAATAGGCTCTACAAGAAATGCCGCAATCGTATCTGATTCTCGGCTGAGAACCTCTTCTAATGCAAAAAGATCATTATATGGAATTTTAATGAAGCCAGGCGTAAAAGGACCATAATTCTGATTGGCATCCGGATCATTTGAAAAAGAAACAATGGTAGTGGTTCTTCCGTGGAAATTATTTTCGCAAACAATAATTTTTGCAGCGTTTTCAGCAATGCCTTTTATTTCATAACTCCATTTTCTGGCTAATTTTACTGCCGTTTCCACAGCTTCTGCCCCGGAGTTCATGGGTAATACTTTATCAAAACCAAAAAGATCAGTAATCTTCTGTTCGTATTCTCCCAATCTGGAATTATAAAATGCTCTTGATGTTAGAGCCAGTTTTTTAGCCTGTTCTACTAAAGCTTCTACAATTTTTGGATGAGAATGTCCCTGATTGACAGCAGAATAAGCGGATAAGAAATCATAATACTTTTTACCGTCCACATCCCAGACAAAAACACCTTCTCCTTTTTCCAGTACCACGGGAAGAGGGTGGTAGTTGTGAGCACCGTGTTTGTCTTCAAGGTCGATAAAATATTGGGAATCTTTTACAATTTCTGCTGTTGACATATATTTGATTTTGCGCAAATGTAAACATTATTAATGAGATGACTAAACAGAAATCTCATGCTGAAAAAGAAAGGATTTTAAGAACTTTTAATCCTCTAAGAAAACCGAATCAGAAAATATTGCTACTGCAAATAATCCGTTACAGTTATTCTATCTTTAAAAATATGAATTTTAATATTTGTTAATTTAAAAGATTGTGGTGTCAATTTTGTCAAAGTTTTTTAATGCTAAAAAAAAACCGCCTTCATGAGGCGGTTACAAATTATATACAAATCAGATTAATGATTGTCGTATTTTTTATCCATTACAAAATCTTCCATGAATTTTGTAGTGTAATTTCCTGAAAGATAATCTTCATTATCCATCAGCTGTCTGTGGAAAGGAATCGTTGTTTTCACTCCTTCAATATAAAATTCTTCCAGAGCTCTTCTCATTTTGGCAATAGCTTCCTCACGGGTCTGTGCTGTAGTGATCAGTTTCGCGATCATGGAATCATAATTGGAAGGAATGGTATATCCCGAATATACATGCGTGTCTACTCTTACCCCGTGTCCGCCAGGAATATTTAATCCTGTAATTTTCCCCGGAGAAGGTCTGAAATCAGCATAAGGATCTTCCGCATTGATTCTGCATTCGATGGAATGTAATTTGGGATAATAATTAATTCCTGAAATCGGAGTTCCCGCAGCCAGAAGAATCTGTTCTCTGATCAGGTCATAATCAATAACCTGTTCAGTGATCGGGTGTTCTACCTGGATTCTTGTGTTCATTTCCATGAAATAGAAATTTCTGTGTTTGTCCACAAGGAATTCAATAGTTCCCACTCCTTCATAGCCGATGAATTCCGCAGCCTTTACAGCAGCTTCACCCATTTTCTCACGAAGTTCGTCTGTCATAAAAGGAGAAGGTGTTTCTTCAGTAAGTTTTTGGTTTCTTCTCTGAACAGAACAGTCTCTCTCAGAAAGATGACAGGCTTTACCAAATTGGTCACCAGCAACCTGGATTTCAATATGTCTGGGCTCTTCGATCAGCTTTTCCATGTACATGCCTCCGTTTCCGAATGCTGCTACAGCTTCCTGAATCGCAGATTCCCAGTGGTCTTTCAGATCTTCAGCTTTCCATACCGCTCTCATTCCTTTTCCACCACCACCGGCAGTTGCTTTGATCATTACAGGATAACCTGTTTCTTCAGCAATCTTTACAGCATGTTCATAAGATTCGATCAAGCCGTCAGAACCTGGTACACATGGTACACCGGCAGCTTTCATGGTTGCCTTAGCATTTGCTTTATCTCCCATTTTCTCAATCTGTTCAGGAGTGGCACCAATAAATTTAATACCGTTTTTCTGGCAGATTCTGGAGAAGTTGGCGTTTTCGGATAAGAAACCGTAACCCGGGTGAATGGCGTCTGCATTGGTAATTTCAGCAGCAGCAATAATATTAGGAATTTTAAGGTATGAGTCTTTGCTCATTGCGGGGCCGATACAAACCGCTTCGTCTGCAAATCTTACGTGAAGACTGTCTTTGTCTGCAGTTGAATAAACCGCTACCGTTTTAATCCCCATTTCTTTACAAGTACGTAAAATACGCATTGCAATTTCGCCACGATTGGCTATTAATATTTTTTTGAACATCTTCTTTAATTTGAAAATTAGATAATTTGAAAATTAGACATGAGTACGAAACTTAAAAGTTAGTTATCTAACTTCTATCTTCTAACTTCTAACTTCTAACTAAATTATGATGGATCTACTAAGAATAAAGGTTGATCATATTCTACAGGAGAAGAATCATCTACCAAAATCTTAACGATTTTTCCGCTTACTTCAGATTCAATCTGGTTGAATAATTTCATTGCTTCGATTACACAAACCGTTTTACCAATAGAAACTTCGTCGCCAACGTTCACAAATACATCTTTATCCGGAGATGGTTTTCTGTAGAAAGTTCCGATCATTGGAGACTTGATAGTCACATATTTACTTTCATCAGATGATGCTTCGGCTTTTTCGGCCGGTGCAGCTGCAGGAGTAGCAGCCGGTGCAGGTGCAGCAGCTACCTGTTGAGGAGCAGTGTGATACACTGCAGGTTGAGCATAAGCAACTTCGCTACCCGCTAATGGAGTTTTAATAGTGATTTCGAAATCTTTGGTTTTGTATTTTACTTCAGAAACTTCTGCTTTAGACACAAACTTAATAAGATTTTGTATGTCTTTAATGTCCATAAAATTGATATTTGATTTTGAGCCAAAGATACCAAAAAATAGTAAAAAACAACAAAAAACCGCCAAATTTTATAAAAATCGGGCGGTTTTTGTATTAAATCGAGTGTTTTCCGGAGGAAAGCGACTCTTAGTTTTCTTCAGTAGTTGCTACTTCTTTTTCCAATACTACTTTACCTCTGTAGTATAATTTTCCTTCATGCCAGTGAGCTCTGTGGTATAAATGAAGCTCTCCTGTTGTTGCATCTTTAGCTAATTGAGGAACTACAGCTTTGTAGTGAGTTCTTCTCTTATCTCTTCTTGTAGACGATTGTCTTCTCTTTGGATGTGCCATTTTCTAATAACTTTTTTAATTGATGAGCGATGAGATTCATCATCTCATCATTAAACTATTTAATTTTTATTCTTCAAATTTTTTAATGCGTCCCATCTCGGGTCGCTTTCATGTTCTTCTTCTTCACTTTCTTTGGGACTGAACTTCTCAAGGATTGCGAGATCTTCATCACTTACATTCGGTGATATTTTTTTCATAGGAATGGAAAGCGCAACGTTTTCATAAATTAATTGTGCCACGTTAAACGCATGATCACTGGAAGGAATTGTAATAACATCTTCCTCGCTGTCATCATATTCTTCCCCGAATTTTACCAATACCTTGATCTCATTTTCAATAGGATGATCGAAATTCTCGTTTGTAATGTCGCAAACAAGCTCTACCGTACCATTTACTTTGATCTCAAACTCCAGAAACGTAGAATGTTTGTCGAGTAGAACATCTACTGAAATCCTGGGATTTGTAAATTCCTGTTCAGTATCAAATAATTGAAAGAACTCTTTATTTATCTCAAACCTGAACTCGTGCTTGCCGGTTTTTAGTCCGGAAAAGCTTACGTCATAGTTTCTTAACTTGTCCATAAAATGAGTGTGCAAAAATATGCAATTTTTTTATAATAACAAATAAATTCTAAAACAAATTAACTTAAAATTCCAATTGAAGATTTACGCTTCGGTTTCATCAGGTAAATCTTCATCTATTCCGTTATCTACAACCATTTTTCTCGGCTGCAGTCGGTTACTCATCAGATCATTGTATTCGCTTCTGTTCCTGAAAATTTTAATAGCAGTAAAGATGGCTTCGCTAAAACTACGCTCATCCGCAATGTTTTTTCCTGCAATATCGTAGGCTGTGCCATGGTCCGGTGATGTTCTGATAAAAGGAAGCCCGGCAGTATAATTTACACCTTCTTCGTAAGCTAAGGTTTTAAATGGAGCTAAACCCTGATCGTGATACATCGCTAAAACCGCGTCAAAACTTTTATATTTTTCCGGTTGAAAAAAGCTGTCGGCAGGGAAGGGTCCAAATGCAAGAACTCCATTATCTGAAAGCTCTTTGATAGCCGGAGCAATGATTTCAATTTCTTCTTTTCCAATCACACCGCCGTCACCAGCATGTGGATTTAAGCCTAAAACAGCAATTTTTGGTTTTGAAATATTAAAATCTTCAATTAAAGTCTGGTTTAAAACCCGGATCTGTTTTTTAATTTTTTCCTTGGAAATATTTTCAGCCACCTGTGCAATTGGAATATGGTGTGTCAGTACAGCTACCTTTAAGTCTTCCGTTACCAGGAACATTAAGCCTTTCTTATTGAATTTCTCTTCAAAATATCCGGTATGTCCGGCATGTTTAAAGCCCATTTTTACCATTTCATCCTTGTTGATCGGTGCGGTTACCAGAACATCAATCTCTCCTTTTAGTAAGGCTTCAGTTGCTGCCTCAAGAGAATCAATAGCCATTTTGGTGGATTCTTCTGTTGGTGTGCCTAGTTCTACCACAGAGTTTTCCTTCACAAGATTCACCATATTCAGTTTTCCTGCCTGAGCCTGCGATGCTTCATTGATATAGTTGAAATTCAGATTCAGTTTGAAAATGTTTTTCTGAAAAGTGAATAATTTTCCCGAGCCAAAAATCACAGGGGTGAAAAAATCCGTAATGGTTTTGTCTGCTAGGGACTTCATGATGATTTCCGGACCGATGCCATTGAAATCTCCTATTGAAATTCCTACTCGTACTTTATGGTTTTTTGGGCTCATTTTGATTATCTTTGAAGATTAATAAACTACAAATTTAGCAAAAAATAATATGTTTACAGGAATAATTGAAGCGGTAGGGATAATTGAGAAGATAGAAGAAAACGGAAGCAATATTGATTTTACATTAACCTGTCCTTTTACGAGTGAACTGAAAATCGATCAGAGCTTAGCGCATAACGGTTGTTGTCTTACGGTTGTAAAGATCGAAGGAGATCAATATGTGGTAACGGCAATCCATGAAACCTTAGAAAAAACAAATCTGGGGAAATGGGAGCAAGGCACTGTAGTAAATCTTGAACGCTGCATGAAAATGGACGGACGTCTGGACGGTCACATCGTACAAGGCCACGTTGATAAAACCGGAGAAGTGGTAAATATTGAAAATAAAGACGGAAGTTATTTTATTACCATTTCGTATGATAATAACGACGGTTTTGTAACGGTTCCTCAGGGTTCCATTACGGTAAACGGAATCAGTCTTACCGTTGCTAAAAGTGAAGATCATCAATTTTCCGTTGCTATTATTCCTTATACCTGGGAATTTACCAATATGCAGTATTTAAGAAAAGGAGATAAAGTTAATTTAGAATTCGACATAATTGGTAAGTATATTGCTAGGTTAATTAATAAACAGAATGTCAATGAGTATGTACAAAGGATATAGCCTTAGGAACCGTGTCTTTTTCGGATTCTTATTGGTGTGTCTTTTAAGTGTAGTTGCTTCTTCGCTGGTCCCTTATTTCGTTTTAAGGGAAAATTCAATTACGAAAAGCAGAATTGACATGCAGGAAAAAACGGGAGCGGTGATCCGGTATCTGGATTATGCCGTAAGCATGAAACATACGGAGACACAAGATCTTCCAAGCCTTCTCGAAAACAAAATCTTCGAGATTGCAGACATCAATCAGCACGACATTATTTTATACGACTTAAAGGGAAATTATTTACTTTCAAATAAAGAAGAGAGCCTGGTAGAACAGAAAAAGATTCCGATCAATATTGTTAACAGGATTCTTTCAACAAAAACCAGGGTGGATATCAAAGGATATGATGCCTCTAAAGATGCTGTGCTTACTTCATCTTATCTTTTGTTGAAAAATAATGATCTTGAACCGATCGCTATTGTGTATATTCCTCTGTATCACAATGAATCAGCTTATCTTGATGTTCTTAATATCTACGTAAAATACATTATTCTTGTTGATGTCTTTTTAATCCTTTTCAGTGTATGGTTCAGCTGGGTGATGTCTAACAATTTAGCTAAAAATATCACCAAATTTTCAGATATGATTACAAGGATCACCCTGTTTGAAAATGAAATGCGGCCGATCCGATATTATAAAAACGATGAGCTAAATGCTTTGGCGAGAGCTTATAACAGGATGATTCTTCAGATTCAGGATCAGAAAGAAAGACTTCGTTTTAAAGCATCTGAAGAAGCCTGGAGGGAAATGGCAAAACAAGTAGCGCACGAAGTGAAAAATCCACTGACGCCAATGAAACTGACCATTCAGAATTTTGAAAGAAAATTTGACCCGGAAGATCCGAATATCAGGGAAAAGGTAAAACAAATGAGCAAGACCATGGTTGATCAGATTGATCTTATTGCTACCGTTGCCTCTGCGTTTTCCGAATTTGCCAAACTTCCGGAGAAAAACAATGAAATCATCAACCTGAATAATGAAGTAGAAGATATTCTCCGGGTTTTTAATGATGACAGCATATTTATGCATTCCAATAAAAGTAATATTATGATCAATATGGACAGGATTTATCTGTCCAGAATTATTACCAATCTTGTTACCAATGCAAAGCAGGCAGAAAGCGATGAGAGAAAATTAATTATCAATGTTGATGTAGAACAGCATCAGAGGAGAGTCATGATTTCTGTTCAGGATAACGGAATCGGAATTCCCGAAAATATTTACGAAAGAATCTTTGAACCGAATTTTACTTCTAAAAATAGCGGGATGGGCTTAGGTTTGTCAATGGTCAGAAAAATGGTTGAAGATTATAAAGGGGAAATTATCGTAAAATCTGAAGTAGGAAAAGGTTCTACGTTCACCATTACTTTGCCTACGAATTTATAGTGAAATCATTTACGTTTAAACAATTTGTTATTCAGCAGTCAAAAGAGGTCTTCCGGGTAGGAACAGACGGTGTTTTGCTTGGCGCTTTAGCAAATAGTAACCATGCGCTTAATGTTCTCGAAATCGGAACAGGAACAGGTCTGATTTCCTTAATGCTAGCCCAGAAGAATCCTGAATCCAAGTTCTTTGGGATTGATATTAATAAACAAGCGGCAGATCTTACTAAAATTAATTTTGAAAACTCACCATTTTCTTCCAGATTGGAAAATGTGCATCAAGATTTTAAAGAATTTGAAACGCATGAAAGGTTTGATTTAATTGTTTCTAATCCGCCTTATTTTGAAGCATCAGATTCTGAAAAAGATAAAATCGCAAGACAAACTGTAGAATTAAACTTTCGTCAGCTAATTTCAAAATCTTCAACGCTTCTTTCAAAAAATGGAATTTTTTCAGTCATTATCCCTGCTGAAGCGGGGCGCGACTTTGTGGCTATAGCTGAAGAAAATCATTTGTTTTTAGTGCGTAAAATTAATATTTTAGGTATTGTAAATTCAAATGTGAAAAGGATTATTCTCGAGTTTTCTTTAACGGAAAAATCACTGGAAGAATCAGAGTTTATTATAGAAAAAAGTCCGAGACAATACTCGGACCAATATCTTGAACTCACCCAAGAGTTTCATGTTTTTAAAGAAGGTTAAAAAGTGAAAATAATAACTTATTCGCTAAATTATCTTTATTCAAACAATTCCGCTGTATCCAGTACGGAAACTTTCCCATCTTCACATCTAATCGCTTCTCCGGGGAAATTCTGAATCATGTGATAATCATGGGTTGCCATTACCACGGCAGCTCCGTTTTCCAAAGCTACTTGCTTTAAAAGCGTCATGATTTCGTTGGATGTTTCGGGATCCAGGTTTCCTGTAGGCTCATCTGCAAGAATGAGATCAGGATGGTTAAGAAGGGCTCTCGCAATGGCAACACGCTGCTGTTCTCCACCGGAAAGCTCATGAGGCATTTTGTGTTTTTTACTCTTCATGTTTACACTTCCCAAAACCTCATTGATGCGGTCTTCCATTTTTACTTTGTCGCTCCATCCTGTTGCTTCCAGTACAAATTTCAGGTTTTTTTCGACCGTTCTGTCAGAAAGCAGCTGAAAATCCTGGAAAACAATTCCCAGTTTTCTTCTCAGATTCGGAACATCGGAAGCTCTCAGCTTCGCCAGGTCAAAGCCTACTACGGCTCCATGCCCTGAAGCTAAAGGAATATGCCCGTACAATGTTTTCAGCAGTGAACTTTTTCCTGAGCCTGTCTTTCCGATAAGATAGCAGAAACGTCCTTTCTTAATGTTCAGATTCACATCAGAAAGCACTGTGAAATTTTTCTGTGCAATCTTGGCGTGCTGCAGGCTGATGATGTTGTCTCCGGCAATATGTGTATGTGGCATAATTCAGTTTTAAAAATACTTTTTCTAAAATTTTTTCAGATTTTAAAAATAGGAAAAAGAAGGGTAAAAAACCTAAATTTTAGGAAATTTTAACAACAAAAAATGCCTGAAAAACTTCTTTTCAAGCATGATTTGTATATGATAATAAAAAGATTATCTCTTAGCGCGTGATGCACTTACAGTTAAACTCTTTCTGCCTTTAGCTCTTCTCGCAGCCAAAACTCTTCTTCCATTTGGCGTAGACATTCTTTCTCTGAAACCGTGTTTGTTTCTTCTTTTTCTTTCTGATGGCTGGAATGTTCTTTTACTCATTACTATATGTTTAAATCGTAATTATCTATTAATTTTCAGGTTGCAAAGATATGTAATTTTTTAAAAGTTACAAACTTTACCAATCTTTTTTTTAAAATTTTGCATTCATTTTTTATTGAATTATTTTGAAGCCTTGCCATGTGCGAATTTGTGGAAGAAAAAATAATCCTTATGATTTATTTAAAAGCTCTATCTTTGGAAACTTAAATTTAAAGAAAAAAAATAAAAAACATCTCATGTTTACACCCGCGGAACTTTTAGAAATCAATACGTTACTCACTCCGGAAAATAAAATCGTAATTCTTACCCATTATAATCCTGATGGAGATGCTATTGGTTCCAGCCTGGGTTTAAAACATTATCTTAAAGCTAAAGGGATTTTCGCGGAAGTAATTGTTCCCAACGATTTTCCTAAGTTCCTGAAGTGGATGCCGGAAGCCAAAAAAGTTCTGATAGGGGAATATAAAAGGAAGGTAGCATCTGATCTTATCAGTGAAGCAGATGTTATTTTTTGTCTTGATTTCAATGCGCCTTCCAGAATTGGGATTCTGGGAGACTGGCTTACCAATTCCAGGGCAAAAAAAATTCTTATCGATCATCATCAGCAGCCTGAAAAATTTGATTTTGTTTATTCGGATACGGTCATTCCTGCAACCTGCCAGATGGTTTATCATTTTATTGAAGCACTTGATGACGAAAATCTGGTTAACAAAGATATTGCTGAATGCCTATATACGGGAATCATGACGGATACTGGAGGTTTTCGTTTCCGCTCTACCAGCGCAACAACGCACAGAATCATCGCAAATCTTATTGAGCATGGCGCAGATCCTGCTTTAATTACATCAAATACCTGGGATACCAATACCGTTTCGCGTCTTCATTTATTGGCTTTAATTTTAGGACGAATAGAAGTGGTAAAAGACGGAAAAGTTGCCGTTCTTAATTTAACAAGGGAAGAATTAAAGACGTATGGCTTCCAGAAAGGCGATACGGAAGGTTTTGTTAATTACGGGCTAAGTATCATGGGGGTAAAAATGGCGGCTTTCTTCATGGAAGATTTATATGAAGATTTTATAAAGATTTCTTTCAGAAGTAAGGATGATATGGATGTTAATCAGTTTTCCCGAAAATATTTCAACGGAGGAGGCCATATCAACGCTGCCGGAGGAAAATCTTACGAATCTCTTCATGATACCATTGAAACGTTCAAAAGTAAAATTGAGGCTGAGAAAAGTTTGTAATTGAGATTTAGGTTAAAATTTAATCTAAGGAAATTTTGTTTAATGATTATTCGAATCTGAATAATCATTAGATTTTAGAGATTGCTTTGTCATTCACTTCTCGCAATGACACGCTTGAACTTTAATACACTAAAACGCTCAAACGTTTAGTTTAACTCTGAAACCGTGAATATCCTTTTTCCTCAAGCTCTTTACAGGTGTATTCATATACTTCCTTAAACATAATATCGAGGAATTTCTTGTTAAACAGACTGAATTTTGTCATCTTAGGCGGATCCAGAAAAATATCACAGGATTTTGCTTTTGAGTAAACTGATTTTGCAATGGCTAAATGTAAAATTCTGTCGAATTCCTTCATCAGACTCATTTTTTCAAGGCTGTCATAACTGATGGAATTAACATGCGAAGCAATCAGAAAATCACATTTGTCAATAATAGGTTCAATGGGAAGGTTGTCCAGAACACCGCCGTCTACATAGATTTTTTCACCGATTTTAACTGGCGGCAAAATAAATGGTACACTCGATGAAGCAAGAAGAGGCCCGAAAAGCTCGCCTTCAGAAAAAAAATCTACAATTCCATGAGTCATTTCGGTTGCAGCAACATACACCGGAATTTTTAAAATTTTGAAATCATCTTCCGGAAAATGATCCATGAATAATTTAAGGATAAACTTTGAGCTGAAAATCCCATTCTTGGAAAGCTTTAAATAAGACCTCGAAAAAAAAGTAGTCTGTTTTACAATCTCCATCATTTCATCCGGTGATTTTCCGAGAGCATAAAAGGCTCCTACAATAGATCCGGCACTGGTTCCTGAGATAATATCCGGCTTAAGATTATATTCTTCCAGTGCTTTCAGCACAGCAATGTGTGCAATGCCGCGCATTCCTCCTCCGGAAAGAGTAAGTCCGATGACCGGTTTCTTTTTTTTGAATAAGAAATCCAGCATATTAAAAAACTAAATGTTTCGGTAAATGATGGAGAAGTTCCGTATTGATGATTGCTGCACATATTTCAGGTTTCTCCCAATGTCCGTTGTGGCCACAGTCAAGGACATACGATTTGATATTCGTTCTGTCGGGAAGGTTTTTAATCATAGCTTCCGTTTTTACCGCATTGTCATGTTTTCCGGCCAAAACTAAAATTTTACAGTCGAGATTTTCAAGAACATGAGTTTTATCGGTTCTTTCTACCATTCCTTTTACGGATGCCAAGGCACCCAGATTGTTTGTGGAAAGAGCAACTTCCAGGGCCATTTCTATTTTGCCCTCGAGGACATCTCTTTCATTAGGGTTGAAAAGATTGGGAACTCCGGCTCTGGCGTAGTGCGCAAAAGCATCTTCTATGATCCGGTAGCTCTTCATACGCTGTTCTTTTTTTTCGGGATCATCCGGAAGATAAGATGAAAAGAACAAGGTTAAACTTTTTAGATATTCAGGGTATTTTTCGGCAAAGCCTAACGAGATATAGCCACCCATGGAATGCCCCAGCAAGTGAACTTTTTCCAGGTTTTGATCATCCAGTACTTTTTTTACTTCTTCGGCCATAAACTCCATCGTCTGAACTTCAGCAATGATTTCGGATTGCCCATGTCCCGGAAGATCGATTTTCAATAATGAAAAATTTTCGGAGAGATGAGGTTCCATATCGCTCCATATAGAAATATTCTCCATAAACCCATGAAGCAAAACCAACATTTCTTTTCCGTTTCCTTTTCTTTCAAAGTTCAGCATAATTTCAGGCATTAAAAATGGATATCAATATAATCAACAAATCCCGAACCATTTACCATATTCTGAAGACGATATGTTTTCCCGCCGTCTTTGGACATAAAAGTTTTAGTACCTTTTCTAAGGTCGGTCTTTCCATTTTCGTTTCCGGAAATGCTTTGTGAAATCGTTCCTGTAAAATTCATATGTTTATCTGAAACAACGGCCATAAAACCTTTAATTTCAAGAAAATTTTTCCCGGACTTCAGCTCGCCGGAGATATTATAATGGTCTCTTTCGTCATCAATTTTTTCGAATGAAATGGTTCCGGAGCCTTTTATGGAATTGTGGGTAAGTTTGTGAGGTCCGCTGAAATCTTTAAAATGGTTGGTAGATCTGATGCTGTCATTGATCTTCGTTCTCGCAGCATTAATGGAATCCATGATTTTTGTACTGTCGCTTGCTCCTGAAACAGAAGTTGCTTCTTTTTTAGAGCAGGAAATAATTAAAGTGGTTACAGCAAAAGCGGTTAAAAAGTTTTTCATTAAATAAAATTAGATCCAAAAATAAACAAAAAAGAGCATCCTGAAAATGCCCTTTAGTTTTTTATTTGGTTAATTCGTCATAAACTTTCTTTTCCCAAGGTTTAATATCGGTAACGCCGTAACGTTCTTTTTTGGAGATCGCGATATTGTCCAGAATATCTACAAAGTTTTTGTAATTGGCATCATCGGTAGGTTCAATGATAATGGTAAAATTTTCTTTTTTAGGAGCGTTATTATAAGCTTTGGAAATGATTTTAGTGATATTGATTCCGCTGAAATCGGTTTCCTTTAAATTGCTCATATTTAATTCTTCTTTAAAACTTTGATGATAAAACACTCTATTGTCTTTCCCTAAAATAAAGGTAATTTGATTTAAGGGTTTTATTACAGGTGGGTGTGTTAGATCTGGGTTCGGATCTTTTGCCGGAAGTCCCAGATCCATCACATTAGGTTTTGTAAAATTAGTGGTAAACATAAAAAAGGTAATTAAGAGAAATCCTAAATCTACCATTGGAGTCATATCCACGCGGATCATTTTTTTTCTTTGTTTGCTGCCTCCCTGCTTTTCTTGTGCGATTACTTCAGCCATAGTTAATAGTTTTTAAATGTTAAACGGTTTTCAAATAAGCGTGTCGATTTTATACTTATTTTTAAATTTTAATACAAATTATGTACCTAAAAAACAGGTTTAATAATAATTTTATATTCTACAAATAGGATGTTTTTTATTTCTCTAAAAATCAATACAATAAAAAAGCCTTTCCGGATGAAGGAAAGGCTTTACTTATGTAATCGTAGTGATTATTTATTATTTTTATAATAATTAACTCCGCATTCCAGGAACTTTTTAAAATCCTCTTTAGGCATATATCCGGAAACAGGTGTATTGATAACTTTTCCGTCCGGAGTGAGTAAAACATAGTGCGGCTGCGAATTATTATTAAAATTCACTTGTTGAAACAGGCTCCATCGGTCACCGATTGTCTTTACTTTTTTTACCTGTCCGTCACCCAGATCAATTTTTGTTTTCTGATCTTCCGGCAATTCTTCTTTATCGTCCACATACAGCGAAGCCAGCACAACATCGTTCTGAAGGATCGGTAAAATATCACTTTCGCTCCACACAAATTCTTCCATTTTCCGGCAGTTCTCACAGCCATACCCGGTAAAGTCAATGAGAATCGGTTTGCCTTCTTTCTTCGCTAATTCTACGGCGTTGAAGAAATCGTGTTCAGGATGCATTCCTAAAATTCCGTCTTTTTCATCATGGAAGTAACTTACATTTAACGGGGGTAAAATTCCACTTAATAATTGAAGCTTAGGGCGTTCCGAAGGAATTAATCCCTGAACCAGATAAATCACAAATCCCAGTCCAAGAACCCCAAGGATTTTTCGGGTAATGGAGATTTTCGGTTTTTTATCATCATGCGGAAATCTTATCAGCCCAAATAAATAGAGTGCTAATCCAAGTGCCACAAGAATCCAGATCACAATGAAAAGTTCTCTTTTTAATAAGAAGGTCTTGGAAACCAAATCAGCTTTTGATAAAAATTTCAATGCTAAAGCCAATTCTACGAAACCTAAAACAACTTTTACGGTATTCATCCACCCTCCGGATTTAGGCAAGCTTTGCAATGCCTGTGGGAATAAGGCCAGTAATCCGAAAATAATTGCCCAGGCCAGCCCGAAGCCTGCCAGAGCAAATGTCAACAGCATAGGTACGTTTGCAGAGCCGGTTACTGCACTTCCTAATAAGCTTCCTAAAATAGGACCGGTACAAGAAAAAGAAACGATCACTAAAGTTAATGCCATAAAGAAAATTCCTACAATTCCGCCTGCTTCTTCCGCTTTTGAGGATTTGTTGGCAATAGCACTTGGTAAAGTGATGTCATAATATCCGAAGAAACTTCCTGCAAAGAAAATGAATATGATAAAAAATGCGATATTCAGCCATACGCTGGTAGATATTTCATTGAAAATATTTCCCGCAATTCCGTCGATAATATGAAAAGGAACACTGAGCAGGACAAAAATCAGGAAAATGAAAAATCCATAAATGAAAGCATCTCTTTTTCCTTTGGCTTTATTCAGGCTTCCTTTGGTAAAGAATGAAACCGTAAGCGGAATCATCGGGAAGACACATGGAGTAAGCAATGCTATAAGTCCACCGATAAATCCGAGAAGAAGGTACGTCCAGTAATTTTCGGCCACTTTTTCAGATGCGACTCCACAATCAGTAAGCGGTTTCTCAAAATTGATTGATTCTATTTTTAACTGCTTAGGATCCAGTTTTGATGTTTCTGTATTGGCAACAGGACCTTTCGCCGGATTTACTACTGCAGTTTCTGTTTTCGCAGAATCTTTTGAAGGTTCGGCAGTTGCAGGTTCCGTTTCTTCTACAGAGCCTTTTGGTGTTACCTGTTTGTTGAATTCCAAGGTATTCGGTGCGAGACAAACTCTGTCGTCACAGGTCTGATACGTGATTTCAGCAACAACATCTCCCGGTTTTGTACCGTCTTTAAGCCTGAACTTTTGTTTAAAGCCCGCAGAATTGGAATAGTAGACAATGTTCCCCCCGAAAGCTTCTGAAAATTCTTCATGTTTTTTTCCGACTTCGGTAAATTTGCCGATCAGTTCAATGTTTTTTCCCGAAACTTTATATTCAGTCGGGATTCCCGTATCTTCCGGAATGTCTTTGGAATAAATATGCCAGCCGCTTTCCATTGTGGCGTTCAGCACAGCTTCATATTGATTGTCTCCTAATTCGTTGATTGTAAATTTAAATTTTACAGGATTTTTGATTTGTGCATTAATTCCTGTTACCAAAAACAGCAGAACTAATAAAAACCAGCTTTTAAATTTCATTTTACTTCGTATTAAAAATTCTGAGAATGTATCCGGACTTCTCACTCCCTGCATATCTCCGGTCCTGTCTGTAGGGGATGACCCCGAGTACAGTATTTTCACTGTCCGTCAGAATCCAGATTTTTTGCCTCGCTAAATTAGATATTTTTTCGTCCCTAAAAAACTTAGAAACTTTCTTTTTCCCTGAAAATCCCGAAGGATAAAATTCGTCTCCGGTTTTTTGCCTTCTCAATTGCAGTGGAAACCGGATTTTTTCGGCATCGAAGTGCCAGTTGAACTCAATATCGATTTCTTCAATGCTTTCCATTACATTTTCGAGATTAATTGCTTTTTGGTTTTCGGAAAAGTCAAATTTTTCAAGTAAAACAATTTCTTCTTCAGTACTGTTTAAATGAAACTTTTCATCAAGCTTTTGTAAAACCAATTCTCCATAGTTAACGAGCAACTGATAATCTTTTGAAAAAAATATACTTCCGTTTTCCGCCGTAAAAATTTTTGCAATTTCTCCTTCCTGATTAAAACCGTATTTTTTTAAAATCTCAAATTTTACAAAAGTACTTTCTCTGGCAAGCTGTTCTTTTGATAAGACTTTGTAGTGCTTGTTAAAAATACTTATGCGGTTTTCGATTTCCTGAATCTGTTGCTGGACAAAATCTTTTGTCCGGTTGAGGTATAACGAACTTTTTTTAAAATTTTCCAGAAAATGTGAATTGGTTTCCCGTAACTTCGGCACAATCTCATGGCGTATCTTGTTTCTCAGGTAATCATTTTTCTGATTGGAAAGATCTTCACGGTATTCAATATGATGTTCTTTTGCGAAAGCATAAATTTCTTCTTTGCTAAAAGGTAAAAGCGGCCGTAAAATATTATTATCATTGGCTGGGATTCCTGCCAATCCGTTTATTCCTGCTGCTTTAGAAAGATTAATAATGAACGTTTCAAGCTGGTCATTAAGATGGTGGGCAGTCACTAGAAAATCAAGGTTTTCTTTTTCACGGATTTCTTTAAAGAAATCATACCTGAGTTCCCGTGCCCATAGCTGAATGGAGTTGACCGGTTTATTATCCTTCTCGGAAACCTCGTATACATTAAATTTAATATTCTTTTTTTTACAAAAATCCTGCACTACTTTTTGATCAAGATCAGAGTCTTCGCCGCGGAGTTTATAATTGATATGTGCTATCTGAAACTGTAATCCCAAATCATTAAAAATGTGTGCTAAAACCATAGAATCTGCACCACCGCTTACCGCCAGAAGATAGGTGCTTGTTTCGGGATTCGTGACAAGATTTTGCAATTGATTTTTAAGGTCTGGCGTTTTCAAGATGTATGCTGAGAATTTCTTTGTGCAAAGATAATCCATATTATTAAAATGAATTTTGTTACCTTTGATCGTCTAAAAATGATTATTTATGAAAATTTTTAAAATCTTAGCAGTATCTGCAATGGTGTTGGGGATGACATCTTGTATCAGCAAAAAACAGTATGATGCACTGAGCTCAAATTACAAACAATGTATTGAAAACGTGGGAGAAAGACAGAGAGAAATTCAGGATCTGAAGTCTCAAAACTCTGCTTTGACAAGCGAAAATAACCTGTTGAAAAGTCAGCATGATGCTTTGAAATCATCATTGGATGCGTGTCTTTCCAATACAGGAAAAAGCTCTGCCAATATCGACAAGCTGGTAGGAGAAATCAATTCTTCAAATTCTTACATCAAACAGCTGATCTCAAGCAATGCTAAAAATGACAGCTTAAATTTAGCATTATCAAACAAACTGAAAAGATCTTTGGATAATGTAGCTGACAGTGATGTTCAGGTAAAAGTATTAAAAGGAGTAGTAATGATCTCTCTTTCTGATAAAATGCTTTATAAAACAGGAGATTACAATGTATTGCCTGCAGCACAGGAAGTGTTAGGAAAAGTAGCCAAAGTAATCAATGATTATGACAAATATTCTGTATTAATCGAAGGGAACACGGATAATGCTCCGTTAAACTCTCCGAATTTACCGAGAGACAACTGGGATCTTTCTGCTTTGAGAGGTACTGCTGTAGCTAAAGTATTACAGACTCAGTTTGGAGTAGATCCAGCAAGAATCACTGCGGGTGGTAGATCAGAATACAATCCTAAGGCAACCAACATGAGCGTTTCCGGAAGAGCTGAAAACAGAAGAACGGAAATTATCATCATGCCGAAGCTTGATGAATTCATGAAACTAATGGACATAGCGCCGAAGAAATAACAAGAACAGACATTCAATCAATAACAAATAAATCCCGAAGCAATTCGGGATTTATTTTTTTAATCAAATTAATTCTTCTTTTTTCAATAATGAAATAATTCGCTGTAAAAATGAAGTGGATATTTCCGGCTTAGTTTTCTTCAGAGAATCAGTCCTGTTTTTTTGCAGTTGATTGCTCTTTTTCTCTTGGTTAATTTGTTTGATTCCCGCATCCATTTTGGTTAGTGTTTTTACCCTGAACCAAAGGTATGGCGATTATAAAAAATAGGGTATCCGTATTTTCACGGTAATTTTTATGTGCATTTACCCGCGATACTGAATATTCGGGCTTTTTTTGTGCTTTTGCTTATATTTAAGTAAATTTGAATCAACAAAATTTGTAGAATGAGCTTTTTTGAAGAAAAGAATCCGGAAATGGACAGGTATCTGGAAACCCATGCTTCGTCTGAACCTGAAATCCTGAAAAAGCTGAGGAGAGAAACTTACCAGAAAACAACTCAGCCCCACATGATCTCAGGATATCAGCAGGGAAGACTGCTGACAATCATTTCCCAAATGATGCAGCCGGAAAATATCCTTGAAATAGGAACTTTTACAGGATACGCAACACTCTGTCTTACAGCAGGACTTTCCGAAAACGGCCGGATTACTACACTGGATGTGAATGAAGACCTGGCCTATTTTCCTAAAAAGTATTTTGCAGAAAGCGAATATTCCTCCCAAATTGACTTCAGGCTTCAGGATGCAAAAGAATTTTTAAAACAGACTGACCAATTCTTCGATCTTGTTTTTATCGATGCAGACAAAGAAAATTATGCTGAATATTTCAGACTGATAAAACCGCGCACAAAATCGGGATCAGTAATAATGTTCGACAATGTACTCTGGTACGGGAAAGTGCTGGAAGAAAACCCGAAGCAGAGGTCTACACAGGCTATTAAAGAACTCAATGATCTGATCGCAAAAGATGATGATTTTGAAAATCTTATTTTACCTTTGCGCGATGGTGTAAACTTTTTACGCAGAAAATAGAATAAGGCAGAGTATAAGGTTAAGATTTCTTTGGATTTCTCAACTATTGTCCTCAATCTAAACCTTTAATATTAAAATATGAATAAAGGAATTTGTATTGTGACGGTGGCACCTGTACGTGCGGAAAATTCAGACAAAGCTGAAATTGTGACGGAAATCCTGTTTGGCGAAAGTGCTGATATCCTTGAAGTGAATAAAAACTGGACCCGGATAAAAATGCATTATGATAACTATGAAGGATGGATGGATACTAAACAGCTGAAACCTGTAACCGATGAAGAGCTGGCTGCCCGCAAAGTAACAATTGTAACCGAAGATTTCGCTTCCGTTATGATGAATGACGGAAAAACGCTGCTTTCTATGGGTTCTGAAGTAGAATTTCCGGTAGTGGCATCCAGAAGAAGTCATAATATGCGGGAAAGTATAGCATTAACGGCAAAAGAATTTCTTAATGTCCCATATTTGTGGGGTGGCAAAAGTTTTTTTGCTGTAGACTGTTCGGGATTTACGCAGCTCGTGTATAAAGTTCACAATATAAAATTACCAAGAGATACCTCGCAACAGGTGGACGTGGGAGAGTCTTTAACCTTTGTGGAAGAAAGTCAGCCGGGAGATCTTGCTTTTTTTGAAAATCCTGATGGGAAAATTATTCATGTGGGAATTATGCTGGATAATCAGAAAATTATTCATGCTTCCGGAAAAGTAAGAATTGATACATTAGATTCTACCGGGATTTTTAATAAAGAAATGAATAAACACACCCATAAATTGAGAGTGATCAAAAGCATACTGTAACTTTAAAGAATTAAAATGGAAAATATTCTCCTGATTTTTGATATGTTAAACTTTGGACTGCTTGCTTTTCTTTGGTGGTTCAGTATTAAAAATTATAGAGTATTATCAGAGACTATACCTATTCATTTTGATCTTGACGGAAAGGCAGATCGTTTTGGAAATAAGAAATATTTTTACCTGATGCCTGCTGTGCTCACGATTATCTATTTTTTATTTGTGTTTCTTATCAGAAGTCCGGAATCAGCCAATTATCCTGTACCGATTACTCAAGAAAATGAAAATGCCCAGTTTCTCATCATGGGAATTTTTATGCGATGGCTGTTTGTTTTGATATCATTGATATTTTTAAACAGCCAGGATTATATGCTGAGGTATTCATTCAGCGATACTGCAAAACCGCGGGTAGCATTTTCTACATTGTTGTTTTCAATCATCGGAAGTTTGGTTGTTCTGTTTATTTTTGTGGGTATTTTTAAATGATATTTAAATTCAATGGGCTTTTTTTATAACATATTTATCAGCTTAATGATTTTCGGGATGAAGATCTTTTCATTATTTAATGATAAAGCGAAAAAAGGCGTTCTCGGAAGAAAAGAATCTTTACAAAAAATACAATCAGGATTTTCTGCAGGCGATCAAGTGATCTGGATGCATGCAGCCAGTCTGGGAGAATATGAGCAGGGACTTCCGGTTTTGGAAAAGCTGAAAGAAAAATTTCCGGCTCATAAAATCCTTATCACATTCTTTTCGCCTTCAGGATATGAAAATGTTGTAAAAAAGAAAAATATTGCGGACGTAATCTGCTATCTCCCTTTTGATGAAAAAAACAAGGTAAAAGAATTTGTATCTCACCTCAATATTACTTTGTTCTTTACCGTAAAATATGATTACTGGTACAATCTTTTGGAAGAGCTTAGACAAAAGGGTACAAAAATTTATGTAATTTCTGCACTTTTTTATGATACACAGTCATTTTTTACTTCTCATGGAAAATGGTTTGTAAAACAGTTGCAGAAAAATATTGACTGGTTCTTTCATCAAACGGAAATGTCTTATGCTTTGGCCAGAAATATAGGTCTTACCCAATCTTCCGTGACAGGCGATACTCGTTTTGACCGTGTAAAGCAGCTGCAAAGCCGGAACAATCATGTGGAATTTATTAAAGATTTCATCGGGCAGGATAAAGCGGTTGTTTTTGGCAGTTCCTGGCAGGCTGAAGAAAAGGTAGCCGAAGAAGTGTTGATGGGAAGTCCTTATGCAAAACTGATTATTGCGCCTCATGATCTTAAAAGAGTTCAGCATCTGAAACAGACTTTCCCGGATGCTATTCTATACAGTACGATTAAAGAAAAGATGGATTTTAAATCACGGGTTTTGATCATTGATAGTATTGGCCTGCTTTCGAAATTATATTCTTATGCAGATATTGCCGTGGTGGGAGGCGGCTTTCATAATGCCGGATTGCATAATATTCTTGAAGCTGCAACTTTCGGAGTGCCTGTCATTTTCGGGAACCATTACCGGAAAAATCCGGAAGCAGACGAGCTGATCTCAGCAGATGGCGGAAAATCTTTTGAAAATGCCGGCTTAGCCGCAGATTTTGTAATGTTCCTCATCAATAATGAAGAAATACTCGGCAGAATGTCTGAAAATGCAAAAAAATTCATTGCCGAAAAACCGGAGTCCACAACATTGATTATGCAAAAAATCTTATCTTAAAAAGCCCTGGCTTTTAATTTCTTTAATAATCTGGTCGAAATTTTCAGGAATTTTATCGCTCGTAAGCCAGTTTAAATCTATTCCGTTGTTAATAAAAAGCTTTGAAAGATAATGGTTCTTGATGATTTTACTTTTCAATTCGTCCAGATGTTCATCAATTTCCATCCAGTAGTCCACATCCAGTTTTCTGGTAAGAGTCAATGCTTTTACGGTTTTATTAATGATATAAAGGTAAAGTTTATACACATTATCAAATCTTTGCCTGCCAAGATCTTCATTGTAATCAAGAATTTTATTAATCAGCAAAAGATTGAGGCTTACTTCTCCGAATTTATCGGTAGTAATTTTTACATGTTCCGTGATTTCGGCGCTTATTTTACGGATGATACCCAGAAAGTATTTTTGATTGCTGATATATTTGGACGCGAGTACTACTTTTTCTTCCACAATTTCTTCCATGGCATCTCTCTTATTGTCAGTAGTTTCAGGGTCAATCAGTTCAAAATATAATTTTTTAGACAGAAGTTTATCTTTTTTTAATAATCTGAAAATAAGCTTGTCTTTTTCTGCTGGAGAAAAATTACTGAGAGCAGCCTTGAATTCTTTTGAATATTCCATTTTTAAATTTAATTAAAAATTTTCGAATATTTTAAAAATCCGTTTAATGCCCAGTTTGCAGTATAGTACAAAGACCTTATCGTAGAAAATCCCATGAAATCTTTGTAAACCAGGTATTGATCTTTAATTATATTCTTTTTCTTTCGGGAAACACTGTTCTGGCGCATTCTGTATTTGGCAAGTGTTTTCTGTAAAGGATAGCCTTTCGGAATTTCTTTCAGAAGATTCAGCCACATGACATGATCTTCGCGTTTACTTTTTACCGGGAAGAAAAACTTACCCACTCTTTTAGTGTCATACATGGTAGAAACCGGGGCTAGCCTGCAGGTTTTCAGTAAATTTGAAAATGTTACAATTTTATCTGCTTCAAAATCTTTGAGAACAGGCTGCATGGTATGTTCGTCACATCTTGAATAATTACAGTAGACAAGTTCTGCGTTGTAAGTTGTCATATAATCAACCATAGTTTCAAGATATTCGGGATGCCAAAGATCATCGGAATCAAGGAATGCGATATACCTTCCGCGGGCTCTCTCAAGACTTTTATTTCTTGCATTGCCGGCTCCGCCATTTTGCTCCAGAACCTGAAGTTTTATTCGGGTATCGTAATATTTTTGTACAATTGTAACAGTATTGTCCCGTGAGAGATCATCAGTAATCAGCCATTCCCAGTTTTCGTAAGTCTGGCCAAGTACACATTGTATTGTTTCCTCAATGAATTCTTCCGAATTGTATGAGGGTGTGATAATGGAAACAAGTTCTTTCATCTGTGTAGATAATTATAAAAATTTTTTTTCAAAAAAGTGCCATGAACATATCCCTACTGCAACAACAAGCAACATGCAGATCACTGCCATCATATAAGGGTTGTAATCCTGAAAAAATCCAAGTGTGGTAAAAACCCGGATGATAGGAAAATGGAAAATGTAAATTCCGTAAGTGAAGTCTCCGTACTTGCCGAAATTATTTAAAAATGAAAAAGAGTAAGCAATATACAATACGATAATGCCGATCATCATTGGTGAAAATAATTTAATGCTGAAAACCAGATCAATCCATACTGTGAAGATGGCAATACTAAAAAGCGTGTTTTTATATTGAATGAACCGGTCGAAATTAAAATAGATCAGCATTCCTGGAATGAAATAAGAGAGCGATCCCGGAAGCTGTTTCGCGGCAGACATTTTATCTAATGATTCGAAATAATTAAGATAAATAAGAGACAGAAAATACATAATCACGAGGCTGAGATTTCTGTACTTGTTATTCTTTCCGAACAATAAAAAAAGTAAAGGAACGCAGAAGTAATAGGACATTTCAACTTTCAGGGTCCATAATGCTCCGTTTACCGCCTGATTCCCAAAGACTCCGGGCAGCCATGGTGCTTTAAAATTCAGAAATAAAGAATTCCAGAAAAGATATTTATAAACCTGGGGATTACTGAAATATTCAGCGAAAGAATAAGTGCTTACAAGGCTTAATAAAATGGCGCACAGAAAAACCACCAGCAAATAAGCAGGAACTATTCTCCTGATTCTTTTATTCAGGTAACTTTTTAATCCTGAAGAGCGCTCGTAGCTTCTCGCAATAAGAAATCCGCTTACTACAAAAAAACCGAAAACCGCTATTTCAATGGGACTGTAATGAAGAATTTCCAGCTCTTTGGAAGCGCTTAATGTTCCAAGATGCCCCACAAAGACAATGAAGGCCAGGAGAACGCGGATAAAGTCGAAATTATTTTTCGTTATCATTTGTGTTGTTTTATACAAAAATAACTTTTTCCTGCAATATAGATCGCTTTAAGCCTCAATATTTTTAAAAATTACTAAGTTTACAATTATTTTTTGCAAAATATTATTAAATAAATCAAAAAAATTATAATTTTAGCACTTGAAAAATTTGATACATGAAGAAATTAGCATTACTATTTGCAGGTCTATCTTTATTCGTAGCGACAGGATGTAATAACGACGACGATAACACAATAGAATATCCGATTGTGGGAACATGGCAGCCCATGAAAGTGGTTGTTACCAGCGTCCCTATAGGAGATGATCCTGTTTCAGATGCCATTACTTTTGATTCTGACTGCCAAAAGACATCAAGATGGGTTTTTGCAGCGGCGGGCACGGGAAAAAGAACGGATAACGGAGACGGAGCTACACCGGGAACCTGTCAGCCTACTTTCGATAGAACTTTTACCTATACCTATGATAAAGACAGTAAAGCTATTCAGGTAAAATACCAGGGAATCGTGGAGCCGGATAAAGGAAGTGTGGTTACCCTTAATGAAACGACCATGAATATTAAATTTGAAGATACTTCAGATCCTACTGAATACCAGTCCATGACCTATACTTTAAAGAGAATTCCTCAATAATAAAAGTTTTTACTTCATTAAAGCTTAAGATCTCATCTTCGGATGAGATTTTGTTTTTTTATATTTAATTCAAAATTAATTCTATTTCTCCTAAAATCATTATTTTTGTGATTCTTGATTTTTAGAGTTAAAACAATTAACCTAATGTATCTAAGTCTAACATCTAACATCTAATTATAAAAGTGTTTTACGATCATCAGCAGATAGAAAAAAAGTGGCAGAAATACTGGGAAGAAAATCAAACCTATAAAACTTCCGACAGCACTGATAAACCTAAATTTTATGTTCTCGATATGTTTCCTTATCCATCGGGCGCCGGACTACACGTGGGGCATCCTCTCGGATATATTGCATCGGATATTTATGCCAGATATAAAAGACATCAGGGATTCAATGTGCTGCATCCGGTAGGCTACGACAGCTTCGGGCTTCCTGCTGAGCAGTATGCAATCCAGACCGGGCAACATCCTGCCATAACTACAGAACAGAATATTACCAGATATGAAGAGCAGCTTAGAAAAATTGGCTTTTCTTTTGACTGGAGCAGGGAAGTAAGAACATCAGATCCTTCATATTATAAATGGACGCAATGGATTTTTATTGAATTGTTTCATTCATGGTACAATAAAAATACGGACAAAGCGGAGCCGATTTCCACTTTAATCAAACATTTTGAAAGCAAAGGAACACAGGATCTAAATGCCAATGAAACCGAAGAACTTCATTTTACGGCAGAAGAGTGGAATACTGCTTCCGAAATGGATAAAGAAGATATTCTTTTAAATTACCGTTTAGCCTACAGAGCGGAAACTACCGTAAACTGGTGCCCTGCTCTGGGAACCGTACTGGCAAACGATGAGGTGAAGGACGGAAAATCCGAAAGAGGAGGTTTTCCAGTGTTTCAAAAGAAAATGATGCAGTGGAGCATGAGAATTTCCGCATACTCTGAGAGATTATTGCAGGGTCTGAAAGGCCTTGACTGGCCACAGCCATTAAAAGATTCTCAGGAATACTGGATCGGAAAATCCCAGGGAGCTCAGGTGAAATTTGAAATTGAAAGTCATCCTGATGAAGTTATTGAAGTATTTACCACAAGACCGGACACTATTTTCGGGGCAACTTTTATGGTGCTGGCTCCGGAAAATCCTTTGGTAGAAGCCATCACCACACCGGAACAGAAAGCTGAGATTGATAGCTATATCGAAGAAACTTCCAAAAAAACGGAAAGAGACCGTATGGCGGATGTGAAAAATGTTTCGGGAGCTTTCACGGGTAGTTATGCTCTTAACCCTTTCAGCAATGAAAGAATGCCGGTCTATATTTCAGATTACGTATTAATGGGATATGGAACAGGAGCTGTAATGGCCGTTCCGGCTCATGATGAGCGTGATCACAGATTTGCAAAGAAATTTAATTTAGAAATTAAAAAGGTTGTAGAAACCGATGAAGATATTCAGGAGAAATCTTTCGATTCTAAAGATTCCGTATGTGTAAACTCGGATTTTTTAAATGGTTTAAAATATGACGAAGCAAAAGCACTGATTATTTCTGCGATCGAAAAAAGAGGAATCGGGCACGGTACTACCAATTACAGACAGCGTGATGCCATTTTCTCCAGACAAAGATATTGGGGTGAGCCGGTTCCTATATATTATAAGGATGGAATGCCTTACACTTTGCCAACTTCAGCATTACCTTTAGAACTTCCTGAAGTTGAAAAATATTTACCGACAGAAGACGGAGATCCGCCATTGGGAAATGCAAAAACTTTTGCGTGGGATCAAGTCAATCAAAAAGTGGTTGATACGGATCTGATTGATGAAAAAACAATTTTTCCTCTAGAACTATCGACGATGCCGGGTTGGGCGGGAAGCTCATGGTATTTTTTACGATACATGGATCCTCATGACGAAAACGTTTTTGTTAAAAAAGACCTTGCCGATTATTGGGGCCAGGTTGATCTTTACATTGGAGGAAGCGAGCATGCAACCGGGCATTTGTTGTATTCAAGATTCTGGAATATGTTTTTAAAGGACAGAGGATATATTAATCATAATGAACCTTTCCAGAAACTGATTAATCAGGGAATGATTTTGGGGATGAGTGCGTTTGTTTATAGAATTGAAGGAACGAACAAATATGTATCTAAAAATTTAGCCAAAGAATATGAAACTCAGCAAATCCACGTTGATGTATCTTTATTAAAGGGAACATCAGACGAATTGGATACGGAAGCATTCAAAGCTTGGCGGCCGGATTTTGCAGATGCTGAATTTATTTTTGAAGAGGATGGAAAATTTATCACTGAACGTGAAGTAGAAAAAATGTCCAAGTCAAAATACAATGTCGTAAACCCGGATGATATCTGTGAAGAATACGGTGCAGACGGTTTAAGATTGTATGAAATGTTCCTAGGACCATTGGAACAATCCAAGCCTTGGAACACGCAGGGACTGAGCGGAGTTTACGGTTTCCTTAAAAAATTCTGGAATTTATATTTTAATGGCGAAGTTTTTGAAGTGTCAGATGAAGAGCCGACAAAAGCGGAATACAAAGTTTTGCATACCTTAATAAAGAAAGTGGTATACGATATTGAAAATTTTTCTTTCAATACGTCTGTTTCTTCATTTATGATTGCGGTAAACGAATTGCAAAAAATAAAATGCAACAAACGCAATATTTTGGAACCTTTGTCCGTTATCATTTCTCCATATGCGCCACATATATGTGAGGAACTTTGGAGTCTGCTCGGCCATACAACTTCAATTGAGTTTGAAAAATTCCCTGTATTGAAGGAGGATTACCTGGTAGAAGACGAAATTGAATATCCTATTAGTATTAACGGGAAAACAAAACATAAACTGGCATTATCTGCACAGCTTTCAGCTAAAGAAGTGGAAGATTCAGTAATGAAAGATGAGAAAGTTCAGCAGTTTTTGGAAGGTAAGACGCCAAAGAAAATTATTGTAGTGCCGGGAAGAATTGTGAACATTGTAATTTAAATAAAAATTAACATTGGCAAATTAAAAAAAATGAAGGCTTATATTTTTTAAATTTTTAATGTAATGATTAAATTTAAAGATTATTGCCAAAAAAAGAGAAAATAATTATAATATCGAAATCGTATTAAATTTTTATTATCAAAAAAAACAGAAATGTTTATTTGAGACTCTTGCATTTTAATTAATTTTGCCTTTAATTTACACCTTGTAAAATTTTAAAACAATATAATTTAGTTAAATATGGAAATGAATGTTTCAAAAAATGATGAGCAAGTAGTTGCTAGAAAAGCGGGAGGTTTAAACCCAGCTGTTATTATTCCTATTATCTTAGCTATAGGAATTTGTATTTATTTATTCGTTTTGGGTAGCCCTGGAAATTTTAAAGATGCTGACAAATTAGGTGCAGGATCTGTAGCGTTTTCAGATGTTGAAGGAAAAGACATTCACCCAGATTCTTTCTTAGGTATTATCTACAAAGGAGGAGTTATCGTACCAATCTTGATTACTTTCATGCTAACCGTAATCGTATTCTCAATTGAAAGAGCTTTAGTTCTAGGGAGAGCAGCTGGAAAAGGGAACTTAGATAACTTCGTAATTCAGGTAAGAAGCTTATTGAATCAAAACAAAATTGATGAAGCTTTAGAAGAGTGCGACAGACAACAAGGTTCTGTTGGAAACGTAGTGAAAGAAGGTCTTACTACTTACAAAGCTTTATCTCACGATACTACGCTTAACAAAGAGCAAAAAATGGTAGCGCTTAACAAAGCAATCGAAGAAGCTACTACTCTTGAGATGCCAATGCTTGAGAAAAACATGATGATCCTTTCTACTTTAGGTACTGTTGCAACGTTAGTAGCACTTTTAGGTACGGTAATCGGGATGATCAAGGCATTCTTCGCATTAGGTTCTGGAGGAGGTACTCCGGATGCTGCTGCACTTTCAACAGGTATCTCTGAAGCTTTGATTAACACAGCTTTAGGTATTGGTACTTCAGCAATCGCTATCATCCTTTATAACTTCTTTACTTCTAAAATTGACGGATTAACTTATAAGATCGATGAGATTGCTATGAGTATCCAGCAGTCTTTCGCTGAATTCAACTAAGAATTCAAGCAAAGAATTGTACACTAAGTAAAAAGAAGTCTAATTAAAAATTATTAATAATAATGGCGAGAGTCAAACCAAAAAGACATGGAGTAGTGACGGATATGACGGCAATGTGTGACGTTGCATTCCTACTGCTTACATTCTTTATCTTGACCACTCAGTTTAAAAAACCTGACGTGGAGCAGATCAAACCGCCATCTTCAATATCAGAGAAGTTACTTCCTGATGCAAGTTTGATGACTATCAACGCTACACCGGACGGAAAATTCTATTTCCAGCCTGTAGAAAATGCAACAGAGAGATTAAAGCTTTTGGACAACATGGGTAAAAAGTACGGTGTTACTTTTGACAACAAAGAAAAAGCTGCATTCCAGAAAGTACAGGCTATCGGGGTTCCTATGAACCAACTGAAAAGCTATCTTGATTTGCCAGATGACGCGCAGAAAAATTTCAAGAGTCCAACAGGGATTCCTATGGATAGTACAAATAAGCAATTGGTAGACTGGGTAAAAGAAAGTCTTGCTGTTAATCCTGATTATAAATTGGCGATTAAAGGAGACGTTACTACAGAATATCCTAAAGTTAAAAGCTTATTTGAGGGTTTAAGAGATATCGATTTTCTTAAATTTTGGTTGATTACATCACAAGAAGGTAAACCTAACGAATAATATCGATTAGAAATGGCAGAAGTACAAGTACAGGAAAAAGGCGCCAAAGGCGGCAAGGTACGTTCCAAGAAACAGAGTACCAGAGTCGATATGACTCCGATGGTGGACTTGGGTTTTCTATTGATTACCTTCTTTATGTTCACAACCACATTCTCTAAACCGAATGTAATGGATTTGGGTCTTCCGGCAAAACCGAAGGATGAAACAAAAAAACCACCTCCAACAGAAATCAAACTTTCAAATTCGATCTCTTTATTATTAGGGAAGGACAATAAGGTTTTCTGGCATCAGCAGGATAATACATCCTTAACAGACCAGAACCTTAATGAAACCACTTTTGATAGAGAAGGAATCAGAAAGGTTATCAAGCAAGCAGAAGCAAATGCGGCAGATAAATCCAAATTTACCGTGATTATCAAGCCTACTGACGATGCTGTATATAAAAACTTTGTAGATATTCTTGACGAAATGGCAATTACTAAGATTGAGCGATACGGGGTTACCGATCTTAAGCCTTGGGAAGAAGCCATTTACAACAAAAAGGTTGGGAATTCCGGAGCTGCAGCAGCACCGGCTACTAAGTAATTTAAACCATAAAATTGTAAATCTATGGCAAATGAAAATGTATACGATCCAAATCTTACTTTAGATGAGATTGTATTTGAAAATAGAAACAAAGAATATGGTGCATACGATCTAAGACATCAGTATCCTAGGCTTCTGACAAAATCTTTTATCGTTGGAACAGCAATATTCCTTGTATTGGCATTGTCTCCTTTTATTTATCTTACCATTAAAAGATTAACTGAACCACCTAAGCAGGAAGTAAAGGCGGATTTAGTGGAAATCCTTCAGGAAGATAAAATTATTGAGCAGCCGAAAGAAGAAGAACCACCACCACCTCCGCCACCACCAAAAGAGGAGGAGAAAATTGAAATTATTCAGAACGTGGTTCCGGAGCCTGTAAAAGCTCCGAAAATTGAAACTCCACCGCCGCCAATTTCTAAACAGTTAGAAACAACGACAGGTCTGGTAAATCAGGAGGGGGTAAAAGCTCCGGCTTACACGCCACCGCCGCCACCGCCATCAACAGGTACAAAAGCTTCAACAGCTGAGGTTAAGCCTCAGGTATCTAATGATGTTTACGAGTCCGTTGATCAACCGGCAGATTTTAGTGCAGGAGGACTTAACGGGTTCAGATCTAAGTTTACGAATAATTTTGATAGTTCTTCACTGGAAGGTGAAGGTACTTTAAATACGGAAATTACTTTTGTTGTTGAAAGAGACGGAACATTAAGCCAGGTTAAGGCGACAGGTCCTAATTCAGATTTCAACAGAGAAGCTGAAAGAACGGTTAAAAGTATAAAAATCAAGTGGAATCCAGGTAAAGTGAATGGACAGCCGGTTCGTTCTCGTTTCAGATTCCCTGTTAAGATGAATTTTGAATAATTCTGTCTTTAAATAATAATTAAAAAGAGAAGCACATGCTTCTCTTTTTATTTTTTTTGGTATTTTTGTTATATGATGTTCAATTGGTTATCCCTCGTTACGGGATTGTTTTATATCGTTTTAGGAATTGTAGTTATTCTTTACAAATTCTTTTTCACTGTTTTGGAACCCGGTGTGGCGTATGCATTAGGAATATTGCTTATCCTGTACGGTATTTTCAGAATTTACAGAGCGGTTACAAAAATTAAAAGTTCAGGAAATGAAGAATAGTATTAAACTTATAATGCTGCTTTTCATTAGCATAATAGCGATAAGTTGTAAAAAAGAAGAAAAATCCCCATCTTATAATAAAGGGGAAATGACGATTCTTACCGATGAGTCATTTAGAAGTGTTACGGAAGCTTTGGCAGAAGGGTATATGATTAACTATCCTGAAACAAAAATAAAGGTCGTTACAAAAAAAGAAGATCTTGGTTTCCTTGATCTCTTACATGATAAAGCAAGAATTGTAGTCATGTCAAGAGATTTGTCTACCGAAGAGATTAAAACCTACGAAGAACAGGTTGAGCTTAAATTTTTACCTTCAAAATTTGCAGCAGATGCTGTTGTTTTTGTTGTTCCCAAAGATTCTCCGAAAGAAAGCATTTCCATGGAAGAAATTGAAAAGGGGATGCAGTCTGAGGACAAAAAATTTATATTCGACGGGACAAATTCCAGTAATTTGAATTTCGTTGCCCAAAAGATCAAGAAAGAGCCTAAAAATTTAAAATTCTCTGTAATTCCGGGGAATAAAAATATTATTGAAGAACTAAGTAAATATCCTGATAAAATTGGTGTGATTGGCCTCAATACTTTTAGTCGTCCCTATGATAAAGAATCGGAGGAGCTTAGAAGCATGGTGAAAATACTTCCTGTTGAATATCAGGGTAAACTATACAATACAGACTTTGAAAACCTTCGCAAAATGAATTATCCTTTCACCAGAATTTTGTATTTCTTAACAAATGAGGGTAATTTTAATATTGCTAATGGTTTTATAAGGTATTCCTGTACACAGCTTGGGCAGATGATTGTTCAGAAGGAAGGTTTACAGCCTTATAATCTGTATAGAAGGGAAGTACAGATGCGTTAAAATATATTAAATTAACTTCTTACCCAAAAATAAATCCTTATTTTGGTCTGAAAATTGTGTACAATATAAATTGAATTAGATTAGAAATTTAAAATGAGAGATATAATGAATATGAATGTAAAGAAGATTGCTTTTGGAGCAGCAGTGGTATTTTTCACTAATTTTGCTTTTGCGCAAACCGTACAGGATGGTATCAATAGTATGGATAGTGATAAATACGCTCAGGCAAAAGCTAATTTCACAAGCATGATTACATCGGCACCTACTGCTGAAAACTATTTTTACCTTGGAAATACATATCTAAAACAGGGAGAACCTGATTTTACAGCAGCTACAGACAATTTCAACAAAGGTCTTGCCGCTGATAAAAAAAGTTATTTAAACAAAATCGGTTTAGCAGCCGTTAAACTCGGTAAAGGCGACAAAAATGCAATTGCAGAAATTCAGAGTATTGTTTCTGATTCTAAAGAAAAAGATGCAGAAGTGTTATTCAGAGCTGCAGAAGCATTAACTTTATTTGAAAAAAATAACTCTCCGGATTTAGCAATTCAATACCTAAACAAAGCGATTGAAAGAGCGTCTAAAAAAGATGTTCCCGCACACTATTATTATACTTTAGGTGATGCCTACAGATTAAAAAGAATGCCGGGTGATGCGATGACAGCCTATGATAAAGCGCTTCCTTTAGCTAAAAATAAGGCTTCCGTTTATACGAGAATGGGAACATTATGGATGGCCGCACAACAATGGCAACAGGCTAAGACAAGCATCGATAAAGCTATCGCAACAGATCCTACATATGCTCCGGCTTATAAAGCTTTAGCAGCCTATGATATCAGATATCAGCAAAATGCAAAAGCAACACAAGATCTTATCAATTATACCAAATATGCGGATGAAGATCCATATACGCAACTGGAAATTGCAAAACTTTATTTTACAAATGAAGATTATGCAAACTCAAAACAGGTTTTAGATAAGATTTTCGATAAAATTAATGATCCTATTAAATTTAAATTAAGAGCGTATCAATTATATGCAGACGGGAAATATGCTGAAGCAAAACAAAATATGGATAATTTTGTTTCTCAGGCTGATAAATCAAGAGTACAGCCTGCAGATCAGGGATTGATGGGATTAATTGCTGCCGGATTAGCTAAAACCGAAACGGATGCTGCTAAAAAAACAGCTTTAACAACAGAAGCACAACAAAAAATTGCTATTGCAAAAGCAGCGAAAGACGAAACAATGAAGTGGGATATGGAGCTTGTTAAAATTGCAGGTGGAGGAGCTTCACAGTCTGATGTTGATGCAGGACCAACAAACCCTGTTATTGAAGGATTGAAGCAAAAAGTTGCAGCAAATGCACAGGATTCAGATTCTTTGTTTAAGTTAGCAACCGCTTATCAGGATGCAAAAAACTGGAATGGAGCTATTCAAACTTGGCAGAAAATGAATGCACTTCTTCCTGATTGGGCACCTGGTTATTACAGCTTGGGATATTCTTACCAACAGGCTGGAAATAATGACGCAGCAAAAATCGCTTATGAAAAATTCATTAATACAGTGAAGCCTGCAGATCAGGAAGCTAATAAGCAGACGCTTGCTTATGCTTACTTTGCTGTAGCCTATATGAGTAAAGATTCTGATCTTGCGAAAGCTAAAGATTACGTTTCAAAATCTGTTCAATTGGATCCTACGTATCAGGATGCTATAAAATTGAATGCAGAAATCAATAAATAATTTATTCTTAAATAATTATAGGACTTCCCAATCGTAATGTTTGGGAAGTTTTTATTTAAATCATATCTTTGAATATATGAAAACAGATATATTAGCTTTTGGTGCGCATCCTGATGACGTAGAACTTGGCTGCGGCGGAACAATCGTTAAAATGGTCTCCGAAGGTAGAAAATGCGTTATCGTAGATCTTACCCGCGGGGAGCTTGGTACGAGAGGTACTGAAGAAACCCGAAAAGCGGAAGCCTCTGATTCAGCAAAGATCCTGGGGGTGGTTGCAAGAGAAAATCTGGGCATGAAAGACGGCTTTCTGGAAAACTCTGAAGACTATCAGATGAGAATTGTAAAAATGATTCGCAAATACAGGCCTGAAATCGTTTTAGCAAATGCAATTGATGACAGACACCCGGATCATGCAAAAGGAGCGAAATTAGTGTCGGATGCATGCTTTATAGCAGGATTAAGAAAGATCGAAACTGTTCTTGAAGGAGAAAATCAAGAGATCTGGAGGCCAAAACATATATTTCACTACATACAATGGAAAAATATTGAGCCTGAGTTTGTAATTGATATTTCAGATCATCTGGAAAAAAAGATTCAAGCTTGTATGGCTTTTAAAACTCAGTTTTATGACCCGGCTTCCAAGGAACCGGAGACGCCAATTACTTCAAAAGACTTTTATGAAAGCTTAACATATCGTGCTCAGGATCTTGGGCGGTTATCGGGAGTGACTTATGCTGAGGGATTTACGTCTGAGAAGCTTATTGCAATGAAAAATTTTGACGGAATTGTTTGGTAATTAAAAAATCTTCCCTATATTTGCACTCACAAAACGGTGATTGTAGCTCAGTTGGTTAGAGCGTCGGATTGTGGTTCCGAAGGTCGTGGGTTCGAGACCCATCATTCACCCAAAATTCAGCATCCTGCTTATATTAAGCAGGATGTTTTTTTATTGTACATTTAATATTTATTGGGTAATTATTATTCATTTAACTTTATGTTTAACTTCTTAGCGATCTGCTTATTGTAAGATTTTTTTACAACAGTGGCTTCAAATGGTTTATTAAGACTATTTCCTGAAGGATCAGAAACGTATTTATTAAGAATCAGCGTATATTTTTTTTCTGTCCACGGTTGATCAGGCATAAAGTACCATTCAGTGTCGTCAGATCCGGCAATAATCTTTCCTTCAACTATTTTATCAGATTTATAATTATATACTGAAATTCCGATTTGTGCAGAAAAAATGTCAATAGGTCTGTCGAAAACAATTTTCAGTTTATCCGAAGTATTTTTTTCAGGAATTTGTAATTTATCCTCTATAAATTTTGGACATGTATTAATAGGATTGGTGATTTCTAATTCTTTTGTAAAAGATATTAATTTGGATTTGCTGTTCAGTGGCTTGATTTTATCGGTAATTTCCAGGTAATATTTTTTGCCTACTGTAAATATTTCACCAAGATTGTCATAATATGAGATGTCTTTTTTTACTCTTCCGGGATGGATCATTAGCATCACGACTTTATCACTAATCCATCTGGCTTTATTATACCAAACATGCGGTATTACTTTTTTGTTTTCGTCAAGTAAATTAACGTATCTGTAAGCAGACTCATCCTCTGTCATCGGTGCAGAAAACTCAACATAAAAAATCAGAATATTTTTTGGAATTTTATTATTACGTGGATATATTTCTTGTATATCGGTTTTTTGGTTTATCGAATTGTCAACAGATTTAGTTTTATATGTTTTTTTTATGATATTGTTATTATACGAAAAGTTGACATTAAACGTCAGTCCTTCGCCCAGCTCAAACTGTGGCTCAAAAAAGATTGTATCTTTTACATAAGAATATGAGCCTAATAAAGGCGTTTGTGATTCAATACTATCCTGGATCATGAAAATTTTAAAAACAGCTGAAGGCTGCTTAATATTTTCTTCAATGGGAAAAACTTTGAATACCGGCTTGTTCGGATTGCTTGAGGCAATAGATATTTCTTGGGAAAAACAGAAATTGCATAAAAACAAAAAAAGAAGAATATAAAAATTCTTTATTTTTTTTGCCTGAGTTATTTTTTTCATATAATCTAATGAATTTAAAAAAGAATAATGTGCGGACTTTCGATCCGCACATATCACATAGAATTTATTGCTTTTTATTTCTTTATGAAAGATTTAGAGTGTAAATAAACTCCTTTATGAAAGACTTTCAGGATATAGTTTCCTGTATGCAGATCTGAGATTGAAATTTTCTTATTTTGAGAATTGATCATTTGTTTTTTGATAAGCTTTCCATCGAAACTGTAAATTTCCGCTTCCATGTTTTTATAAAGATTTTCATTATAAGAAATATGTAACAGGTCTGAAGCGGGGTTAGGAGATAGCTCAAAATTAATGTCTTTTTGATTCTGCTCAGCAGTACTTAAAATTGCATTACAAACGCTCAATTTTGCAAGAGTTTGGTGGTCTGATGATAATGTAAGTAATTCACAGTTAGAATAGTAAGCCATTGATGAAAAGTTTCCCGGGAACATTTTAAATTCTTCTTCAGTAAGATTAGTGTTTGGATTTCCGGAAAAGTTTCTCAGTTCTACGGCATTATTATTATAAGTATTGTTTGTAAAAGGTGTACCATCAAGGTATTTTTTTCCAATTCTATAAATATTATTACCGCTAGGAAAGTTTTGATGTAAATCTAATAAGTAGGCATTGCTTCCGTTATTGATGGCGATCGTTTTTACAGGCTCGTCAAAGTTAACATTAAAAGCTTCTCTCACAGTGAACAGTCCTGAATTGCTCGTCAGAGAAGATACGGTTTCAGAAAATCCCGGAGCACAGGTAGTTAATCCGCAAAGATATTCGGTATTGCCAATCTTTACATAATTTAATTTTTCTAATGGAGCACTTGTTATATACATATTTCCCCAGTTAGATTTGAACATGGTGGTAGATCTTTTGCTAATTGTCGTATTGTTGGTAAACGGAGCCGAAATATAACCCAATTCTCCATTTAATGTATTGTGGTTACTGGAAACAAACAATCGGTTGCCACCCCATGCAATATCCTGGAAAGTGCAATTTGCATTGGTGAAATTTAAAGTGCAGTATGGCATTGTGTTGAAATCTAATGCGGTAATAGTATTTCCGGCATTCGTTAATTTCAGGAAGTAAGGTGTTGCGCTTACCATGGCCATTACATAGACGGCATTTGTAATAGGATTTACCTCGATGTTTTTAATGGAAGTAACGGTTTGTCCTAATGCAGCAGAGATTCTTGTTTTTACATTGGTAGAAGTTGTTGCGATTGTATTTGCAGCTTTATCTGCGGGATTACTGTCATTAATATCAACAATAAAAACTTTACCTGAAGCATTATGTGTAGCAACCAGCGCAGCGCTGCTGCCATCACTTATTAGTTTGAAATTTGAAATGGTTCCCGAAGTGATCATTGTTCCGGTTTGGGGAGATACCATTAAAGAGTTTTGGGCAAAACATAGTGCAGATGCCAAAAGAAAAACGAGTAAATTTTTTTTCATTCTTTTATATTTAAGGTTAAAATTATTTCATATAAACTATTTTTAATTCAAATTTATTAATGATAATTAGATGGATTATTTAATTTTTTAACGGTAAAATTATTAAATAATCACAATTTTACATTAATTATCGTGAAATTAATAAAAAAATATATGATAATTTTAATTTAAAATAAAGAATATCGTTAATAATTATGCGTTGCATATTAATGAGCGTCGCTGTCTAATTAATTTAACTTAAATACAAAAGATTAGAAAAGAAAATAAAAAAAGCATCTTTTTCCAGATGCTTGTGTTTTTAAATGTTATAAATATTTTAAACCTCGTCGTCAGAATCTATAGTATATGTTCTGCTTTTGAAGTCTTTATCATGCTTTTCTGATATTACATCCTCACCCTTTTCGTTAATGATGAAATCTGTGGACTCATTAAACATCTCCTGAAAACTTTTAAAATCTTCTTTATAAAGATAAATTTTATGCTTCTCGAATGTAGCTTCTCCATTCTCCCCGAAGTTCTTTTTACTTTCGGTAATCGTAAGATAATAATCTCCTGCTTTCGTCTCGCGCACATCAAAGAAATAAGTTCTTCTCCCTGCTTTTAACACCTTAGTGAAAATTTCATTTTCATGGCGTTCCTTGTATTCACTCATTGTTAGATATTTTTTAATCTTGTTAAGAACAAATATAAAAGTTTTCTTTTAATCACAAAATTTTTTTTATGATTTATTTAACATTTGTGAATGAATGCGCTATGCAGTTACGGAATTGTTAATTTCAGTCAGGTTAAGGATTTTATCTGCACGTTGGGCGCTAGACTCTCTGTGTGTGATGATTATAGAAGTTGCGTGATGAATTTTTCTTTCAATATTTTCGAGGATGTTCTGCTCAGTTTCAGTATCCAGGGCAGACAGAGAATCGTCAAAAATGATAATGCTGGGGTCTTTAATCAGTGCTCTGGCAATGCAGATTCTTTGTTTCTGACCTCCCGAAAGCATCACTCCGCGTTCGCCTACCATAGTTTTATACTGATCTTTAAACTCTACGATGTTTTTATCAACGTCTGCAATTTTTGCATATTCCACTACTTTTTCATGAGTTGGATGGTCTATGGCAAAACCGATGTTATTTTCAATCGAATCAGAAAAAAGATAACTCTCCTGGGGGATATAGCCGATGAAGTTTCTGTAGTTATCTAAATTATGCTCTTTTAAGTTTTTTCCGTCAACTAAAATTTCTCCTTCTGTGGGGTCAATAAGCCTGCAGAGTAATAACGCAATGGTTGATTTTCCACTTCCTGTTTTGCCCATAATGGCAAGTGATTCACCGGATTTTACTGTAAAACTTAGATTTTCTAATGCTGTAATTCCTGTATTAGGATAAACATAAGATACATTTCTGAATTCAATATCTCCTTTAATGGAATAATTTTCAAAGTTTTGGTTAACGATTTCCGATTTCTTATCCATAAATTCATTAATCCTCTGCATGGATGCTTCAGCCCTCTGGTTTACAGAAGTTACCCAGCCTACCATAGAGAAAGGAAATATCAGGGTATTGATGTACATAAAGAAATCTGCAATTTTACCGATGCTAAGCTCTCCGGCAATATATTTCTGTCCGCCGATCCAGATAATGGCAACATTCAGAAGACCGATTACAAAAAGGATGATGGTGAAGAAGTAAGCTTCCGTTTTGGCAAGGTCCAGCGCTTTATCCTGATAGTCCGTAACTTTTACTCCATAGTTTTTTTCAATGTATTTTTCACGGGCGAAAAATTTCACAACGCGTATCCCCGAAAAGCTGTCCTGCACGAAAGTAGAAATGGCCGACTGGCTTTTCTGCATGATCTTCGATTTTTTATTGATAATGGAACTTACCTTATAAATAGCATACGAAAGAAGCGGTAAAGGAAGCAAGGTCCAAAGCGTCATGGAAACATCCGTCTTCAGCATATAAATTGCGGTGATAATAACAAGCACCAATAAGTTGGCGACATACATTACGCCGGGGCCAAGATACATCCTTACTGCAACAACATCTTCACTCAGTCTGTTCATGAGATCTCCAATGGTGGTTTGCTTATAATCCGTTAAAGACAAATCCTGATAGTGCCTGTAGATTTTGTTTTTAAGTTCATATTCAATCCTTCTGGAAGCAACAATAATCGTCTGCCGCATCATAAAAGTAAAGAAACCTGTAAGAAGGGAGCATCCTACAATAATGGCAACATAAATCAACACCTGTCTGTTGAAACCGAGATTTCCGTTGCGTGTAAGTTCGTCCACAGATTTTCCCACGAACTGAACTTTATAGATATTGAAGAAATTACTGGCAATGATAAATAATACCCCCCAAAATAATAATATTTTGTGTTTCCAGAAGTAGGGGTTTAGGGTTTTTAAAGCTTTCATAAACTTTTACAAATTTACGAAAATGTCATCATACTACGAATCCCATAAATTTTAAATTTCGTATCTTTGCGCCCATAAAAAGCTCTTTGAATGTTAGGAAGACGACAAATCCGTGAAAAAGTAGTACAGACTGTGTATTCATATTACCAGAATCCTGTTAAGTTTGATGTATTAGAGAAAAACATGTTTACCGGAATAGAGAAGATTTATGATCTCTATATCTATGAATTGAATTTTCTGGTTGCACTGAAAGAACTGGCAGAAAACCAGATCGAAATTGGAAAGAATAAATATATTAAAACCGATGCAGATATTAATCCTAACCAAAAATTCATCAACAATAAGGTTTTGATTAAGCTGGAGGAAAACCCGGAACGGTTATTCTTTACAGGCCAGCACAAGCAGCTTAAGTGGGATTTGCACGACGACCTTCTCGTAAAAACATTCCAGAGAATTACTGCCGGAAAAAGATACCAGGATTTTATGAAGGAAGAATCTTATTCTTTTGAAGAGGATCAGAAGTTTATCGGTAAGTTATTTTTAAGATATATTGCTGAAAACGATGATTTTCATGATTATCTGGGAGACAAGGAACTTTCATGGTATGATGATATTCATATTGCCAATTCTATGGTTCAGAAAACAATCGGTTTTTTAAAGGAAGATGAAGAAAGCAGAACCTTGATCAAAATGATTAAAGATGATGAAGATAAAACTTTTTCCATCAAGCTTTTAAGAAATACGCTGGACAGCTGGGAAAACAATGAGAAGAAACTGGAAGAAAGACTGGAAAACTGGGATCTGGAAAGGGTTTCACTAATGGATAAAGTAATCCTGTCTACTGCACTTACGGAACTGGATAATTTTCCTTTTACACCTTCAAGGGTGATCATTAATGAATATATTGAGATTGCCAAAGTATTTGCCACGGATCGCTCCAATATTTTCATTAACGGAATTTTGGATAAATACTGTAAAGATTTAAATAGAATATAAATATTTCAATATGAAAAAGACGTTATCAATTATCGCTTTATCAGTAATAGGTTTTGGATTTGTTTCTTGTAAAAAGGAAAACAAAGAAAACCAGGAAAAACTTCTTACCGAAAGACCGGAAATTCACAGAAATGGTCCGGCAGATTCTGCAGGTGCTGCTGCAGCAACTCCTGAAACGGCAGCTCCGGCGCCTGTATCCAACCAGCCTTTAACTACTATTGCTCTTTCTGAAAGCAACTTCGATTTCGGAAAAGTAAAAAAAGGAGATAAAGTGCAGCACGTATATGAAATTACAAATACAGGAAGCAATCCTCTGGTGATTTCAGAAGTAAAACCGGGATGTGGATGTACTGTTCCTGACTTTACTAAAGAGCCGATCATGCCGGGTAAAAAAGGGAAAATTACCCTCCACTTTGATTCTACAAACTTTGATGGAAACGTAAACAAATATGCAGACGTTTTCGCCAATGTAGAAAAAGCTCCTATCAAATTAACATTCACCGCGAATATTCAACCATAATATCATGAATTTATTATCAATTTTTTTACAGGCACCTGCTCAGGGAGGTAACTCTTCCATGATGCTGATTATGATGGGGGTGATGTTTGTAGGTTTTTATTTTTTAATGATAAGACCGCAAATGAGAAAGCAGAAGCAGGAGAAGAATTTCCAGGAAACCCTTAAGGTAGGAACCAGAGTGGTTCTTACTTCAGGACTTCACGGAAGGATTGCTCAGGTTCAGGATGATGGTTTTGTAATCGAAACATTATCGGGAAAGCTAAAGTTTGAAAAAGCGGCTGTTTCCAGAGAATTTACGGAGGCCCGTTTTGGAGATAAAGCCAAAGCTGCTGAAAAAGCAGAAGACAAAAAGGAAATTGAAACGGATAAGAAATAAATCTTTCCGATTTTATAAAGATACTTCGTTTCGGCGGGGTGAGCGAAGCTCACCCCGCCGAAACTTTTTATATCATCAGTCCAGGGAATCAGTGAGGATACGGTTTCCTTATTACCATAGGAGCCAACGAGTGGCTTTAACTGTGCTATGAATTGTATGAATTGCTTCGGGTATAACACGCAGACTGTGACGGGCGGTGCAGATACCCTGCATGGTGCGATGCAGACAGCCTGCACCGTACGATGCATACCCTCTGCATGGTACGATGCAGTCATCCTGTGGCGATTAAGTATAACTTCCTTAGTTGTTTTAGAAAATACGCATTAAAAATTATCTTTGCATTATGAATAAAAACACAAACAAAACGGTTCTTATCTTAGGAGGCAATTCTGATGTTGCAAAGGAAAGTATTAAACAATACCTTCAAAAAGGATTTTCCGTAATGGCGGCATCCCGAAATACAAAGTCACTGGAAGAATTTGTCTCAAAAAATGGGTTCCATGCGAAGGTTACAGTCTTATACTTCGATGCGGTGGATTTTGATTCTCATCAGAAATTTTATGATGACCTTTCTGCGAAGCCTCATATTGTTGTTTATGCTGCCGGCTTTTTAGCAGAAAATGAAAAAGCCCTGCATGATTTTGGAAGTGCAAGACAAATGATGCAGGTAAACTACATGGGCGCTGTTTCCATATTGAATATTATTGCAATGGATAAGAGGAATAAAAGTTTAGAAAGGATTATCGGATTATCTTCTCTGTCGGGAGTTCGCGGGCGGAAAAGTAATTTTGTGTACGGCAGTACCAAAGCCGCTTTTACCACCTATCTTGCCGGCTTAAGACAGGAGCTAAGACAAAGAAACATTGTTGTCAATGCTTTGGTGATCGGTTATATTGATACGAAAATCAATCAGGGTTTAGCATTAAATAAAAACCTGATCATGCAGCCAGATTATGTTGCGAAATTCATCGTGAATGCAGGGCATTCTTTTACCATTGTTCCGGATTTCAAATGGAAAATCATTTATCATATTCTGAAATTGCTTCCGGAAAGTCTGGTGGCAAAGTTGCCATAATTATTCATTTTTAACAACCACAGTTGGAAAACCTAATGTCTGCATTAAATCATCATAGTTTTCGATTAAAATGCTGCTGCTACCGTAATGAGAAATTTTTAATTGATTTTCACTGTCTTCAACAGAAAAAGAATTTCCACTATTACCAAATTCATTTTCCATGAAATTGTAATGCATTAAATTATTAATGTAATTCATCAAACCCACTTTTTGAGAAGTTGATAAAACAATCTTTTTTCTTACCTCTTCATTTTGTACAATTGATCCTTTATCATCCCTAACTCCACAATTGACTTTGTATTTAGTGTAAACCAATTTAGTTAGTTTGTTTTCAGAATAAATTTTAATTATTTCATCATGACCTCCCCATTCTCCACAGTCAGCAAATTTGGATTTTATTAATACAGTATCTTCATAACTTAAAATATTATCAAAAGAATATTTAATATTTGAGCTTTTAGAACAACTTAAAATAAGGGTCAATAGTAAAACTAAAAAGTAATTTTTCACGGTACAATTTTATCAAAAATACCGAATTACTCCATATCCTGCAACAATTCCAGCGCCTTCATCATATCAATTCCCTTACCCAGAACCGGTTTAAACAAATCTCCTTTTTCTTTAATTCTTTCTAGAGCATTATGAATATTAAAGTCAGTAGGTTTCATTCCTTTTTTTACCTCGCTCCAGTCCAGCGGCATGGAAACGGAAGCCCCTTCTTTAGGTCTGATACTGTAAGCACTGGCTAAAGTCTGTCCGGTTCTGTTTTGCAGATAATCAAGGTAAATTTTACTGTTATCTCTTTTCTGAAGGCTTCTTTCCAAAGTTGTGATTTCCGGAAGCTTTTCATGAACCTGTTTCATCAGAATATGTGCAAAATCTTTTACCTGGTCAAAATCGTACTTTCCGCCCATCGGAATATAGACATGAATACCGGTGCTTCCTGAAGTTTTACAGTAGCCTTTAATTTTAATGGCATTTAAAACCTCATTCACCTGTAAGGCTGTTTCGATAACATCGTCAAAAGTATTCTTTTTGGATGGGTCCAGATCTAACACAAGAAAGTCAGGATGATCCAGGTCGGGCAGGGAAGAATTCCAGGGGTTCATATCAATGCACCCTAAATTATTCAGATAAGCAAGAGTAGCCTTGTCGTTACAGTAAATATAATCAATGTATTTATCGTTGGATTCAGAATAAACCTGCGTTGTTTTTACCCAGTCCGGAATATTGTCACTGGCATCTTTCTGATAGAAACCCTGCTCTTCAATACCGTTTGGGAAACGGTTCAGAGAAAGCGGCCGGTTTTTAAGGTGTGGTAAAATATAGTCTGCAACCGACTGGTAATATTCTATGACATCGCCTTTGGTTACCTCATCTTTAGGGAAATAAACTTTATCCTGATTGGTAAGCTTTACCTTATGCCTGTTTAATGTTATTTCCTTTTCGTTTTCGGAAGGACGTGTTTTTTTAGGGGCTGTAGCTTTCATAACTTTTGTATTTTGGGTTGCTTCATCTTTTTCTCCGGCTGTGTTTTTTACTTCTTCAGGTTCTTTGTCTTCACGCAGTGCCACGAAAACCGGATGCCGGAAAATGCCGTCTTTTGTGATTTCGGAATATTTAATCTCGCATACCAGCTCCGGCTGGGTCCAGGTTACGGGCATATTGGTTTTAGGCTTAGTTTCAAAAGGGGAATTTTTCACGATGATTTTCTTTAATCTTTCATGAAGTTCCATAATTGATTCGCGGTTGAATCCTGTCCCAGTATGTCCTGAATAAATCAGTTGGCCGTCAATGTATTTTCCCAGGATCAGGGCACCGAAACCTTCCCTTGATCCACGGGGTTCCGTAAATCCGCAGATAATGGCTTCTTCCGTGTTGGTGAATTTTATCTTAAGCCAGTCGGAAGTACGGTGGTTTTCGGTGTAAACGCTGTCTGCTTTTTTGGCGATCATTCCTTCCAGCTTCATTTTTTTCATTTGGTTAAAAAAGGAAATGCCTTTCTCCTGGATATGATCACAATATTTGATAACATCCGTCTCAACCAATGCTTCTTTGAGGAGTTCTTTACGCTGGATCAACGGAAGCTCTTCCGTAGAATGACCGTTGAGCCAAAGAATATCAAAAACCTGATACACCAGCGCAAGATCCGGATTGTCACCTATTTGCTGAAGCAGCTGGAAATTCGGTCTTCCGCTCTCATCATACGCTACAATTTCACCGTCCAGAATCATCTTATGTTTCTGTACACTGAAATCATTGGCAACTTTTTCAAATTTTGATAAAAAGGAGATCCCGTTTCGGGAATAGAAGAGAGGTTCATCGCTTAGATCGGCAATAGCGCGGTAACCGTCCCATTTTATTTCGAAAACCCAGTCTTCATCGTCAAAGGCTTCAGGATGCGGTTTTGCAAGCATGGGCTTAATGAAATTCTCAAGTTTTTTTTCATCGACTAAAGAATTGAACCGCTGAAACCGTGGTTTTACTTCTTCCTTTACGACTTTTTTTTGCTGACGTTTGGGCTTTTTTTTTCCTCTAAGAATTTAGTGACTTGGGAATTCTTTGAGGTGTTTTCTTCCGCATCGTAATCACTTTCTGCAAAATCATCTTTATGTTTGATGAGCAGCCATGAATTTTCTTCAGTATTTTTCATTTTAACCAAAGCAAATTCGCCTTTAAGCTTTTTACCGTGAAGGATAAATTTTAAAGATCCGGCGTGAAGTTCTTTCAGCAGTTCCTTTTCATCAGAAAGCTTTGAGTTATTGTCAAGAGGTTCATATGTTCCGCTGTCCCATATTTCCACCTGTCCTGCGCCGTAGTTACCTTCAGGAATGTTTCCCTCAAAATCTTTATAATCATAAGGATGATCCTCCACCATCATTGCGAGCCGCTTATCTTTAGGATCCAAAGAAGGACCTTTCGGAACGGCCCAGCTTTTCAATACACCCTCCATTTCCAACCTGAAATCATAATGAAGCCGCGAGGCGGCATGTCGCTGGATCACAAAAATCAGTTTGTCTTTACTTTTTTTTGTTTTTCCTTCCGGTTCAGTGGTTTCATTAAACCTTCTTTTTGCATTGTAATCTTTTAAGGCCATTATGATGCATTTTTAGATTTTGGACTTTGTAAACTGGCTTTGAGCTGAGCCATAAGATCAATAACTTTACCTTCTTTTGCGGGTTCAGCTTTTTTCGCTTTGATATTTTTCCCTTTTGCTTTCTGCTTGATAATTTTCATTAACGATTCAGAATACGTGTCTTTATACATTTCAGGATCGAATTCCTGTGAAAGTTGTTCTATAAGGCTGACAGCCATTTTGAGCTCTGCCGGTTTCGGCGGTTTTTTGGCGGGAATTTTCAGATCGCTGTAATCCCTGATTTCCTGTGCAAATCTGAGACGGTTTAGGACAAGAACATCATCTTTATAGGGCCGGATCATTCCAATCGCTTCACTTTCACGAAGCACAAAGGTTCCTATTCCTACCATTTCTGTTTTAGCTAATGCTTTTAAAAGAAGTCTGTAAGCATTTTCACCATTCTTCTGAGGCTCCAGGTAATATGGATTTTCAAAATATACGGAATCTACTTCAGATTCTTTTACAAACTGGTCTATTGATAATATTTTGGATTTTTCAGGACTTGCCGCTTCATAGTCTTCTTCATCAAGAATGATGTATTTATCCTCCATGAGATAACCTTTTACAATGTTTTCCCATTTTACTTCCTTTCCTGTGGTTTCATTGACCCTTTTAAAACGGATATTTGAAAAATCGGATTTATCAAGCATATCCAGATCCAGTTTGGTGGTTTCTGTTGCCGAATAAATTTTAACAGGAATATTTACTAAGCCAAAGCCAATGGCGCCGTTCCAGATTGCTTTCATTGTAATTTGATTTAACAAAAATCTACAATGATTGTGCCGTGAGGAAAATATTTACTGAATGTGGTAATTTAGATTTTAGATATTAAATAATAAGAAATGTTTTTGATGTAACTGGAAGATTGGTTTTAACGTTACCCATAAGTACAAAAGAAAACAATTTAAAAATTGATGTTAGAAGCTTGAACAAAAGTGTTTATTTCCTTGTTATTGGGGATTATAAGCAGAAATTTATCAGAGAATAATAAATAAAAAAGCAGAGATTTCTCTGCTTTTTTATTTTGTAATTCAAATTCAATTTTGCCATAAGTATTATTGCATTAATTATTGCTAAAACTTATTGATTTTAATTGATTCTGTTCCTAACCTGGTAGTAATTTTTAAAATATACATTCCTGTTGGAAGTTCTGATGTTGAAATAGTAGTTTTAGAGGGTTGATCCTTTTTAATTAAGATCATTTGACCTGCCATATTATAAAGCTCCAAGCGTTGTATAGTAGCTGGAGAATTTATGTTAATAACTTCATTGAATGGAATTGGATATAGCAGTTTTTTTTCTATAACATTAGTTTCATGAGTGGCTAATGTTTGTTGAAATTCATAAGCGCCCAGATCAATTCTTGCATTCACGATACGATTATGTCCTGCCAGATCTGAATTGCCATAGATGGCTGTATCAAAATATTCATTGTTTCCCAGATTGATTGCCGAACTGTTGCTCTTTAAAGTAAAATCATTTGCACTGGGATTGTTAAAAATGTCATTTATTGAAATGCCTAATTGGGTAATATTAATAACGCTTTTTGAAGGAACATCTCTAACGATCGTTGTAGCTGTAGTATAGTTGCTTCCATTGACAAAATCCCAAATAATAGAATTGTACCATTTTGAAGTTCCGGAATCATAAATTCCATTATTACCGTTATTGATTATTGTTGTATTGTAATAATTTCCCCCTAAGTTATTATATACACCTCCTCCACTTGACGTTGCAGAATTGTTTGCAATAAGTACATTAACAAAAGTAGGCTGTGAAGAATGATTATACACGCCCCCTCCATAAGGCGCCGAGTTATTTTGAATGACAGTATTGATTGCTGCAGTATAAGAATTGTTATTGAATATCCCGCCTCCACCGGAATCGGCTATATTATTGCTAATGGAAACGTTTTTAAGAATATTTGATGAGTAAACGGCAAGTATTCCTCCTCCGAGGCTCGCAACTGTATTATTTGAAATTTTGGTATTATTGATTACCGAAGATGAGTTTTGAGTAAATATGGCACCTCCGGATTGGGCCGTATTATTTGTCAAGATCAGGTTGTTTAAACTAACAGAGGAATTATAAATAAAAATACCTCCGCCACTAGAATAGATTGTGCCGGATGTAATATTATTTGAATTTATAGTTATGTTGATAGCGGTATTAATACTCTTGCCATGTATTATTGTAAAACCATCCAACAGGGCCGTGCCAACATTTCCAACGGATAAAACGATGTGCTGGGCATCATTGATATTAGTAATCCCATTATTATCCAAATCTCCGCTAAGAATAGTTTCATTAGTTAAAAAATTACGATCATTCATTGTGGGAGTACCACTATCAGGAAAGCCGCCGTAAACCTTGACATTGTTTACCATTAAAAACCCATTCCGTGTATCGTATGCAGTGCCAAAATTATTATCTTCAGGGCTATACATCGGCTTGTAAGTTCCTTTTGATACCCATATCTCTTGTATGTTTTGGTTTGTTTTGGCCGCTTTAAGAGCGTCTGCTAATTCTCCAACAGCATTGCTCCAGGAACTTCCGTTACCTGCTGAGCCTTTTTTTACATACACCACACCAGATGTGGGGGTAATAGTTTGTGCAAAATGATATACGCAAGTTAATAATAAAAGGATAGAAATTTTTTTCATGATATTAATTTTATGACTATAAAGATAAGCCTAAAACAAAAAAGCAGAGAAATTTTTCTCTGCTTCTCTTTATGCTTTTAAATTTAGTTTAAGTTCCAGTTCATCCAGCTGTTCATTTGCAATGGCAGCCGGTGCATCAATCATCACATCACGCCCGGAATTATTTTTCGGGAATGCAATATAATCCCTGATTACTTCATTTCCATCGAGGATGGCTACCAAACGGTCAAAACCGAAAGCTAACCCACCGTGAGGCGGAGCGCCATATTTAAATGCATTCATTAAGAAACCAAACTGAGCTTCCGCTTCTTCTCTGGTGAAACCAAGCAGATCAAACATTTTAGACTGAAGATCTTTATCGAAAATTCTGATAGAACCTCCGCCGATTTCGTTCCCGTTCAATACCATATCGTAAGCGTTTGCTCTTGCTTTTCCCGGATCCGTTTCCAGCAAATGAATATCTTCCGGTTTCGGAGAAGTGAAAGGGTGGTGCATTGCGTGGTAACGTCCGCTTTCTTCATCAAATTCCAATAATGGGAAATCTACCACCCAAAGTGGTGCGAATTCATTTCCTTTTCTTAATCCTAAACGGTTACCCAGCTCCATTCTTAAAGCGGAAAGCTGTGTTCTTACCTTATTTTCGTTTCCGGAAAGAATCAACATTAAATCACCTTCTTTTGCTCCGAATTTTTCAATGATTTTTGCTAAATCTTCCTCGTTGTAGAATTTATTTACCGAAGAAGTCTTCACACCATCATTCTGGAATTTCACCCATACCATTCCTGAAGCACCGATCTGAGGTCTTTTAACCCAGTCAACAAGCTCATCAATCTGCTTTCTGGTATAATCTGCACAGCCTTCTACATTAATTCCGACCACAAGTTCGGCATCATCAAATATCTTAAACTCTTTTCCTTTTACCAACTCATTCAGTTCCACGAATTCCATTCCGAAACGGATATCCGGTTTGTCGTTTCCGTATTTCTGCATCGCATCTGCGAAAGTCATTCTCGGGAAGTCTCCGAATTCCTGACCGGTGATGTCTTTCAGTAAAGTTTTGGTCATTCCTTCAAAAACATTCATTACGTCTTCCTGTTCCACGAAAGCCATTTCACAATCGATCTGTGTAAATTCCGGCTGTCTGTCGGCTCTTAAATCTTCATCACGGAAACATTTTACAATCTGGAAATATTTATCCATTCCGCCAACCATAAGCAGTTGCTTAAAGGTTTGCGGAGATTGTGGCAACGCATAAAACTGTCCCGGATTCATTCTGCTCGGAACCACGAAATCCCTTGCGCCTTCCGGAGTAGATTTAATTAAAACCGGCGTTTCAACCTCGATAAAGCCGTTATCTGACAGGTAGTTTCTTACTTTCTGAGCCATTTTGTGACGGAAAATCAACTTGTCTTTCACAGGATTTCTTCTGATATCAAGGTAACGGTACTTCATTCGTAATTCTTCACCACCGTCCGTTTCATCTTCAATGGTGAAAGGGGGAAGCTGGGATTCATTAAGAACCGTTAATTTTTCAACAAGAATTTCAATTTCTCCTGTCGGGATGTTTGGGTTTTTACTTACTCTTTCAATAACTTTTCCTGTAACCTGAATCACAAACTCACGGCCCAGTTTTTTTGCATTTTCCATCAGTTCGGCAGTAGAACGCTCCTGATCAAAAACCAATTGGGTAATTCCGTAACGATCACGAAGATCTATCCAAATCATAAATCCTTTATCACGAATGGTCTGTACCCATCCTGAAAGTGTAACTTCTTCATTAAGATTTTTGAGAGATAATTCTCCGTTGTTGTGCGATCGAAACATAATTATTTGTTTAAAGTTCAAGATTTAAAGTTCAGGGTTCTGTGTTCAGTGTTTAAAGTTTTGAAGATCAAGCTTAAAACACCAACCGCAGAAGTTTGAATTTTCCGTGTGCAAAGATATGATTTTTAAAGGTTTTTAAAAGAAATTAATTAATAGTACTGCAAGAATAATTTTTATAAAACCTTTCATATGCCAAGAAATAATCATTTCTGAATATCTATTTTTGCCGGATACAAAATCAAAATCAATGTCAAAATATTTCAAATTTCTGAAGAAAGCGTTAAGCGGTGAAGAAGTAGACTATACAAAAGCGACGATAAGGAGCGCTGTTCTTCTTCTGGCAATTCCGATGATGCTGGAGATGGCCATGGAATCTGTATTTGCATTGGTAGATCTGTATTTTGTAGGACACTTGAAAGAAAGTGGTTTTGCTATACAGACAGTCGGTCTGACAGAATCCGTGCTTTCCGTGATGTATTCTATTGCCATAGGGATGAGTATGGCGGCAACGGCAATGGTTGCAAGGAGAATTGGGGAGAAAAATCCGAAGCAGGCTTCCAGAAGTGCAGCTCAGGTTTTATTGGTTTCCTTTGCGATCACTTTTATTTTAAGTTTGTTCGGAGTGATTTATGCTGAAGAAATTTTAATTATGATGGGTTCAAAACCTGAAGCTGCATCTTACGGTAAAGGATTTACAAGAATTATGATGGGAAGCAGCGTTATTATCATGTTGTTATTCCTGATCAACGGAATTTTCAGAGGAGCGGGAAATGCTGCCATTGCCATGAAATCTCTTTGGATAGCCAATATTGCGAATATTATTTTGTGCCCGGTTTTAATTAAAGGTTTCGGGCCGGTCCCGGCAATGGGATTAACGGGAGCAGCTCTTGCTACAACGATCGGGAGGAGCATTGGTGTCCTTTATCAGCTTTATCATCTTTTAATTGCAGATTCACAAATCAGAATTGAGTCGAAATATTTTAAACCTGATTTTAATATTATTAAATCAGTCATAAAAATTGCCACTCCCGGAATCTTTCAGTTTGTGATTGCTTCGTGCAGCTGGATCTTTCTGGCTCAGCTTGTGGCGACAACCGGTGGTGAAAATGCTTCTGCGGGATATCAAACCGCTTTACGTCTGATGATGTTTTTTATGCTTCCTGCATGGGGATTAAGTAACGCCGCATCAACACTTGTCGGACAAAACATGGGAGCCGGCGAAATGCTTCGGGCAGAGCAATCTGTTATGAAAACCGTTAAATATAATGTGATTTTTATGATAGTCGTTAGTGTTATTTTCTTTTTTATGGGTGATTTTTTAGCCGGATTTTTCACCAATGAAACTGAAATTAGAAATATTGCCACCAATGCATTGCATATTATGGCTGTTGGATTTATTTTTTACGGAATCGGGATGGTAATGATTAACGCTTTTAACGGAGCTGGTGATACCTGGACGCCAACCTGGGTGAATCTTTGCGGCTTCTGGCTGTTTCAGATTCCATTTGCTTATCTTCTTTCAAAATATTTTGCATTGGGACCAAAAGGAGTATTTATCTCAATTCCTGTTGCCGAAGCTTTGATCACAATAGTTGCTTTTATGTTATTTAAGAAAGGAAAATGGAAAACGGTTAACGTTTAGGAGTAAGAGGAGGGAGGTGAGAAGTGAGAAGTAAAATGTAAGAAGTAAGAAGTAAGAAGTAAGAAGAGAGAAGGTAAGTGATGATGAAGATTTTATGATTATCCGCATCGGGCTTTCATCTTTGCTAAAGAATTATAAAAATTTTAACAGCTGATCTTTTTGATTTTAAAATGGTATTCTCTAATTTCGTAATACAACTAAATTATATTACTATGGGAAAAGGAGACAAAAAATCAAAAAGAGGAAAGATTAACAACGGAAGCTACGGAAAAAGAAGGCCAAGAAAATCTTCAAAAACTGTGGCAGCTGCCGAAGAAAAATCTAAAAGCTAAAAAGACCGGAAACTACTTCCGGTCTTTTTTATGAAGAGGTGTAAAAATTATTTTCCTCCAAAAATATTTCCCAGAATACTTCCGATTCCGCCGCTGTCGCCATCTTTCTTCTGGTTGTTATTATTTCCTAAAACACTGCCGATAATATCATTAAGTGGGTTTGATGAAGAGTTGGACTGTCCGCCCAACACATTTCCTATAATATCATTCAAAGGATTTGACTGCCCATTTTGTGCCTGTCCCGAAGCATTGCCTAGAATACCATCGAGCAAGCCTCCTAAACCGCCGGCTCCCACATTGTTCTGTTGTTTCTCTTTTCCGATATATCCCATAATGATCGGTGCGAGCATTGATAGCACAGGTCCGATTTTATCGATGGAAATTCCTGTTTTCTGAGATAACTGACTTTCCACGGTCTGCTTTTCTTCTCCAAAAATATGATTAAGGATAGAGTTTCCTTCGGATTGTCTTGCTTCGGCCTGGCTGACATCATTAAGAATACTTCCGTCATGATCTTTATCCAGCGCAGTATTTAAGGATTCTGCTTCGTTGGGAGACTGCGATTTTTTGCTGAGATAAGAAATAATAAGCGGGGCAGCTACCGCAAGCAATGCAAGGACCTGATTCCTGCTTATTCCGAATTTGTTTTCAGCCCTTTCTGCTACCTGATTGCCGGTGTTTCCGGTGAGTAAATCAATTAAGCCCATAGTTGATGATTTTTATTGTTACTATTCAGATCATCAAAAAATATTCCTAATACTTATATGAATATTAAACCAGGCGTAAATGTCATTATGCTGTTAATTCTTAACAATGGGTACATTTGAGCAGGCTTCGCCGAACATTAATGATTTTACGATAGGTTTCAGTTGTTCAACAAGCTCAATATAGGCGTTTTCAGGGATTTCTTTGTCCGAACATCCTTTTACCAGGACTCTTTTGCCGCGCATCTCCTCAAAATCATAATTTTTAACTGCGTTATGCATCAGAATTACTTCCAGATCTTCCCGGTTTCCAAAGACAATTTTTTTAGCAACATCCGTTAATCTGGCAGTGATTAAAAAGTACGCCCAAAGCGGAACAATAGCATCTGCCGAATTGTAGATGTATATATAAGCATCGCGGTATTCTTCAACATCAATCGCTGCAACTTTTTCACGGAAATCTTTCTCTTTTAGAATCATTTCCATAAAAAGAAAATCTTTAAGGTCAAGACCTTTCCTTACTCCTTTCGGTACGAGATCAGTTAGATCAAAATTGATCAGTCCGCTCTCTGCAACTTTATTCCGGATTTCAAATTCTTCTGACATTTTTATCATTATCTTTGAACAAATTTACAAATTAAGATGCAATGAAGTCCTAATTTGTTTTCTATAGCTGTTATAGAAACCTCCCATAATTTCATTTAAAGAATTAAAAAGAGATTCATAATGGCAATTTAAAATTAAAGATTTCACCAGAAATGAAATATTATATCATTGCCGGAGAAGCATCCGGAGATTTGCACGGAAGTAATTTAATGAAAGCGCTGAAACAGAAGGATCTCAATGCGGAGTTCAGATTCTGGGGAGGCGATCTTATGGCAAAACAGGGCGGGACCCTGGTTAAACATTATCGTGATCTTGCTTTTATGGGCTTTCTTGAAGTTGCCATGAACCTTCGCACTATCCTGAATAATATTAAATTTTGTAAAGAAGATATTCAAAATAATAAACCGGATGTTCTTATTCTGGTAGATTATCCTGGTTTTAATTTAAGGATTGCAAAATTTGCGAAAGAGCAGGGCATAAAGGTTGTCTATTATATTTCACCCCAACTCTGGGCATGGAAGGAGGGCAGGGTAGAGATCATCAGAAAATATGTGGATGAGATGATGGTAATTCTTCCTTTTGAAAAAGATTTTTATAGTAAACACGGTGTTTATTCCCATTTTGTAGGTCACCCTTTACTGGATGCCATCTCTACATTAGAAGAGATTAATACTGAGGATTTTAAAATACAGAACGGGTTAAACGAAAAAGAAATTATTGCATTACTGCCGGGCTCAAGAAAACAGGAAGTAGAAAAAATGCTGCAAATCATGCTTTCAGTACGTCCTTATTTTAAAGAATATCAGTTCATCATAGCCGGTGCGCCAAGTCTTCCCAAAGAGTTTTACGAAAAATATGTAGATGATAATGTGCATTTTGTGTCCAATAAAACGTACGATCTGCTGAGGTGTTCAAAAGCGGCTTTGGTAACCTCAGGAACAGCGACTCTTGAAACCGCTTTACTGAATATACCTGAAGTAGTCTGCTACCGCGGAAGTAAAGTCTCTTATGCTATTGCCAAAAGGCTGGTGAAGAATATAAAATACATTTCCCTGGTAAATCTCATTATGGATCGTGAAGTAGTGAAGGAATTGATTCAGAATGATTTAAATACCAATAATCTTGTGGTAGAACTGAAAAAAATACTGGCGACCGAAAAAAGATTTGAAGTATTCAGGGATTATGAGCTGTTACGGGAAAAGCTTGGCGGGAAAGGAGCTAGTGAAAATGCTGCAGACGTCATTTTAAACATGTAAAATTTAAATAAATACTCATTAATCGTGGAAAATTTTTCTGCGATTTTTCTTTTACTAAAAGAATTTTGGAAATTTTTTGAAGTTTTTAAATATTGCTGTGCGAATTTTCCATGAAATAAATATTTTTGGGAAAACACAAACTGTTGAAAAAGCAGCCTCTTCTTATTCTTGTTATCTTTTTTATTCTTGGAATTTTCTTTCAGGATACATTTTCTCTTAATGAAACTTATATTTTAACGATTGCAGGAATAATCCTGCTGATTTTAGCTTCAATATTTTTTAAAAACTATTTTCTGCACAGGCTAAAGCCTTATGTGCTGTGCTCAATGTTCTTTGGAGTCGGAATAATCCTGCATTTTCTAAATACTGATGAAAATCCGGTTTCTGTTGCTGGAAATTACGTCATCACATTCAAAATTTCCGGAAAGTTGAATTCAACCGAAAAGAGCAGGAAATATGAATCCGTAGTACAAGCCGAAAACAAAATCTTTAAAGCCATTGTTTATCACCCTAAAATTGAAAAAACACTCGACTTTAATCATTATTACCAGGCAAAAGCTTTTATTTCCAAACCCAAAGCTCCGCAATATGATTTTCAGTTTGATTATTCGAAATATTTAAAACGTAAAAACATTGATTTTCAATGTTATATCAATGGTGAGGTCCGTGTTGCGGAAAGAAATGATTTAAGTTTGAAAGAAAAGTTTTATCAGAAACGATGGGAAGTTCTCAAGAATATTGACCATACCCAGATGTCTTCAAAGGCTAAAGAATTCTTAAAAGGAATTATTCTTGCTGACCGTACGGAAATTGATGTGCAGACGGCTCAGGATTTCAGCAGATCCGGACTTGTGCATTTTCTGGCTATCTCGGGAACACATATTGTTGCGATTTTCGGGTTGTTTTATTTTTTATTGATTAAAATTTTACCGGTAAAGCATAGAAAATATGCGATTGTTTCAAGTCTTATTTTCATTTGGCTTTTTACTGCTTTTATTGGCTTTGGCAGTTCAGTGGTGCGTTCAAGCCTGATGCTGAGCAATTATTTTATTTATGTCCTGCTTCAGCGGAAGTCAGATCTTCTTCATTCTTTGGCGTTGTCCGCATTTGTCATTTTGCTTTCGGATACACAGCAAATATTCGATGTGGGATTCCAGTTGAGTTTCCTTGCGGTTTTAGGAATATTCTGGCTCAATCAACCGATTCTGAATATGCTTCCAAAACAGGACAATTGGCTAAAAAAGGTTATTTTTAATACGGTTTCCGTTTCCATTTCGGCTCAGCTGGCAACGCTTCCTCTTGTGCTGTATTACTTTCATCAGTTTTCATTCATTTCTATTATTGCAAATTTCTTTATTGTTCCTTTTTCTGAGATGATCATTATGTTTTCATTTTTAATGACTACTTTAATAGCTTTCAACATAAATTTCGAATATTTGAATAGATTGTATGAATTTATCATTAACATATTGCTTACGATAATCCATTGGTTTGCCGGATTTAATCATGTTTTTTTTGAAAATATTCCATTGAATTTGCCTGAGGTCTTTTCCCTGTTTTTAATAGTCATGTTGCTAAGACCTGTTATTTTAAAATGTAATCTTAAAAACTTCGTGAGATGTATGATGGCTGTTGTTGCTTTTTTTATATTGCGATGGGGTTTTGATCTGTATGAAATGAATAAACCTGAAGTTCTTGTTCATGATTTCTCTAAAAATAAAGTATTATCCATTAAGAAAAATAATGATGCCTGTTTCTGGATTGAAGAAAATTCGGATAAATCTAAAATTGTAAAATTTATCATAAACCCTTACTGTGCCTCACGACGTATAAAAAGAACGGAGATAAGAAGGCTTCCTAATGCAGTTCGAAAAATTGTTTATAAACATAAAATTTATGAAATAAATTAATTTTGATACGTAATGTTTTCCTTTATTTATAATATTTTAAGACTTATTTAGAAAGATTACAAACTGGCTATATGTGAGATTTCTCACTTTTTGTTGTAGTTAACATTTCTTAATTTTGTGGAAAATCAAATTTAAACTTATATGGCAGGTTTAACGAGTTCTACAATAGGTAGAAAATATGCTATGGCATTGTCGGCTATCTTTTTGCTGATATTTCTGGTAATGCACCTTTCTGTAAACCTTTTGTCGGTTTTTGGAGCAGATGCTTACAATAATGCTTCGCAGTTTATGGGGTATAATCCTCTTATTCAATTTGTAATGCAGCCGGTATTGATATTTGCTGTTGTTTTCCACTTTATAATGGGATTTGTTTTGGAAATTAAAAATCAGAAAGCACGTCCTGTTAAATATGAAGCTAATAATCCTTCTCACAATTCTACATGGATGTCGAGAAATATGATTATTTCAGGTGCCGTGGTATTGGCTTTTATTTTTCTTCACATGTATGATTTCTGGTTTCATGAAATGAACTACAAGTATCTGGACGGGTTGCCAATTGAAGAATCACGCTTCTGGGGAGATCTGCATGCTAAATTTGCAGATGCATGGAGAGTAATCATTTACATAATATCTTTCATTTTGCTGGGATTACACCTGGGACACGGTTTCCAGTCTTCATTCCAGTCTATCGGTGCAAGACACCCTAAATATACTCCTGTAATCATGGCATTTGGAAAATGGTATTCCATCCTGATTCCTGCAGGTTTTATCTTTATCGCAATTTATCACTTTGTAACTCAATAATATCAATATACTAATATGAGTAAATTAGATTCAAAAATTCCGGCGGGTCCTTTAAAGGATAAGTGGAAAAATCATAAGGACCATATGAACCTTGTTGCACCAAACAACAGAGACAAGATTGATATTATTGTTGTTGGAACAGGTTTGGCAGGAGGTTCTGCTGCTGCTACACTAGCAGAGCAGGGATACAATGTAAAAGCGTTCTGTTATCAGGATTCTCCAAGAAGAGCACACTCTATTGCCGCTCAGGGAGGTATTAACGCAGCTAAAAATTATCAGGGAGACGGAGACTCTACCTACAGATTATTCTACGATACCATCAAAGGTGGTGACTATAGAGCAAGAGAAGCAAACGTATACCGATTGGCAGAAGTTTCTGCAAATATTATCGACCAGTGTGTTGCTCAAGGTGTTCCTTTCGGACGTGAGTACGGAGGCCAGCTTGATAACCGTTCATTTGGTGGGGTTCAGGTAAAAAGAACATTCTATGCTAAAGGACAGACGGGACAGCAGTTATTATTAGGAGCTTATTCAGCCATGAGCCGTCAGATCGGTAAAGGAAGAATTAAGATGTACAACCGTCATGAAATGATGGATCTTGTGATTGTAGACGGAAAGGCAAGAGGGATTATCGCCAGAAACCTTGTAACAGGTGAAATCGAAAGACATTCTGCGCACGCCGTAGTAATTGCATCCGGAGGATACGGAAATGTATATTTCCTTTCTACCAACGCAATGGGCTCCAACGTTTCTGCAGCCTGGAAAATCCACAAAAAAGGAGCGTACTTCGCAAACCCTTGTTATGTGCAGATTCACCCTACATGTATTCCGGTTCACGGAACACAGCAGTCTAAACTGACTTTGATGTCTGAATCTTTAAGAAACTCAGGAAGAATCTGGGTTCCTAAAAACATTGCCGACGCAGAAGCCATCAGAGCAGGAAAGCTTAGGCCTGAAAATATTAAAGAAGAAGACAGAGATTATTATCTTGAAAGAAGATATCCTGCTTTCGGTAATCTTGTACCTAGAGACGTTGCATCAAGAGCTGCTAAAGAAAGATGTGACGCCGGATACGGAATCGAAAACAATGATACTCAGGAAGGCGTTTACCTGGATTTCTCTACAGAGATCATGAAAAAAGGTAGAGAAGCCGCTATTGAAAAGCATATTCATAATCCTACTGATCAGCAGATCTATGATTTAGGGAAAAGCTGGGTTGAAGAAAAATATGGTAATCTATTCGTAATGTATGAAAAAATTACGGCTGATGATCCATATAAAACCCCAATGAAGATTTATCCTGCCGTTCACTACACCATGGGTGGAGTTTGGGTAGATTACAACCTTCAGTCTACCATTCCGGGATGTTTCGTAATTGGAGAAGCAAATTTCTCTGATCACGGAGCCAACAGATTGGGAGCCTCTGCTCTAATGCAGGGACTTGCAGACGGATATTTCGTGCTTCCTTACACGATTGCAGATTATCTTTCTGCAGACATCAGAACAGGATCTATTCCTACCAATTCTTCATCTTTCGATGAAGCAGAAAAAGGAATCAAAGAAAAAATAGATTTCTTCCTTAATAATAACGGAACACATTCTGTTGACCACTTCCACAAAAGGTTAGGAAACATTATGTGGAATAAAGTAGGTATGGGAAGAACACCTGAAGGTTTAAGAGAAGCCATCAGAGAAATTGAAGAAGTAAGAAATGATTTCTGGAAAAATGTAAAAGTTCCCGGAGATAATGATGGTATGAATACCGAGCTGGAAAAAGCATTCAGAGTAGCAGATTTCTTAGAGCTTGGACAATTGATGGCTATCGATGCATTGCATAGAAACGAATCTTGTGGAGGACATTTCCGTGAAGATCACTCAACTCCGGACGGAGAAGCTGAAAGAGATGACGTAAACTTCAAATATGTAGGAGCATGGGAATATCAGGGAGAAGATATCAATACAGAAGTATTGCACAAAGAAGAGCTGATCTACGAAAATATTGAGGTGAAAACTAGAAGTTACAAATAACAGATATGAAGAGTTTAAAAAAAGTACTTTTGTTTTTTGTAATCCTCTCCGGATGTTCTGTTTTTGCTCAGAAAGTAACAACACAGGCTATTGATAAACCTGCTGAAGGAAAATCTCTGGTGTATATTTTAAAAACCGGAGCGGGTATGCTGCTTAACTTCAGGGTTTATGATAAAGATAAATTCCTGGGAGCTATTCCTAGCGGGAAATATTTAGTTTATGAATGTGAGCCTGGTGAACATTTATTTTGGGCTACATCAGAAAACAGAGATTATGTTGAAGCCAACCTCGAACCCAATATGGTATATGTGATTAATGCGGAAGGCCAAATGGGAGCTTTCATCGCAAGTGTTAACCTTAGACCTTTGAAACCTACAGAATTCAGAGATAAAAAGCTTTTTTATCAGGTGGTAAAAAATGACACTAAGACAATATATCAGCCATCACAGGACGACAAAGCTGAGAATATCGCCAAAGCAATGGAAAAATATCAGGAGCTGAAAAGCAGAAATTCTAATAAAATTGCAGTTTTAAGTTCAGATATGAAATTTGAAAATGCAGACAAACCAACAAAATAATCTCCAACCTATAAATATAAAATTATGAGTGCAAAAAAAGGCTTACATCTTACGCTGAAAATTTGGAGACAAAAAAATAATAAATCTAAAGGTCAGTTTGAGACTTATAAAATATCGGATGTTTCTACAGATTCTTCATTTCTGGAAATGTTGGACATCCTTAATGAAAATCTTATTAACGAAGGAAAAGAGCCTATCGCTTTCGATCACGACTGTCGTGAAGGGATCTGCGGAATGTGTTCTCTTTACATCAATGGTAGAGCGCACGGTCCGGACACAGGGATCACAACCTGTCAGCTTCACATGAGAATGTTCAAAGACGGTGAGACCATCGTTATTGAACCTTGGAGAAGTGCTGCATTTCCGGTAATTAAAGATTTAATTGTAGACCGAAGCGCATTCGACAGAGTAATGGCTGCTGGTGGTTTTATTTCAGTAAACACTTCAGGAAATACATTGGATGCCAATGCGATTCCGGTTCCAAAAGAAGATGCTGATAAGGCAATGGATGCTGCAGCATGTATCTCTTGCGGTGCCTGTGTAGCTTCTTGTAAAAACGGATCTGCAATGCTGTTTGTGGGTGCAAAAGTTTCTCAGTATGCACTTTTACCTCAAGGTAGAGTAGAAGCGAAGCGAAGAGTGCTGAATATGGTAAAAGCCATGGATGAAGAAGGATTCGGAAACTGTTCCAATACCGGTGCGTGTGAAGTAGAATGTCCGAAAGGAATTTCTCTTGAGAACATCGCCAGAATGAACAGGGAATATATGGCAGCATTTGTTGACAGAGGATAAAAAATTATTAAAATAAAATAAAAGCAGCTTTCATAAGAAGGCTGCTTTTTGGTTACAGCAATATTCTTCTGAAAAAATTAATACAGATGTTTCAATTTACAAATGGAAACTTATAAACATTTTATATTGTTTTTATTGATTGAATAATCATGGAAAATTAATGTAATTTCAAATACACATTCTAATAAATTTAATTGTTTACTACGCGAAATCATGGCTTTTATTTCTTTTAGTTAAATGTTTCATAAATTACCATGAAATATGATATTTAGTTGAGATGAAAAACTTATTTTTGCGTAATTATAAAATTCGAAATGAAAAAATATCTTTTATTGTTTATCATCGCTGTTTTTGCGATGTCTTGCTCTAAAAAAGTAGAAGTAAAAGGAAAAATTACCGGCGGTTCTCCATTAGAAAGAATCGAATTTATTGAAGCATCAGGTGTTGCTACTTTACCACTGATTAACATTGGGATCAACAAAGACGGAACGTTCTCCGGGAGTTTTGAGGCTCCGAAAAGCGGAATGTATGTAATGTCGTATGGCGGAAAACAAAACCTGATCTATCTTAAAGGTGGCCAGAAACTTGAAATTACAGGTAACGGGATGAGCTTCCCATCAGAATTCGTAGTTACGGGTGATGCTAAAAATAATAATGATTTCTTTACGGCTACACAAAAATATCTTTCTACCTATGCTCAGACTGTGAATATGAATGAGCTGATGACAAAAGATGAAAAAACTTTTCTTAAAGGCATTGAAAAAGTTCAGGCCGATGTTACTAAAAACATAGAAGAAAACGTTAAAAAATTCAGCCCGGACAACGGATTAGTGGAGTGGAAAAAGAATGATCTTGCAAGCACATTGCTTACGATCCTGAATCAATACGAAATGAGTCACAAACAAATGGGTAACCCTTCATTCAAAGTGACAAAAGCTTTTACGGATTATGAAAACAAGCTTCAGGAAAATAAAGAGGTAATGGTAAAAGAAAATCCTTTCTACAGACAATACCTTTTAACAAAAATGAGCCCGGATTTCCAGAAATATGCTCAGGCAAACGGTGCGGGAAAACCGGATATTACAACTTCAGAATTATTTGCAGAATACCTGAAGAAAAATCAGAAAGATCTTTCACAAACAGCTAAAGATTACTTATTGGCTTTTGTAATGGCGCAATCTGATATTCATCCGGGAACTCCTGAAAAAACAATAGAGAAAATTAAAAAAATCATCGATACGGATATCAAAGACGCTACCATTAAAGAAGATTTAAAGAAAATTCAGTTTGCTATCAACGGTTTCAAAATCGGAGAGCAGGCTCCTGAAGCATCTCTTATCAAAGCAGACGGAAAATCGTACAGTCTTTCTTCAAACAAAGGAAAACCTTACATGATGATGTTTTATGCATCCTGGAATCCTTATATCGGAGAAGCCTCAATTCCTGTTTTAAAAGAAGTTGTGAATTTCTATAAGTCAAAAATGAACTTCGTTTTTGTAAATGTTGATGATACAAAAGATCAGTTTGTAAAAACTAGCAATTCGCTGATGAAAGGAATTACCGGAATCAATGTATACGGTGAAGGAGGATTAAATTCAGATATTGCTAAAAAATATGGAGTGTACGGTTTCAAATTACCATGCTTCATTGTTGTTGATAAAGACGGAAAAATAGCAAGCAAGCCGTTCTTTAATCTTGGAGATCCTGAATTGGTAATCGCTCTGGATAAACAAACAGGACTTTCTGCACCAAAGGTAAATCCTAATGCTCAATTGCAGCCGGGATTAGGGATGGATCCTTCTGCTGCACCCCAGCAAGTGCCGCAACAACAGGCAAATCCTCAGCCGGCTCAGACAAAATAATTTAAATTGAATATAGATAAAAACCTTGTCTTCGGATAAGGTTTTTTTTATTGTATTTTTGCAGACCGGAATAGAGTTGTTTTTTTTCGGGCATTTGTCAAAGTTCAGATCTCTGGCAATTTAAACAGTAAAACAGAAAAAATTCTTAATGAAAAAGAGAAATAAGAAAAATATTATTCTTGAAAATATCAGACTTTTAAATGCAGGTGCAAAAGGTGTTGCTATTGGCAGAACCGAAGAAGGAAAAACCGTAATGGTAACGGGTGCAATTCCCGGGGATATCGTGAATGTAAAAGTAAAGAAAGCGAAATCAAAATATTACGAAGGAGAAGCAGTAGATCTTCTTGAAAAATCACCGTACAGAGTAGATCCGAAATGTATCCATTTCGGGGTTTGCGGAGGGTGCAAATGGCAGAATATGAGCTATGAAAAGCAACTGGATTTCAAACAGGAAGAAGTTTATAATAATATCAAGAGAATCGGAGGGATTGATCATTTTGAAACAGTGCCTATTTTAGGTTCGGAAGAGCAGTATTATTACAGAAATAAAATGGAGTTCTCTTTTTCAAATTCCCGCTGGCTTACGCAGTATGAAATCAGTTCGGAAGAAAATTTCGGAAACAGAGATGCGCTGGGCTTTCACATTCCCGGAATGTGGAGTAAAATTCTGGATCTTAAAGAATGCTTCCTTCAGGAGGAACCTTCAAACACCATCAGGCTTGCTGTAAAAGAGTATGCCGTGAAAAATGGTCTTGACTTCTTTGATGTTAGAAATCATGAAGGCTTTCTAAGAACTCTGATGATGAGACAAAACTCACAAGGGGAGTGGATGGTCCTTTTCCAGCTTTTCAGAGAAGAAAAAGAAAACAGGGAAAAACTCTTCCAATTTCTGCTTGAAACATTTCCTCAGATTAAAACAATGGTTTATGCCATCAATCCGAAAGCGAACGATTCCATCTATGATTTGGATATCAACGTTTACTTTGGGGAAGGATATCTAATGGAAGAAATGGATGGCTTGAAATTCAAAATCGGTCCGAAATCCTTCTTTCAGACCAATTACAAACAGGCGCTTGAACTCTACAGAAAAACATTGGAATTTGCAGATTTGAAGGGTGATGAAGTAGTGTATGATCTTTATACCGGAACGGGAACGATTGCTCAATATGTGGCAAGAAAAGCAAAGCAGGTTATTGGGATAGAATCTGTTCAGGAAGCAATTGATGCAGCAATAGAACATGCACAGCTGAACGGGCTTACCAACACAACATTTTATTGTGGTGATATGAAGGATATTTTTAATGATGAATTTCTTGCCAATCATCCAAAAGCGGATGTTCTTATTACGGATCCCCCAAGAGACGGGATGCATCAGAAAGTGGTAGAGCAGATCCTGAAGCTGGCGCCGCAGAAGGTAGTATATGTGAGCTGTAATTCTGCTACACAGGCGCGTGACCTGGCATTAATGAAAGATCATTATGATGTTGTTAAAATTTTGCCTGTGGATATGTTCCCGCAAACCCACCATGTAGAGAATATTGCATTGCTCCTTAAGAAATAATTTATTTAAATTTGACAAACATCATCTATAATATGAAATCTTTTAAATTTCTGTTTGCTTTATGTTGTATCAGCCTGCTTTTTTCATGCGGTGCTGATGATGATATCTGTGAAAGCGGAGAAGGAACGCCAAGAATGAAATTCTCTTTCCTTAACGCAGAAAACGGTAAAGAAAGAACTCTTGACTCTCTTTATGTTGCCGTAGATTACGGCACCGGAAAAGTTCAGCTGGGGGGTGAGGCGAAAATAACTTCCAGAATAATTCCTTTAAGAGTAGATGATTCACCATATACGGATGTTTACTTTAGAACCACTAATCTGGGAACAGAATCCAGGGTAAGGGTAAATTATACCACCAAAGCTGTTTATGTTTCCCCGGGATGCGGAATTAAAAAAACATATGAAAATTTAAATTCGGTACTAACGACATCTGCAAATGCTCCTGTAAAAGCTATTCAGGACGGACAAAATTTTATTGAAAATGAAGACAAAACCAATCTTTACCTTCTTTTTTAGTGTAATCTATATCCTGAGTTTTGCTCAGAATACCCAGGAAACAAAAAAAGAAAAATGGAAATATGAACCTAATTTTATGGTAGGCGGCGATGTACTGAATGCAGGCGTATCTTTTTTTTCAGACAGAAAGCTTTACCAGGGATTTATTTCTTCTAAAATAAAAAATAATATTCATGGTATTGTAGAAGCCGGATTTGAATCCAATATTTACCAGAAAAACGGGTATGACGTAAAGGCGAACGGACCTTTTCTGAAAATCGGGGCTTTTTATATGCTTGCAAAAGATCCGGAAAATGAATTTAACGGTTTCTATGCCGGAGGTAAAATCGGAGGATCTTTTTATACTCAGGAATATATGGCGGTTCCTGTCCGCGGTTTTGGCGGGAGTAGTTCTTCTGTTTCTTTTCCGTCATCTTCACAGTCATCTTACTGGCTGGAAGGAACCATAGGTGGGAGAGTTCAGCTCTTTGAATCCAATTTTTTCATTGATGTAAACCTTCAGCCACGATACCTTGTTGCCACAAGCAAGCAAGAAGATATTCAGCCAATGATTGTACCCGGATTCGGAAGAAGTTCATCAAAATTCAATATGGGGTTCGCATGGAATATTGCTTATAAGTTTTAAATTACGGTATCATAAAAATTAATCCTTCCTGTTATCAGGAAGGATTTTATATTTCTTAATGTTAAAATATCAATTAAGCTGTTATTGCTGAATTTTTAATGTTCTTTATGTTTTATTATGTATTTTAAAATGATTTGTTGTTTATAAAATGTATTATATCTTAAAATTGTTAATTTATGCGTTTTTATTTATAATAATAATTAATTATTTTTTATTTTTTAACATTAAAACATTCCTGATACTGCGTTTTTATTAGGTGAAAACTCGCAAATGATATATATTTGCAATTGATAAAATTATCCTTTTATGAAAAAACTTATTACTACTTTAATTTGTAGTTTGGTCGGGGGAACAATGTTTGCGCAGTGGACTCCGGCTAATTATGAAGGAAGGTCAGAGAAATCTTCTAATGTGAGAAGTTATTATAAGTTGGATCTTAATAAAATAAGAACCCAGCTTAAAGATGCTCAGGAGACAGGGAAAAATGCAAAGCCCGTGGAAATTTCTTTGCCAACGATGGATGGTAAAATAGAAAAATTTGCAGTTTATAGTCAGCCGGTTGTGGTAAAAGAACTGGCCGACCAATATCAGCTGGGATCTTATGTAGGAATTGGTATTGATGATCCTTCTAAGTATTTGAGATTTTCTGTAGCGCCTAATGATTTTCAGTCAATGATCATTAAAGACGGGGTTTATGAATTTATAGAACCTCAGAATGCTGATAAAACGATCTACGGAGTGCATCCTAAAACAGATAAGTCAAAAGGAGAAGCATTCGTATGTGGTACTAATGAAAGTCCTTTATCAAAACAACAGATCAGTGAGCTTTACTCAAAAGGAAAAAGCTTTCAGAACAACCCAACAAATTTTGCGAAAAACTCAGACCAGAAATACAGAACTATGAGGCTGGCAATGTCTGTAACCGGAGAATATACGCAGTTTTTTGGAGGGACAGTGGCAGGAGCCCTTACGGCTATTAATGCTACGATGACAAGGGTAAATGGTGTTTTTGAAAAAGACTTTGCTTTACATCTGATTGTTCAGAGTTTTCCCGGGGTGATTTATACAAACCCTGCGACGGACCCTTATTCTCCAGCTTCTTCAGGAGCTGCAGGTGCATGGAATCTTGAACTTCAAAATGTTTTGACAACAAATGTCGGAAACGGAAATTATGATATAGGACATTTATTTGGTGCTTCAGGAGGTGGAGGTAATGCAGGCTGTATAGGCTGTGTGTGTTTAAATCCTGCCGATTCCCAATCTCCAGGTAAAGGTTCAGGATATACGTCTCCTGCCGACGCTATTCCTCAGGGGGATAACTTCGATATTGATTATGTGGCTCATGAAATGGGACATCAGTTGGGAGCTAATCATACTTTCTCTCATAATATTGAAGGAACATTAGTGAATATGGAGCCAGGGTCCGGATCAACAATTATGGGGTATGCAGGAATTGTTCCGGGAGCGAATGTACAAGCTCATTCAGATCCTTATTTTCACATAGCGAGTATTTTACAGGTACAAAGCAATCTATCTAGTAAGACATGTGATATTGAAACAAATATTACGAACAATCCACCTATAATAGGAGCATTAAATGATTATACTATTCCGAAAGGAACAGCATTTGTTCTTACTGCAACAGCAACAGATCCTGAAAATGATCCTATGACATACACCTGGGAACAGTTTGACAGCGCAAATACTCCAGTAACAAGTGTTACAGGAAATAATACGACAGGGGCGCTGTTCAGATCTGTAGTGCCAACTTCTACCGGAAATACAAGATATTTTCCTAAGTTATCTTCAGTATTAGCCGGAAATTTAACAGTTCCCTCTATTTGGGAAACGGTATCAAATGTGGCAAGAACAACCAGTTTCGTATTGACTGTAAGAGATAATAATCCTGTTTCTACATCACAGCAAACACAAAGTGATATTGTGAATGTTACAGTAGGAAGTGATGGCCCCTTCAAAGTAAGTTCAACGCAGGTATATCACAATACATCGGCGGCTTTAATATGGGATACTGCAGGTACTAGTGCTGCACCATATAATGTATCGAATGTAAAAATCGATTATACGACCGATAATGGTAATACATGGACTGTGCTTTCTGCATCTACACCAAATGACGGATCTGAAAGTTATACTTTCCCTTCATCATTAAACGGTCAAAATATTAAAATAAGAATTTCATCGATCGGCAATATCTTCTATGCTATTAAGCAGGTGTTGGTAACCGCAGCAGCGCCATGTAGTTCTGCAGCTCCAACAAATATTGCGGTAAGCGCTATTACCTCATCTTCTGCAATGATAAGCTGGAATCCTTCAATAGGGGTAACTTCTTATGCAGTAAGATATAAAAAAGTAACAGAATCAGTTTGGCAGCAGACTACTGCAACCGGAAATGCTGTTACTTTGTCAGGATTGGAAGAAGGAACAAAATATGATCTTCAGGTATTGACATTTTGTTCTGGAACTCCTGGTACTTATAGTGCTAATACTCCATTTGTAACAGCTTCTTCATTAACATATTGCTCTCTTACATCAGCTGATTCTTCAGACGAATATATTTCTAATGTAACATTGGCCAACGTAAATAATACTACCGGAGCATCAACATATACTGACTATGGTTTGGATGGTACAAAAACAATCCATCTGGTTAGCGGATCTACAGGGAATACTGTTTCGGTTACCAAGACTTGGACAGGAAATACTTATCTGGAAGGAGTAAGAGTATGGATTGACTTCAATAGAAATGGTACATTTGAATCATCAGAATTGGTATTGAATTCAGCACCAAGTGTAACTCCAACAGTAAGTGCTACATTTACAGTACCAACAACTGCAGTTCAGAATAAGATGCTTAAAATGAGAGTAGCGCTTCGTTATAATGCCTCTGCTACTGCATGTACATCATACGATTATGGTGAAGTTGAAGACTATAACGTTTTCGTGACACCAACGGTTTTAGGAACAAACGATGTTGCCGGACCTAAAAATGATATTCAAATTTATCCGAATCCTGTATCAGATATCTTAAACATCACCAAAGTTTCTGATAAGGCATCTTATAAAATTTACAGCGCTGCCGGTCAATTGGTAAGACAAGGGAATATTATTGACGGAAAAATCAATGTTTCCGAACTGATCAAAGGTGGTTATATAATTACTGTTGAAGAAAAAGGAAAAGATTTATTCACTTCCAAATTCATCAAGAAATAATAAGATAATTTTAAATGATTAATTCAATCCCCGGGGAAGCCCGGGGATTTTTTTATTGTGCTGTAAAGGGCTTGAATAAATCTGCTATTATTTATGAATAATTTTAAAATACGGTAAATGCATTTGTGAAAAATAACTATTGCAAGAGTTGGTTTGAATAATTGTGAATTTAGTATGAAAAAAATATTTGCATTTTCATATTAATAATAAAAAATGATTAGATTTGTATAATTAATATAATATTGAGAAAGTTATGAAGAAAAATTTTACTTCTTTCTTTTTCCTCTTTTTGTTTGCGATTACCAGTGCACAATGGAGTCCTACAACATTTGGGGGAGAAAAAACAAGAGCAGGCTCCGATATTAAGAGCTATTACACTCTAAACATTTCTTTGCTAAAGTCTCAATTGGCAAAAGCGCAGGAAACGGGTAAAAATGCAAAGCCCGTTACCATTTCCTTGCCAACTTTAGAAGGAAAAATTGAAAAGTTTGCCGTTTACAGCTTCCCTGTGGTAGTTAAGGAACTGGCAGACGAGTATCAACTGGGATCTTATGTAGGTGTTGGGATTGATGATCCCGGAAAATACCTGAGATTCAGCTTAGCACCGGATGATTTTCAGTCGATGATAATCAAAAACGGTGTCTATGAATTTATAGAGCCGGCCGATAAAGGCAAAACGGTTTATGGTGTGCACCCAAAAACTGATAAAAGCAACGAAGGCTTTCTCTGCTCTATGAACGAAGACCGTTTGACAAAAATGGAAATCGATAAGCTTTATAAAGCTGGAAAAACATTCACCAACCAAACAACCGATTTTTCGAAATCTTCTGATAAAAAATACAGAACGATGAGATTGGCAATGTCGGTAACCGGAGAGTATACCCAATATTTTGGGGGTACAGTAGCCAATGCACTGGTTGCCGTGAATGCTACTTTAACGAGAGTAAACGGCGTATTTGAAAAAGATTTTGCCTTACATCTTAATTTACAGAACTTTCCGGGAGTAATATATACAAATCCCGCCACAGATCCGTATTCTCCTGCTGCGCAGATGAATAACTGGAATCTTCAGTTACAGCAAACACTTACAGCAAATGTAGGAAGTGCCAATTATGATATCGGTCACTTATTCGGAGCTTCAGGTGGGGGAGGAAATGCTGGATGTATAGGATGTGTATGTATCGATCCTGCTAATAATAATGCAACCCAGAAAGGCTCGGGATATACTTCTCCTGCGGATGGTATTCCACAGGGAGATAATTTTGATATTGATTATGTAGCACACGAAATGGGACACCAGTTAGGTGCAAATCATACATTTTCACACGGCCTGGAAACTGCAGGTGTAAACGTAGAACCGGGTTCCGGCTCTACTATTATGGGATATGCCGGAATCACAGGAACCAACACTGATGTTCAGGCTCATTCAGATCCTTATTTCCACGCAGTAAGTATTACCCAGGTTCAGAATAATCTTACCAGTAAAACATGCGATGTTGAAATGGTAATTGCCAATAATCCGCCTGTAATTACTCCTTTACCTTCTTATAATATTCCTAAAGGTACGGCATTCGTATTAACAGCTTCTGCTACAGACGCAGAAAACGATCCTATGACGTATTGCTGGGAAGAGGTGGATAACGCAAACGTTACCATTAATAAAAATAATCTTGGAACAACTGCAAGTGGAGCTACATTCAGATCATTTAATCCGACGACAAGCCCTACAAGGTATTTCCCTAAACTAGCATCAGTATTAGCTGGTGTGCTAAATAATTCCAATAATGGATGGGAGTCTGTTTCTACTGTTGCGAGAACAACAAATTTCAGAGTAACGGTTAGAGATAACAATCCTGATCCTACTCAGCAGCAGACGCAATTTGCAAATCAGCAGATTATTGTTGGGAATGACGGACCTTTCAAAGTAACTTCTACGACTGCTTATAACAATGCACCAACTGCTATTACATGGGATGTTGTTAATACTACAGCAGCACCTTATAACGTAGCAAATGTAAAAATTGATTATACAACCGACAATGGAGTTACATGGACAGTAGCAACTGCTTCTACCGCTAACGATGGTAATGAGTCTTTAACACTAACCGGCCTTACGGTTGGAGCCACCGTTAAAATCAGAGTAAGTTCTATAGGAAACGTATTCTATGCAATCGGAAGTGCTACAGTAACGAGCTTGGCCAGCTGTACAGGTGCTGCCCCGGCAGGTATTGCAGTATCTGCAATTACACAAACTACCGCTACTGTAACATGGACTGCCGCGGCAAATGCCACATATGTCATTCAGTATCGCCCTGTTGGAGGTACTACATGGACTACTGTTACTTCAACAGGAAATTCTGTAAATCTTACAGGTTTAAATGATGGAGTTCAATATGAAGTGCAGGTGGCAACAGTTTGTAATGGTGTTCAGGGGGCTTTCTCCGCATCAACGAACTTTACAACATTAGGTCTGAACTACTGTAATATGACATCAAATAACTTTAATGATGAATATATTTCTAATGTTACAGTTACGCCGAATGGTGCTGCAGTAATGAGCAATAACTCTGGAGGTTCTACTTATACAGATTATACAACTACGCCAAGTGCTCTTGTAAATCTTGTAATAGGATCAGCAAATAATACGGTATCTGTTAATAAGTTCTGGACTGGTTTTGCATTCAGTGAAGCAGTAGGTGTTTGGATTGACTTCAACAGAAACGGTGTTTTTGAAGCTTCCGAACAAGTAATGAACTCGCCGGCTAGTACAACAACTCCGGTTTCAGCTACTTTCGCAGTACCGGCAAATGCCTATAACGGACCTGCTACCACGAGAATGAGAGTGGCAATGCAGTTTAATACTTCACCTACAATGTGTACAAGTTTTACATTTGGAGAGGTTGAAGATTATGCAGTGAAATTAATACAGCCAATTCCTTGTACAAGTAACGCTCCATTAAACCTTACGGTTACCAACCTTACTGCAACTTCTGCTTACGTAATGTGGGATCCGGCAGCAGGAGCAACCTATGTATTACAATACAGACCGGTAGGTTCTACAACATGGACTACAGTTCCATTAACAGCTAATGCATATACAATAAATGGTCTAACTGAGCAGACATCTTATGAAGTTCAGGTTGCATACGTATGTTCGGGAACAACAGGGACCTTTACGGCACCTTACCAGTTTACAACGCCACAGGTAACTTATTGTACAATTAATTCAAACAATAATACCAATGGTTATATTTCTAATGTAACAGTTACTCCTACCAATTCATATGTAATGAGTAATAATTCAGGTGCAGATACCTATACAAATTATTCAGCTGACCCTGCTAAATTAATTACATTAGTTCGTAATACCACAAATAACAGTATTTCCGTTTCCAAATCATGGTTAACAACAACTACTTCTTCATTAGCTGTTGGGGCATGGATTGACTTTAATAGAAATGGAATTTTTGAAACTACGGAAAGAGTAATCAGCACTACAGCAAATACTACTACTCCGATAAGTGCTACATTTGTTGTTCCGGCAACTTCATACAATGGGCCGCTGACCTTAAGAATGAGAGTTATTTTCTCTACCAGCAGTATTACAGATCCTTGTGCAACAGTTGCCAACGGAGAGATTGAAGATTACGCGGTTAAGATTATTGATCTTTCACCTTGTACAACAGCTGCTCCATCTCCAATTGTTGTTTCGAATATTACCGCTTCTACAGCTTTAGTTTCATGGATTAATGCTACCGGAGCTACCTATTCTTTACGATACAGAACAGGAACTGGTGCCTGGACAACTATTGCGCCGACAACAAACCCTTACACGATTATCAACCTAAACGGATCTACTACTTATGAAGTACAGGTAGCAACTACTTGTGGCGGTACCACAGGCGCTTGGTCAAGTTCCGTCAACTTTACCACACCTGCTATATCATACTGTAATTCGGGTACGGCAACGGTTAGTGACGGATTTATTAATAATATTACGGTAACAGGTACAGCTACACCTATGATGTCTAACAACTCTGGGGCAAGTACTTATACCGATTATTCTAATGATCCTGCAAAAATCATCACGTTAGCCCGAAACTCTACGGGTAATGTACTTTCTGTAGGGAGAACAATATTATCAAGCACATATTCTACTTATGCATGGATAGATTTCAACGGAGACGGAATATTTAATAATAATCCAACTACGGTAGCGGGAGGAGAAAGAATTATGAACCTTGGATATTCTTCAACTACACCTGTAACGGCAACATTCCCGGTTCCGGCAGGAGCTTATGCAGGAACCAATAAAGTGAAAATGCGTGTTATTGTGTATTTCCTTACACCAACAGATGCATGTTCACCTCTTACAAGCAATGGAGAAGTTGAGGATTATCAGGTGAAATTTGTAGATATTCAGCCTTGTACTACAGCAGCTCCTTCAGGAATTACTGTGTCAAATATCACAGCTACTACAGCTACTATATCATGGATTTCTTCAACAGGAGCTACCTATCTTGTTAGATGGAGAACAACAAACCCTGTGGGGGCTTGGACTGTATCTCCTGCACCGATTACCGGAAACAGCTATAATATTACAGGTCTTACGGAACAAACAGCTTATGAAGTACAGGTTGCTACAATTTGTGGTGGAGTTCAGGGACCTTGGTCTGCTTCTACACCTTTTACTACAACGCCTATTACCTATTGTAATATGACCGGTACGGGTACAACTGATTTTATCTCTAATGTTACGGTAACTTCAGTGAATCCAGGTATTCCTCCAATGAGCAATACATCCGTTCAGACCAATTATATTAGCTATACAACTCCGGCTACTTTAATTAATCTGGAAATAGGATCTACAGGTAATCAAATCTCCGTATCAAAAGGAGCAACACAAAATGATGCCGTATCTGCCTGGATAGATTTCAACAGAAACGGAGTCTTTGAAACCTCAGAGCAGATTATGGCTTCTGCCGCGAGTACAACAAGCCCGGTAACCGCATTATTTAGTGTGCCGGCAAATGCATACAACGGAAATCTTAACACGACAATGAGAGTTGTTCTCAAGCGTACAAGTGCTCCTGTAATGTGTCAGAATGCCGTAAATGGAGAAGTGGAAGACTACGCGGTGAAATTAAGACCATGTGCAACCACCACCCCTACAAACGTAACATTCAATACGATTACTCATACGTCTGCTAATGTAACTTGGACTGTTCCTGCGGGAGGACTTACATTTATTGTAAGATACAGAGTAGCCGGTACTGGAACATGGTCACAGGTAGTGGCTTCTACATTAACCGGAAACCCGCCATTGGCTCTTACAGGATTAACTCCTGCAACAACTTACGAAGTACAGATTGCCGCAAGTTGTGGTACAACACCGGGAACATTTACACCGGTTCAGACATTCACAACAAGATGTGATCCTACACCTCCAAATGTAACTGTCGGTACAGTAACTACAAACTCTGCTGTAATAAGCTGGTCTCCGATAGTAGCGAGTGCAACTTATGTATTAAGATACAGAGTTGTAGGAACGGGTGCATGGACTACTGTAAATATTACTGCAGCACCTTTAAATACGTATACTCTTACAGGTTTAAGCCCGTATACAACATATGAAGTGCAGGTTGCTAATCAATGTAACGGAGAAACAACAGTGAACGCCTGGTCTAACCCTAAAGTATTCACAACTGAAAGAACGTGTGAACTACCACCTCCGGGATTAACAATTACCAACCTTACTCCTACAACAGCAGTCGTGGTATGGGATTCTTTCCCTGGAGCAACCTATATCTTGAAATATAGAAAAGTAGGTATTCCAAGCTGGACAACAGTCACTTCAAACACAAATACAATTACACTTACAGGATTGTTGGAATTAACGCAATACGAGTTGCAGGTGGCTAATGTATGTAGCGGAACACCGGGAACATATACTTTACCATACTTCTTTACAACTCCTACGGTAGTGTACTGTCAGATGTCAGCGGTTTCATCCGCTGCAGGGTATGTTTCGAAAGTGAAAGTTACACCAAACGGGAAACCTGTAATGGAAAACGCATCAGGTGCATCCAACTATACAGACTATACAGGTGTTTCTGCCAAGTTTATAGAATTGATTCAGGGTTCTTCAAACAACCAGATTACAATTGATAAAAAACTTTCAGGAAACACTGAGGCTGGTGTAGCTGTCTGGATTGATTTCAACAGAAACGGATACTTCGATATTAACGAAAGAGTGATGGCTGTTGCTCCGAATACTGATGCTACCGTTAGCGGAACGTTCACAGTGCCGGCAGATGCTTTCGTGAGCTTAACAGACTACAAATACGTAGTAATGAGAGTGGCATTGTCAAAAGATGCTATTCCGGTGAACTGTACAAACATTCCTAACGGAGAAGTTGAAGATTATACCGTAAGGATTTCTAAACTTCCTGTTCCTAACCCAATTAATCAGACGGATATCTTAATATATCCTAACCCGGTTAGTTCAATATTGTATGTGAAAAATATCAGCAAAAAAGCGAATTATAAGATCTACAATGCGGCAGGACAGTTGGTGTCAAGCGGAATTATTCTGAATAATAAGATTGATGTACACACTTTGATCAATGGTGTTTATGTGATCGATATTCAGGATGGAAATGAAGTTACCGCTCAGAAGAAATTCATCAAAGAATAATCATTTAATTATTAATCATTTAACAGGTTCTCAGTAATGGGAACCTGTTTTTTTATGATTATTAACTATATGGATTATCATTTTTAGGATAAAAATATTCAGGTTAATTTATCATAATATAATTTAGAAGTCACCGATTGTATTTTTGTTAATGTAATATTTATATTTAAAGTCGGAAATATATAAGCATAAGCTAAGTCATTTAGATTGTAAAGTATAAGTATATTGAAAGCCTGTCAATTATTTCACACCTATTTTACTACTAAAAATTAAACAACACAATATGATTAAAAACACGTTATTTCTTCTTCTCTTTTTTGTTGCCTGTACTTCTGATGAAGAAAGTAAACGGCAAGTTAATTCTGCTTATCAAGGAGAGTGGGGCGGAAACTTTGATGGGGGTAACACTGGAACTATAGATTTTATTGTTGACAAGGAAGGAACAATAAATGGTATTTTAGTATTTTCATCAAACAATTTATCAGAAGAATTTCAGGGCTATGTTGCCTTTGATGGAAAGTTTGATATTAATTCTCCTAATAAATATTATTTTTCCGGAATTCTTAATACATCTGCTCCGGCAAAAGGCAAATGGAAAAAGTTAGAATCTTCTAATTCGTATATTTCTGGAAATTTTACAATTAATAAAAAATAGTATGAGAAAATTTGTTTTGGCTTTATCAATAATAACAGGTGTTTTTACAACCGCTCAAGAAAAGGAAGGTATAGAAAAATCCTTAACTGGAGTTCAAATAGGTATATTGGGAGCAAATATATATAACGAAGCTCGCTTAGATGAAAATTTAAGTCTGCGTAGCGAAGTATCACTTTACCCATCTATCTGGGGAGGAGATTTATATTCAAAAACAGGATTTGCACTTGCTCCTGCAGTTTCTCTTTCTCCAAAATGGTACTATAATTTAAAGAAAAGATCAAATGATGGAAAAAAGAACCAAAAATAATTCAGGTAATTATCTATCAGCGAAGTTAGAATATATACCTGATTGGTTTGTTATATCGAATACTAAAGACATTCATGTAAATCCAACTTTAGCTATAATACCTAATTGGGGTTTAAGAAGAAATTTTTCAGAAAACTTTAATTATGAGTTAAGATTAGGATTAGGCATTGGTAAAATTCTAAAAGAAGATTATGATTTGCAAGTTATCCCTGAAATTAGCTTTAAATTAGGATATGACTTCTAAACTTTAACAATAAACCCGCTGTATATTCAGCGGGCTTTTATATTTTATTCAATGTCGAAAACTATCTTTTCTGTAATTTCTTTTAAATCTTCGAGATTGGTATTGTTATAGATAATGCAATCTGCCAGTTTTATCTTATCTTTTTCAGGCATTTGCTTTTCCATGATGGCCTGTACCTCTCTGTACGTTTTACCATCCCTGTCCATTACCCTCTTCATTCTGATATTATCTTCTGCCGTTACCAAAATAGATTTATAACATTCTTTATTAAGTTTCAGTTCAAATAATAAAGCGGTTTCTTTAAAAATCAGATATTTTGTCTGCTTCTTAATCCAATCTTCGAAATCAAGACGTACTGCAGGATGAATAATCTGGTTTAACTGCTCCAGTAGATTCTGGTTGGTGAAAACTTTTTCAGCGACAAATTTCCTGTTATAAATTCCATTTGCGTCATATGACTCTTCACCGAGAAGTTCTTTAATTTTTGCTTTCAGGGCTTCATTTTCGTTTACAATATCTTTGGCTCTGTCATCTGAATAATAGACGGGAAATCCAAACTCTTCGATAAATTTTGCCACCGTGGTTTTTCCGGATCCTATTCCACCTGTAAGACCGATGATCTTGGGTGCTGACAATGGTTCCGGCTCAGCTTTCTGAGTTTCTGAATGTAGTTCTTCCATAGTTTGAATTAATATCCGAAAACATCATTAAAACTAAATGTCTCATCAAGTCTTACACCCTTTTCCGTCATCTTAAGACTGGCAAGTTCGTTGTGGGCATCGTGCTCAAAAAACAACAAGTACTCATTATCCACGCACTGTTTTAAGAATTTTCCCTTTTCTTCAAGAGTAAGAAGAGGTCTGGTATCATATCCCATTACATATACCTGGTTGATGTGCCCTGCGGTCGGGATAAGATCTGCTGCAAAAACAATGGTTTTTTCCTGATATTGAATCACGGGAAGCATCTGTTTTTCAGTGTGGCCGTCAACAAAAATAACATCCATTTTAAGATCCGGTGCGAAACCGTAATTTCCGGTGGTAGGAAGAGGTAAAAAATTAAGCTGCCCGCTTTCCTGAATCGGAATGATGTTTTCCTTTAAAAAACTTGCTTTCTCTCTTGCATTAGGTTCCGTTGCCCATTTCCAGTGGTTTTCATTGGTCCAGAACTGTGCGTTTTTGAAAGCCGGGCGGTATCCTGTTTTGTCATCATTCCATTCAATAGCACCACCGCAATGATCGAAGTGAAGATGCGTAAGGAATATATCCGTAATGTCTTCTCTTACAAAACCATATTTCTTTAAATTTTTATCTAAAGTATCATCTCCCCAAAGAGAATAATGACTGAAGAATTTTTCATCCTGCTTGTTTCCCAGTCCGCAATCTATTAAAATCAGCTTTTTGCCGTCTTCAACAAGAAGGGAACGGGTTCCCAGCTCAATCAGGTTTCTTTCGTCTGCAGGATTGGTTTTTTCCCACAGACTCTTCGGGACGACTCCGAACATGGCGCCGCCATCCAGTTTAAATTTTCCGCACTGTATTGGATATAGTTTCATATTAAGATTTATAATGTTTGTTTATTTCTGAAAAATAAGATTTTCACGCCAACCTGAAAAATAATTTAGTAATTTTTTGTTGACGCATAAATATGTCATAGCATGTGCACTTAAAAAAGTTCTCCCGGATTTTTTGATCTGGAAATATTTAAATGTTTATAGGCTTTATCGGTTACTTCACGTCCTCTCGGCGTTCTGATGATAAAACCTTCCTGAATTAAAAAAGGCTCATACACTTCTTCCAGCGTTTCAGGATTTTCCCCGATGGACGTTGCCAGTGCAGAAATGCCTACGGGTTTTCCCTTAAAATTTTCAATCATTACCCGCATGATCTTGTTATCCATCTCGTCAAGCCCAAATTCATCTACGTTTAGGGAATCAAGTGCATATTTGGTAATGTTGATTTCAATTTCCCCATTTCCTTTGATTTCTGCAAAATCACGAACCCTTCTCAAAAGAGCATTGGCAATTCTCGGGGTTCCACGGCTTCTGCGTGCAATTTCAATGGCTGCATCTTCATAGATTTTTACTCCTAAAACCCTGGAACTTCTCTGAATAATCATCGACAAAAGCTCTATGGTATAATATTCCAGCCTGCTCTGGATACCGAATCTTGCAAGCATCGGTTTGGTAAGCATTCCGCTTCTTGTGGTGGCACCTACTAAGGTAAAAGGATTTAAACCAATCTGAACACTTCTCGCATTCGGTCCGGTTTCCAGCATAATATCAATTTTATAGTCTTCCATTGCAGAATAAAGATATTCTTCTACAACAGGAGACAAGCGATGAATTTCATCAATAAAAAGGACGTCATTTTCTTCAAGATTGGTCAGCAGCCCGGCAAGGCTTCCCGGTTTATCCAGCACGGGACCGGAAGTAATTTTGCAGTTTACTCCGAGCTCATTGGCAATAATATTGGCCAGTGTCGTTTTACCAAGTCCTGGCGGGCCATGAAGTAGTACATGGTCTAATGCTCCGCCACGTTTTTTGGCAGCAGTTACAAAAACTTCGAGATTTTCCAGTGTTTTTCTCTGCCCTGCAAAATCTTTAAAACTCTGCGGGCGGATCTGTTCTTCCTGTGCAAGTTCTTCACGGGAATAATTGTCTTTATCCGGATGTAAAAAGTCTGGCATTAATTCAGTTTCATTTACTGTAAAGATAGGAAAATTGAGGTTAAGAATAAAGATTGAGGTTAAGATTAAGATAAATGTATATCGTTTTACAAGTTATCATATTAATTTATTTTAAGTAATTTTGAGAGGAAAAATAATTAATAACAAATGATAAAAGATTTTACTGATGCCCGTATGGCAAAAGGCAATGGATATTGCTGAAAAGTGTTTCAATCTATCAGGGGATTTACCCAAAAGAAGATTACGCACTAATTTCACAATTAAGAAAATCTGCCGAAAATATTTCTTCAAATATAGCGGAAGGTTTGGCAGAAGAACTTCAAAAGCCAAAGCAGGTTTTATGATATTTCCAGAGATCTGCATTTGAAACAAAAAACCATGTAATATACGGAAACAGAGTAAATATTTTTCAGAACAGGAGAGTTTGGAATTCAGAATTTGATTGGTGAAGTTTTACACGATTTAAATAAAATCACAAATCGTTTAAGTGCCATTAAACCTTAATCTAAGCCTCAGCCTAAACTTAATGTTAATGAAACTAATTGGTCCTTTTAAACAAATCGTAACACTTGCCAACCTTCCTTTAAGAGGAAAAATATCCGATGAGCAGCTTGAAATTATTGAAGATGGCGGAATTATAATCAATCATAATAAAATCCGGCAGATTGGAAATTTTGAAACTTTACAATCCGAAAACCCTAATATAGAAATTGAAAAAATAGAAGGGGAACAAATTGTATTGCCGGCATTTACGGATTCTCATACCCATATCTGTTTCGGGGGCAATCGTGCTAATGACTTTGCAATGCGCAACGCAGGGAAAACATATCTCGAAATTGCAGAAAGCGGAGGTGGAATCTGGAGTTCGGTTCAGCATACGAGAAATGCTTCTGAAGAAGAACTATTACAGACATTATTACAGAGAATTGATTTTTTATTAGCCCTTGGTATTACCACAATCGAAATAAAAAGCGGATATGGGCTCGATGCTGAAAATGAGCTCAAGATGTTACGAATTATAAAAAAAGCGCAGCAGCAAACCAAAGCAACGCTCATTCCTACGTGTCTTTCAGCTCATTTAAAACCACGTGATTTTGAAGGGAGTAACCAGGAATATTTACAATATATTTTAACAGAAATATTGCCTAAAGTAAAAGAAGAGAATCTGGCGAAACGTGTAGATATTTTTATTGAAAAGTCAGCGTTCCAGTCGGAAGAAAGTAAAGTGTTTTTACTTAAAACTAAAGATTTAGGTTTTGATATTACCGTTCATGCAGACCAGTTTACACCGGGAAGTTCAAGGATTGCAGTAGAGGTGGGTGCAAAATCTGCAGATCATCTGGAAGCAACTGTTGATGAAGATATTGAATTTTTAGCACAATCGGAAACGGTTGCAACTGCTTTACCGGGTGCAAGTCTGGGACTGGGAGAAAAATTTACGCCTGCCAGAAAGCTTTTGGATGCAGGAGCTATCTTGGCTATTGCCAGCGACTGGAATCCCGGTTCGGCACCAATGGGTAATCTCATTACACAGGCATCGATTTTAGCAACTTTTGAAAAACTGACTACCGCTGAAGTTTTAGCCGGAATTACTTTCCGCTCGGCTTTTGCGCTCGGACTGGAAGACAGAGGAAAACTTGAACCTGGAATAAAAGCAGATTTTGTAACTTTCAAAACGAATAATTTCCAGAATGTTTTATATAATCAGGGGAGTTTAAAAGCGGATAATGTTTATGTTGATGGAGAAAGAATTTAAATATATAGGAACTATACATGAAAAATTTTATTAACATAAAAGAAAAATATATTTCTCTGGAAGTACCGGAAAAGCATATTAATTATGCATTTAATGCAGTTAAATCAGGAGTTAAGAAAGAGCTTATCTTTAAAAATTTAACTTCCGATGTAAGAAGGGTTGATTATAAATTGGCAGATGAAATGCTTGATGAAATGTTTTCGGCAAATGGTGGTGAGTTTAAATATGAAAACCGAGGAGGCTATATATATTCTGTATTTTATTTAATTGCTATTGTTGTTTTACTTCTGCTTATAACATTTTCTAACAATGATAGTTTAGTCATTAAACTTAGCTTTGCATTAATCCCTTTTTTGGTCTTATTTTTGAGAACATTTATTCCGACATTAAAAGGAAAATTCAGAGAATAATCTGTAAATTATACGATAATGATTTGGCACGGAAGATTAGACGGAGAAGATTTGCTTTTCCACAGAATATTTCAGAGAGTTAGAGAGGAAAAGAACTATGATCTTATTTCAACGAAGGATTTCGTTTTACACGGTTTTGCTGTGGATGAAGGTGTTCTCAGAAATAAAGGAAGACAAGGTGCAAAAGATGCACCGGATATTATCAGGAAAAATATGGCAAATTTTCCGGTTATCCGGCCTGATTTTACCTTGCTGGATTTCGGAAATATTATGTGTGGTGGGCATAACCTGGAAGATGCCCAGAATAACCTTGCAAAAAATGTATCTAAAGTATTGCTTAAAAACGGTAGATCTGTTGTTCTCGGTGGTGGACATGAGGTTACCTATGCACATTACCTTGGTTTAAAGACTGCATTTCCGGAACAAAAAATAGGAATTATTAATATTGATGCCCACTTTGATAACCGTGAGCCTGAAAATGGGGTAGGAGCAAGTTCAGGTACAGGATTTTGGCAGATCGCACAGGAAGGTCCCATCAGTTCTTTACACATCGGGATCCAAAGGAATTCCAATACGCTTAAATTATTTGATACGGCTCACCAATACGGAATGAAATACATATTAGCAGATGAAATCTTCTTTGAAAACCTGCCGTCTGTTTACCAGAGAATTAATGATTTGGCAGAAAGTGTAGACTATCTTTATCTTACCATCTGTATGGATGTTTTCAATGCGTCAATAGCTCCCGGAGTTTCTGCTTCTGCATATAACGGAATCTTCGCGGATGCTGCATTTATGCATCTTTATAAGCATATTTTAAAAAGTGAAAAGCTTGTAGCGCTGGACGTGGCAGAAGTTAATCCGCTATATGATATTCAGGACAGAACGGCAAGACTTGCGGCAACACTTGTTAACGAATGGTTTATGATTTAGCATCAATCTGATAGAGAGAATCATTATTTTACTAAAACTTAAGGAACATATTTTGCTCCTTTCATCATGCTTTTAAAGCAATAATAAATTCATTTTGAATTTAAAAACAGAGACTATTTTATGGAACAATTAATTGAAAATAAACTTATCAAAGCAGATAAGGCATTTTCAGAATGGAAGAAAATTCCATTCGATCACCGGCAGAAACTCATTGCCAAAGCAGCTGAAATTTTAAAAACAAGATCTGAAGAATTCGGTACCATCATAACTTCGGAAATGAACAAGCCGATTTCCCAGGCTATTGCTGAAGTAGAGAAGTGCGCTTTAATGATGAATTATTATGCAGATGCCGAAAACATTTTACAACCGGAAAAAATACAGTCCGAGTATTCTTATTCCGAAATTCATTATGTCCCTAAAGGTGTGATCCTTGGTGTTATGCCATGGAATTTTCCTTTCTGGCAGGTTCTGAGATTTGCTGTTCCTGCTATTCTTGCAGGAAATACCGTTGTATTAAAACACGCATCCATCTGCTTTGGGAGTGGGAATGCTATTGAAAAAGTTTTTATCGAAGCTGGTTTTCCTGAAGGCGTTTTCCAGAATCTTGAGATTGGGCATAAAGATGTAAAAGAAGTTCTTGAGCATAAAATTATTTCCGGGGTAAGTCTTACAGGAAGCGAAAAAGCAGGAGCAGAAGTAGCCTCAATTGCCGGACAGCATATTAAAAAATCCTTACTGGAATTAGGCGGCAGCGATGCATTTATTGTTTTGGATGATGCTGATCTGGATGAAGCTGCTAAAGTAGGGTCTTTGGCGAGACTTCAGAATTGCGGGCAAACATGCGTAGCGGCAAAAAGATTTATCATTGATGAAAAAATAGAGGATGTTTTTCTTCCAAAATTTATCGAAGAGTATAAAAAATATGTTCCTGCCGATCCCATGGATAAGGAAACGAAAATTGCAGGAATGGCGAGGCCTGATCTTGCAGATGACTTAGAGAATCAATTCCGTAAGGCATTGGAAAATGGTGCTGAAATTATTCTCCCGCTGGAAAGAATTTCTGATAACGAATTCAAGCCTGGTTTAATAAGGGTAAAAGAAGGTAACCCGATCCTGCAGGAAGAGTTGTTTGGACCGTTGGGAATGGTAATGACTGCCAAAAATGATGAGGAAGCATTACAGTTGGCCAATGATATTCCTTTCGGACTTTCAAATTCTGTCTGGACTCAAGATAAAGACCGCCAATTATTTTTTATTGAAAATTTAGAATCAGGAACGGTAAATATCAACAGAATGACAAGTTCTGATCCTCGTTTTCCTTTTGGAGGTACTAAGTCTTCCGGATATGGAACCGAACTTTCCTTATTGGCTTTAAAGGAATTTGTTAATGTGAAAACGATTTTAGGTCAGTAATAAAACTAATTTTAAATTGGATTTTATTAGTTTTGAAGAAAAGTAATAACTATGAAAAAACTTAGTATTCTTATAGGAATATTATTCTTACAAAATGTATTAGCTCAGGAAGAAAAATGTGGTTTACAGAAATCAGAATTTAATATTTATAAAGTTAATGCTGAAGATGTAAAATGCTTAGCAAAAAATTCCGATAAAAGGAATACTATTTTTTTTACATTTGCCCGCTGGTGTACTCCTTGTCTTTATCATCTTCCAAACTTTAAGAAGATAGAGGAATTCTATAATGTTGATTCTTATGTATTGTTAATAGATAACGAAGGCAGTAACATGACAAAATTAGCCGTTGATTATGTTTTAGAAGGCTATCCTAATGCAAAAATTGTAGTTCTTAAAGATAAAGAGAAAAAGAACGGAAGAAAGTATAAGGATTTTCTGAAAGAAATTACCCCGAGTCAGTCTGAATTGGTGACGGATATGTCTAAGTATATTGTTTTAAACATCTCAGGAGAAGTACAATTGGTCACTTCCTGGAAAGATAATAAAGAATATCCTGAATGGAAAGACGATAGTTCCACGATAAAAAGAATCGTTTTGCCATTATTAGAAAAGAAATAAAACAAAAAACTCCCGATTATTCGGGAGTTTATTTTATGTGAACCGAGTTTTCATTAAACGGTAGTCAATCTCAATGTATTTGTTTTTCCACCTTCATAAGATGGAGTCGCATTGATGTTAATTACAAAATCTCCGGCTTCAATATACCCATAATTATGCGTTAGCATATTTACCTGGATAATCGTTTCATCAGTAGATTTCTTCATATCATAGTAATAGGCATGAACTCCCCAAAGAAGGTTCAGCATGGTGATTACTCTTTTGTTTCCGCTGTAAACGATGATGTGAGAATTTGGTCTGTGTGCCGAAAGCTGAAACGCCGTATATCCTGAACTCGTTAAAGTAACGATGGCAGAAACGTTCGTTGTTTTTGCAATTCTTACCGCTGCAAGACAAACTCTGTTGGTGATGAACCGCTCATCAATACAGTTGAAATCTTTTTCTATCGGCTCGTTTTTATGCTGATAAAAGTGTGTAGTTTCAATATTTTTTACAATTTTGGTCATGTTTTCCACAACCTGCACCGGGTATCTTCCTACGGAAGTTTCTCCTGAAAGCATCACTGCATCGGCACCGTCCAATACAGAGTTGGCAACGTCGTTTACCTCCGCTCTTGTTGGCGTAAGGCTGTTGATCATTGTTTCCATCATCTGTGTGGCAATGATAACCGGCTTTGAGTAGAATCTTGCTTTTTCTACCAGAGTCTTCTGGATGGCCGGAACCTCTTCCATCGGAACTTCAACCCCTAGGTCTCCACGGGCAACCATTAAACCGTCGCATTCCAATAAGATTTCATCGATATTTTTAACGCCTTCCGGTTTCTCAATTTTAGCAATAATCGGAGTTTTGAATTTTCCGTTCGGGTGTTTTGCAATCAACTCTTTCAGGTCAATAATGTCCTGTGCATGACGTACGAAAGATAATGCGATCCAGTCTACATCCTGATCCAGCATGAAATTGGCATCCTGAATATCCTTTTCCGTTAATGCAGGAAGAGAAACGTTCGTATTCGGTAGGTTAACCCCTTTTTTGGAGCTTAAAGGTCCACCCTGAATAGTCTTTGCTTTTACAGTATCGATAAGGTTGGTTTCCATAACTTCCAAAACCAGTTTACCGTCATCGATCAGGATTCTTTCCCCAACTTTTACATCCTGAGGAAACTGCTGATAAGTCATATAAACTTTTGTAGAGTCCCCCTCAATCTTTTCATTGGTGAAGGTAAGAATATCGCCGGGATTAAGGTAAGAACCTTCCTTTACCACCCCAACTCTCAGTTTAGGGCCCTGAAGGTCTCCTAAAATACCAACAGAGAATCCGTACTCTTTATTAAGCGCTCTGATGATTTCAATATTTGAACGAACTAAGTCGTAATCTGCGTGTGAAAAATTGATTCTGAAAATGTCAACACCTGCTTTCATTAACCCTAACATTACTTCCTTCGACGATGAAGCCGGACCAAGTGTTGCGATAATTTTTGTCTTCTTTAAATACTTATTCATAATACTGGATAATTTGATAAAGTTCTTCTTCAGAACCTAGTGTATAATCTTGAATAGGAAACACAAGATTTTCAGGGAGCAAAATTACGGAAAAATCAGGAAACTGTTCCGAACTATGCAAAATATATTGTACTTCTACCTGATTATTTAATAAAAATTTAATATTTTCTTCTCCTGTAAAGAGCTCGGTCTGTAATTTTTTTTGTTTACTTTCCGAACATCGGTTGGAGATGAAAGTGAAGCATGTTTTTGTAAACTTATGATATGCTTCAAATCTTGGAAAAAAGTAATCATAATATGATCCGTGATAGATGAGGTCATCAATCCGTTTAAAATTAAGATCGTTCTTTTGATTTACTGTAAAGAAAAACTCATGATCAGGTACATTTTTGGCTAATCTTACCAATCCTATGGTAACATCTTCAAATTCTGTTTCATCGAGATCATAAAGCTTTTGAATTTCCAAGTATGTTTTCTTTTTTGTTTAAAATATAAAATGCTCTTTGTGCTGCTTTTTCTTCCGCTTTTTTCTTGGAAGTTTCGGTAGCGTTGGCAATTTTTTCTTCACCCAGCCACACGTGGCAGCGAAAAACAATCGACTTGTTCACCTGTATCTCTTCACAGGTTTCGTACTTTATATTTAATTTTTTCTTTTGGCTCCATTCGAGCAGAAGGCCTTTATAGCTTACAATTTTATTTTCAAGCTTATTCATTTCAGTGGGCGTAAGAAGCCTTTCCAAAATGATCTTCCTGCATATTTCATACTGAAAATCCAGGTAAACGGCACCGATGAGAGCCTCAAATAAATTTCCGGAAATGTTTTCGCCTAATGCTACAGAAGTCTGCTTTTGCAAAAGGTCGGTAAGTTTTAGGTCTTCTCCTAATTTATTAAGATTTTTCCTATTCACAATCTTGGATTTCATTTGGGTCAGGTAGCCTTCATTAGCCTGAGGATACGTCTGAAACAAGTGGCATGAAATGATTGTGCCCAAAACAGAATCTCCTAAAAATTCCAGCCTTTCATAATTGCTGTCTTTATTTTTAGAAGAGTTTTTCAAAGAAAAAGCTTCGCGGTAAAGAGCAACATTTTGCACCTCAGTACCCAGAATTTTATTTAATTCGATACTGAGAAAATAGTCTCTCTCCGTTAATTTTCTTTTTCTTTTTTTGAGAAGGAATTTAGAAAAGTATTTCTGTAACTCCATTCAGTAAATTTAGATTTTCTTAAATAGAACGCAGGCATTGTGCCCGCCAAATCCAAAAGTATTGCTCATGGCTACTTTTACATCTTTCTTCGCAGCTTCGTTGAATGTGAAATTCAGTCTGCTGTCGATATTTTCATCATCCGTAAAATGGTTGATGGTAGGAGGAACAATACCATGAATAATCGTTCCCAACGCAGCAATAGCTTCAATAACTCCTGCAGCACCCAACAGGTGGCCGGTCATTGATTTTGTAGAATTAATCTGAATGTCAAAAGCATGCTCTCCCAATAACTTTGAAATAGCATTGGATTCTGCGATGTCTCCTAATGGAGTAGAAGTACCGTGCATATTGATATGATCTACTTCATCAGCAGTTAGCCCTGCATCTTCCAGGCAATTTTTCATTACCAGATAAGCGCCTAATCCTTCAGGATGCGGTGCGGTCATGTGATGTGCATCTGCACTCAGACCCCCGCCTTTTAATTCTGCATAAATTGTTGCACCACGTTTTACAGCGTGTTCATATTCTTCAAGAATAATACATCCCGCACCTTCACCCAGTACAAAGCCATCTCTGTCTTTGTCAAAAGGTCTTGAAGCTGTTTTAGGATCATCGTTTCTTGTAGATAATGCCATCATTGCATTGAATCCGCCGACGCCGCTTGCCGTAACGGCTGCTTCTGAGCCACCACAAACAATAACGTCTGCTTTACCAAGCTGGATCAGCATTTTGGAATCAATTAAAGCATTGGCCGATGAGGCACACGCAGAGACTGTAGTGTAATTGGGACCGTGGAAACCGTACTCAATGGAGATATGTCCTGGTGTGATATCTGCGATCATTTTAGGAATAAAGAAAGGGTTGAATCTCGGAATTTCCGTGTTGGCCCATCCTAAAACTTCGGTTTCAAATGTTTCCAGACCTCCGATTCCGGAACCCCAGATCACGCCGACTCTGTTTTTGTCTACGCTGTCTTCAATAATTCTTGAATGTTGTACTGCTTCTCTTGCAGCTACCAGCCCGAGTTGTGTATTTCTATCCATCTTTTTGGCTTCTTTCTTATCGAAATGTTGCAGCGGATCGAAATTTTTTACTTCGCAGGCGAATTTTGTTTTAAAGTTTGTGGCATCAAAAAGAGTAATCGGAGCGGCACCGCTCTCACCTTTCACAAGATTTTCCCAGTATTCTTTTGCATTATTTCCAATCGGTGTTATTGCTCCAAAACCGGTTACAACTACTCTTTTTAATTCCATAAACTTAGTTTAATTTTCTTTTTTGTTGAAGAATATTATTTATTTACTACTTCTTCGATATAAGCGATAGCGTGTCCTACAGTAGTAATTTTTTCAGCCTGATCATCAGGGATTTGAATGTTGAATTCTTTTTCAAACTCCATGATTAGTTCAACTGTATCCAATGAATCAGCTCCTAAATCGTTAGTGAAGCTAGCTTCAGGAGTTACTTCTGTTTCTTCAACGTCAAGCTTATCAGCGATGATAGCTTTTACTCTTGATGCAATGTCTGACATAGTAAATTTTTTTTTAATTGTTAGATGGTGCAAATATATAAAATTCTTTACGATAAAACATTTTTTTCATGCTTTTTGTGGTGCATAGGGATGTATTTTGTTGCGTTGCGCGTTAGTCTTTTAGTTTTCAGAGCTTTAGATTTTGTTGTTTCGTGACGTTATTTAAGTATAAAAAATTGCCGTTATCTTCATGGGAATTTTCTTGGAAATTTCAATTAATAAGCAATATGTTTTTAAAATGTAAGCACATTATTACTAGTTTTGCGCCTCATTCTACATTTAATGATAAAAATTATTTACGGTATATCCTTATTCGTTGCGGGATCTCTATCGGCGCAGATCAAAGGAAAAGTCATCAAAATAAAAGATGGTGATACAGTAGTGGTTTTATTGGCCGATAAAACCCAGCAAACTTTAAGAGTCGCGGAAGTCGACTGCCCGGAAAACGGACAGGCCTTCGGGAGCAATGCCAGACAATTTACCGCCAATCAGGTTTTCGGAAAAACGGTTGTCTTTTACAAAATAGGGAAGGACCGGTATGGAAGAAGTATTGCCGGTGTTTTCTATGACGGGGACAAATATTTGTCAAGGGAAATTGTGAAAGCCGGATTCGGGTGGTGGTATTTTAAGGCTTCTAAAAATACGGAACTGCAAAAGCTTCAGGATGAAGCAAAACAGAAGAAACTGGGTTTGTGGAGTGATACAAAAGCGATTGCTCCGTGGGAATTCAGGAAAAATAAAAAGAATAAGACGAAATAAAATACACTCCAAATGTGCTGGAGTGTATCATGTTGATAAAATCATCCCACCAAATCATTGGTGAAAATAAATAATATTTCAGGTGACAGCAACTTTTATGCTTTGCAGAATGCGTCCCATGTTGTCCAGAAATGAGCGTTGATTGCTCCCGGAGCCGGGTGGGTGCTGTCGGCCACAATTCCTACCATAGAAGCGCAGTTGGAGTTGCATCCGATCTGGTTTCTGCTTCCTTCCTGAGCCGGAATTTCTCTCCATGTTCCGGTAGAACCGCTTAACAATTCTACTTTAATATCAAAAATTCCTGAAAGACCCGGAGTCTGAAGTTGCTTGGTTGGATTTTCACTGGAGATCATGTCTTTCCAATTTCCTTGTGAAAATGTTACTCTCCACTGTCCGATAATTTTTGCCGTGTCATTTTGCGGTGAAAGGTATACCCAGAACTGAGCACCTCCTCCTAATTTTAATTCTCCTGTAGAATTTGCGTTGTAGCTTGTGTTTGCTTCCATGATGTTTGTTTTTTATAGGTTGTTTTGTATGTCAAAGTAATGCAGAAAAAAACATCCGGAATAGCGTGGAAATGACCAATTGGTGGATTAGGTGTTTGTACGGAGGGGTGGGGTACGCTATTACTATTGAAAAAGTAGAATGATTAGGTAAGCCTTAGTTATTAGTTAAGGTTAATTATATTTTTGTGTTTTGATTATATATTTTAATACTTTTTACTATTAATACTACTATGTATATAAATAGTAGTATAGAGCATATTAAAAGTAAATAAACAGTGTAGCCTTCATATTTTCTATTAAATAAAATGATATCTAAATTATAAAGTTTATAATATTTAATTAATAACGAAAAGAAATATATAGGTAGTGAAATTGAAAGACAAATAATAATATATTTATTAAAGCTTTTCATACTTTTGATGTAATTTATATAATTTGTTTCTTTGTACGTATAAGAAGTAACCCTTTCTCCTGATTTTTTTAAATCTGTAATTTCTTTTAATTGTTCCTTTTTATTTAAAATAAATGAATAAAGGAGTGTAAACAGGGATATGCAAAAACCAAAAACGACGATTGCAAAATTTGAAATATCGGATAATAAATTGTTGTAAAAGTCCATATTTAATGCTGAATACTTTGTTTTGTAAACTCTGTTATTATAGAGTTTAAGTTTTTCATTATGAAATCCTTTTCAAATATTTTATCTAAATCATTTTCATTAAATTCAATTTGACTATTTAAAATTTCTTCGATAGTTTGAGAAAGTTTATTGAAATCATTTTTTTGTTCTTCTGTAATACGTATTTCTCTATTATTTTTAAAAACTTTAAAGACTCTTTTATTGAAATTATTTCGCTAGAATCTTTTGTTGGGTCATCATATACAAAAAATTTCCATTGAAAAACAAACTTAGATGAATCTCTACCATATATTTGGGGTAGGGCTAAAAGGTAGTTAGTATCACTTCCTACTTTGTGATTTTTCTGTAAGTTTATTTTTTCATATAATTCAACAAATCCATCTATTAAATTTGTATTATAAGCTGTTGTTTTTATTAATAGTGTAGGAATTTCTTCATAGTTTTCTTCAAAATATTCAATTGCGGAAATTTGAGTTTCTTTAACTTTATTTATTTTAGGTTGTCTTATGGTAGGTTTACTTTCATTAAAACTATCAATTTTCTTTTTGAGATTATTTATCATAGAGAAATAAGAAAGGTCATCATATAAGCCTGTTTCTCTTTCAATAATTTCAGATGAAAATATGGGAATCCTAATCTTATGTTTTTTTATATTTTCTTCCATTGTATTAGTTTTTAAAGAATTAATAATCTCAAATATACATAATTAGAAATTTATTTTAGCAAATGGAAAATTACCTCAAATATTAATTAATTCTTTTCTTATTGATCTTGAATTTATTTGATAAAGTTAATAACATTCAGTTAAATCTTACATTTTCAGTTATTTTAGATATATGCAATTACGATATGCTTCTGTTTTTCATATATTGTGTGTGATGACTTGAAGAATTGTTCAATTGATTTTTTTCTATACATTTATATCCGTCATTTTCAAGATATTATCATGGAATTTTTAAAATTTCCCATTATACTTTGTTATTGAGATTTAAATATTGTTGTTTTAAATTATATAATTGCTTTTTCTTGACAAACTTATATAAGTAATACGACAAAAGGTGTCGTGTTTTATTTTATTTACTGAATGATTGCTGAAAACTCTTATCAACTTATCATCATGCGCGTATTGACTCAAGTAATTCCGATTACTATATGATTACAAGATTTAACATAAAAAAATATATTTATGCTGTATAAAATTATATTTTATATTTGTTTGTTAAATTTTAAAAATTACAATTATGAAAAAATTATTTACTGTAGCAATGCTTATAGTTGGTACAATGTCTGTATATGCTTCATATACGTTCCCCTTTAGAACCTCATGTGGAAGAGTGGTACAGGTAGAAACAAATTCAAGTGTTTCTAACAGTGCTTTAGAACTCATACTTTCCCAAATTAATTACGTTCAATGTGGCGTATATCCACAAAAAATCACTATTTTTTACTAACTAAATGATTTAAAGCAACTTAAAATTAGGTAGCTTTTTTAAGGCTATGAAAATAATAATGATTTTTACTTTAATATTTGCTTCTATAATATGCAAATCTCAAAAAAGCTTTTCGACAGAATATGAAGCCAGATATACTTTAGATTATAAATTAATAAAAAGCGAAAAAGAGCCACGCTTAACAACATTCATTTTACTTATGAATAATAAAGAGTCTTATTTCAAAAGCATGAATGTTTATGTTGGTGATTCTTTAATGTACTATAAAAAAATAAAAGAGAATGAAAACTCTCTTAATAATTTAAAATACACTAGTGAGTACCCTGAAAATATCGGCACTACTTTAGGAAAAATATATGTCACGTCTCCTATATCAGAAGGATTTGCAGCATATGAAGAGTCTAATAATATAAACTGGAAATTGGTTAATGAATTCAAAACCATTGGAAATGCCAAATGTCAGAAAGCAATTACTACCAAATACGGAAGAAGCTGGATCGCCTATTTTAATCCTAAAATTCCATTAAATTTTGGACCTTATAAATTTAATAAACTTCCTGGTCTTATCGTAGAACTGTACGACGATAAAGATGAATTCCACTATAAATTGTATAAATTCAAAAAAAGAAAAGGACTTTGCTCTTTTGCAAATTCTTATAAATTAAAAAAAACAGTTAAAAAAGAAAAGGTTTATATGTGGCGAAAGAACATGATTCTTGATATGAGTGCTTATAAAAGTATAGTGAAGGAAGATCCTGAAACTCTTCGAGAATCGGAAAGAAAGTTAAGAAAGCTTTATGATGATTATAATACTATAGAACTTAGTCCTAATTAATTTTAATACATCCTTCAAGGTATTAGGAATTGAAAATTTGTAGAGATAATTCAATTGTATAGCATATGCTTATTAGTGTCTAAATAAAACCCTGTAAATCAATAATTTACAGGGTTTTCTGTGGAGTTGGAGGGACTAGGTTTTTAAATCTGTTAAAATCTTGATTAATTTATAAATGCTTTGTACAAAGGCTTTTTAAGATTGTTTAATTAAGTTGAATTTATTGAAATTAAACTATATTTGAATTTTATGGGTACAACTTTGGGTACAACTTTGAATTTTAATCATTTTTTATTATGGCATCAGTAAGTTTTTTTATTAGAGGAAAAGTAGTAGATAAAGAAAGTACAATTTGGGCGAAGTTTAGAGATAAGGATATTGACTTACGTGTTCCAGTTCCGTATCTGAGTTGTAAGCCTAAAGAATGGAAAGATGGGAGGTGCAAAATGCCGTCTAAAAAAATGCATAAAGATGATGCTGAAACTATAAACACTCGTCTTTCACAGTTAGAAGCTAATATTATTTCAAGTTATACGGAAGATAATCCAGAAATCGATTTAAAAGAATGGCTGAAGTCAATTATAGAACCTACAGCTTTAAAAGCCGAAGATAATAACTATTCGGATGATGTTGTTACTTTTATTGATACTTATATATCTTTAAAAAAAGATAGTGTTACTGAATCGACTATTAAGAAAGCTAATGTTGTTAAGCAATTAATGATAAGATATATAGCGGATAGAAAAATCAGTAAGAAAACATTTAGAGGATTAAAGTTTAAAGATTTAGATAATTCTTTTAGAATTGATTTTGAAGATTATTGTAATAGAGAGAGTTATAAGATTTCAACTACATATCGAAACCTTAAATTCTTAAAAATGATTTGTAAGGTTGCAGGTTCTTTTGATATTGAAGTTCATAAGCATGCGGAATTATGGAAATTTGAAGTTGAAAAAGCGACAAAGCATATCCCAAAATCAATTTACTTAACTTTTGATGAGTTGGATAAAATAGAACATAAAGAAATGCCATATGATTATTTAGATAATGCAAAGGATTGGTTACTTATATCATGTTATACTGGACAGCGTGTAAGTGATTATATGAGGTTTAACTCTTCTATGATTGTGGAAGATAGTGAGGGACAGAAATACATTGAATTTACGCAACAAAAGACTAATGCTAAAATGCAAATTCCTTTATTAAAAAAGGTTCAGGATATTTTAGCAAAACGAAACGGAGAGTTTCCACGAAAAATATCGGATGTAAAACTAAATCTTTATATCAAAGATGTATGTGAGATTGCTGAAATAGATGAAATTGTATACAATGGTAGAACGGAGACGATAGAAAAAGATGGGAAGAATATTACTCGCAAAGTTTTTGGTAATTTTCCTAAACATAAACTTGTTACATCTCATATAGGAAGAAAAAGTTTTGCTACTAACTTTTATGAGAAAATTCCTACTACTTATTTGCTTAATTTTACAGGACACACAACTGAAAAACAGCTATTGGCATATATTAACAAGACAGAAGTAGAAAAAGCAAAGTCAACTGCAAAAATCTTTAATAGGTTGGGTTATTAATATGATAGATTATAAAGGTATATTAAACAAACAAGGAACAGCATTAGATTTCATCATTTACGTAGTAGCATCAGATGCTCCACAAACAGATGACACAATACATGGATTTTTCTTTCAAAAATGGACTAGAAGAGTTCACACTCCCTTTTTTATTACTAATGAGGAAATACAAAATAATATTCATCAATATTATTCAAAATATAATATTACAGATGATAATAAGCGTAAAATTTTAAACCGTGTCAGTCTTGATAGATTAATCTATTATGCAAATGAGTTAGTTTTTGAAAAAATAGAAAATGCGGATTTTACCGACAATTATTTTGAATATATTGATTCATTTATTGATATTACAAAATATATTACTGTCAATGATCGAGTTGATTTTGATTCAATAGAATTTATAGAAGAAATATACAGTAAGAAAGAAATAGAAGAAATTTTAGATAATATTAATTTTTTTCTTTCGGAATATGATAATTATAATGAGGATACGGAAGAATTTGAGAGGTTAAATGCAAATGCGAAAAAACTTACTTTATCCAATTTAAATGAGTATTTTGAGGAGTATGTAAGTCTCAGATTATTACTTCCAAATATTTTCATTAGCTATTATGCATCATTAGTAAATTTCCTATCAACCAAAGAACTATATAATATACATAAGTTTGTTAAAGAAGTAGAAGCAAATATTAATTCTCCTATTATTAATAACGTTTCAAGCAAAGTAAAATATTTGGAGACTTTAATTTCAGAGAATGAAAAGTTATTATTTAAACATTCATTTGTAGTACCACAGCTAAGTGTTTTTTTTGAAAATTCAAAGCCAATTCCGATGGTTTATGAATCATTATGGGATTATTTAAATATTCATTCCCATACAGAACTATTAACGCATTTTTATTTAAATGGGATTAATCCTTACGTTTACAAAGAATTTGATTCTGAACATTCATTATATGGAATGAAACTAAAATATTTAAATCATTTACTATTTGGTGAAAGAAAAAGCAGTAATGATGATTTGGACGATGAATTTAATCGATTTGCTGACGTTAAAAGTAATTTTGCAATCTTTTTGAAAAGAAAAAACTTTAATGTTGATGAAATAAGAATAATAATGAATGCCTTATCAGAAAATAGATATAGTGAATTTGGTATTAAGTATCTGAATTTAAGTAGAGATATTTATTTTTTCCGCTTTTGTTACTTTTTTTATGTTTTTGATTATTTTGAGGAAATAGAAGGAAATGAATTAAATACAATTATATCTTTTGAAGATGTTGTAAACTTCAATAGAAATAACAAGCGTGAAAATAAACAACAATATCATAAAAACTATATTAATATTAATAATCCAGATAGTAAAGATTATCCATTTGCTACAAAAAAAACGGATTTGTTCCTGTCAGAAATCGAATCAACTTTGGGAATTCGTAGGGAAAAATTAAAACCAATTCCCGAAATAAAAATAAATTAAAATATTTATTACTGAAAATCAGCAGGTTAAATAAAAATCACTAAAAAATATTTTCCCTATAAAATCCCTATTTTCCCTGGTATTGGCTTTGTTACTTATATTTTAAATAAATAAAATAAGATATAATGAACTCAGCCATTCAATTAATGCAAATCGATTTAGATTCTTTTGGTCAATTCATACAGAAGTTAGTTCGAGAAGAATTAGAAAAGTACAACAATGTTAATCAAGGTCAAGAAAACGAGAAGCAATTTTATACTCGTGAAGAAACAGCAAAACTCTTAAATGTTAGCCTAACAACATTATTTCACTGGAATAATGATGGGACTTTAAAAAATACCAAAATAGGGAAAAGAGTTTATTATTCTAGAAATGAGGTTTTAACACGTTTAAATCCTTAAAACATCTTTTGACAGTTGCTTTATTAGTAAGGTATAGTTCTCAAAACTGTTTCTAATCAATCTGTCAATCTAAAGCAAATATCTAATTGCAATTGGGCTTGGATCTCATAAAAGCCTAAAAATTAACTAAAATTTTAAAGTATTATAAACCCTCAAATAATATAGCAAACAAGCTGTATGAGCTATCGCTATACCCTTATTTTAAATGAATCACTATGAAACATAATCATTTTAAAAATACAACAAATACAATTATCAATATTTGCAAAGCTGTAACATCTAGAAATATTATTTACTCTGTAAAAGATTTAAAAGAATTTATAGACTTAGTAAAATCAGATGATAAGCCCGAAAATACAGCTATTAAGAATTTAAGAGTACTTAAGACTAAAAGTCCTGAACTAAAAAAAATAAAATTAACTCAAATCTCTTGTGCAATACTTCATTTCAACTATGCTAACAATAAGATGATAAGTAAAAACACTAAAAACCCTACAGGCTATTTATTTTTTGATATTGATAATAATGCTTCAGACATATTAAAACAGCAATTAGACAAGAATAAATATATAGCAGCGTATTGGAAAAGTGTTTCTAATACTGGATTTGGGTTAGCGGTTAGAGTTTCTGGAATTACTCCTTCTAATTATCTTGATGCTTGTAAGTATATTCGGGGGATATTAAATCTCCCAATAGATGAAAAAGCACATTCAGTAGACAGATTGACAGTTCTTTCTTATGATCCAGATGCAGTGTATAAAGCTACATCTACGATAATTGACATTTATTCTCTAAATTTTGAAAATGTAATTTCCAATGAAAGTTCTAAAAATCGAAAACAATCTATACAGCCACTTTTCCGTAACACTATCAATAAAGATAAATCTTTATTAGGTATACACTGTGACGGAAAAATAACAATAAGATATAATAATCTTGATGAAGTAACTGAAGATATGGAGTTTCATTATAATAATGGTATTCACGATTGTGGAAAAAATAAAGTAGAATATACAATTGCTTATATGCCTAAAAATGTGAAAAAAGGAAACCGTGAAAGAACCTTGGGATTATATGCTAAAAACTTATTATATCTCAATCCCGATATGACGAAAGAATTGTTACACAAAATAATATCAAATGCTAATATAAGAAACCTTTTAGAACCATTAGGATACAATGAATTACAAACTATTGTATCTAAGGCATATCATAATCAAGATAAATTTAAACCTATTTGTAAAAAGACTAAAAGATTTTTCTTTGAAAATGTTACCCTTACTCCTATTGAGAAGACTTTAAAGTTCCTGCCAATTCTTAATGAAGAAAAAAGACAAAAAACACAGGAAAAGAAAAATATGATTTCAGAAATATTCTGTAGCTGGGACTGTCATAAGGATGGTAAAATAACTCCTAAAAAAGTGCTAGAGCTTGGAGATGGAATCTTGAAGAAAACGATGGTTTATAATTATTTTAAAAGTAATATAAATGACATTCCGAATTGCAATTGATCATTAAAACAAATATTAAGACGTAAAGATTTTATATTTTTACGAAAAGATGAATTATCGAATTTAAACTAAATAACTATGGAACAAATTAAACAACAGATTAAAGACTTCAAGGCTGTTTTAGAATCAGGTATTGATATTGAAATGTTTATAAGTGTATTAAAGTCTACAAATTTAGGACCTGCTAAGAAAGGTGGTCCGTATGTAAATGCGTTAGATTCATTAGGGTGGGTAGAACTTTATAAATCAACAAGTATAGATATTTCTGAAATGCAATTACTAATACTTTTTGACTACATGGTAAAATATCATAAAAAATATTTTTGCAAGTTTAATAATATCTATGCTGTTTTTCAAGAACTTCATTATGAAAAAATTTCTTTAAATTTATTTGAGTTGGAAAGTATCATTTATTATTCAATGACTTTATGATAAATCGAGTTTTTCATCCTATTGGTCAGGGTGCTTTCTATTCAGAAAATCATATTGGATTTAATATTGTTTATGATTGCGGAAGTTCTGGAAAAAAGCGAATTGCTGAAAATGTTGTAAAGCAAAGCTTTTTACCCAATGCTACTATTGATATTCTTTTTATATCACATTTTGATTCTGATCATGTGAATAGGATTCCAGTTCTTACAAATAATTTTAAAATTAAAAATGTTATCCTCCCTTTATTGCACCCAGAGGATAAAGTGTTATTAATTAATATTTATAAAGCTCTAGGAAGAACAGATGTTGCTACTTTAATTGAAACTCCTGAAGATATTTTCGGAAATGATACAAATATTGTATATGTAGATATTTCTGAAACTGATAAAGAAATTAATGAAGGATCAATAAATATCGAAAATCTTACAAATGGACAGATTATTCGAAGTTTAACAGAGTTATTAGCAGTTGATTATGATTGGATGTTTGTACCTTATAATTATCTTCATTATGAAAGGAATTTGAAATTGAAAAATTTGTTTTTACAGTATGATTTAGATATTGATAGAGTTAAAACGGATTTGGGTTATGCATTATATCATAGGAATGATATAAAAAAAGTTTATAAAAAATTGAATGGAGGCATAAATGAGAATTCTATGTTTGTTTATTCAGGATCGATTGGTGATAATCATTCATTTTATACATGGCATTTATTGGATGAGAATGGTAGAGTAGGATGTATATATTCAGGGGATGCAGATTTTAACAGAGTTAATATTAGAAATGTTTTTGCTAGATATTGGGATAAAGTTGGTACTATTCAAGTTCCCCATCATGGGGATGTTAAGTGTTATAATGATTTATTTTTTGATGGAAGGAGTTATTTTTGCCCCATTTCTGTAGGTGAAAATGGTTATGGACATCCATCTTCTGCTGTAATACAATCTATTTTAAGTAACAATTCTATTCCTATTTTAGTAACTGAAAAGAATTCTTCAACATTTAGACAGTATATAGCTAAAAGAAATTAGAATTATAATTTAACACTTGAATCAAGTTTTTAATTATGAAAAAAATAGATACACGTACATTATGTGATATTTTAGAAAAGGCACAAAGTAGAATTATTAATATCACTGATAGTGATATTATTATAGATGAATTACTCAATATTGATATGGGAGTTAGGTCATTCTATTTTAAAAACTGTCAGATTAGTGGTCATAGAATAGATTTTTTTATTGAAAACGAGACTGAGATTACAAATTTGGCGGGATCGATTAAATCTTTTCAATCAATATCTTTTGAAGATTGTAAAATATCAGCTGACATATTTATAAAAGATTGTACATTAAACTCTATATCGCTTCATGATGTTGAAATTACTTCTAATTATTTTCATATTACTACTGCAACTGTAAAGAATATATCCATCAAAGGTAAGCCAGACTATCCCAATATTATAAATTCTCTGATTATAAATAATATAACTGGTGAAAATTCTCGCCTATATTTTACTCTAAATAACATTTCATATCTGAATATTAAGGATTCATCTTTTGATAAAGTTTTTATGAATGGAAACCAAATTGATAGGTTATTTATTGATAATTTTAATTGTCTAATAAGTTTTGAATTTTGGAAAAATAAATTAAAGCAAGCTTCAAAAATTAAAAAAGCTACCATAAATGAATTTATAGGTCAAAATACGATCTATGGAAGCGAATTAAAATTTGAACAAGTTACATTTAAAGATGTCTGTCGTTTGGAACAAATACCTAAGACAAATAATAGTACCTTGATTTTTAAAGAATGTTCCTTTGAAAAAAGTGCCTATTTCGATAATAGTAGCCTATATCTACTTTCTATTAATGCAACATTCTTTAAAGATATAGTATCATTTAATTCAACAACGGTAGATAGAGTTGTTTTCAAAAGTGTTCATTTTGATAAAATTGCTTTTTTTAATGAATTTAAAATATTGTTGGAAAATTTGATTGATGTTGGTACAATTAGGATAATAAAAAATCAACTTTATAAAACTGAAAATAAAATAGATTATCTTCATTATAATGTTGTTGAACAAAATCTTTTATTGAAAGATAAAAGTTTAAATATTAACGATAAGGTTCTTTTAAAACTTAATAAAAAGTCAAATAATTTTGGTAGTAGTTGGTTGAAAGCTATATGGTTTACTTTAATAGTAAGCTTAATTGGTTTTTTTACTTTATTACTTATTAATACATTTTTAAATGGTAGTGGCTACAAGTATGAAATTAATCCTACTTCAAAATGGTTATCATTTCAAGAAATATTAAAAGAATGGTTAAGATTTACATTCTCTTTTGACTTAAGAAGCTATCATAATTATGAATCAAATGGATTTCTCCTATTTGTTTTTTTCTTTTTCAAAATTTTTATAGGTTATGGAGTTTATCAGACTATCGCAGCTTTTAGAAAACACAGTAAATAATAATTATAAACTAATAAATTTAAATAAAATTGGCAACAACATATGTCCCTGAAAAATTAAGGGAAATTAAAATAAAATTAGATAATGGTGAAAAGGTAGATCCAATCAGTGTAAGAGATTTCTTGTATTGGTTTTGGAGGTCTCAAAGAAGAGGTTGGTATGTTGTTAAGGCTATAAAAAATGCATTAGCAAATCAAGAACTAGAAACTTTTCCTGATTTTAATAGTATATATATTGGCTCATTGATTGAGTTTAGAAAAATTAAAATACCAAATGATGAAAGAGAGTTACATGGATTAATAGAAAATAAACCAGAGAATATTGCTGATAAGGCAATTGACGAGGTTTTAAATTTTGATGATCCAACGTATAGAGTCTCAAGATTGGAGGCTGCAAATAAAGAGCTAATTTTTGTAAAACCAGATAGCGAGCTAGCAGAAGCTATTACTCTAATGATGGCGAATGACTTTTCGCAATTGCCAGTTATGCAAAGTAAAAGAGATCTGAAAGGTGTTATAAGTTGGCGTTCTATAGGGCAAAAATTATCCGTAGGGAGAACATCTTTAGTAGCTAGAGATTTGATGGAGCCTAACTTTCAACTAATTTCTGATGAGACTTCACTTTTTAAAGCTTTACCCTTGATTATTGAGCATGATTATATTTTGGTGCGAAATAAGAATAAAGAAATCTGTGGAATAGTTACGGCTAGTGATTTAAGTTTACAATTTAAACAATTAACTGAGCCCTTTTTATTAGTTGGAGAAATTGAGAATCATATTAGACAAATCCTAATAAAACTCGAAAAAGACGAACTCGAAAAGGGAAAGGATTCTAAAGATGAACATAGAAAAATAGAAACAGTAGCTGATCTAACTTTTGGAGAATATATGAGACTATGTGAGAACCCAGATATTTGGATTAAACTAGATTTACCAATCGATAGAAAAACATTTTGTTCGGAAATGAATAAAATTCGTGATATTCGAAATAATATTATGCATTTTGATCCTGATGGTCTAGAATATGAGAATACTGAAACATTAAGAAATTTTGTTAGGTTATTACAAACTCTTCGAGATCTAAAAGTTTTTTAATTAATAATTTATATATTAATTTTTAGGAATAATTTTTGATTAGTAAACGAGATTATAAAATTTATATCTTTGTAATTCAAATTTTATCGATAACGAAAAAGCGTTAATTATTATTCTAACTGTAGGAATCTGGTAAATTCAAAAATAAGGTTTAGAATAAGTAAGTTGAACGCTCACGTCCTTTATAATTATTGGGCGTGGGTTTCGCTTATTTATACCTTATGGCTTACCAGAGCCCCTACAGTTAAATAAGAGTTACGAGCCTACGTCCTTTTCTATTATAATACGCAATAACAATATCACATCAGGCTCGGGTGAATCTAAAATTCATCTTATGAAAAAACTATTATTTACAATTGGTTTAGTATTGCCAACACTATTTTTTGCACAACAAACAGACAAATGCGATTTACCTGAGGGTTATCAGGAACCCAAACCTGAAAAAAGACTACAATCAAGTTTAAAAAGAGTTAATGCAACTATTAATGATCTTAGAAAACATATTGCAGTTGAAAATGATTGTGATGAGAAAGATGTTGTTTTTCTTAGAATTTCTGAACAATTGGGTAATGGAATGTATTCAGCCTGTGTCGCAGGAAAGCCTATGAAATATAAAAGAATGGGAAGTGTATTTATGAGGGCAAATGAAAATCCTTTTGATACCTCAAGCTCTATAAAATAAAATATGAAAAGATTATTTATAATAGTAGGGGTATTTTTTAGTTCCTATTTTTCATCTCAAGTCTATCATGATAAAATTACATTTTCTTATGGTTATAATGTAATTGAAATTATTGAAAATGGAAAACATATTAAATATATTAAAAAACCTACTGTATGCACCTTTAATACTGGAACTAATAAGTCAAAGGTAGTTTGTACAAATGAACTTTTTAGTAAAACATATATTAATATCGATGATGATTTATTTGATGATTCTCAAAAAATAAAATTTCCTAAAAAGTCTATCAAATTTTATGATTATAAAATTGTAGATGATGAAAATTATTATCTCTTAAAATTGTGCACGGATAGGGCAATATTATTGGATATTCATGGTACAGGTTACGTTTTTTACGATTATAATAAAATGAATAAGAACTGACACAAAGTAGCTCTATCAATCGATAATGTAAATAATTTCTGATTCTATTACAATGAAGATTCAGAAATTATTTTTTGAACAATTATCTAATACTAAATGATGGATGTCTTAGAGGATTAATTTCATTTTTAAAATCATTTAGGTTAACCTTTATTTTCAAAAAGTCTAATTGCAAACCAATTTGTATATCTTCCGAACTAATGATGAAAAATTTTTTGTTATTTTGGTTGATTATTTCGTTTATATTTCTTTTAGTTCCCCTATATTCTTGAAAATTATTAGAAAGTTCATGGGTATATTCTTCAGAGATAAAATTATTAAAATAAATTTGAGACTCACAATTAATAAACTGTAATCCATTTAACTGATGTATTGTATCAATAGATTCTGTTGAACAACAATTAACATCATCTCCTAAATCATATACCTTTGGATCATATAAACAAATCATAAGCCTAGGATGAATTGGATAGAAAATTTGTAAGCCTTTTGCTACTAAACCTGTAGCTCCAATATAATTGCCAGCCTGTTCCATCAATTGATTATAAAAAATGATAGGAGAATCAGATGTAATAAATGGAAGTAAAGAAAGATTAACTATAAATTTAAAATCAAGATAATCTAATAGCTTCTCATGTTCGATGGAATGCAATAATCCAAGTAATACAGGATTTTCATGTTGTAAAGTAGCATCTTTTAGGCTTTCCCATAATTCTGGTTTAAATTCTTTAACAAAAGCTTTTAGCCCTTTGTTTAAACTTTCCATTATATTTTCACCAGAATTTGGAGTTCGAAAGGCTTGATACAACATGAATCTTTTTATCAATTTAAATCCATTGCTTTCAATTGGAGGAGGAATTAATACTTTTTCCTCTGTCCAGTAGTAAAACATTTTTGCAACGTTACCTTCAATGTGAGCTAAAGCATTTTCTATTTCATCATCTTCTCCATACAGAAAATTTCCATAAGCTTGATTTTTCAATGCAGCATTAGGTATAAATTTTTTATTATTGAGATTGTATAACCCTAAAAACTTACCCCCATTATTAATGGAGAATCTTTTTAAATAAAAACGAGGGATATAATGATGTCTTTTTTTCTTTACCATTAATTATTTGTAAAATCATGATCAAAAGCATTTCTAGATAAGTACAACATAAATTTTTGTAATAAATCATCCGAATATGGTGATTTATAGTGTTTTATTCTTTGTATGTTAAAATCTAATAGTTTGCCTTTTTTGGAAAGACAGTTTTCATTATTTAGTTTGTAACCTGAAAAAGTAGAACCATAAAAAATGGAATTCTTTAATATATTTTTGTTTACAATTCTTATTTTATTAAAGGTTTTTATTCCATCTGCATAATCTAAAAATTCTTTATGCAGATCCTTATATCTTTTTTTCCAAGATTCTTGAATGGTTGTTGATAAATTAACTGTTTCAGCTAGATTGATTTTTGCCTTTCCGTCTTTATTAAAAACTGTCAAATCTAAGGGGGATAAGCTTACAGATTGAAATGTTGAAAATCTTGCAATTTTCACTTGATCAGCTGGTAAAGATATGTCTTCTACTAATTCCATAGTAGCAAGCTGTCCTTTATGATATTTGTAAAAATCTTCTTTTTTTAAAGTTTCTAGCTCTACTAATAGCCCAAGATTATATTTTCTGTCCCTAGCCCCATTTTTGCGTAAAGCTATATTACATGGTTGAACTAATAAAATATATTCTTTATCCTGTATCTTGAAAATATCTCCATTTGATATGGGATAATGTAATTCGTTTTGAATATCATTTTGAATATAAAGTTCTTTCAATCTTAATTCAATAATTTGTTTTTTTTCAAAAGGAGTTTCTCCTCCTGTTTTTATTTTTTCAACTTGTCTGATTTTAGCAAGACTTTGATTTATTTTGGTTCTATGAGAATTAGAAATAAGTCCTTTTAGTGCCTTATTTGTTGTTATTATATTGGCAATTCTTATTAATGTTGCCATTTCCCAAACACCTTCTACTACTGAACTTTTTTGAATAATATGATTAAATGATTCAGGAGTTAAATTATTAATTTCTTGAATTGATTTAGTAAAAGAAGATTTTAACAGTTTTGAAGTTTCTTTCTTTAATAATTCAACTTCGTTAATTAACATTGTATTACGTATGCCTTCTGCCAATCCTGGTAAATATGAATCACTTTGAAATCTTTTCTTTGAAATAGTGTAGAATTTTTCTTTTTGCAAATCATGCGTTTTACAATATTCACTTCTTTTTTCATATTCTTCATTAATACTAAATAAATGGGAAAAAATACCACAGTATATATAGTTGCTAATTGTATCATCCTGAAGTAACTCAACAGCTAAATCTCTACCATCCCGATGATCATCTAGCGGAGCATGTGAAAATTCAATATCAAATAGAAATAGAATTTTTGAATCTGCATTTAAAGATTGTATTATCACATCTTTATTTGTAACCCACTCTGTGGGGGACAATAAATCTATTTTATCTCTTAAGACAGTTTTTAGGCTTAACGGAGCAACTGAATTTTCTAATTCTTCAGTATTGTTTTCAAAGGTCAAAATTTTTAAATATAGTTCTCTCCTTTCTTCGTCATTTTTATTGTCCCATAAACTTTTCACTTCGTTTTCAAAAACTTGTTCAGGTAAATCCCAATTTACAAAATCTAGTTCTTCAGGCTTATTCTCATAATGAAATTTTAGTTTACCTATATAAGCTTCCTTCAATTCATTAATTGAACATCTATCATCAACATAAATAATCTTTTGAACATTTAGCTGAGCCATAAAGTCTAATATTGCTGTTTTAGCTTGAGCTTCTGTTCTAGGATCTATTGTGTTTTTAGCCTCTTTTTTTAATGCTTCGTTTTCAGTGGTTATTATTTTTTCATCCATTTGTTAAAATGATGTTTGAGAAGTTAATTGCAAAAATGTATTTTCTTTGATCTTCATTTCGGGTTGGCTCTAATGCAATTGTACATCCCGAAGAGTCTAATAATTGTTGAACTATGAATAAACCTAAACCTCTTCCTTCACCCTTAGGTTTTGTTGTTACAAATGGTTCAAATAGTTGGTATTCTATGGCAGTGGGAATACCATATCCATTATCATATAAGTAAATCCATGGTGATTCTATTTTGATGGTGATTGATGGGTTGAATTTTGATTCCCTTTTTTTTCTTTCTTTTAACCAGTATTCTGAATTATTTAGGAGGTTATCAATAATTTGAACTAATTTGCCTTTATTTACTGTAATTGAGAAATCATCTTCTTTGATTATATTAAGCTCAATACTAAGCTTGTCAAATCTGTTTTTATAATATTCTTTTTCCTCATTAAAAAAATCAGAAATATAGAAGCTAGATTTTCTTTCTCTATTATATTTTAAAGTAGGGTCAAGATGTTTTAATTGTATTTTTAATCCATTTACAATTGAGTTTATATATTCAATAAAAACATAAATATCTGAGTCATTTAATTTTTTGCCGTGCATTTTGGCGGAGTAGAAAGAAGCCTTTTCAGCTAATCGATCTGCAATTGAAGCAAATTCATGACTTACAGATTCGGCAGTTAATCCTAAACCTGCTAATTCTGAAAAATTGGTTAATTGTTCTTCTAGAATTTGAATTTTAGGCTCAAGTATATCAATAACCTCATTTAAATTTTCTGTTTTTGTTATTACTTTTTCAAGCTTTTCTAGAAGACTTTGAATTGATTTTAATTCGTTAAGTAGGGCATCTACCTTCTCAGCTGTTTCTTTTTCTGAATCAGTGGAAAAAAGAGGATTGGTTTTAACAGATTTAACAATTTTGTCTGAATCTATAATTGCTTTCTCCACAGTAATAACTGAATCTCTAAATTCTGTTTTAACTTCTTCTGTTTTAGATTTAGTTTCTTTAAGCTGATTAAATGCCTCTTTGACAGTTTTTATACCACTATTTTGGGTTTTATACGTTTTAAGAAACTCAAGATAAGTTCTACGAATATTTTCCTGATAACGATTAATTTCATCACGAATGAAGAATGCTAATGTGAAAAAATTACGAGAATATGGATTTGAGACTAAACCCTCTCTATCAGTTTTATCCTTTAGTTCACTATTTTTTCCTTCATCAATCGCAAAATAACCTAATACATTAGCTGGTCTTAGTGGATAATAAGAATTTCCGTAAGTCTGAGATTCTCTTAGGCGTAGCCAATCATCGCCATCAATACCAAAAGGCTTGACGGCGAATCCGTTTCTAAACAATTTAATTCCAGTTTGATTTTGAGCAAACTCTCTGTAATTGGAAAGACTTCCGAAAATATCTTTTAAATTCTCATCTGAGGACATCCAATTATCATAAGAAAACTCATCAATGATACCATTAAATGAGCCTGGATTGGCTCTTTCACCATCAAAAATTTCTAAACCTCCAATGTCTCGATTAATATCAAATACCTTTTCAAACTCCATAAAAAAAGGAGCTGTAGATATATTGATATCAGGATACTTATTTTGAAGAAATTCGTGGAACTTTTTACCATTATCTATTTCTAAATAATTTTTAAAGTCGTCTCTACTATTTCCTATAAATTTGGATAATTTTGTTTTCCCTTTGATTTCTAATTTATTTCCGTTAAAATCAAAGGCAAAATGAGAAATAGCAAAATCCCTTAGTTGTTCATTTGATTTATCCAGATCTATAGTAGTTCCATTAATTTTTAAATATACCTCAAAAGGTCTATTTTCCTTATATGGAGAAATGATTTGTAAAACTTGCCCCTTAAACTTTTCTAAGTTTTTACCTTCCCAAACTTCTGTATGGTTAAGGTTAGAGAGAACCAGTTTGGTTCCACTTTTTGTTTTAGGTAAAAATAATTCAGATTGTACTCTAACTTCACTTAAAGTTTTTTGCTTTTCAAAATCAGCCCAATCAAATGCGATATGTGTACCGTGTGCCTTTATTTTGTTTGTGAAAATTTCGCAAATGCTTGCTATTCTTTGTGTACTTAGTCTCCCAAGTCCTTTATCTCCTAATGGTGTGCGTCCTTTAGGGGTAACTTTTTTATTTTCCTTTAATTGACGTTTTTGCGAATAGGAAATTACAAGCCATGATTTTAAAATGGTACCCTTACTCATTCCAAAACCATCATCTTCAACGACAATAAATCCATTGTGATTAGGATAGAAAAGTTTTTCCTTTATATATTGACCAGAAGTGTTGATTTCAATTGAAACGTAACTAGCATCGGCATCATAAGAATTTTTGATTAACTCTAATAATGCTGTTATTTCGTCTGAAACAAGTTGTTCTCCTAATTGTTTAACTATATGAGGAGTTATATCAAAATGATGTTTTCTTTTAGCCATTAACTTGTTTTTTTGAAAATTATAATTTTCTCCTTACTCATCATATTTGAGAAGTTATTTCTTCCTGGCATTCTTTTGCTTAAAATCTCTCTTTCTAAATCTGTAAATAAATCAATACCTTTCGAACTAAATAATTCTTTAAGAATGAGATCATTTTGAACGATTTGTTTATTGACATTTCTATTTCCAATTGTCCATACTAAAAAAGAATCTTTTCTCATTTTTGGAAGCATCTTATCGATACTATTGTCTAAGTCATATATAAATCGAGTAACTTTCTCAGCTTTTTTTCGTTCATTATTGTCGAATTGATTTATGAATTTTTTAAGTGTTTTGGACTTTTTAAAAACTACTTCTTCAATATCTTTTAAATTTTCTTTTATTTGACCACCTAAACTTTTATTATCTATTGATTGAGCAGTTTGTAAATAATCAATTTCAATTGAGTTATCAATGTCTCCAATTGGTATCCATTGTAGAGGTAGATAAGAAAATTGACCATAAGTAACAGTTGTCTGATTATCTCCATAGGGTGGCGAGGTAACCAACAAATTAAAAGTCTTTTTTGTTTTAATTCCAATATTAGTATCTCCCCAAATTACATCAGCATTTTTAGCATATTTATTTTTCTTTATATGTCCATTACTTACCAAGACTGAAATATAATCACTTATGTTTTTTATATTTTTTTTCGTGATGGAAGTAAAGGTCTTTAATGCAGAAATTTGTCGTGATCTAATTTCTTCTATTGGTCGCATATGCATCTTAAATGTAGATGTTCTGTCATTGCTAGTTAGTCGAATTGTTTCAGCTAATCCTACCCAAAAGAATTTTCTTATTTTCAAAGAAGGTTCATTGTGGATTGCTCTATATATTTTTGACAGTTCTATTTGGATGTCTTTTGTAAACCATTTGTCAATATTAATAAATGAAATTTCAATAATTGTTGAAGCGTCAGAATCAATTCTATTAATAAGGCTTTCAGCAGCATCTATAAGTTCTTCAGCCTGGTAAAAAGTTGTTTTAACTTGACTTAACAAAATGGATAAGGGATTTATGTCTTGCCCAAATACATTCATGCCATATTTCATTCCTGTAACAAGAGTATTTGAGGCTCCCATAAAAGGATCTAATAAAGAAACATTCTTATTTAGAGCTTCTGAAAGCTTTTCTATAATTGGCTCTTGAACAGATGGAACCATCATAGCAGGATAATTCAGTATGCTTCTAGCAAAGTCATTCCTAGAATAGTTTTCACCATTTAGTGTTTTTGAACTTATAGCCTTTAAATTTTGTTTAATATTTTTAATACTCTTGTTCACTTTATCGGATTTTAAAATTCCTTTTTCATATAAAATTCTATTTCTAACTTTTTAGTTATTAAATAGCTTAATCTGCAAAGATATGAACAAAATGTAACAACTTACTTACTTATCTAAATGTTAGTTGTGATCCTACTCATACAATGTATTGAAATTCTAAATTGATTATTTTAATTGTAAATATAAATATTTCCTTTTATAGAGAATTTATAGAATTAAGTATTTATTTTTATAAACAGATACTAAATATGTGAGTATTTAATTCTTGATATACCAAGTTTACTACTTATGATTATTAATTTATTTGAACTCAAAAGAAATATTTGTAATGTACAACTAAATCAAAACGATAGTTATTTGTTATCGTATCCTCATTTTATAGATTATTTTAAGCAAAAAAATAAGCTTAGAAAGAAAGATCTTATTTGTGGGGTTTTTATGGTTTATGGATGGATGCCAACTATTCTAAAAAGAAATGATTGTAATTATGAGATTATAGAGATATTGAATTTTGTTAAAAATAATAATGATGTATTGTCTGAAGATAATCTTAGAAAACTTTTACCATTTGCCAATAAATCAATGGTAGGATTGTCAAAATTATTACACTTTATTAATCCCGAAGTGTATCCGATCTGGGATAGAAAAATATGTAAATATTTTTATTCGACTAGTCATAATTATCAGATACAAAATGTTTCTAACTATTTGAAATATACAAATGCAATTCATAAAGCTCTAGAACTAGAATTACCTCAAGAGTTTAATTTAATTAAGAAACAATTAAATTATAATATTTCTAATATTAGATTGATTGAAATAAGTATTTTCTATACAGTTTAATGTTTCAGCAATATGTATTGTAGATGACTATAATATTTTGTGATAAATAATTTTAAATGAAAAATAACTAATTTAATGACTTAAAAGTATTTTATTTTTTATTTTCTGTTTTTCCAAATGCAGACTGTTTTATTAAAAATTTAGAATTGACATTAGGAAGTAAACTATAATCAATGTTTTTAAATAGTCCATATTTTTCAGCTAAAGGTTTAAATTTTATCTGCCCATTAAAATGTATGCAATTATAAAAAAGTAAAATTTGTTCAGCACTTGACAGCTGAGCTCTAATCAAAGAAATATAAAATTTTTTGTCAATATCAGGTGTATTATGTACTAACTTAATGATATGATAAAGTGTACGAAAATAATGACCTAAATTATTTCGATTATGGAAGTATAATTTGTGATACGCTTTAGTAATATGCTCTTCTCCAACATTTAATTTGCTAAATAATAATTCTCTTTTTCCCGTTGGAATGTTAGGTTGTAATTTTATATTTTCTGCTGTAATAATTTCTTGTAAGTATCCATTAAACTTACTTCTCAATATTGGGAAAATATTTCTTCCTTTAGTTAGATTTAATCCATCGTCATATTCAAGATTGTCAATAAGTGAATGAAATAAATTTAACATTTGAAAAAATGTATTTTCAAAATTTTGGATGTGAATTGAATTAGTTTGCTTTTTAAGTTCCTCTCTTTGAGTATTTAAATCTTTTCTTTGCAATAATATTGTCACAATAAGTCCTATAAAAGATAATCCAGTAAAAAGTGCATTGGCAAATCCAAACATATCTCCAAAAGTTCCTCTTTTACCTTCATCAGCATATAAGCCAATTACTATTGTCATACCCATTGTTAAGATTAGAACTAAAGAGGAAATAGCTATAAACACTATGAAATTTCCACTTTCCTTATTGGATTCTTTATTTTTTTTCATTTGGTTAATAATTTTGGCAAATATATAGAAAGAAAGCTTTGTGACTAGACCTATTGACTTTTTAGAATTGTTGAGTAATAATTTATTTCAATGTTAGATTTATTTATAAATTATTTGAGTGAAAAAATGTAATGGTGAGTCCTCAACCACAAAAATACTCCCACTAAAGCTATCTAAAAAATCAAATAATCGTTTATAGTAGAATTTACGACAATTTAACACCAAAAAATATAATGGGTGTAGGGATGATACTATCTATATATAAAGTGGATGCCCTAAGCAAAGAGTTTTTATGTACCCCCTCCCAAACTGTCACACCTTTTCTCAAAAGTAAGTTTTATTTTATTTGGTTTTTGTGGATCTGTTTTTATTTTCCACTTACTCTTTTGTACTGCTGATACTCTTCAAACTGCATATCTTATTATAAGCTTTTATGACAGTTTTTTGTTGATGTGGTTTGTGGTTGAAATATTTAAAAAACTTTAATTTTAAAATTAAAATCTCTGTCAATTGGCATGAATATTGACTTTATTACTATGTCAAAGAACTGTTTCAAGTTCTTTTTTCTACATAGATTCTCACAATAACATATAAAAAATGCCTAAAGTGCTACGAACACGATAGGCAACATCAATAAATTTTAATTACACTAAAAATTATCGACATGACAAATTTACAAAATTGTCTTGATACTGTTAGTATCTATGTTTTTACGTACGCAAAGTACAACAATGGGAGCCTTTATGGAAAATGGTTTAATCTTTCAAATTATTCAAATTATGACGAACTATTAGAAGCAATGAAAGAACTTCATAAGGATGAACACGATCCTGAGTTTATGTTACAGGATTACGAAAACTGTTCATTCTTTGAAAAACTTGGATTAATAGGAGAAAGTTATTTGTCAAATGGCATATTTGAAATAGCTAAGCAAATAAATGATTCTAGCTATAATATTGAAGTTTTTGAAGCTTATGTAGATTGTATTGGAAAAATAGATTTTCAAAGTATTTACGATGGAATAATGAACTATTATATGGGTGAATATTCAGACAATGAAATATTTGCTCAATATATATTAGAAGAAAATATTCCAGAAAGTCTGCCTGACTTTATTTATATTGATTGGGAAAGTACATCAAGAAATTTAATGTATGATTATTTTGAATCGAACGGACATTATTTTAAATCATAGTATATTTGTAATATTATAAACCCTTTGTATGCTTTAAAATTCAAATAGGTTTTATTAAATTCAAACAGATTTAAAAAGTACATTTCAAAAATTCGGGTACAACTTTGGGTACAAAAACAAAAAAGAGAAAATGTAATTGTTTAAAATTCAATAATTTACAAATTCTCTTTAGCTCAAAAAGTGGAGTTGGAGGGATTCGAACCCTCGTCCAAACAAGCAATACATAAGCTTTCTACATGCTTATTCTGCTATTGGTTTTCGACTGAATGCAGAGAGCAGACACCCAACATTCAGCTTATCTTCTGAGGTTTTCGAGCTTTAGCCGAAGCATCTAAAGCCTTATTTCCGCATTCCTATATCCCAGGATCAAACGCCGCAGAACAGAGCATTTGTGGAATATCTTGCTTCCCTACTAAAGTCTTCGGGAAAACGCTTGATCTACTATACTTCGATATTAAGCTGCAAGAGCGAACTCTTCGTTGCCAGTTAAAATTGTGTAGCAAGGGATTATAGAGATCGCGCTACGGTTCTCTGCATGCTTACTTACCCATTGGTCTTGCTGTCGAAACCAGTCAACCCCATGAATAGAGTATGCAAAAATAAGGCTTTTTATTCAAATATAATTAACATACGCTAATCTTTTTGAAGAAGCGCTGTTACTCCCTGTTCTTTAATAAGATCCAGCCGGATAATTGTACAGGCTGTTTCGTAATCTGGTCGGTCCAGGATAAGCTGTACCAATACGTGTCGGTTGGCAATGGCATTCCGACGTATTTTCCATTCCATACCGGGTTTTTAGAACTTACCTCGAAAACAACTTTACCGTATTTATCAAAAATACTTCCTTTGAAATTTCCGAACTTGCTGATAACGCTGAAGTCGATATTGTCGTTGATACCATCGCTGTTTGGAGTAATGGTGTTGTTCATTAAGAACGTATAATATTCCGTGTGGCTATCACATAAAATTCCTCTCTTTCTCACCCTGATAGAATACTGCGTATTTCTCAAAACATTCTTGAAAATATTATAGGCCTGCCACGTTACACCGCTGTCAATAGAATATTCCAGAGGATCGCCTGCCGGGTTTTTAACGTTGATGGTTAATATGCCATTTTCATAAGTAATCCCTGTAATTTCAGGAGTTTTAATATAAGAAACCACGCCAGTAAGCACTTTGGAACAAGATCCGTTGTTGATGGTCACTGTATATGTTCCGGGAATTGCTGTGCTTATGGTTTGGGTAGTGGCTCCGGTATTCCAGCTGTAAGAATAATTCTGTCCGGCTCCGGCATCGAGAATTGCATTGTCTCCCTGACATACTTCAACATTCGGTAAAGACGCTGAAATCGCAGGAACAACATTGATCGTAATCGAAGTGGTAGTCTGGGCAGGACAGCCATTGCTTCCGATTCCTGTTACCGTGTATGTCGTGGTAGTGATAGGAGAAACGGTTTGCGTGTTTCCATTGCCCGGAAGTCCTGTCCAGGTATAACTTGCGGCTCCTGATGCGGTAAGCACAACAGAATCTCCTTTACAGATATTGATTGATGAAGCGTTTAATGTAATTGTTGGAGGTGTAATATTTTTTACAACCGTTACTGAAGATTGCTTTGTACAACCTAGCGGGCTGGTAATTTTCAGGGTATAAGTTCCGGCATTATTCACTGCAGGGGTTAGCGTGTTGGCTCCTGAAACAATGGTTCCACCGCCGGCTGCTGTCCACAGGAAAGTTGAACCAGGCGGAAAGGTTGAAGCGGATGCATTAAGGGTAACCTGTGTATTGGTACAGTTGATTTCAGATGGTGTGGCAATGTTTACCGCAATTGCAGGATCCATTGTAACTGTTGCTGAACTTTGGTATTGACATCCTAAAGAAGTGGTTACCGTAACAGTATAGGTTCCGGATGCAGTTACCGTATTGGTGGTTCCTGTTGTACCATTGGACCAGGAAAAGGTATTTCCGGTTCCGGTTGCAGAAGCTGTCAGCACTGTTGAAGCTCCTTCACAGAAGGTTAGGTTTCCTGTAATTTGAACATTTGGATTCGGGCTGCTGCTGATGGTAACGGAAGCTGTATTACTCGTACATAATCCGTTATTGTTGGTTAAAGTATAAACTCCGGGAGCATTTACCGTGATGCTTTGCGTAGTTTGTCCTGTTGACCATGTGTTTCCGGTGGCATAATTGGAGGTGAGGGTAATGTTTCCGTTATTACAGATAACTGTGGAAGAAGCGGTAATTGCAGCAACCGGTTTTTGGTTGACGATCAATTGCAGGTTAGCCACTTTCGAACAGGTGCTTGATTTTACCCGGACATACACTGTTGCGTTTCCGGAAACATGTGCAGTCGTATTGGTAATGGTATTGGTATTTCCTGCCACCGCATCGGCCTGATTAAGGTAATAATCAAAGGTTACTCCGGCTGTGGTGCTTATATTGTTCTGGGCTGATGTTAAATTAAAAGTAGCAGTCGGCGTATCGGAACAAATACTAAGACTTGTATTCTGAACAACCGGAACAATTCCCTGAGTAACCGTAACCGATTTTTGATAGGTGCAGTTAGCAGGGGTTTTAACCGTTACTGTATAGGTTCCCGCTGTAGTCACTGAAATGCTGCTTCCGGTGGCGCCTGTAGACCATGTATAAATGTTCCCGATTCCTATGGAAGTCGCGGTAAGCTGTGTAGGCGTGTCGCATAATAAAAGGTTGCCGTTAATCTGTACATTGGGATCCGGAGCGGCTGTAATGGTTACGGATGCCGGCGGACTTGTACAATTGCCATTTGTAGTTACCAGTGTGTAGGTTCCGGGTGTGGTAATTAATATGGAAGGGCTTGTAGAGCCTGTAGACCATGTATTTCCTGTGGTGCTGCCTGAAGTTAAAGTAACATTTCCTCCCGGGCATAACGTCATAGATGAAGCAGTAATGGAAGCCGTTAAATTACTGGCTTCAAAAACAAAAGACCCCGTCTGTTTGCAGGCATTAAGACCGCTTGCCGGATTACTTGGGTTATTATAATTAATGTTATAGTAATAGAAAGTGCCGATTGTTGCAGGAGTGGGAGTCGTGATCGGATTGGTTCCTGTTGCAGCATCATTGGCGTTATCATAATAGCTTACAACAAAGTTTGTGTTTCCATTGATGATTCCGGGAGATAAGGTAGTGAAATCAAAAGGGGTATTAGTGTCGCAAATTGATATCACTCTTGGCGAATTCGGAGTTGGTCCCGGTACACCAGGCGCAATAAAAGGATTGGGAGCATTAGCGGAACTGAAAGGAGATATAAAAGTAGCTGTTCCGCCCCAGGTCAGATTGAACGTATAAACGGTAGTAGACCAGTTGTCTATATATAAATAGTATGTTTCTCCCGCATTGACATCCATATATTTACAATATGGATTAGTATTGCCCCCACCCGAAGTTGTGTTTGTATTGGTCATGTTCATTCCCGTACTTGCAAGGGTTCCGGATGCATTGCATCTTATAGGAGCACCCAAGCTGCCGCATGTTGTATTCGGGCCGTAAATCGCCCAGTCGTAATCAACAGGCCCGGTAGGAGTAAGGTTGAAAGTAAGCGTTCCGCTGGTGGCAATGGTAAATTTATACCACACGGAGTGGTGTTCACCGGAAGATAGACATCCGCCTAGATCTTCATACTCATTTCCGACTCCGGAAGGTGTATAATTAATATTGGAATTTCCGCACACGGTGATTGCTGAAATACAATCTTCCTGAGCAGAAAGGGAAATATAAAAAATGGATAGCAAAGAAAACAGTAATCTTTTTATCATGCCCTGGTTACAAGTTTTAAAGGTGAATATGTAGGATCATTGAATAATAAAGGAATAGGGCAAAAGCTAGGTTTTGCCGGAAGCAATTGGTAAAGAAAAAGGGGCCATTTTATTTAATGTTAGTTTTTCGGCAAATTTAATTAAAATTTATTTACAAAAATCAATTAAATAATTGTAATATGATTTAAATATCGTTCTGGTTTTGAATATTTTCTATTCGTATGGTACTTTAAAAGAGAAATGATTATCAAACAATTCGGATAAAAATTTGCAGATTTATAAAAAATTAGTATTTTTGCAATCCAAAATGAGATGTAAAATATGTTAATAATTCCAGTTAAAGATGGTGAATCCATCGACAGAGCATTAAAAAAATATAAAAGAAAATTTGATAAAACAGGGACGGTTCGTCAGTTAAGAGCCAGACAACAGTTTATCAAGCCTTCTGTAACGTTAAGACAAGCTAGATTGAAAGCTGCTCACAAACAAAGAGCGCTTAGCAAAGAAGAGCAGGCTTAAGAAATTTTCTTAATTCGCATACGAATTCACTCTTTAAATAGTTATATTTGAAGAGTGAATTTTTGTTTTTATACCTTTAATGATGCTGGACAAATTCTTAGAATATTTAGAACTCGAAAAGAGGTATTCGCCTCATACGATTACAAGTTACAGAAAAGATCTTGAAGACTTCTGCCGTTTTTACCTTAAAACCGAAGCTTCAGAAGATATCTCCAAAGCCGATAAAAAAATCATCCGGAATTTTATTGTTGAATTGAGCGAGAACAGGATAGCCAAAAGAAGCATCAACCGAAAGCTTTCCTCTCTCCGAAGTTTTTATCTTTTTCTTTTAAAAATCGGTGATATTGAAGTTTCTCCTACCGAAAATATTTCTTCATTGAAGTTCTACCCGGAAAAACAAATTCCCATGTCTGAACAGGAAATGCAAAACCTAAGTGATCAGGTGTTTACACATGTTCAGGATCTTCTCGAAAAATGTATTCTGGAAGTACTTTACCAAACCGGTATCCGTAAGTCGGAGCTTTGTGGTATGACTTTTGAAAATGTAAACTTAGACGCCGGCGAAATAAAAATAATCGGGAAAGGAAACAAGCAAAGAGTTATTCCGATTTCCGAAAATCTGGCAGCGGTTTTAAAAAGCTACGTACAAATCCGCAAACCGGCAACAGAATTTAAATCATACTTCTTTGTCAACAAGAAAGGTAAAAAACTCACCGAAAAATTTGTTTATTTGGTGGTTAATAAGTACCTTAGTCTTATAACAACAAAGGAAAAAAGAAGTCCTCACATCCTTCGTCACAGCTTTGCTACACACGTTTTGGATAATGGGGCAGAGATCTCTAAAGTAAAAAAAATATTAGGACATTCCAGCCTTGCAAGTACTCAAGTCTATACGAATGCCAATATCGAACAATTGAAAAAAGTTTTTAATCAGGCTCACCCAAGAGCCTCAAAAAATGACGAATTATGAAGATCACAGTACAATCAATTGGTTTAACTCCACACGAACCACTAGAGTCACACATCGAAAAAAAAGTAAGCAAGCTGGATACGTTCTATGATAAAATCCAGGACTGCAAAGTGTTTTTAAAAGTGGAAAATAACTCGGATAAGGCCAATAAAACGGCCGAGATTATTTTAGCGGTTCCGGGAGACGATATCGTGGTAAAAAAGACAACAACAAGTTTTGAAGAAAGCTTAGACCTGTGCGTTGATGCTGCTAAAAAGCTACTAATCAAGAAAAAGGAAATGGCATAGCAAAAAAAGTCAAAAAAAATTATTAAAAAATTTGAGAATTCAAAAAATCCGTTCTATATTTGCACTCGCAAAAAGGAACAGTGATCTTTTGAATTCTTTTTTATAAAATGCCTCCATAGCTCAGTTGGCCAGAGCACGTGATTTGTAATCTCGGGGTCGTGGGTTCGAATCCCTCTGGAGGCTCATTTAATATAAAATATCTGGGGAGATTCCAGAGTGGCTAAATGGGACTGACTGTAACTCAGTTGCTTCGGCTTCGTAGGTTCGAATCCTGCTCTCCCCACATTTTATATTAGAAAAAAAAGTTGCATGAATAAAGGATTTTCCTTAAGTTTGCACAGCGTTACCAATAATTTTGGAAACAAAATTGCGGAAGTAGCTCAGTTGGTAGAGCGTCAGCCTTCCAAGCTGAATGTCGCGGGTTCGACCCCCGTCTTCCGCTCAGAATATCACACTTATTGTAGGGTGATTTTTTTTTAACTACTGAAATGATGTAGAGTAGCTTTTCTCACAGCTTTCAGTCCATTTGTTAAATGCCTCCATAGCTCAGTTGGCCAGAGCACGTGATTTGTAATCTCGGGGTCGTGGGTTCGAATCCCTCTGGAGGCTCATTTAATATAAAATATCTGGGGAGATTCCAGAGTGGCTAAATGGGACTGACTGTAACTCAGTTGCTTCGGCTTCGTAGGTTCGAATCCTGCTCTCCCCACATTTTATATTAGAAAAAAAAGTTGCATGAATAAAGGATTTTCCTTAAGTTTGCACAGCGTTACCAATAATTTTGGAAACAAAATTGCGGAAGTAGCTCAGTTGGTAGAGCGTCAGCCTTCCAAGCTGAATGTCGCGGGTTCGACCCCCGTCTTCCGCTCTCATAAAATCACGCTTTTAGTGTGATTTTTTTGATTGTTGCCGACTTAGCTCAGCGGTAGAGTGCTTCCTTGGTAAGGAAGAGGTCACGGGTTCAAGTCCCGTAGTTGGCTCAGATTCTAATCCCGATTTTTTCGGGATTTTTTTATTTTCATATTCGAAAATCAGTTAGTGAGGATCAAACACAAACTTGAGAGAAATAGGTAAAGTTCTATTTTATGGAATGACCAGTAAGCACGAACTAAAGCACATGATAGCAGAAATCCAATAATATTTTAATTTTTAACGCTATCGACGCAAGGATTAGCTTATTAAGCATCGCATATACTTTCGTTCGCAAGGGCGTTTCACTCAGCAAATGATAGCATAGCTGTAATATTGGCCAAAAACTTCCATCATCCAGCCGCCTTCTTCCAATCCTACCACCTTAAAATTCAATTAAAATACTTCCCGTAATTTTGAATTCCTTTACGGTCATGAAAATTTTCTTTACATTCGTATAAAATAATTTTTGATGAATATTCTTTTATTGGAAGATGATCTTATTCTTTCTGCGGAACTTTGCAAGTTTTTAGAATCAAATAATTTTACCTGTGATAAAATCTATGACGGCGAAACCTTTCTGCGTCAGATAAAAAACAGTTCTTATGATTTATATCTTCTCGATATCAATGTTCCTAAGATCAATGGGCTCGATGTATGCCAGACGATACGTTCTTTCGATAAAAATACCCCCATCATTATTATTTCTGCTTACGGAGATCTTTCGGATAAGAAAGATGCCTTTACAAGACTTGCTGATGATTATCTGGTAAAACCTTTCCAGTTCGAAGAATTGTTGTTGCGTATGAATTCTCTTCTGAGAAGGAAATCTCCCTCTGAAAACAGCGATCAGGATATTATAAGGGTGGATGATCTTATTATCAATAAAACCGAACAGAAAGTTTTCCGTGCCGGGAACGAAATTGCACTCACCCTAAAGGAATTTCAGCTGCTGGTTTACCTGGCCGAGGCCCAGGGAAGAACGGTTTCAAAACAGCAGATCACGGAACATGTCTGGGAACATAATTTCAATACCAACACCAATACGGTGGAAGTTTATATCAACTTTTTAAGAAAGAAAATAGATAAAGATTTTAAAATTAAGCTTATTCATACACGTTCCGGATTCGGATATTATTTAAGCCCGCTGTAACATGTCTTTAAAAAGAAAAATCGCCCTCAATCTCAGTATTGCTTTTTCATTACTTTTCGGTATTGTGATGGCGGTGATTTATATATCTTTTAATGATTTCAGGAAAGATGAATTTAAAGAAAGATTCAGGCAGAGGCTCGAATTTACCTCCCACTTTATTGCAAAATCCAAAGACTTCGAAGAGGAAGCGCCTGTTTTTTTTAATGAAAACTCGGACAATATTCTTTTGAATGAAACGATTCTGATTTTCAACGGCAATAAAGAATTAATCTACAGTACGATTAAAGACCGGAATGTTACCTGGGATAATGAGCTGCTAAAAGAGCTCGATGAAAAAAAGGTTATTTACTCTGAAAAAACGGTTCCTGAAATTTATGCTGCCCTCAAAAACATTAATGGACAAAATTATTACATTCTTACCAGTGCCTACGATACCAATGGAAATTCCAAACTGGAGTATCTGAAGTATCTGCTGATTACGGCTTATGTAATGAGCACGTTATTTATCGGTTTTTTCAGTTATTACTTTATGGGGCAGTTCCTGAAGCCTCTTGAAGATCTTAATAAAGAGATCTCAGAAGTAACGGCCCACAAACTGACAACAGAAATTCCCGTTCGTGATTCCAATGATGAGATTGATGTTCTTGCGAAATCATTCAATACCATGATCAAAAGACTGGATGATGTATTTCAGTCGCAGAAAGATTTTACGGCAAGTGCCTCTCATGAAATCCGAACACCTATTACCAGAATGGCATTTCAGCTCGAAAATTTAATTAAGTTTGGACAGCATTCTCCGGAAACATTATCTTCACTTCAACAGATTAAAAGAGATGTTTATCAATTATCGGATCTTACCAATTCATTGCTCCTGTTGACGAAGTTCGACAAAGAAAATATCCAGAGCATCTACGAAGAAGTCAGGATCGATGAAGTTATTTTTGAGTCTTTTGAAGCTGTGGAAAAAAGCTATCCGAAACTGAAGATGGATTTTCTGATTTCCGAAAATACCTCCGAAAATGCTTTGCTTATCATAAATGGCGTACAGTCATTACTTGATATTGTTTTTATTAATTTATTCAAAAATGCAGCTATCTATTCTGATGATACTGAGGTGGACGTACTGATTACCGAAACGGATAACAGGCTTATTGTTGATGTTATTTCCCACGGAAATACAATTCCTAAAGAAGAGCAGCCAAAACTTTTTGAAGCGTTCATGAGAGGTAACAATTCTCAGAATACTTCCGGATCAGGTCTTGGGCTTCGTATTGTAAAAAGAATTCTGGAATACCACGGTGCTGAAATCATTTATACGGCTCCCGGAGATCTGTTGAATAAATTCAGTGTTATTTTTTATAAGTAATTTTAAGCATCTTAAATCTCTAAAAAATTTACTGCATTGTCACCCTGAGCGCGAAGTAGCCAAAAGACATTCGTTAAATTTACCACGGATTGCAAGGATTTTCACAGAAGAATTTTCATAATTTTTAGATACATTAGAAAAATCAAAGATTTTTAAAACTTATGTGTTCTAAAATATGCGCAAACTTTATCCTTAAACCTAATGTGACTTATGTGTTTAAATGTTTTGTGACTTTGCGGTTAACTTCCATTTACACTGATTTATAATGCATTTAAATTAGTCCATAAGCCCATTTTAATTTTTTTTTAAGCATTCTTTAAGAGCATTTTAATACCATAAAAGCAACTTTGTATCATAAAATAAAAAAATGAACAGAATTGCAGGGCTGTTGATTGTTGCTTCCTCACTGGTGGCGGCACAACAGCAAATGTCACTTTCGGATTGCGAAGAAGCTTTTCAGAAAAACAATCTACAACTGCTCGCCGAACAGTACAACATCAACATGGCTGATGCAGATATTTTGCAGGCCAAAATCTGGGAACTTCCGCAATTGAGCGGGCAAATCAATGCCTACAACCCTGAAGATCGCAAAGTTTTTGATGTAGGTCGGGCAAAAGGTGCGGAAATTACCCAGCTTATTTACATGGGTGGAAAAAAGAAGAATGAAATTGCTTTTGCAAAATCAAATAAAGAACTCGCCCAACTTCAGTTTTCCCAATTGCTTATAGATCTTCGGGTACAGCTTCACACTACTTACTATAATCTTTATTACGAAAGGCTTAAACTTAAAAATACTGAGAAACAACTCGGATACATGAGTGATCTTCTCGCTGCCTATAAGCAACAGTCTGCAAAAGGAAATGTATCGCTTAAGGATGAGGTAAGGCTTCAAAGTGTTGTTATTCAGTTAAGTAACGATAAAATAGCAATCAATAAAAATATTCTTGAATTTGAACAGGATCTTAAAGTTTTAACGGGGATTACCGATGATATCGAACCAAAACTTTCGGATTCGGAAGCACATGATATTCTGGCAGCACAGCCTTTTGGTGACGAAACGGAATTGCAGAAAAAAGCAGTTGAAAATAATGCCGATTATCAGTACAACCTGAAATTAATTGACAACAGTAAGCTGTATGCCCAATGGCAGAAATCCTTAAACGTTCCCGATCTTAATCTAGGAGCTGCATGGGACCAGAACGGTGGAACATTTAAGAATGAAATAAATCTTACAGTAGGTATTCCCCTGCCTTTATGGAAATCAAATAAAGGAAATGTTGAAAAAGCAAATTTTGCCATACAGCAAAACCAGAAGAATGCAGAATTTCAAAAACTTAGCTTAGAAACAAAAGTTCAGGCGGCTTACAAAACCTGGAAAACGCAGTATGACCAACTTTCCCAGATAAAATCTGATGATCTTAATAATATGGAACTGGTTTATAATGGGATGCTGAATAACTTCCGGAAAGGAAATATAAGTCTTATTGAATTTGTAGACTTTATGGACAGCTACAGGGAAACGGCACTTCAGATCTATGATATGAAAAACGGAATCATGCAGTCTGCAGAACAACTCAATCAACTTATACAAACAAAAATCTTCTATTAAACATGAAAACATATATCATTCCCATAATTATATCATTATCAGTGCTTTCTTGCTCAAAGAAAGAAGAAACGGCACAGCCGCAGTCAAAAAAAGGCTTTGAACTGAGCAATACCATGCTTCAATCTATTTCTCTCGCAAAAGTTGAAAAAAAATATATTGAGGACGATTTTAATTTTTACGGAAAGATTTCGGCAGATAAAAACAGTTATATCGATGTTTATCCCCTGGTAGGAGGAAATGTTCTGAGTGTAAATGTAGAGCTGGGAGATTACGTAAGAAAAGGACAGGTACTGGCAACCATCAGAAGTACAGAAATGGCGGAAGTTCAGAAAGATGTAAGTGATGCGAGAACGGATCTTGTGGTAGCACAGAACAATCTTCGGGTAGCTAAAGAAATGTATGAAGGAAAACTGAATACCGAAAGAGATGTGCTTGAAGCAAAAAGCGAATTGCAGAAAGCCCAGGACCAGATGCAGAGAGCCAATGCCGTAAGTACGGTTTATAATGTTAAAAAAGGAAATATTTACAGTGTTATAGCTCCCATCAGCGGATATATTGTTCAGAAAAATATCAATAAAGATATGCAGCTGAGAAGCGACAGAAGCGAAAATATCTTCGATGTAGCCAATACTAGCAACGTATGGGCCATTATGAATGTGAATGAATCTGATATTGATAAAATCAGTCTTGGTATGAAAGCTCAGGTATCCACGCTGTCTTATCCAGATAAGGTTTTTGACGGAAAAATCGACAAAATTTTTAAGATCATCGATCCGGAAACCAATGCCATGCAGGCCAGGGTGGTACTCGATAACCAAAGCGGATTGCTGATCCCGGAAAGTAAAGCAACCATTAAAGTAACCAGCTCGGAAAATACTACGGCACTTACTGTTCCATCTAAAGCTGTGATTTTTGATGACAACAGAAGTTTTGTGATTATTTATAAATCAAGGACGGATGTAAAGGTGCGTGAAATAAAAGTGCTGAAGCAGGTCGGCGATGTTACGTATGTTTCCGAAGGACTATCAGAAGGAGAACAGGTGGTTACCAATAATCAGTTGCTGATTTACCGCTCACTGAATAGTTAATTTTTAAACCATTAAGAATTTTAATAATGTATTCAGAAGTGAAGTCTCATTAAGAAATATCTAAAAATATTATAAGCATCGATTTTAAACTCGTTATGAGTCACTTAGTAATTCTTAAGTCCTTAATGGTTCAAAAATGAAAGTTCTTTGTTAAGTGAAACGCCTTCGAACTTAAAAATGTAGAGTTTGTCGGAAAATCTTTGCGCTCTTTGCGTTTAAAATAAATTCAATGACTTTTCAGGTCAAAAAAAATCCATCATGAACAAATTCATTAAAAATATAATTGCTTTTTCATTAAAAAATAAAGCGTTTACCTTTATCTGGGTAGCTGTTCTTGCAGTGGCTGGGTTCATCAGTTTCAAAAACATGCCCATTGAAGCTTTTCCCGATGTCACCAATACCCAGATCGTTATCATTACCCAATGGAACGGCCGAAGCGCAGAAGAAGTAGAACGTTTTGTAACAACACCCATTGAATTGGCAATGAGTCCGGTTCAGAAAAAAACCAGCGTACGAAGTACTACCATGTTTGGTCTTTCCATTGTCAAAATACTTTTTGATGATGGCGTAGACGATACTTTTGCCAGAAATCAGGTGAATAACCAGTTAAGAACAGTGAGTCTTCCTGATGAGGTGGACCCGGAAGTACAGCCACCGTACGGACCCACTGGTGAGATTTTCAGATATACTTTACAGAGTAAAACCAAAGATTCCCGGGAATTGCTGACTTTACAAAACTGGGTGATTGACCGTGCGTTGAGGGGTGTTCCCGGAGTGGCAGACATCAACGTTTTCGGAGGGCAGGATAAAGTTTTTGAATTAAGTACCGATCCAAGGGCTTTGGATAAATATAACCTTACTCCACTCCAGGTGTATGATGCTGTTACCAAAAGCAACCTGAATGTCGGAGGCGATGTTATTGAAAAAAACGGCCAGGCTTACGTCGTTCGGGGGATTGGTTTGGTGAAATCAATTGCAGATATTGGAAATATTACCATACAGAATGACAGCGGAAACCCTGTTTTAGTGAAAAATGTTGCAGAAGTTCATGAAGGTTCAATGCCGAGAGTAGGGCAGGCCGGACTGAATCACCAGGAAGATACCGTGGAAGGAATTGTCGTAATGAGAAAAGGCGAGAATCCCCGTGAGGTTTTAGTAGGGGTAAAAGCTAAAATTAAAGAGCTAAACGAAAAAATACTCCCGAAAGATGTCAAAATGGTAACATTTTACGATCGTGATAATCTGATGGATTTTACAACGGAGACGGTAATGCACAATTTATTGGAAGGTATTATTTTGGTTACAGTAATCGTCTTGATTTTCATGGCCGACTGGCGTACAACTCTGATTGTTTCCATCATCATCCCCTTGTCGTTATTGTTTGCGTTTTTATGTCTGAAAATGGCTGGAATGAGCGCCAATTTATTGTCACTGGGAGCGGTTGACTTCGGAATTATTATCGACGGGGCCGTCGTCATGGTTGAAGGACTCTTTGTAATGCTAGACCACAAGGCACATAAATATGGTGAAGAAAGGTTTAATAAATTAGCAAAAGCCGGCTGGATAAAGCAAACCGGAACAGGCCTCGGTAAAGCAATTTTCTTTTCAAAATTAATTATCATCACTTCTTTAATTCCTATTTTCTCCTTCCAGAAAGTTGAAGGGAAAATGTTTTCACCATTGGCATTTACTTTAGGTTTTGCTTTAATGGGGGCCCTGATTTTTACTTTAACACTGGTTCCGGTACTTTCTCATATTTTGTTAAATAAAAATGTTAAAGAAAAAAACAATCCGTTTGTGAATTTCTGGGACAGAATTGTTTTAAAGGGATTCAATTTTACATTCAGACATAAAAAAATAAGTTTAATGGTTTCTCTGGCATTTTTAGGACTAACCTTATTCTCTGCAAAATTTTTAGGAACGGAATTCTTACCACAACTCAACGAAGGTTCATTATGGATCACTGCAGAAATGCCGATGAGCTCATCTTTAAAAGAATCTTTAAAAACGGCAGATCTTCTCAAGAAAGACATTATGAGCTTCCCGGAAGTAACCGATGTTCTTGCGCAAACCGGTAGAAGTAACGACGGAACAGACCCGAACGGTTTCGGATTCGTACAGTTTGCCGTCAATCTGGAGCCTAAAGAAGACTGGAAACGGAAAATTACTTACGAAGAACTCATTGAAGAAATTGATAAAAAACTTAGAAATTATCAGGGAATTACCTTCAATTATTCCCAGCCGATATCGGATAACGTTGCTGAAGCAGTGGCAGGATTCAAAGCCGAAAACGGAATTAAAATTTATGGAGACAATCTTCAAACCCTTGATATTCTGGCCGAAAAAGTACTAAAACAAGTTAAAGATATTCAGGGAGTAAAAGATGCCGGGATCATTAAAAATATTGGTCAGCCGGAAGTAAGCGTTGTGCTCGACAGGGATAAAATGGCTGCCTACGGAGTAATGCCGGATGATGCGCAATCTGTTCTCGAAATGGCTTTCGGGGGTAAAACGGCTTCTGAAATGTTTGACGGAGAAAGAAAATTCCCGATTCGTCTGCGATATTCACAGGAGTACAGAAAAGATGAAAATGATATTGCCGCATTAATGGTTCCTACACAGGATGGTACGAAAATTCCGCTAAAAGAAATCAGTACCATTGAAAAGGACAACGGAGCCGCTTTTATTTACAGAGATGATATCAAAAGATATATCGGGATCAAATTCTCTATCCGTGACCGTGACTTGGGAAGTACGATTGCAGATGCACAGCAGGCCGTTTCTAAAATTGATCTGCCGGATGGTTATACAGTAGGGTGGACCGGTCAGTTTGAAAACCAGCAGCGGGCTTCAAAAAGACTGGCGCAGGTTGTTCCTGTAAGTATTCTCGGAATCTTTTTCCTTTTATTTGTGCTTTTCGGAAATATGAAAGATTCTTTATTGGTATTGGCCAACGTGCCTTTTGCACTGATCGGCGGAATTATAGCACTTCATGTAACGGGAATTAATTTCGGAATTTCGGCTGGTGTAGGAATGATTGCCCTTCTCGGAATCTGTATTCAGAACGGGGTAATCCTGATCACGGAATTTCATCAGAACGTAAGAAACGGATTACATCTTGACAATGCCATTTTACAGGGAGTAAAATCAAGAACCCGTCCTGTGATCATGACCGCTTTAATGGCATCCATCGGATTGATGCCGGCAGCCTTGTCAACGGGTATCGGTTCAGAATCGCAGAAACCTTTGGCGATTGTAATTATCGGAGGATTAATTACGGCTACCGTTCTCACCTTATTAATATTCCCGATCATCTTCTGGATATTCAACAGGACAAAAAAATCCCAGCAGATCTAAATCTTTCATTTATATTCAAAAGTCAGGGCGGAAAACAAAGTTTTCCGCCCTGACTGCTATTGAAATAATTATTATGAGGTTAAAATCCTAATCCCACAGCAAAACCTCTCACTGCATTTGGGAAATCTGCAACAGAGGTTGCGGCACCTGTTGAGGTATTAATGCTGTAAATTTTCGTCGCCGCTCCTACGGTTGCCAGCAAATATGCTTTCTGGCTCATGCTTCCGATATCGAAGCCATTCGCACTGGTAATATTGATTCCTAAAGAACCAGTCTCTACTAATGTTCCGTTGTTAGGCGGATTCTGCTGATACAATTTATCTGTATTGTGATCGATAATGAATAGCGTTGTTGATGTTGCCCCGGCAAAATTATTGGTATAGGCAGCAGCTCCGGCCATTGGAGTCCCAGGATTAAGAGTTCCGTCTACAGCGGTAATTCCTCCTGTAACAGGATCTAAACGAAGATTCTGTCCCGTATTGCTTATGACTCTAATTTTATCAACAGTAGGGTTGAAATCAAATCCGAAATCCGTTCCTGCAAGTAATGTTGGAAAAGGAGAGGCTCCTATAGCCGTTGCAGCTCCTGTTCCTAAATTAATGGTATACAGTCTGCTCGTGCTGCCCAATGCATAAAGTTGTCCGTTAAGCGGTCTGAAGTCGATGCCCAGAATGTTTTCCCCGGTCTGAAGCCCTGTAATTGCTTTAGCAACAGGCATCGGACTATTCGGATTAAAAATCTGGAGATTGTTAGAATTGTCCACCGCGTAAGCAACCGGCTCCGTAGGGATGGCAAGATCAATAATTTGCTGCTGAAGCATCCCTATATTCGTTGCCTTTCCATTATTAAGGTCAATTATATGAAGGTTGTTATTTAAAGCTAATAAAGCTGTGCTGTTGTCATATTTAATATCAAAAGCGGCCTGTCCTGAAAAAGTTGTTCCTAAACTTCCGATTTCCACTAATGCTCCATTATTGGGAGGATCTTGTTTAAATAATTTTCCGGAAGCCATATCAATATCGTACAGAACAGTAGTTGAAGCTCCGGATTTACTGTTGGTATAAGCAATTCCGGTAATTGATGGAGTTCCGCCTCCGTTGATATTCAGATCGGTTGCCGCTACTGCTCCGGTTTCCGGATGAAGCCTTAAGTTTTGTCCGGTATTACTTACCAAACGGATTCTATCTACCGTCGGATTAAAATCTATTGAAGCAATATTTCCTGAAATTGCAGGTGAAAAAGCGGTGGTACCAACCATTCTTGCAGACGCACTGGATGTATTGATGATGTACAGCTTGCTTGCATTCGACAGCGCATAAAGCTCTCCCGTAGCAGGACGGAAATCTATGCTCATGAGTTTTTCGCCGGAAACCAATCCTGTAACCATTACTTTGGAGACGAAATTTTTAGGATTATTGGCATTAAAAGATACGAGTTCGTTGGTTGATGTAATTCCATATACCATAAGATCCGGTCCTTGAGCAATCATATCTGATGGCATCGGATCTTCGGTTTCATCACACGAAAATAAAATGACAATGCTGAACAGCACTGTAAATAAATGTAGTAGTTTTCTCATAATATTAATATTTAAGGTTCGTATTTCCATTTACGATAAAATGTGAATGATGGTTTTTATTATATTTATTTTTTTTAATTGGATTTATGTGATTAAGAATTAAAGAGATAGTTTATAATTTAATGAAAAGGTTCACAGGGATTTTTTCAATTAAGAAATTTGTGTAAATTTGCAATCTCAATACATTGAAATATAAGGTTTGTACTTCATTGGATTTGAATATTGAAACTTTTTTCAAGAAAAAGGTTTTGGTATTTAAAAATTCATTATATTTGCACACCGAAAATTTGAAAAACAATAAATAAATAATTTTAAATCATGGCAAAGGAAACGTTTAATCGTAACAAACCACACTTGAACATTGGTACTATTGGTCACGTTGACCATGGTAAAACTACTCTTACAGCTGCTATTTCTGCTGTATTAGCTAGCAAAGGTCTTGCTGAGAAAAAAGACTTCTCTGCAATTGACTCTGCTCCAGAAGAAAAAGAAAGAGGTATTACTATCAATACAGCTCACATCGAATACGAAACTGAAAAAAGACACTATGCTCACGTTGACTGTCCAGGTCACGCGGATTACGTAAAGAACATGGTAACAGGTGCTGCTCAGATGGACGGAGCTATCGTGGTATGTGCTGCGACTGACGGACCAATGCCTCAAACAAGAGAACACATTCTACTTTGCCGTCAGGTAAACGTACCAAGAATCGTTGTTTTCATGAATAAAGTTGACATGGTGGATGATGCTGAGTTATTAGAGCTTGTTGAAATGGAGCTTAGAGACTTATTATCTACTTATGAATTTGATGGAGATAACTCTCCTGTAATCCAAGGTTCTGCTCTTGGTGCACTTACTGCTGCTACTGAAGGTAACTCTGACGATAAGTGGTTTAAGTCTGTTGAGCAATTAATGGATGCTGTTGATGAGTGGATCGAAGAGCCAATCAGAGATACTGATAAGCCATTCTTGATGCCAATCGAAGATGTATTCTCTATTACTGGTAGAGGTACTGTAGCAACTGGTAGAATCGAAGCTGGTATCATCAACACTGGTGATCCTGTAGATATCGTAGGGATGGGTGATGAAAAATTAACTTCTACAATTACAGGGGTTGAGATGTTCAGAAAAATCCTAGACAGAGGTGAAGCTGGTGATAACGTAGGTCTATTGTTGAGAGGTATTGAAAAAACTGACATCAAGAGAGGTATGGTAATCGCTAAGAAAGATTCTGTGAAGCCACACAAAAAATTCAAAGCATCTGTTTATATCCTTTCTAAAGAAGAAGGTGGACGTCACACCCCATTCCACAACAAATACCGTCCTCAGTTCTACGTAAGAACTACTGACGTTACAGGTGAGATCTTCTTACCAGAAGGTGTAGAAATGGTAATGCCTGGTGATAACTTAGAGATCACTGTAGAATTGTTACAACCAATCGCTCTTAACGAGGGTCTTAGATTCGCGATCAGAGAAGGAGGTAGAACAGTTGGTTCAGGTCAGGTTACTGAAATCTTAGACTAATCATCTATTACAATATAAAAGCTTCCGTAAGGAACTTCTTTACGGAAGCTTTTTAACTACGGGCATCGTCCAATGGTAGGATACCGGTCTCCAAAACCGTTGATCAGGGTTCGAATCCTTGTGCCCGTGCAAATAACAATTATGAGTTCATTAATCAATTTTTTAAAAGGTTCTTATAACGAATTCAGACATAAAGTTGAATGGCCAAAATGGTCTGACCTGCAGTCTTCTACAATTGTAGTGACCGTAGCGACAGTGATCTTGGCTCTATTTACCTTTGGTGTTGACGAGTTGTTTTCTAAAGCAATCAGCAACATAATAGGAATGCTTATCAACTTGTTCAATTAATAATAAAAGTATTTTCCCATAATGAGCGAATTGAAATGGTATGTGCTGAAAGCAATCAGCGGACAGGAAAATAAAGTGAAAAACTACATTGAGACGGAAATCAAACGTTTAGGGTTTGAGCAGTACGTTACTCAGGTAGTTATTCCTATGGAAAAGGTTATTCAGATCAGAAACGGTAAAAAAGTTCCTAAAGAAAGACCTTACTATCCTGGGTACCTGATGATTGAAGCTGATTTGATGGGAGAAATTCCTCACGTTATTAAGAACATTCCAGGAGTTATTTCTTTCTTAAGCTTAACAAAAGGAGGGGATCCTGTTCCGATGAGAAAATCTGAAGTAAACAGAATGCTGGGAAGAATGGATGAACTCTCTGAATTTGCAAGCGATGTTGAAATTCCATATGTAGTGGGTGAAAACGTTAAAGTAATTGACGGACCATTCAACGGATTCAACGGAACTGTAGAGAAAATTCTTGAAGATAAAAAGAAAATTGAAGTTTCAGTTTTGATCTTTGGTAGAAAAACCCCAATGGAACTCAGCTACGTACAGGTAGAAAAAGTATAAAACATACTTAAAGATATTTTAAAATCCACTTATCAAAAAGGTAAGTGGATTTTTATTTTAAATATTTACTAAAAATAATAATATCAATTTGCTATTTCAAAAATATTTTATAATTTTGCAGTCCGAAAAGTAGGCATACTTAATGTGAGAATGGGTAACCTACTGAATAATAATGCTTCCAAACTCATTAATTATTCAAATTTAAAAAACAAACAATGGCTAAAAAAGTCTTTAAAATGGTAAAGCTTCAGGTGAAAGGTGGCGCAGCTAACCCTTCTCCACCAGTAGGTCCAGCTTTGGGTTCTGCAGGTGTGAACATCATGGAGTTTTGTAAGCAATTTAACGGAAGAACTCAAGATAAGCCGGGACAAGTTTTACCTGTAGTTATTACAGTATACGAAGACAAATCTTTTGAATTCGTAATCAAAACTCCTCCTGCAGCAATCCAGTTAATGGATGCGGCTAAGATCAAGGGTGGTTCCGGAGAACCAAACAGAAACAAAGTGGGTTCTGTATCTTGGGATCAAGTGAAGAAAATCGCTGAAGATAAAATGACTGACCTTAACTGCTTTACAATGGATTCTGCAGTTTCTATGGTTGCAGGTACTGCTAGATCTATGGGATTAAGAGTAACAGGAACTAAACCAACTTTTAACGCTTAATACTTAAAGAAATGGCAAAATTAACTAAAAAGCAAAAGGAAGCTTTAAGCAAAGTAGAAAAAGGAAGAATCTATAACCTTGAAGAAGGTGCAGCTCTTGTAAAAGAAGTAAACACTGCAAAGTTTGATGCTTCTGTAGATATCGCTGTAAGATTAGGGGTAGATCCAAGAAAAGCAAACCAAATGGTGAGAGGTGTTGTATCTCTTCCTCACGGTACTGGTAAAGATGTTAAAGTGTTGGCTTTAGTAACTCCGGATAAAGAAGCAGAAGCTAAAGAAGCAGGAGCTGACTATGTAGGTCTTGATGAATATTTACAAAAAATCAAAGAAGGTTGGACAGATGTTGACGTTATCGTTACAATGCCGGCTGTAATGGGTAAATTAGGACCATTAGGTAGAGTATTAGGACCAAGAGGTTTAATGCCGAACCCAAAATCAGGAACTGTAACCATGGAAATTGGTAAGGCAGTAACTGAAGTAAAAGCTGGTAAAATTGACTTTAAAGTAGACAAATACGGAATTATCCACGCTGGTATTGGTAAAGTATCTTTTGATGCTGCTAAAATCAAGGAAAATGCTCAGGAATTGATCTCTACTTTGATCAAAATGAAGCCAACTGCTGCTAAAGGTACTTATGTGAAGTCTATCTATTTATCTTCTACAATGAGTCCTGGTATTGCAATCGATACTAAAGCTATTAACTAATACTAAATCCTAAGACAATGACAAAAGACCAAAAAGTTGTAGCGATACAAGAGATCAAAGATTTGCTTCAGGATGCTAAAGTAGTATATGTAGCTGATCTGGACGGTTTGAACGCTGCTAAATCTTCTGAATTCAGAAGACAGGCTTTCAAGCAAAATATCAAAGTGAAAGTGGTGAAAAATACACTTTTGCAAAAAGCAATGGAGCAGATTGATGGAGTAGATTTCTCTGAAATGTTCGAAACTTTCAAAGGAAACTCTGCATTAATGATTGCTGAAACAGCTAACGCTCCTGCAAAATTAATCAAAGACTTCAGAAAGAAAGAAGAAAAACCTGCATTGAAATCAGCTTTCGTACAGGAAACTTTCTACCTTGGTGACAACAACCTTGATGCCTTAGTTAGCATCAAGTCTAGAGAAGAAATGATCGGTGAAATCATCGGATTACTTCAGTCTCCAATCCAGAGAGTTGTTTCTGCTCTTCAAAACAAATCTGAAGGTACAGAAGCTCAAGCTGAAGAAGCTGCACCTGCAGTTGAAGAAGCTCCGGCTGCTGAAACTCCAGAAACTCCAGCTGCCGAAGGTGAGGCTCCAGCTGCTGAATAATTACACTCAAAAAATTAAATAAATAATCAACAAAAACATTACAACAATGTCAGATTTAAAAAATTTAGCTGAAACGCTAGTAAACTTAACAGTAAAAGACGTAAACGAATTAGCTGCTATCCTTAAGGATGAGTACGGAATTGAGCCAGCTGCTGCTGCAGTTGTAGTTGCAGGTGGAGGTGCTGCTGAAGCTGCTGAAGAAAAAACTGAATTCGACGTAATTCTTAAGTCTGCAGGTGCTTCTAAATTAGCGATCGTTAAATTGGTAAAAGATTTAACTGGTGCTGGTCTTAAAGAGGCTAAAGATATCGTAGATGGTGCTCCTGCTCCAATCAAAACAGGTATCTCTAAAGACGAAGCTGAAGCGCTTAAGAAGCAATTAGAAGAAGCTGGTGCTGAAGTAGAAGTGAAGTAATTCAATTTCTCTATAGATATAAAGCCTGGACATTGTCCGGGCTTTTTTTGTGAGGAGCTTAATCCCGCTATCCGCACTCGCTATTTTTCTTTGTTTCGGGGGGGGGGGGGGGCCCCCCCCCCCAACAAAAAAAA
>NZ_JAYEDA010000008.1:0-224420 GCF_034651565.1 Chryseobacterium sp. MHB01 | reverse complement strand
CAACCCCGAAATAACAAAAAGCGAGTAGTGAGAGCTGGAAAAAGCTCCTAAAAAATGCTTTATTTGTAATTCTTCTAAATTAAATCCCCGTTTAACTGATGAAAAAAGGAAATTCCTACATTTGTTTTATTCAAATAATTGACAACATGAAAAAAATCATTGCTGTAGCATCTTTTACAGCCGTTTTATTGGCTTCTTGTACACCAAAAGCAACAACAGCAGCCACTCCGGCAGCCGCTGTATCTACAGCCGAACAAATTGCACAGGGAAAAACCATTTTCGAAAACTCCTGCGGAAGATGCCATAAACTCCCGGATCCTGCATCTCACACTTCTGTGCAGTGGGTGGGAATCATGAATTCTATGGCGCCGAAAGCAAAACTGAACGATGAACAACACCAGTGGGTGTACGATTACATCGTTTCTGCAAAAAAATAATCACTTCAAAAATATTATTATGAAAAAATTGATAGTAAGCGCGATAGGATTTTCTGCATTGCTTGTATCGTGCGGACCCAAAAGCACTGCGGTAACAGGGCCTAAGTACACTTCATCCGAACAACTGGAGCAGGGAAAGACGATTTTTGAAAATTCCTGTAACAAATGCCACGCTCTTCCCAATCCGGAAAAGCACGACGACCAGGGATGGCTAAAGACACTGAGCAGAATGGCACCGAAAGCTAAACTGAACGACGAACAGCATCAAATGGTATATGATTATCTGATTTCCGTAAACAAGAAATAACCAGACGGAAAGTTCTACCAAGACTATTACAATACAAAAGGAGACTTATTTTGTCTCCTTTTTTGTTTTCTTTTTCTTCGGCATTTTGGATTTAATGAATTTCTTACGGTCTTTCACCACATCCAGACTGTATTTTGTAAAGCAGTACTTTGCGGTTTCATCTAAAAATTTCAGCGCATTTACACAACTGCCGCGTTTTTCGGAAAGTAAAGACCTGTAAAACCATAAGGTTGCTTTATCAATCCCCTTGATTTTCAAAGAATAATCAATCAGTTTTTCGGCTTCGTGATAGTCTTCGTTATCAATAAGGCAGCTGATGTAATATTGAGGAACATTCAGATTCGTAACATCACACTGCATAGCTTCTTCAAAGTACAGCTTTGCCTTTTCATAATCGGATAACATCTCACTGTAGATTCTTCCCATAAGACAAAGACTGTCTGCATCTTCAGGATCATAAGATAAAGCATAATTCAACGCTTCCAGACATTCCGGAAGATTGTAAGGATAATTATCCAGCGCTTCGAAGTAGTATTTATTTTTAGTTAAGGTCATTGTTGTAATTTTTTAATTCTTTTTTCAGTTGGCCTCTTTGCTTTTTGAAAGATTTTTCCTGATGGTTCTTTTTAAAATCCGTTCCGGAAAATGTCCGGATGGGATTTCCTCTCTGTACCTGCAGATGATTATTCCATGTATCCTGTAATCTTTTCTGAATCATGATAATATTCTGTTCCAATACTTTCTCTTTCAGTCTTGAAATGGAAATCTTCTTATTTTCCAGCTGAGAACGAGAATCCTGCACGAAAACACTGTGACCGGTCGGAAGGTATGTGGCCCGTACCGCCGTATTCACCTTATTCACATTTTGTCCACCGCTTCCCTGGCTTCTGGCCGTCTGAAAACGAATATCCTTTTCGTTAAAACTTACTTTCCTTTCTTCTTCCAGTTCAAAGATTCCGATGAACCAGTTGGTTCTTTTATGTAGCTTCCTAAAAGTGCTTTTCCCGGTCCAGCAAATACTTCCCAACCAGTTTTTTAAAAATTCGTTTACCATTTTTGATTTTAAAAGAATGGTTACGGATTTGAGGGTAAGGTTTTCGTCACCGTTTTCACGATGAATGATTTCATAGTCTATATGGTTATTTTTTGCGTCCTCAAGGAAAACCTTCAGCACTTTTGCCACTACCCACTGGCATTCCAAAGGTCCTTTTCCGGAGGTTATTTGTATTATTTTGTCCATTGTTATTTTTTTGTTAACCGTTGTTGTTGGTTGATGGTTATTAGGAAATAGATATCTATCAACTAACAGCCATCCACAAACAACCAAATTATTTATCCATCCTCACAATCCGAGGCTGAAAAGTTCCAAGAATATCGACGAGTTCCTGTTGTGCATTCATCACATCGTTGATGTCTTTATATGCCATTGGTGCTTCCTCAGCATTACCACCCATTAAAGTGACATTTTTAAGTTTTAATTCTTTTCTGATATCATTCTGGGTAAAAAGATTTCTGCATTCTCCTCTTGAATATGCTCTTCCCGCTCCATGAGAAGCGGAGTTCAGCGAATCCGGATTTCCTTTTCCGCGCACGATAAATCCTTTTGCCGTCATAGAACCGGGAATCATTCCCAATTCATTTTCATTGGCCGGAGTTGCTCCCTTTCTGTGGACAATCACTTCTTTTCCGTTATGAATTTCTTTCCATGCGAAATTATGGTGATTTTCAATTTTTGCTTTTACCCTTCCTCCGACAGCTTTCACAAGTCTTCTGTGAATATCATCGTGACATGCTGAAGCATAGTCTCCTGCAAGATTCATTGCCGTCCAGTATTCTAATCCTAGATGGGTATTCAGATCCAGCCAGGCAAATTGCTGTGCTTCTTTGGGTAGCGGGCACTGCTCTGTTGCAACCCTGGAATAGTATTGAGCAATTTCTGCCCCTAATCCGCGGGAACCGCTGTGTGAAAGAATTCCCAGATACTTTCCCTTCGGAAGCCCGATCTGACCGTCTTCTTCTGTAATTTCCACCTCTCCGAATTCTACGAAATGATTCCCACCACCGGAAGTTCCCATTTGTTTAATGGCTTTTCCTTTCAGTCTTTTTAAAATCGGAATCATATCAAATGTATCGCTGTCGAAAATTTCATGATCGACATGAGATTTATGAGTTTCATACATCCCGAATTTTGTATGCTCCATTAGTACTTTCTCATACTTATCTCTTGCTCCATCCAGATAGGAAACCGGAGTATCCAAAATACTCAGGCTCATTCTACAGCCAATATCCATCCCGACTCCGTAGGGAATCACTGCGTTTTCAACAGCAAGCACTCCTCCGATCGGTAGACCGTAACCGCTGTGCGCATCAGGCATTAAAGCTCCACTTACTGAGACCGGAAGTTTCAGAGCTGTATACAGCTGATTTTTTGCTTCATCTGAGATATTGTCTCCGAAAATCTGAAAAGAAGCCCGGTTTGCATTGAGCATTCTTTTTTCTGTTTTTTTTGATGAAAGCAGGGCTTCCGCTATTTGTCCGAAGGTTAAATCTTTTTCGAAGTGCTCCGGGTTTTGCAGAATTTCTTTTAAAAGAGATTTCACATGATGTATATTCTTCGTCGCAAAATTTCTTTTCATGACTTCCAAAGCAATGTTGATACTTTGATTGTTCGGATAGCCTATTTTTAATATGTCTTTTCCTTTAAGTTTTAAATTTCCCATTGTTTTTGTTTTAGACTTTAGATGTGAGATATTAGAAATTAGATTATAATACATCACATATATTCTTCCCGACTAAATATCAGCCATTCCTGGCACAAACTGAAAAGTATGTGACCAAGGTTTAAATAATCTATCTTAATATTGAGATCATTCAATTCACTTTTCTATTTTCAGAATGACAAAACGGATATTCCTAGCCCGGATTGCAGCGGCTACCCCACAGCGAACCTGAAAGGTGAGTGAGGAGTAATAGCGGAAAGCCGGAAATAGCTTCAAATAAAAATTCTCTGCTATTTGGGAAGTTGCTGAATTTTATAAATTGATTTCGGGAAACTGTTTAAGTTTGAATATTGGCACAAAAAACCCGAAATCTGTTCGACTTCGGGTTTTGGTATATCATTGTACTGTTGTTCTAAGAATGCACCAAGCCACGAAGCCTTACCACCATAAGCGGTAATCCAACTGTAGAATTCTGATTAGATCTGAACATTGCTTCGATTTTTAAGGATTAAACTTGATTTACAGATGCAAATATATAAAAAATTTTAAGCTGGAAAAAACTACTTATGTAAAAGTATAATTTAAGAGGGAAAAAAATATTTTAAAAAAAAGTTTATTTCTATACCAACTTGTGCAAAAAAGTATATATTTGAACGATTCAAAAAAATTACATTATGAAAAAAATTATTAAAACAGCCTTATTTTTAGGCTTGGCGGCCTTTGGCCTGATCTCATGTCAGCATGACAATGACAACGACAACAACCCTCAAATGACTGTCTATCAGTTAATTTCAGCGGATAACGATTTGCGTACTCTTAAATCCGCGGTAGACAAAGCAGGATTATCTGCTACACTTAATCAGACTGGCCCCCTGACTTTGTTTGCACCTGGTAACACTGCATTTAATGCGTTTTTACAAGCAAATGGATATGCAAGTCTAAATGACGTTCCTCCGGCAGCTTTAAAAACTTTACTGATGAATCATGTTCTGGGTTCGGAACTGAAAGCGTCTCAAGTTTCTACAGGCTATGTTTCTACTTTAGCAATTGGTGCGGCTTCGGCTTCACGCCCTATCAGCATGTTTATTAATACCAGTAGTGGTGTAAAAATTAACGGAGGATCTTCTGTAGTGGCAGCAGATATTGATGCCAGTAACGGTGTTATACATAAAGTGAACGCTGTAATAGGTTTGCCAACTATTGTAACCCATGCCACGGCAAATCCGCAGTTTAGTTCTCTTGTTGTTGCACTGACAAGAAATGACATGCCGAACTTTGTGGGAATACTTAGCGGAACGGCAAATTCTCCGTTCACAGTATTTGCGCCAACCAATCAGGCATTCTCATCGTTATTGACTGAAGTGAACCTTCCTAATCTTGCAGCAATCCCACAGCCGCTCCTTGAAAATACGTTAAAGTATCATGTCGTAACGGGAGTGAATGTTGCATCAAATAATCTCTTCAATAATATGATTGTACCTACTTTCCAGGGAAGTACATTTAAAATCACCACTACAGGAGGTGCAAAAATTACAGATAAAAACAACAGAGTATCTAATATTGTTGCCACTGATGTACAATGCAACAATGGAATAATTCATGTCATAAACAAAGTTCTTTTACCATAGAGACTATTATTAAGTAAGCATGCCGGAAAATCCGGTATGCTTTTTTATGATCGTGCTTTAAATATCTATTTCAGATGGGAAACATCTTTTTGTAAAGGAAAGAAGCCCTTTATAGCTATTCTAAATTAATATTTTTAATAAAATATTTTATTAAAAATAAAAAATAGGTATAATTTTTGCCTGTCTGTTTTTACACATTAACCTAAAGTATTATGAAAAATTTTTTAAAACCTCTACTCTTTTCGGGAATCGCTGTATTTTCAATATACTCGTGCGATGACAATGATGATGTAATGATGGACTCTGAAATGACTGTCTATCAAAGAATTTCTTCAGACACAGATCTCAGTAATCTGAAAGCTGCCGTAGATAAGGCAGGTCTATCATCAACCCTTGACCAATCCGGAACATTTACATTATTTGCACCTACCAATGCCGCTTTTGCAACATTTTTGCAGGCCAACGGATATGCAAGTTTAAATGACGTACCCACAGCAGCGCTGAAAACTTTACTGATGAATCACGTATTGGGTACTGAAGTAAAAAGTTCAGGAATATCAACCGGATATGTTTCGACGCTTGCCATTGGTCCGGCTTCCTCAACACGCCCGCTAAGCATGTTTATTAATACAAGCAGCGGCGTTAGAATCAATGGTGTTTCTTCAGTTGTTGCTACGGATATTGATGTAAATAATGGCGTGATCCATAAAGTAAATGCAGTTATCGGGTTACCGACAGTCGTGACACATGCCACTGCAAATCCACAATTCAGTTCCCTTGTTTCTGCACTTACAAGAAACGATATGCCAAATTTTGTAGGTATTCTAAGTGGTACAGCGAATTCGCCTTTCACGGTATTTGCTCCTACCAATACTGCTTTTTCATCATTATTAACGGAGCTGAATCTTGCAAATCTGGCAGCAATTCCACAAACTATACTTGAAAACACATTAAAGTACCACGTCGTAACAGGAGCTAACGTAGCATCAACAAACCTGACCAATAATATGACAGTGACTACTTTCCAAGGAGGGACATTCAAAATCAACACAACAAGTGGGGCGAAAATTACAGATAACAACAACAGGGTATCTAATATAATCGCCACTGATGTTCAATGCAGCAATGGAATTATTCATGCTATAGACAAAGTTTTATTACCCTAAACCATAACTATTAATTACAGTAAAGCCTGCCGGATTTCGGCAGGCTTTATATTTTAAACTTTATAATCAGTCTTTTGAACCCAGACTGTCCATATCATCATCCATTCCTCTTACTTCATTCGAGTGATATACTCTTTCCGATCCCAGGAAATAAATATTATGTCTTGCCTTCGCAATAATTCCGTCATACTCCTGCTCAGTCATCCCTTCAGGAATATCTTTTTGATTGTCTGAAGGCTTTTTAAACACTTCAAGGGCTCCATTTCTCTTTAAAATGGATTTTGCTGAGGCCGCTTCTTCGGCATTATCTGCATAAACAACAATATTGTTTCGTCCAATGCTATGTTTACGATAAGCATCCAGCATCTCTGCATCGTGTGCAAAAGTATACTCAAAAAAGCCTTTCGTCTGTTCGTCCTCCTGATAATGGTCGGTTGATAATCCGCTTTCTACGCTTGATTTTGAAACAACAATATTTGCTTCACTGAAACCGTTTTCTTTTAAATCTCTTTTAATTTCCTCTGTATCCACAGTCACCGGAAATACTGAAACTACTGTATAAGCCATAATGAAAATTTTCATTAAACTATACAAAAGCTGTGCAACTTATACTTTACAATCGTTAATTTAATTTAAAAATTTCTTCAAAATATCCACCGCGCACTTTGGAAGATTGGTTCCGGGACCAAAGATAAAATCGGCTCCATTGGCATATAAGAATTCATAATCCTGTTGGGGAATTACACCACCAACAACGATCGTGATATCATCGGCACCTAGTTTTTTCAATTCTTCAACCACCTGTGGAACCAGTGTTTTGTGTCCGGCTGCCAGAGAAGAAACACCAAGAATGTGAATATCATTTTCCACAGCCTGTTTCGCAACTTCTTCAGGTGTTTGAAACAATGGCGCAACATCCACATCAAATCCCATATCCGCAAAAGCGGTAGCGACTACCTTCGCACCCCTGTCGTGTCCGTCCTGACCCATTTTTGCCACCATCAATCGGGGACGTCTACCTTCTTCCTCCTCAAATTTCTGAGTCAGCTGAAGTGCTTTTTCAAAGTATTCATTTTTTCCTGCATTCATGGCGTAAACTCCTGATATTGTTCTGATATTGGCTTTGTATCTTCCGAAACTTTCTTCCATCGCATCACTCATTTCGCCAAGCGTTACTCTTCTGCGTGCCGCTTCAATACACGATGCGAGAAGATTTCCTTCTCCCGTTTTGGCTGATTCCCGGATTTCATTTAAAATCTGATCAACAGCTTCTGCATTTCTTTCTTCTTTTATTTTATTTAATCTTTCGATCTGCTTTCTGCGAACTTCCGTATTGTCGATATCTAATATTTCTATCTGATCTTGTTTTAAAGCAGATTTAAATGAATTAACACCAATAATGAATTCTTCTCCACTGTCAATTTTTGCCTGTTTCTTTGCAGCCGCTTCTTCAATTCTCATTTTCGGGATTCCGGCTTCGATGGCTTTCGTCATTCCACCTTCCTGCTCTACCTCATCGATATATTTCATGGCTTCTTCGATCATCTGCTGGGTAAGGCTTTCCACCAAATTACTCCCTCCCATAGGATCTACCACGTCGCAGATTCCACTTTCCTGCTGAAGAATAATCTGGGTGTTTCTTGCAATTTTCGCGGAGTAGTCCGTCGGAAGAGCAATAGCTTCGTCCAAAGCGTTCGTATGAAGAGACTGTGTACCTCCCAATGCTGAAGATAACGCTTCAATTGCTGTTCTGGTAATATTATTGAAAGGCTCCTGCTCGGTCAATGACCAACCTGAAGTTTGCGAGTGTGTTCTTAAGGCTAAAGATTTAGGATTTTGTGGATTGAACTGTTTTAAAAGAGTAGCCCAAATATATCTTGCGGCGCGCATTTTTGCGATTTCCATGAAGTGATTCATTCCGATAGCCCAGAAAAAGGATAACCTCGGAGCAAAATCATCAACATTCATTCCTGCTTTTATCCCTGTTCTTACATATTCCAATCCGTCAGCAAGGGTGTAAGCCATTTCCAGAACCGGTGTTGCCCCCGCTTCCTGCATGTGATATCCGGAAATTGAAATGGAATTGAATTTTGGAATATATTTCGAAGTATATTCAAAAATATCGGCAATAATTTTCATGGATGGTGCAGGTGGATAGATGTAGGTATTTCTTACCATGAATTCTTTCAAAATATCATTCTGAATGGTTCCCGACAGCAGTTCCTGTGAAACACCCTGCTCTTCTGCGGCAACAATATAAAAAGAAAGGATCGGCAAAACGGCCCCGTTCATCGTCATGGAAACAGAAATCTGATCTAATGGAATTTCGTTGAATAAAATTTTCATATCCTCAACAGAATCGATTGCCACTCCGGCTTTTCCTACATCACCAACCACTCTTGCATGATCCGAATCGTATCCTCTGTGAGTTGCCAAATCAAATGCAACGGAAAGTCCCTTTTGTCCTGCTGCTAAATTTCTTCTATAAAAAGCATTGGATTCTTCTGCCGTTGAAAAACCTGCATACTGACGGATCGTCCACGGCTTCTGGACGTACATGGTGGAGTAAGGCCCCCTTAAATAAGGTGCAATTCCAGGAGTCGTGTGAGTTAATTCTTTATCGTTAACATCTTCTGCCTTGTAGGAAGACTTTAGCTGTAGACCATCTTTTTCAAATGGATAAATTTCAGTCTGCCTTTCAGCAATCGTAAATTGAGGAGTTTTATTCCGAACTTCCCGTCTCATAATTTCAGATTTATTATAGCGCTAAAATTAAGCATTTTTGAGATAATACATCCGTCTTTAGTTTTCTGTTCCCGATTTAGGAAATGCAGACTCTCGAGAGTACATCAAAAACATTGAATCATAAATCAGAAAAGATCTTCGTCACTAGAGAAAAAGTCTTCGTTATGGCATTCAAAATATACTATACCGCCCAAACAATCTTTTATACTGAGTAAAAGATCTACTATACTGAACAAAGAATCTTCTATACTGCACAAAAAATGTTCTATAGCAGACAAACAACCTTTTATACCAGGAAAAAGAGACTCTATACTGAACAAAGAATGGTCTATATCAGACAAAAAATATTCTATACCGGATAAAAGATTTTATTAATCCTGACATTGAAAAAGCCGGGCTAAATCCCGGCCTCATTACATTTAATTAACTATTTATTTTCCTAATTTACGAATTCCCATTTCATATAACGCAAAGGAAATCAGGTCTGCATTTTCACCAATCACCTGATCCGTAGATCTTCCGGCACCGTGTCCTGCATTTTTTTCAATTCTCAATAAGATAGGATGATCACAGGCCTGCTTTTCCTGAAGCTCTGCCCCGAATTTAAAAGAATGTGCCGGAACTACCCTGTCATCATGATCACTGGTGATAATCATGGTAGAAGGATAGCAGGTTTCTGCTTTTACATTATGAACCGGAGAATACGATTTTAAATATTCAAACATTTCTTTGTTGTCCTCGGCTGTTCCGTAATCGTAAGACCAACCTGCACCAGCTGTAAATTTATTATATCTCAACATATCAAGTACGCCAACTCCCGGGAATGCTACTCTTGCCAGATCAGGACGCATCGTCATCGTAGCTCCTACGAGAAGTCCTCCGTTTGATCTGCCGGAAAGTGCCATGAATTGTTTTGAAGTGTACCCTTTTTGCTGTAAGTATTCTCCTGCCGCAATGAAATCATCAAACACATTTTTCTTATTCATTTTTGTTCCGGCGTCATGCCATTTTTTTCCGTATTCACCACCTCCCCGAATGTTCGGAACGGCATAAATCCCGCCATTTTCCATCCAGATGGCATTCACAACAGAGAAGGCAGGCTGCAAGCTGATGTTAAAACCTCCGTAAGAATACAAAATCGTAGGATTTTTACCATCCAGTTTTGTTCCTTTTTTGTAGTTGATCATCATTGGAACTTTTGTGCCGTCTTTTGAGGTGTAAAATACCTGTTCCGAAACATAATCTTCCGGGTTAAATTTCACTTTTGGCTTTTGATATACTTCCGATTTTCCGGTATCAGCATTAAATTTATAGGTTGTTCCCGGAGTGATATAATTGGTGAATGAGTAATAAAGTTCCTTCTCTTTTTCTTTTCCTCCGAAACCTGAAACATTTCCTTTTCCGGGAAGTGTAATTTCACGGATTACCTTACCGTTTCTGTCATATTGTGTAACCTTATCAATAGCGTCGATCATGTAGATTGCAAAGAAATACCCTCCACCGGTTGTAATTCCCAGCACATTTTCCGTTTCAGGAATAACATCTTTCCATGTTTCCGGAGCCGGATTTTTAATGGTGGTTTTTACCAGACGCATATTCGGTGCATCTTTATCGGTAAAGATATACAGATTGTCTCCCTGGGTATCAACAATGCTTGCGTTAATATCAAAGCCTTTATTAATCTGCACAAAATCGCCTCCGTTTTTAAGATCTTTTATGTACAATTCATTTCCATTAGTTGCATTGGCTGCTGAAATAATCAAATACCGCTGATCTTCGGAAACACCACCTCCAATATATCTTCTCGGAGTTTTATCTCCTCCGAAAATTAATTGGTCTTCAGATTGTTTTGTTCCTAATTTATGAAAATACACTTTATGCTTATCCGTCATACCGGAAAGTACTGTTCCCTCTTTCGGTTTATCGTAGCTTGAATAATAAAAGCCTTCATCACCCTGCCATGAAATCCCGCTGAACTTTACATCCACGAGCGTTTCGTCGATTTGTTTTTTCGAAACAGCATCGATGATAATGATTTTATTCCAGTCGCTTCCTCCTTCTGAAATAGAATAGGCGGCAAGATTTCCTTTTTTGTTAAATGATAACTGGGAAAGTGACGTTGTCCCTTTATCCGAAAATTTATTCGGGTCTAAAAATACTTCTGTAGCCTTCGTTTTGTTATTTGTTCTATACAAAACAGATTGTGCCTGTAAGCCGTTATTTTTGTAATAATAAGTATACTCCCCTTCCTTGAATGGGGCCGAAATTTTCTCATAGTTCCAGATATCCGTCAGTTGTTTTCTGATTTCTTCCCTGAACGGAATTTTTGAAAGATAATCCTGGCTGTGTTTTACTTCTTCATCAACCCATTTTCTGGTGGCTTCGGAATCGTTTTCAAGATCTCTGAAAGGGTCTGCAACGGCAGTTCCGAAATAATTATCGGTTTGGTTTCCTTTTAATGCTTTAGGATACATCATTTTTTGTGAATACAATGTTGCCGAAAACAAGACTCCGGCGGTTAGTAATAGTGGTCTGAATTTCATATTAGCTATTTTCCCAAAAGTAAGGAATCTATCTGAAATTCTTCACAGCAAAAAAGTTATCGATGATCTAAAATAAAAATCTCCGGAAAACCGGAGATTTAACAAAGATTTTATGATAAAGATTTTATAAATTTTCTTCTTCGCCTTTCATTTTTTCGGCATTTTCTGCCATGATTACGGCGTCAATCATTTCAGAGATATCTCCGTTCATGTAGGCATCCAGGTTGTACATGGATTTGTTGATTCTGTGATCCGTCACCCTTCCCTGCGGATAATTGTAGGTTTTGATCTTCGCCGAACGGTCTCCTGTGGAAACCATCGATTTACGCTGGGCAGCAATATCACCCTGTACTTTCTGAAGCTCTATATCGTATAGTTTAGTTCTCAGCATTTCCATCGCAAGCTCACGGTTGGCCAACTGGGAACGTGCCTGCTGACAAACTACTACCAATCCCGAAGGTTTGTGGGTAAGCTGCACTTTGGTTTCAACTTTGTTTACGTTCTGGCCTCCTGCTCCTCCGGATCTGGAAGTCTGCATTTCGATGTCCGCCGGATTCAGTTCAAAATCTACTTCTTCGGCTTCCGGAAGAACCGCAACCGTAATGGCAGAAGTATGAACCCTTCCCTGAGATTCCGTTTCGGGAACACGCTGTACACGGTGAACGCCGGATTCAAATTTCATGATTCCGTACACGCCTTCTCCTTCCACTTTCATGATGAGTTCCTTGTAGCCTTTTGCCGCTTCGTTCGAATCTGTCACTTCATGCCTCCATCCTTTTGTCTTGAAGTACATGGAATACATTCTGTAGATATCTTCCACAAAAATCGCTGCTTCATCTCCTCCTGTTCCTGCACGAAGTTCCACGATTACGTTTTTGTCATCTGCAGGATCTTTAGGAATTAACAATACTTTTAATTCTTCTTCCAGGCCGGGAATTTTTTCTAAAGCCTCGTTCTTCTCGATTTTTGCCAGTTCTACAAAATCTTTGTCGGATCCGTCTGCAATAATCTCGTCAGATTCTTCAATCGTATCCAAAGCACCTTTATATTGATCGTAAACTCTTACAATTTTCCCCAAATCACTATATTCTTTGTTCAGAGAAGAATATCTTTTCTGATCTGAAATAACATCAGGCTGAATAATAAGGTCTGCCACCTCATTATATCTTTGTTTTATAGCTTCTAATTTTGGAATTAAACTCTTAGACATAGTAAAAATTTAGTTGGCAAAGATACGGATTGATTTGTAGATGTGCTAATTTCGGAAAGAAATGACCGTTCTTATTTAAAGTCTTATCCATAAACTTCTTTTCAACATAAAAAAAGACCGCTTGAAGCGGCCTAAGTTTATTGTATAATCATTTTCTGAATAGCAACTCCAGAATCTGATTTTAAATGAACCAGATAGGTACCCGGCGCATAATTCGATTTTAATTCATATGTTCCGTCTTCATTTTTAAGTTTAAAGCTGTCAACTCTCTTACCACTCATATCGTAGATTAAAATTTCTCCGTTTTTGGCTTTGTGATACATTAATTTTGACAAACCGTTTTTCACCGGATTATCTGCGATCTGCAATGACAGTTTATAGGCTGCGGTTTCATCAATTGTTGACAGATTTCCTACATAGTTTCCGAAAATTCTGAACTCTCCCGGCTGCAAAGTGATGGCTGCCGTTGTAGAGGTGATGTTTGAGATTGAATTATCCATAAGATTCTGCCACTGCCCTGTATAAGGGAAGTATGGAACTACATTCTGTGCTGTTGTATTATAGTTTGCCAGTACGACAATATTTTTCACACCGTTGGTAAGGGTATTATCGTAAACATAGATTCTTGTAATCAATCCGTTCGGATCGTTGGTAAGATTATTAGATTCTACAGTATATGTCTTCGATCTGAAAACAGGATATGCATTTCTGATATCAATAATTTTAGCCCAGGTATCATATACAGCTTTTCTATTAACGTTGGTATCATATCCAAGTGTAAACGCAATTGGTTTTTCATCCGTTCTGCATCCAGGGTTAATAGAGCCGTCGCCACATCTGTTGATACTGAATTCGTAGCCCAGCTCGCCAAACTGCCATATCATTTTAGGCCCCGGAATAGTGAAGAAAGTAGCTCCGAACGTTTTCATTCTTTCTAAAGCGGTATTAAGATTTTTCACATCATAGCTTCCGTTTACAGCTCCATAAGCCAGGTTCTTAAACATTAATCTTTCTTCATCATGACTTTCACCAAAACCTACCGCATGCATATTTGTAAAGCCATGAAGAGCATGATTCATTCTATCGTAACTGCTGTTTTCCTTATAGCCCATTGTATTTTGGTTGTAAGGATCAGTTTGTTTATTCCAAAGCATCACACCTTTTCCTTCCGCAACTCTGTAATTGGCCCATTGCTGCTCTTCGGCATCCGTTCCTAAGTGCTCAAAAATCATGTAAGAATTCGGATCTATTGTCCATTGTCTGTCTGCATAATATTTTAAAATATCTACTCTGTCCTGCTGGTAGGCATTGGTGCAGGTTTCATCATTTTCAGAGCAGTTTTGGGTAAATCCTTTGGTAAGATCCCATCGGAAACCATCAATTTTATATTCGGTAAGCCATTGTTGAAGGCATCTTTCAACGTAATATTTAGTTGAAGAACTTGAATGGTTAAAATCATTAAAAACATTATAAGAATGTTTCGGAACCGTATTGAAGTAAGGATTATTAGTGGCAACATCACCATATCCGTCACCATCCGGATCTACATTCCAAAGCCTAACCAATGGCGAACGGCCGGTAGCATGATTAAAAGCGACATCCAAAATTACGGCAATACCGTTCTGATGACAGATATCAACAAATTCTTTGAACTTTTCAGGGGTTCCGTACGCTTTATCTAATGCATAATGGAAAGAGGTATTATATCCCCAGGAGAGATTCCCTTCAAATTCCATGATAGGCATTAATTCAATCGCATTAATCTTTAAATTTTTTAAATAAGTAATCTTGTTAATTAATGACTGCCATGTTTTTTCCTGCGTGAAATCCCTTAATAATAATTCATAAATTACAAGATTATCTTTAGCCGGTCGCTGGAAGTTGGTAACCTGCCAGTTATAAGGAGACTGGCCAGTTTTAAACATGGAAACTTCAAAGCCCTGACCTGTAGGGAATGCCGGTAAATTCGGGTAAGTGGAAGAGGTAATCCACTGATCATCATAAGAAGATAAAATCTGTGGAGAATATGGATCTGCCACCTTTCTAAGGTCGTTTGTTCTGTATTGGAATGTATAGAGCTGTTGTGGAGTAAGGCCACTCAGTTCAATCCAGTACAAGTCCGGGTTTGTTGTGTCTCTCTTCATTAAGTAGGTATCGTTTACCGTCCAGTTATTAAAACTTCCGATAACGTGTACAAAATTTTTAAAAGGAGCATATAACGCCAGTCCTACTTTTGTCTGATCGGTAGGATGATAGTTTATTCCCTGCTTAATCCAGCTCGGAATAGCCTCCGAAACAACGTTTCGCGGAACCTGAAGAATAAATGTAGCATTTTTCGTATTTGAATTGGCATCCGTTGCGATCAATTCCATATTGGCATCTCCTGTTACCGTATAGCTGTACGAATAAGAAGTTGAAGGTGTTGAAGTAGAATGAACTACACTTCCATTGGCTTTTAGTTGGAATGTTGCATTAACATTGGTTGTGGCTGTAACATTTATAGAATTTCCTGAAGGAACAGACGTAAGACTGTTGGCAGCCGGATTGGTCATGCTTAAATTTAGAATTCCAACATTCACAAAGATATCCGGAGAAGTCTGGCTTGTACCTGTTTTATTTTTCAATAAAAACCCGAATCTTCCGATTCCCGTTCTTCCATAAAAAGCAGTGGGTGTAAACGTTAGAGAATACGTGTCTGTTGCTGAATTGTAATTCAGCCTGTTCAATTCATTAGAGTTTGTCCAGCTACCATTCGTAGGGCAATCCTGGCTGTTCTGATAGTTTGTGTCCAGAGACCAGGACCAGATATAAACGGCGTTGTTGGCAACTCCCCAAGCGGATTCATCTATCTGATTTCCAGGAACCGTCAAGGTAATAGCATCTGTCTCGTTAAAGGGGTTCGGGGTGATGGTATAGCTTATCTGCCCGAAGACCAGGGCCACCATAAGCAATAAAATACCAGAATAAAATTTCTTCATAATCGTTTCTTTAGTTACACGAAAGTAATTTCTTTTTTTGAAAACTAATTATTTATTATGAAAAAAATGATAAATTTTAACATATTACTATTTATGTTTTCCAGCAAAATAATTTTATAATTAAATACAATTGCCAAAAAATTCAATCTTTTATATTATCATAAATGTTTATTATAATCCGATAATAGTTATTTTAATTTTATTTTTTATGAAGATATATTTAATCTGATCTGATTTAAAGCAACTTCAGGAATTGATTTTCCTTAAAATAACTTAATTTTAAATAGAATTCTAATTATAAAAGGCCACAAAAATCTTATCCGATGATTTCGAAAATTGGAATAAAAGAAAAACCACTTACCGAAATAAGTGGTTTTAGTATATGTTGTTTTGCTTTGATATTGCTTTCCCGGAATTCATGTGGGAAAACAATGACAATCAATTAATGATGCCCGTGGCTGTCGTGGCTGTGGTCATGAATAAAAGGACCATGACCTTTTGGCTCATTGTAGATTACCTCTACTCCTTCCTGCTCGTAAACCATTTTGCTTCTGATATCTTCAGGATCAAAAGGCTTCACTTTCCCGAAGTATTCTTTCAGACCTTCAGTTAACCATAAAGGAATTACAAATCCGAAGAACATAAAGATACACCAGAATCCCACAAGGAACATGATTATGAAAAATACAGTCCAGAGGAACTGGTAAAACGGCCAAAATGCTGATAAAATCGTTATCATTTTTCTTAAAGATTTTAGGCAAAAATAGGACATTTTATTTTTTTACACAAAAGATAGCCGCCCTATTTTGTTATTTATTTTGATTTTAATTAAAAAGACCAAAAGATGATGGACAAATAGATGATGGATTATGGTCTTTAGTTTTATTTATCTGTTCTCTATCCGTCTTTTATCTATCTGTGCTTATATTTTCTAATGTGCCAGATCTGCAAAGAAGTCGTTTCCTTTATCATCAGTAATGATGAAGGCCGGGAAATCTTTCACTTCAATTTTTCTTACCGCTTCCATTCCTAATTCCGGGAAATCCACTACCTCAACGGAAAGAATATTGTCTTTTGCCAAAATAGCAGCAGGGCCTCCGATAGAGCCAAGATAAAAACCTCCGTACTTTCCGCAGGCATTGGTAACGTCTTTACTTCTGTTTCCTTTGGCCAGCATAATCATGCTTCCGCCATGGCTCTGGAATTCATCCACATACACATCCATTCTTCCTGCTGTGGTAGGGCCGAAACTTCCCGAAGCCATTCCTTCCGGAGTTTTTGCGGGACCTGCGTAATAAATGGGATGATTTTTAAAATAATCAGGCATCGGTTTTCCGCTGTCGATAATTTCTTTGATTTTAGCGTGGGCGATATCTCTCGCAACGATTAAAGTTCCGTTTAATTTTAATCTTGTTTTAATCGGATATTTTGAAAGCTCTGCCAGAATTTCCGGCATTGGTTTGTTCAGATTAATCTCAATGGCTTCCTCAAGATGCGGCGGCGTATCAGGTAAGAATCTTTTCGGATTTTCTTCCAGCTGTTCCAGGAAAATACCTTCTTTTGTAATTCTACCTTTAATATTTCTGTCTGCTGAACAGGAAACTCCCATCCCGACAGGACATGAAGCAGCGTGACGGGGAAGTCTGATCACTCTCACATCATGAGTAAGATATTTTCCGCCAAACTGAGCTCCAATCGCACTTTCCTGGCATATTTTCTGAACTTTCGCTTCCCATTCCAGATCTCTGAAAGCCTGTCCTGCTTCGTTACCTTCAGTAGGTAGATGATCATAATATTTTGCAGAAGCTTTTTTCACAGCCGCCAAATTCGCTTCCGCAGAAGTTCCCCCGATTACCAACGCCAGATGATAAGGCGGACATGCAGCCGTTCCCAGATCAGAAATTTTTTCTTTGATAAATTCTTCCAGGGATTTTTCGTTCAGTAAAGATTTTGTTTTTTGGTAAAGGAACGTTTTATTGGCAGAACCTCCTCCTTTTGTTAAGAATAAAAATTCGTAATAATCTCCTTTTTTAGCATAAATATCGATCTGCGCCGGAAGATTGGATCCCGAATTTTTCTCATCAAACATGGTTAAAGGTACTACCTGAGAATATCTTAAGTTTCTTTTCTGATAGGTATTGTAAATTCCTTTGCTTAAATATTCTCCGTCATCAACACCCGTGTATACATTTTCTCCTTTTTTACCCATCACAATTGCTGTTCCTGTATCCTGGCATGAAGGTAAGGCGCCTTCCGCTGCCACTGCTGCATTTTGCAATAGATTATAAGCAACAAATCTGTCATTATCAGTAGCTTCGGGATCGTCAATGATTCTTCTCAAGCTTTCCAAATGGGAAGAACGGAGCATGAAAGAGACATCTGCCATTGCTTCTTCGGCCAGCAATTCGAGGCCCTTCGGATCGATGGTTAAAATTTCCCGGTCTCCTAATTTTTCAACTTTTACATAGTCTGAGGTAAGCTTCTTGTACACCGTATCATCTTTCTGAATCGGATACGGATCCTGATATCTAAATTCCATTCTTCTTTTTCTTTGGATGCAAAAATAAAACTTCGCAAAAAAACATGAGTAAAATCAGAGGCTTAGATTGATATTTATAATGATTATAAATTGTGAGTGTTTTTATTTATATGTAATTTTATAGAATCAGGCCAAGATTAAATAGAGACTGAAATTTCTTAAGCCTTAACCTGAATATAATAAAACTTCAATCACAATGAATTACAGAATAGAAAAAGACACCATGGGTGAAGTGCAGGTACCTGCAGACAAGTTTTGGGGTGCACAAACCGAAAGATCCAGAAACAATTTCAAAATCGGCCCGGAAGGCTCGATGCCGCACGAAATCATTGAAGCATTTGCTTACCTTAAAAAAGCAGCCGCTTATACCAACGCTGATCTGGGCGTTCTTCCTGTAGAGAAAAGAGATATGATTGCAAAAGTATGTGATGAAATTCTTGATGGAAAACTGAATGACCAATTTCCTTTGGTTATCTGGCAAACCGGATCCGGAACACAGTCTAATATGAATGTGAATGAAGTGATCTCGAACAAGGCTCATGTAAACAATGGCGGAACTTTAGGCGAAAAATCGGAAATTCACCCGAATGATGACGTCAACAAATCCCAGTCCTCCAACGACACCTATCCTACGGCAATGCATATTGCAGCCTACCGTAAAGTGGTAGAAACTACTATTCCTGCTGTTGAAAAATTACGAGATACTTTAGCTGAAAAATCAGAAGCTTTCAAAGATATCGTTAAAATCGGCAGAACACATTTAATGGATGCAACACCATTAACTTTGGGACAGGAATTTTCCGGCTATGTTGCCCAGTTGAATTACGGTTTAAAAGCTTTAAAAAACACCCTTCCGCATCTTTCAGAATTGGCTTTGGGAGGAACGGCAGTAGGAACCGGACTGAATACTCCGAAAGGCTACGATGTAAAAGTGGCTGAATATATCGCGAAATTTACCAATCATCCTTTTGTAACTGCAGAAAATAAGTTTGAAGCTTTAGCAGCTCACGATGCAATTGTGGAGTCTCACGGCGCTTTAAAACAACTCGCCGTTTCATTATTTAAAATTGCACAGGATATCAGATTATTGGCTTCCGGACCACGCTCTGGAATTGGGGAAATCCACATTCCGGAAAATGAGCCGGGATCATCCATTATGCCGGGAAAAGTAAATCCTACGCAAAATGAAGCGATGACAATGGTTTGTGCACAGGTGTTAGGAAATGACACGACTATTTCTTTTGCCGGAACACAGGGAAATTATGAGCTGAATGTTTTCAAACCGGTAATGGCTTTCAACTTTTTACAGTCGGCCCAGCTAATTGCTGATGCATGTATTTCCTTTAACGATCATTGTGCGGTAGGAATAGAGCCGAATCATGAAAGAATTAAAGAGCTGGTAGACAAGTCGTTGATGCTTGTTACCGCTTTGAACACGCATATCGGTTATGAAAACGCAGCAAAAATCGCAAAAACAGCCCATAAAAACGGAACAACTCTTAAAGAAGAAGCTGTGAAGCTCGGACTTTTAACGTCCGAACAGTTTGATGAATGGGTGAAACCTGAAGATATGGTGGGAAGTTTAAAATAAAAAAATTAAATTTAAACAGTTAATATTGTAAGAAAAACGCCCGGAAATTTCCAGGCGTTTTGTTATATATGAAGGTGTGCATCACCACCAAAGTGCAACTCCGAAAGTTAAAGCCTTATCGTTTTCAAAAGTTCCATTTTTAAAGAAATTTCCGAAATCTTTTTTAACAAAGATGCTGAAATCATCATAAGAAACTGTAAACTGCCCTCCGTAAATAAAAGGACTTACCCGATAGTCGCTTCTGTCTCTGTCGCTTATTCCGTCACCTTTGATAATATTATTGGTAGACATTTTTACTCCTCCGTAGATATTGGCTCCCACTTTAAATCCATGTGAATAATCTCTGTACTGGACATCCAGACCTGCATTTTTCAGCTTTGAAAAATTGTACTGCAATCCCAGCGGAACGACAATATAACCTGTTCTGAGCTTACTTTTACTCAATCCTTTTTCATAATTTGCCAGATATACATTGGAATTGGCATCTTTTGCCACAAACATATTGTTATCAATACTCAATGTTCTCCAGGAAAATCCGATTCCGGAAATTAATCCCCATGGACTTGTTCTGCTGAACTGGTAATTGAATTTAAGCCCAAATTCAAAATTTCCGGCATAGCGCAGATTGTTATCCAAAATATTATCTGCCTTATCGTTTGTAAGATTCATAATAGAATAAGAGATATAAGGAGAAAGTTCTTTTGTTGGTCTGAATTTTTTCAACAACTTTTCCTTTAACTCCTCATTAGAAGTCACATCAGAATTAAGGAGAGAATACCGTACCTGTTTTTGAATAACGGCATCCATATCAAAGCCCAATTCTTCAATTCTCTGATCTATCTTCTCAGAATACTTACTGGCAATCAATGATTTTTGTTCATTGAATTCTGCTTTAGGAAGATTTTTAGACTGAAGCTCAGTTAACTCGACTTCCATCAGTTTTTTTTCCTCCTTAATGATCGTGTCAATCTTTTTTGCATATTCGTCCACCTTTTCTTTTACAATTGGACTTACTTCGGTGTCATCTTTTGGCTGAAGACTGAATACCGGCTTTTTTTGAGCGAATATCGCTGTAGACAATAGGCATAGCCCTCCCATCATGATAAATTTCCTGATCATATTATAATAGTTTTATTGTTTAAATTGATTATTTTTCGTTCAGATCAATGCTTGCCACATTGCTTTTTCCTTTTGTTTTTTCAATAACATCTTTGTGTTCGACTGAAAAGAGCAGCGTTGAAGGATCAACATACCGTTTCTTTTTCACATGTATTTTAGCCGAATCTGATTGTGCAATCATTTTAGCCGATTCAACAGGTGTGATTTCTGCTATAACATGCGGCGAATTTTGTTGTATTGAAGGCAGTTCATCATGTATAACAGCCGGTGATTCCTTCAGAACTTTTTGATTATCTGCTGAAATTTTTTCTGCTGCAATTTTTTGTTCAGTATTTTTAACGATTAATTTCGCTGATTTCTTCTGAAGCTTATTCTGCGCAGGAAGCTGAACTTCAGTCTTACCGACCTTAGCAATATTTTCATACCTTTCAGTCACATGATTATCCTGATTAAAAAAGAGTACTATTCCCAAACTGAATGTTAAAACCACACAAGCTGCCACTAAAAACCAGTTGATTTTAGTTCTTGCAGATTCAACAGGTTTATGAGCCTGAATTTCAGACCATAAATCTCTGGAAGGCGCAACTTCCCTTTCGCTGATCTGTTTTTTAACCTGATATTCTATACTATTTTCAGACATTTTCATTTCTCAAGGCTTTTTGTTGTTGAAAGTAAATTTTCCTCATTTTCTCTTTTGCTCTGAATAATTGTGTTTTGCTTACGGCTGTTGAAATCTGCAGGAGATCGGCAATTTCCTGGTGCGAATAATCTTCAAAGACGTACAGGTTAAAAACCATCCTGTATGCATCCGGAAGCTGATCAAGAAGTTCCTGGGCATTAAAATCAAATATTATTTCCTCATCATACATTTCCTCCAGATAAGATTCGCTGATATCATCAAGATAAAAAACCGTTTTATTGCTTTTAATGAAATTCAGACATTCATTCACGACAATTCTTCTTGCCCATCCATCAAAGCTTCCCTCGGCGCGAAAACTTTCAATACTTTTAAAAATTTTGCAGAATGCTTTAATTACGCAGTCTTCGGCTTGGTAAAGATCATTAATATAACTTCGGCTTATACTCAGGTATTTTTTTACATTCTGATCATAAAAAATTTTCTGCGCAGCCGGATCCTGCTTTTTAAGCCGGACAAGAAAATCATCTTTTTTATTTCCGAACGAAATCCTCATAATTATTTGTTTCTATTAGTAAGACAAGAAAAAACCAAAAAGGTTACAGCCTTAAAAAATTTTTTTTAATAAATATATAATTCCTTACAGAAACAAGAATTTTTCTGTTTACTTTCATTCTATTATTATTTTTCATAACTTAGTGAAATAATTACAAAATCACTAAATAAAAATACTATGAAAAATCTAAGAAAACTCCAGAGAGAAAACTTAAAACAAGTAATGGGCGGTCATACCTGTCCTGGAAATACTTATCACATTATATACAACGGCTACCACGCTTGCTGTCTGCAGATTCCTACCGGAAACCCATGTACCTCAACAAGCTGTCTGGTTCCTATTGAAATGTGCGATTCCGGTCTTAATTAAAATTGCTGATAATTAAAACAGACCCGGGCGGAAAAATTTCCGCCCGGGTTTTTATTGTACAGGAAAATGCGAAAACTAGCTAAGCATTCTCTGCGCTTTTTTTACTCCCTCCACCAGAAGATCGATTTCATGAAATTCGTTGTACACGGCAAAACTGGCTCTTACCGTACCTGCAATATTGAAAAAATCCATGATAGGCTGCGTACAGTGGTGTCCCGTTCTTACGGCAATTCCTAATTTATCCAGAATCATTCCTACATCGGAAGAAATACCAACGCCTTCAAGATTAAAAGAAACCACACCTGTTCTATTGGCTTTTTCACCATAGATCTTTATGCCTTCCAATTCCAGCAATCTTCTTTGAGCATATTCCAGCAAGGCATTTTCATGCTTCTGAATATTTTCCTGCCCCACTTTCAGGATAAAGTCCACCGCTGCTCCCAATGCTATATTTCCACCAACATTCGGGGTTCCTGCTTCATATTTGAAAGGCAGTGGCGCATAGGTAGTTCCATCAAATGAACAAGTCGCAATCATCTCTCCTCCTCCATGAAATGGCGGAAGTTCTTCAAGAATATTTTGCTTCCCATACAGAATTCCTGTACCCATCGGGGCGTACATTTTATGTCCAGAAAAAACATAGAAATCACAGTCCATTTTCTGAACATCGATGGTAAAGTGCGGTGCAGACTGAGCACCGTCAATTACAATATAAGCATCGGTATTTTTTCTTGTTTTTGCAATGATTTCCTCGATAGGGTTTACAATTCCCAAAGCATTGGAAACATGATTTACAGAAACCACTTTGGTTTTTTCACTTAAAAAAGTGTCAAATACATCAAGCTGGAGAATACCTTGTTCGTCAATAGGAATAACTCTCAGTTTTGCACCTGTTCTTTCACAAAGCAGTTGCCAAGGAACAATATTGGAATGGTGTTCCAAATAAGAGATAATGATCTCATCATCCTTTTTAAGCTTTTGTGTTAAAATATATGAGATAAGGTTAAGGCCTTCCGTTGTTCCTTTGGTAAAAATTACCTCAAAATCATGTTTTGCATTAATAAAATTCTGAATTTTTCTTCTGGAACGTTCCATTTCTTCGGTTGCTAGCTGGCTCAGCGTATGAATCCCTCTGTGTACATTGGCATTAATCTCTTTATAATACCGCTCCCATGTTGTTAAAACGGAATCTGGTTTCTGTGATGTTGCTGCATTATCGAGATAAACCAATGGTTTACCGTTCACCTTCTGATCTAATATAGAAAACTGACTTCTGATTTCCTGAATGTCAAACATTTATTAAATTTTTAAATTAAAACGTTCTTATTTAGAACACTTCAAATTTACGGCTTTTTTTCTAAAGGTATTGTGTAGAAATATGATTATAGATGTAATCTAAAAAGAAAAAACCTGCCAATAAATTGACAGGTTCTATATTGTTCAGATAAGAAATTCTTATTCTGCTGCAGTTGTTTCTTCTGCTGCCGGAGCTGCTCCTTCTTCAGTTGCAACTTCTTCTTCATCTTCATCATCCATTGCTGCAGCACCACCTTTCATTGCATTTCTAGACATCTTAACAGCTACAACAACTGCATTGTCCGGGTGCATGAAAGAAAACCCTTCAGTTTTGATTCCACCGATGTAAAGCTTGTTACCAATTCTTAATGGAGTAACATCTACAACGATCTCATCTGGTAAGTTAGCAGGAATCGCTTTCACTTTCAGTTTTCTGAAAGACTGACGAAGAACACCACCAGCTACAACACCTTTAGAACGACCAGTGATTCTTACAGGAACCTCCATGATAACTGGCTTATCGTCAGCTAACTGATAGAAATCTGCGTGAAGAATTTTGTCAGTAATCGGGTGAAACTGAATATCCTGAAGAACAGCCGGAATTGTTTGACCATCAACCTCAATAGATACCGTGTGTGCTTCAGGAGTATATACTAAACCTTTGAATGCTTTCTCTTCTGCAGAGAAGTTCAATGGCTCACCACCTCCGTAAACAACACAAGGAACTAATTCAGCATCACGTAAAGCTTTTGTAGACTTTTTGCCCACGCTTTCTCTTTTTGTACCTTGAATTGTAATAGATTTCATTTATAAAAATTTAAAAAATTGTTTAAAATTAAATTCGCAAAACTCTAACTGTCAATTAAATAACAAACTTACTGCTAATTGATTGATGCTCATGAACCATCTTCATAACGTCTGCAAATAATGGGGCGCAAGATAGCACTTTTATTTTAGATGACAAATTATTTTTTACAGGAATCGAGTCAGTTACAATAACTTCCAATAGTTTAGAGTTCTCAATATTCTCATAAGCCTTTCCTGAAAGCACGCCGTGAGTTGCCATGGCTCTTACGGTTTTCGCTCCTTTTTCCATCAGGATATCTGCAGCTTTGCAAAGTGTCCCTGCCGTATCAATCATATCATCGATAAGAATCACATTTTTACCTACTACATCCCCGATAAGAAACATCTCTTCTACAACGTTTGCTTTTTTTCTTTCCTTATAAGCAATAACTACATCTGCACCAAGGTGCCCTGCATAATTTTTCGCTCTTTTAGCTCCACCCATATCCGGAGAAGCAATCGTAAGGTTTTCAAGATTAAGGTCTCTGATATAATCTACGAAAATTGTAGATGCATATAAATGATCCACCGGTATTTCAAAGAATCCCTGGATCTGATCTGCGTGAAGATCCATCGTCATTACTCTGGTTGCTCCTGCAGCCGTTAAAAGGTTGGCTACAAGCTTTGCACCGATTGGCGCTCTCGGCTTGTCTTTTCTGTCTTGTCTGGCAAGTCCGAAATAAGGAAGCACTACCGTAATGCTTTTTGCAGAGGCTCTTTTTGCTGCGTCAATCATTAGAAGAAGTTCTAAAAGATTATCCGCCGGAGGGAATGTGGATCCGATCAGGAAAACTCTTCCTCCTCTTACAGACTCGTCCAGAACCGGTTCAAATTCTCCGTCGCTGAACTCCTGAAAGTTTATTTTTCCTAATTCTTTCCCATAATACTGGGCAATTTTCTCTGCCAAGTCCTTGCTCGTCCTTGTACAAAATAGATAACTTAACTGATGGGCCATTTTTACTTTTTAAAAGATTTTGCAAATTTAAAAAAAAACCACAAGAATCTATCCTGTGGTTTCTAAGTTTTTATTTAATTGAGAATTACGGAAAGGTAACCCCCGAATATTTATTGGCATCAACCTGCGGCAGATTGGATTTGTATTTCGCGTTGATCGATTTGATAAATTCATTCGCTACGATAGCATATCCTCTTCCGGTAAGGTGTACCCCATCGAGAGAGAAGGTACCTCCGCTAACAAATGTTGCGGTGTATTTCACCCCATTATAAGTGATCCCTGATTTTGAATTCAGTTCTACCATTTTCTTATTCATATCAACAAAAGCTAAACCATAGGAATCTGCCATTGATCTGATGGATGTATTATAAGCAGTTACCGCTGTAGAAATATTGTTTACTTCATCAGCTGTTAACGAATATTGATCACCAATTGGGAAACTTGCCCCATAGATGAATAAAGAACTCGGAGTAGCTGGCTGATTGGTCGTTGCATCTAAACCTAATAAGCTGCTGGATGTAAGAAGCATTAATTCTCCTTGCTTTGCCTGACGTGCTCTTCCGAAAGCATTACCTATAAATGCCGCCTGAGTAGGAGTATAGCCATTTGCTGCTAAAGCAGCCGTAAGCTGAGCCGAAAGATCAGCTAATTTATTATCGATAATAAGCACAGGATTATTTCCCGCTACGACAGGGTTAATTCTGCTTCCTTGCCCATATGCAGTAAGAACAGCCTTTAAAGGCCCATAAAGCTGTGTGTTTAAAGCCTGGGCTTTTGCTGCATCTAAAGGAATTGCATTATAAGGAACTCTTGTAAAAAAAGGAATATTGGTAACGTCAGGAATATTGGCGATTACTCCTTTTGTAACACCTCCTCCTTTAAGACCGTCCAAAACCGCTTTGATAGAACCCGCAACAATATTAGGATTCGAAATATCATTCGATCTGTATGTTGCAGGGCTTGCAGTGTCAGGCTGAACCGTTGCAGCCGTGTATGTGGTAACCCCTCCCACTGTCTGAGAGTTTGTACCTCCGTTTGTTGCATATGAAAGGACATCATTGTTTCCTATCCACAGAGAGAAGAAAGTAGGAGCCTGGGATATTGCATCAACTAAAACTGAAGTTGTGGCGGATGAAGCAAATCTCACAAAATAAGGATTTGCCGTTCCGGTTGCAAGACCTGCAAGACTTCCGTATCCAGGCGCTACGAGATGGAAAGATTTTGCTCCCGGCACACCCATGTTCTGGTAAGGTCTTCCCGAAGCGACATTGTCCAACGCTCCTCCGGGAGTACCGGCAACGGGAGTTAATGATCCATTAACGACTTTAAGAGTAAGTTTTCCAGGGAAACCCGGCAGGTTGTTGAAGCCCCCTGTATTATTAGGCATCAGTGGCTGTTTAAAATCACCGCCTCCTGCAAGCTTCATTTGCTGTGCAATAATGGAAGGGTAAGACTCATTTTGTCCTTCCGAATAGAGTGCACCATCTCTGTATCCTGATGTTAATGAATTTCCCAATGCAACATATCTGGAAAAATTGGCTTCACCACTGGTTACTACAACATCATTTACATCTTGATCAAAATCATCCTCGCAGCTCGTTGTAAATAAAAGTGCGGAAATCGCTAATGTAGAAATTATAATTTTTTTCATAGTCTTCAATTAAAAAGGATTGTAAGATAAACCTAAACCGAAATAGTAAGCCGTCGCTTTAGCCTGTCCGTAGAAACCAAGGGTTTTATTATTTACATTTCGTGACTGAGGCATTGCATAACCTCCGGCAATATCAACCCCGAACTGCTTTAGTTTAAATCCTACACCACCGGTCACAACATACGTGTTGAAAGATGGGGTCTCCGGAATAAAGTGGTCATCAGAGTAAGGCGATTCATCATAATAAGCACCAAGACGCCCGTAAATCATATTGCTGAATGCGTACTGAGTTCCCAAACGGAATGTTTTTGCATTTCTGAAATTTTTAGGAGCAACCACAACTGTTGGATCTGCATTTCCTGTAGCCAGAGGAGCGCTTGCAAAATCGAGGGTAAGCTGAGTATATCTGGACCATCCGTGATAATTAAAATCTGCAGAGATCAACCATTTCGGAGTTACTTTATACGTTAAACCGATGGTGTATTCCTCAACCAAAGGTAATGTTGCGGTAAATCCGTCTGTTCCTGAAGAATTTAAGCCTAACAAAGGATAGATTGATGTAGATGGGAATTTAAATGTCGCCGTACCATCCTTAGCTTTCATATCAACAGGAGAACGGTAAGCAATACTTACATCCACTTTAGGATCCGGTCTGAAATAAAAGCCGAAACTATATCCGTGTCCGCTTGCTTTACTATCAAGATTAAGCTGCCCTCCAAATTGAGTAACCGCTCTATCCCAGTTTACAGTACCTCTAGCATAAATATAGCTTGCTCCGAAAGCCAGCCAGTCATTAAATTTATAAGAAACCATAGGTTGGAAATAGTAACTTTTCAGTTCAAGTTTCTGAACCATTTCTTTTCCTTCCCAATCATTCGGCCATTCTATAGTACTTCCAAAAGGAGTTGTAAAGCTGAAACCAACAGTTAGTTTCTCAAGAGGCCTGTATGTTACGGCAGCGTAAATAGGCGTTCCTAAAGGATTATCAGTCTCTGTAGTCTGTAACGTATTCAGGTTTTGAAAAGTAACTCTGTTGCTTGCGCCAAATCCACCGGCTACAATACTTAATTTCGAGGGAATGAATGACATACCTGCAGGATTGAAGAATGCCACACTCGCATCTTCAGCATGAGCACTGGTATGTGCCATTGCCAATTGTTTTACCCCTTGCAGAGAAACCCTGAAACCTCCTGCATAAGATAGAACACCTGCCAATAATGCAGTTGATACTAATATTTTTTTCATAGACTATTATTATATAACCCAAATATAAAATTATTTTACTTAGGTCTGTTAATAAATCATAAAATTTTAAACAATAAAATCAAATAAAACTATGTTTAAAATAATACTTTGCTGCGGTTTTATTCTAAATCTAAGATTATAAGAAACTTAAACTAAACTAAATCACTACTTTTAGAGCTTTGTTTAAAACTAAACAGGTAAGTTTCTGAATATTTGATTATTTTAGACCTCATAAAGATAAAAATCATAAATTTGCAAATTAAACATATTATATATGAGTTGTGGATGTAAAACATCCGGCGATTCTGCACATTCTTGCGGACCCAAGAAGACCGCGAATGGCTGTGAAAATGTAGATACCTGTGGTAATAGTTATAAATTAAGTGTTTTTGACTGGCTTTCCAACATCAACAATCCCGCACCGAACAGATGTGATTTTGTTGAAGTTAGATTTAAAAATGACAGAAAATCGTTTTATAAAAATGTAAATAATATTCCATTACACATAGGTAGTGTTGTAACAGTAGAATCAAGTCCCGGACATGATGTAGGTGTGATAAGTCTCACCGGCGAACTGGTAAAGATTCAGATGAAAAAGAAGAAATTTTCTGAAGAATCTGTACAGAAAATATACAGGCTGGCCAACCAGAAAGATCTGGAAGTATGGCAGGAAGCACGAAAAAAAGAAGAAACCGTAAAAATAGAAGCGCGAAAAATCGCCCACAGGCTTGGTCTTGAAATGAAGATCACCGATGTGGAATATCAGGGTGACGCTTCAAAGGTTACGTTCTATTATACTGCTGATAATCGTGTAGATTTCAGACAGTTAATTAAAGATTATGCAGGAGCGTTCCGTACAAAGATCGATATGAAGCAGATCGGCTTCAGACAGGAAGCTGCAAAAGTGGGAGGAATAGGATCCTGCGGAAGAGAACTTTGCTGCTCGACATGGCTTACGGATTTCAGATCTGTAAACACTAATGTTGCCCGATATCAGCAGCTGAGCATCAACCCTCAAAAGCTTGCAGGACAGTGTGGCAAACTTAAATGCTGTCTGAATTACGAGCTGGACAGCTATCTTGACGCATTGAGCAATTTCCCGTCTTCTTCAACAACACTTGATACAGAAAAAGGAAGAGCATTCTGCATAAAGATCGACGTTTTCAAAAAGAAAATGTGGTTTGCATACGTTGAGAATTCTATTGCCTGGTACGATTTTGATATTGATCTCGTTAAAAAACTGATTGCAAAAAATAAACGTGGCGAAAAAACACTTCCTCTGGAAGAACTGAAACAGCCTGAAACTTCGTTTGCAAGCATAGATCTGATTCAGGAAAATAATGTTGACCGTTTCGAGAAGAAAGGAAGAGGAAACAATAAAAACAGAAATCAGAACAGACCGAATAATAATCAGAACAACCAGAATCAGGGACAGAAAAAAAACAACAACAGACCTGAAAGACAGGAACGTCCTGAAAGATCCGACAGGCCTCAGAAGCAGGAAAGGCCACAAAATCAGAATCCGAACAATCAGCAGAAACAACAAAAAAACAACCCACAGCAAAAGCCCCAGTTGGAAAAAGTAGAAGCTGCAGCAGATTCTCAGGTTGACAAAAAACCAAACCCGAACAAGAAAAAATTTAAAAAGAAGTTTCCTCCAAAAAAAGACAATAATGCGTAAAATCTTAGGATTATTCTCGCTTATCCTTCTCTTCAGCTGTAATTCTTCTTCAAAAGAAGAAGTGATTATGAATTCTGTTGATAACAAGTGGAATAAGAAAAGCGAACAGAAATTTAATCTTGAAGTTTCGGATCCGCAAAATCCTAAAAATATTATATTTGTTGTAAGAAACAATAATGAATATCCTTACAGTAATATCAGGTTTATTGTAAACTTCACCGATATGCAGACCAAAAAAAAGCAGACTGATACGCTGAATTATGTTTTGGCAAAACCTAATGGAGAATGGTTGGGAACCGGCTTCGGTGATACAAAGGAAACTTTATTTCAGTATAAACTGAATTACAGATTTCCGACAAAAGGAAAATATCAGATTGGTCTCACTCAGGCTATGCGAAATGACATCCTTCCGGGAATCGAAGATATTGGAGTAAAAATAGAAACGGCTAAACCGTAATCATCAATGGAAGTAAACAAACAAATTACAGGAAATAAAGGGAAAACATTCCCTCTTCCTCCTAAGAAAAAAAATACCGGCTGGAAAAAGTGGGTGAAATTTATCTGGGTCGGACTTATTGCTGTAGTATTAGGAATATCAGGTATTTTTTTCGCCGTTTCCCAAGGTTTTCTCGGGGAAATGCCGGATGTAAAAGAACTTGAAAATCCGGATATTTATGTCGCCTCCGAGATCTATTCTTCGGATGGTGTTCTATTGGGAAAATTTGAAAAAGAAAAAACCCAGCCTATCATTTATAAAGATCTTCCTCCTTACCTGGTATATGCTCTTCAGGCCAAAGAGGATGAACGTTTTAAAGAACATTCGGGGATCGATTTACAATCTGTCGCCAGAGCTGTAGCTTATGGTGGAAAACGCGGAGGTGGTTCTACTATCACACAACAGCTTGCCAAACTGCTTTTTACCAATGGGGCTTCTCAGAATAAAATTGAAAGAGCGTTTCAGAAGCTTAAAGAATGGGTAGTTGCCGTAAGTCTTGAAAAGCGATATACAAAAGAAGAAATCGTTACTTTATATTTTAATAAGTTTGATTTCTTATATAATGCTAACGGTATTGAAATGGCATCCAAAATCTATTTCAATAAAAAAACATCAGAACTGACTTTACCGGAAGCCGCCATGTTTGTAGCAATGCTGGAAAATCCTGTAAAAAATAACCCGATGAGAAATCCTGAAAGAGCGAAAGCAAGAAGGGATGTCGTACTGGAACAGATGCTGAAGACGGGATATATAGATCAGGACACCTATAATAAAGCCATTGCAACTCCAATTGTTTTAGATTATCATCCAATCAAAAACATCAATGATGATTATTCCGCTTATTATAAGTTTTATTTAAAAAAGGAAATTGATGCTTATTTAAAGGATTACGAAAAAGAAAACGGCAAAAAGCTGAATCTTTATAAAGACGGATTAAAAATTTACGTCACCCTCGATTCCAAGATGCAGAAGTATGCCGAAGAGTCTATCAGAGAGCATTTAACAGATCTTCAGAAAAGATTTGATGCTGAACAGAGAGGCAGAAAAGACTGGCCGTTTTATTATCTTAACAGCAAGCAGATCAACGACCTGATGGTTCAGGCTATGAAAAGAACCGGACGTTACAAGCAGCTGAAAGCAGCCGGAGTTTCCGAAGATTCTATCATGATGGAATTCAAAAAGCCGATCAAAACATCACGTTTCACATGGGCCGGAGAAGAAGAGGTGGAAATGTCCCCTTGGGATTCTATCAGATGGCATAAGAAAGTAGCTCAGGCAGGATTAATGTCTATGGTTCCCGGAACCGGGGAAATAAAAGCCTGGGTAGGAGGAATCGACTGGCAGCACTTCCAGTACGACCACATCAAACAGGGGAAAAGACAGGTAGGATCTACTTTCAAACCTTTTGTTTATGCAACCGCCATTATGAAATTGGGAATGACTCCTTGTTCCGTGGTGTCTAATGCAAGTTTTAACAAAGGAACTTACCACGTACCGGGAAGAGGCGGAATGCTTACTTTGAAAGATGCTTTAGCACACTCTCAAAACCCTGTAGCACTGCGTCTGGCTGAAATGACAACGACACAAAGTGTAATTCAGACGGCGAGAGATCTTGGTGTAACAGAAGAGATTTCAACAAGTCTTCCGATGGCATTAGGTTCATCCGACATCACCATCTACGAAATGGTGGGAGCCTATAGTACTTTTGCTAACTATGGTAATTACAATAAACCGGAAATGATCTGGAGAATTGAAGATGCCAACGGAAGAGTAATTAAGGAAGTGAATGTTGAGCCAAAAGAAGTAATGAATCCGCTGTACGCTTATACTATGATCGAACTGATGAAAGGAGTAGCACAGTATGGTACAGCTTCAGGAGAATTGGGAAGAAAAGGAATTTCAAAAGATATAGAAATTGCAGGTAAAACCGGTACTACCCAGAATAATTCAGACGGTTGGTTTATGGGTATCGTTCCAAAGCTGGCAACAGGTGCGTGGGTTGGCTGGGAAGACAGAGCTACGCATTTCTATGGAACAGGTGAAGGCCAGGGAGCCAAAATGGCACTTCCGATCTGGGCCATTTTCATGAAGAAAGTATGGGCAGATAAAAGCCTTGGAGTTTCTCCGAGTGATAAGTTTGTAAAACCATCGGAATGGAAAGACGGCTGTTCAAATCTTAAAGGATTAAGCTCAGGTTATGGAGACGATGGCGGACTGCAGACGCTGGACGAAATCAAAAACCCGAAACCGGTAGAGCCATCCGGACCAAAAACACCGGGCAAAAAAGAAGAAAATGTTAATGACAATCTTAACAGCAGTGAAGATATAGACTTTAATAATAAATAAATTCTCTTTTAGAAATACACAAGACCTTTCAATATTTTGGAAGGTCTTTTCTTTTTTAATTAATACCTTTGAGATATGAAGATTGAAAACATACAACAACCCTTTATAAAAAAGTTTCCGGGAGATTTTTCCGGTAACACGATGCAGAGAAATACTCCGAAGGTTTTATTCTCAACCGTAAATCCGGCAGGTTTTGATCATCCTTCACTTATTGCTTTTAATGAAAACCTTTCCGAAGAAATCGGTTTGGGAAAATTCGAAGAAAAAGATTTGGATTTTTTAGTTGGGAATAGTCTTCCACAAGAAATGCAGACTTATTCTACTGCTTACGCCGGACATCAGTTTGGCAATTGGGCAGGACAGCTGGGAGATGGAAGAGCAATACTTGCCGGAGAGATTACCAACAATCTCGGGCAAAAACATGAGATCCAGTGGAAAGGCGCCGGAGCAACACCGTACTCCAGACATGCGGACGGAAGAGCGGTCCTGAGGTCTTCAGTGCGTGAATATCTGATGAGTGAAGCCATGCATCATCTCGGTGTTCCCACAACAAGAGCATTAAGTCTTGCTCTTACAGGGGAAGAAGTAGTAAGAGATATTATGTATAACGGAAATCCGCAAAACGAAAAAGGCGCTGTAATCATAAGAACAGCCGAAAGTTTCTTACGTTTCGGGCATTTCGAACTGATGTCTGCCCAGCAGGAATATACAATATTGAAGGAACTGGCTGATTTCACCATTGAAAATTATTTCACAGAAATACAATCGGAAGGCCAGCAGAAATACAAAGATTTTTTTGAAAACATCTGCAGAAGAACCGCTGATCTTATGGTTGAATGGTACCGTGTAGGATTTGTACATGGGGTAATGAATACAGATAACATGTCGGTTCTGGGACTTACCATAGATTATGGCCCTTATTCAATGATGGATGAATATAACTTGAATTTTACTCCGAATACAACCGACCTGCCCGGAAGAAGATATGCATTCGGAAAACAGGCACAGATCTCCCAATGGAATCTCTGGCAGCTGGCAAATGCACTTCATCCTTTAATTAAAGATGAAAAATTCCTTGAAGATATCCTGAATGATTACGGAAGCTATTTCTGGGAATCTCATGACCGGATGCTTTGCAGAAAATTCGGGTTTGATCAGCTGTTAACCAATGATGAAAAGTTTTTTAACAGTTGGCAGAGCCTTATGCAGGATCTTCAGTTAGATTATACGCTGTTTTTTAATGAACTTGAAAAATATGATGACCAAAAAGATTTAAGGCTTCAGTTTGAAAGTGTTTCCTATATATTTCTTAATGATGAAAAAATTTCAAGATTGGATGATTTTATGAAAGACTATAAGTCCAGATTAGAAAAAAATATTATTTCAAGAGAAAAATCTTTAGAAATTATGCACAAAACAAATCCTAAATTTATTTTAAGGAATTACCTTTTATATCAATGTATTGAAGAAATTAATGATGGAAAAGCGGAAATGCTCGGTAAATTGACCCACGCCCTGGAAAATCCTTATCATACCATCTACCCGGAATTTTCAGCGAAAAGGCCATCGGAATATGATGATGTTTCCGGATGTTCAACACTTTCCTGCAGTTCGTAAATTAAATAATATATAACAATAAAGGTTTTTAATAAATATTTTTGTAAAGATTATTTGTTTTTTTATTAGCTTTACAAAAAAATCTTATGAAAAGAATTTTACTATCTGCTTTTGCGCTTGTAATTAGCTCATCAGCTTTTTCACAGTATTGGTCGACACAAAACAGTGCTTTTGCAACCCCATCAAGGGGTATTGCCGGACTTGAAGTTTATAATGCGACAACTGTTTGGGCATTTGCTTATGACGGTGATCCTGTAGACCCGGCTAATCCTTCTAATGTTCAGGAATTTACCAAAACTTCTAATGGAGGTACCACTTGGACATCAGGGACAATCAATGTAGGAGATCCTACATTAACTATTACTAATATATCAGGAGTCAGTGGCACTACGGCTTGGGTTGGAGCTTTATTATCCACGTCAACAGATGGCTTAGGATCAGTTTACAAAACAGTGGATGGTGGTGTAACATGGACACCTCAAAAAGCTTTTTCAACCGCCGGAGAATCTTATTTAAATTTTGTTCATGCTTTTGATGCCAATAATGTTATTGCTGGTGGAGATCCGGAAGGCGGAGAATTCGAGCTTTACACCTCTTCAAACGGAGGTGGTACGTGGACTAGAGTTGCAGCTGCAAATCTTCCTAATCCTAGTAGTGGTGAGTATGGTTATAACGCAGGATATTATGCCGTTGGTAATAATATCTTCTTCTACACCAATAAAGGTCGTATTTTTAAATCTACAGACAAAGGTGTAACATGGAGTATTGCATTTAATGGCGCTACTTATAGTCTTTCAGACTTCGGGGGAGCTTCTATAAGCGGAGATATGGCATGGAGCGATGCCAGCAAGGGTCTGGTGATGAAAAAAACGTATCTGGGAACCACCCCTACAGCACTTGCCCTTTACAGAACAACTGATGGAGGAGCAACATGGTCAAGTGTAACATTTTCAGGTATTACTGCCGCTAATAAAATTAATGACATTACATATGTACCTGGTACAAATATATTAGTAGCAACAAGTTCTGCAGGTGGATCTTGGAAAAGTATAGATAATGGCTCAACATGGACTGTAATAGACTCTGCAGTACAACATTTAAGTGTGAGATGCTCTGATGCTAATACATGCTATTCCGGTGGATTTAATACTTCATCCTCGGTAGGAGGAATCTTTAAATCCTCTCAATCATTGGGAACCAAGGATTTAAATAATACAATCAGTAAAGTATCTGTTTACCCTAACCCAACAAAAGGAGAAATCAATATCAAATCTGATAAGAAAATAAAATCATCTGAAATTTTAGATTTCACTGGAAAATCAGTATTAAAATCTTCATCAGCTAAGGCAGACATTTCTTCATTGCCTAAAGGAAATTATATTATGCAGGTAGAATTCACAGACGGAACTTCTATTTCTGAAAAAATAATTAAAGAATAATCAAACTATTTCAATAGATTTAAACTCACCTTATGGGTGAGTTTTTTATTTATTTTTGTAGAAAAAAATAAACCGGTGGCTCAATTCAAAACAAAATTCATCCAATTTCTGAAATTATTATTTCCATCTTCAGGAACTGAACTCCTTGTTCTGTTGTTTTTCCTGGTTGTTTACGGATATTTAGGATCCTTCATCGCCATACATTACAAAATTATTTTTGACTCCAGAATTCCCTGGGATGCCTATTTCAGCTTCGATAATAAATCCATTGTAATGACCGGAGGAAGCTTCGAAAGACATCCTTTATCGTATTATTTCTTCAACTGGATCCGCGAGCTGGCGTTGCTTTTTTCTGATGGCAAAATGAATGGAGATTTTCGCTTTATCCTCGCGTGGTTCAGCAATATTGCAGTTAGTTTAAGTGTACTTCAGGTCTTCAAGTACCTGAAAAATATCATTAGGCTACCTCTAATCCTAAGTCTATTGCTCATTTTATTTTTCGGTGCGTTTTCAACGACAATCCTGCTGTCTTTCACCCCGGAAAATTTTACTTACACCCTATTTCTACTGACTTTATTTAATCACTATTCTGCAATAAAACTTAAAAAAGAGAAAAAAATACCCGCATTGGCGCTGGCATTTTCCGGAATTACAATCGGAGGATTAACCGTAACCAATATTGCCAAGGTATTCATTCCCGTTGCTTTTGAAAAAGGACTCTTTCACAGCTGGAGAAAGTTTGGAAATGCTATTTTAAGAGGAGCTTTTACTGTTATCTGCTTTATTTTATTGTACCTGAACCGGATTGATTTCAAATACCAGAACATATTCAGCAAGACCAATGAACAGTATGAAAAGTTCTCGAATGTAAATTCAACTCCGACCTGGGATATGATTCTTTCTTATTTTTTTGGCGGAAATATTTTATTTTCGGATTTTATTATCCGGGATAAACATAATATGATGGGATATCATTATAAAGGCCTGATAATGACCGTATACTCGTCATGGATCCCTTACATTTTCATTGCCGTTTTATTGACTCTTATCTCCTGGAGTTATTGTAAAAATTTTAAAAATAAGCTGGTTCAGGTACTCATGATTTCATTTTTGTTTGACATTGTGATTCATTGCGTTATGAGATTTGGACTTCATACCTCATACATTTACGGAGGACATTTTGTTTTTGTTTATCCGTTATTGCTGGGATGGCTCTTTTACTCCTACAAAGAATCACCAAAAATGCTGTCTTTCTTAACCGTTGTTGTTAGTATTTTATTTGTTTATGCCTTAACAAATAATTATCTGAGAATGACAGAATTCTTCTGGTTTTTAAATAAATATTACTAAAAATTCATTATTATATCCCATGATATTCTTGAAAACTGCATAAAAAAATAAAAGCTGAGAATAATCTCAGCTTTTTACGATATTTCAAAAATTAAATTATTTTGCTTCCGCACAGAAAATTCTATATTGTACGGCAATTGCCGATTTAAAATACTCTCTTACTTTAGACAGGTCAGAGGCAGCACTTTGTTTCGTAAAATAACTTCCCGCAAGAATTTTATAATTCGGTCTGAGTGATGCGTCGGTTTCAACTTTCAGATTGGGAAATCTTTTTCTGAAATACGCTTTCACTTCATTAGCTTCATCATTGCTTTTTACGGTGGTTATCTGGATCTTATACCCTAAAATCCTCGGATTTCTTCTGCATATTTCCGCATTGGTAAGTTCCCTATTCGGAACATAGATTTTTGTCGGTCTCGAAGATCCGGAATCATCATCAGCATCACTCGAAACAACCGTACTGGTAGTTCTTGAACACTTGTCTTCAATACTTTCCAGCGCGGCATTTACCTTAGAATCCATTGTCATCACCAATTCCGTCCCGGCTAAGGTATCTTTTTTTACAATTTGTTGTGCTTCAAGAGTATAAAATCCTCCAAACAATACTATCGAAAATATTTTAATAAAATTTTTCATTTAAACTTGTTTCCGCAAATTTAGGTAAATTAAAAAATTATACCAAATGGAGTTATTTAGAATCAATACAAATTAAACGTAAATGATATTTTCCCCTTTCTATATACCGTTAAATTCCTGTTAAATATATTATTTTTGCCGAATTGATTGAATGTTCAATATTTACTAACATAAGATAATTTAAATGATTAGTTGGAGAAAGCATTATAGACAAACGTTGATCGCAATAGGCTTATTGTTATCAACCAGTGCTTCAATTTACGGGCAAGACGGCGATCCTAAAAACGGAGAAAAACTTTTCAAAGCGAATTGTACTGCATGTCACGCGTTAGACAAACAGGTCGTAGGACCTGCATTGAAAGGTGTGGTTGCAAGACTTGATACCGAACAGGGGCTTGGAAAAGACTGGCTTCACAAATGGATCAAGAACAACAAAGAGCTAAGAGCCTCTGGTGACAAATACGCCAATGAAGTTTTCGAAAAATTCAATAAGACTGAGATGCAGGTCTTTCCAAATCTTACCGATAAGGATATTGACGACATCTTAGCATACACAACTAATCCTCCGGCTCCGGAACCTGCAAAAACTGATGATGCTAAGAATACAGCAAATGCAGGATCTGCCAATGCGGCACCACAGAGCTCTACCACTACCAACGTGGTGATCATTTCACTTTTAGCGATTGCAGGTTTATTGGTTTGGATCCTACTGAAACTAAGACAATTAGTGAAACTGGGACAATCTGAAGACTTAGCAGGACTTAACGAAACAAGAGTAAAATCTTTCCGTGAAATTTACGAGAAATACCACTATATCGGTAAAGGACTTATTGCTATTCTGGCTTTACTGGCAGCATACGGAGTATGGAACTGGATCATGTGGATCGGTGTTTACAAAGGGTATAAACCTGAACAGCCTATCTATTTCTCTCACAAAATCCACGCAGGAGAACAGAAGATTGACTGTCAGCTATGTCACTCCAGTGCCAAGTATGGTAAAGTATCTGAAATCCCTTCTATGAACGTTTGTATGAACTGTCACAGAACAATTTCCGAGTACAATGCAGAACACTACATGGAACCAGGAAAAGACAAGGCATTCTACGACGGAGAAATCCAGAAAATTTATGCTGCTACAGGTTGGGATTCTGAAAAACAACAGTATACAGGAAAAACGCAGCCAGTTGAATGGACAAGAATCCACAACATGCCGGACTTCGTTTACTTCAACCACGCTCAGCACGTTGTAGCAGGTGAACAGGCAATTATTAATTCTTTCAACAAAAAGAATCCAAACAACAAAATTGATGTTGTATGTAAAGCCTGCCACGGTAAAATTGATACAATGAATGTTGTTCAGATGGCCAATGACTTCACAATGGGATGGTGTATTGAGTGCCACAGAACTACTGAGGTTGATATGAACAACGGTTATAATAAAGAATACTTCAAGAATCTACATGACAAGTTGAAAAAACAATACCCTAAAGATGGTGGTAAGATTACTGTAGATGCAATTGGAGGTCTTGAGTGTGGTAAATGTCATTATTAATAACTAAAAATTAGAAGTATAAATGGCTTCAAACAAAATACAATTTAGAAGTATTCACGAACTTAAAGATCCGGCTCTAAACAACAAGCTGGCTCAAAAAGAGTTCCAGGAAGAAATTCCGGTAGAAGATTTCCTTGGAGATGCTGAAAAAAACGGATCCAGTACTTCAAGAAGAGATTTCTTAAAACTATTAGGATTCTCTACTGCAGCGGTTACACTGGCTGCATGTGAAGCTCCGGTTATCAAAACAATTCCTTATGTGGTAAAGCCACATGAAATCATCCCGGGAATTCCAAACTATTACGCTTCAACATATTTCGATGGTTTTGACTTTGCGAGTGTTTTAGTAAAAACAAGAGAAGGAAGACCTATTAAAATTGAACCGAATCCTGTTGCAGGAGATCTTGGAAAAACAAGCGCAAGAGCACAGGCAAGCGTACTTTCTCTTTATGACAATGATAAAGTAAAGCAACCTAAATTTGAAGGTAAAGATGAAACTTTCGATAAGGTAGACAGCTACATTATCAAAGGACTGGAAGAAGCTAACGCTGCAGGAAAAAGAATTGTTTTATTATCGCATTCTTTTGCTTCCCCTACTTTCAAAAAATTATTCTCTGAATTTAAGGCTAAATATCCTACAGCAGAGTTAGTAACATATGATGCTTATCCTTATGCTGGTGCATTAGACGCAGCCCAGGAAGTTTTCGGAACAAGAGCATTACCGGTTTACGACCTTCGAGGAACAGAATTGGTAGTTTCTTTCCAGGCAGATTTCTTAGGAGATTACAATGGCGGAGGATTAGAATCTTCTTACGCTGCTGCTAGAAAGCCGGGACCAAACATGTTGAGACACATTCAGGTGGAATCAAACATGTCACTGACTGGTGCTAACGCTGACGAAAGATTCAGATTAAAGCCTAGCCAGGTAAATAAAACTTTAGTTGAAGTTTACAATGCCATCGTTGGTGGAGGAACTTCAGATAAAACAGCTTCTGAAATTGCTAAAGAATTACAGACAAAAGGAAGCAAAGCAGTAGTTTTTGCCGACGGTTCCAAAGGTGCTCAGGTTTTAGCACACCTTATTAACCAGAAACTTGGTTCTACAGCTTTCACAGGTAAAGCAAACCTATTAAAAGAATTTGACAAAGCAAGATTCGAGGAATTCCTTGGATGGGTAAATGCAGGTCAGGTTGGTGTATTGATCGCCAATAATGTAGATCCTATTTACTCATACCACAAAGGAGAAGATTTCAAAAAATCTTTAACAAAGGTTCCTTACGTCATTGCTATTGCTGATAAGAAAAATGAAATGTACAAAGCAGCGAAAGCTGTAATTCCTGTAGCCAACTGGCTTGAGTCTTGGGGAGATATCGAACCGCAGACGGGAGTATATTCATTAATGCAGCCAACCATCCAGAAAATCTACAAATCAAGACAGATAGAAGAATCTTTATTGGTTTGGAAAAACGGAAAGAACAACGCGGCTAACAACTACTACGATTATTTAAAAGCAAATGCTTCTTCCGTACTAGGAGGAACTTCATTCAACAAAGCTTTATATAACGGATTTAATACTTCTGCAAATGCAACAACATTGTCGTATGCAGGAGGAAATGCTGCTCAGGCTGTAGCTGAATTAGGAGGCTTCAAAGCATCTGATTTGGAATTGGTATTATATACTAAAACAGCAATGGGAGACGGAACTCAGGCCAACAACCCTTGGCTTCAGGAATTACCGGACCCAATTACAAGAATGTCTTGGGATAACTACCTGACAATTTCTCCTAAAGATGCTGAAAGATTAGGTATAGAAAACGATCTTAATGCAAGAATGCAGCTGGACGGTTCTATTGTAAATCTTACGGTAAACGGAGTTACTATAAAAGATGTTCCTGTATTCATTCAGCCGGGACAGGCAGAAGGATCAGTAGGTCTTGCGCTTGGATATGGTAAGAAAAATTCAGGAGCAACAGCTGATACGGGAGTAAATGCATATCCTTTATTCGATGGATCTAACCTGGTGGTATCTAATGTTAAATTAGAAAAAACAGGTGAAGATCATGAATTCGCAGGGATCCAGCTTCAAAATACATTAATGGGACGTTACGAAATTGCTAAAGAAGTTCCTTTGGCAGATTTCTTAAACGTAGCATTTGATGATGAGCACAAAGGATGGAATAAGCCTTTGGAATATCACACCATCAGCGGAGCGCTTCCTGCAAGAAAGATTGACCTTTGGGATGCTTTCGATGATACGGACGGGCCTCACTTCAACATGTCGATCGACCTTAACTCCTGTACAGGTTGCGGATCTTGTATCATTGCCTGCCAGGCAGAGAACAACGTTCCTGTAGTAGGAAAAGAAGAGATCAGAATGTCCAGAGATATGTACTGGTTAAGAATTGACCGTTATTATTCTTCAAGACAGAAAGTAGAAGTATATGAGGGATTAAAAGAAGGAATGGCAGTTCCTGAATTATATGGTACTGCATTCGGCGACGGAGGGGCATTGAACCACCCTGCTGATAATCCTGATGTGATCTTCCAACCGGTAATGTGTCAGCATTGTAACCACGCACCTTGTGAAACGGTTTGTCCGGTAGCGGCTACATCTCACGGTTCTCAGGGACAAAACCACATGGCTTACAACAGATGTATTGGTACAAGATATTGTGCAAATAACTGTCCGTACAAAGTAAGACGTTTCAACTGGTTTACCTACAACCTGAATGACAAGTTCGATTTCAACATGAACAACGATCTTGGAAGAATGGTACTGAACCCTGATGTTGTTGTAAGAACAAGAGGGGTTATGGAGAAATGTTCAATGTGTATCCAAATGACTCAAACGACTATTCTTGAAGCTAAAAAAGAGAACAGAATCGTGAAAGACGGAGAATTCCAGACAGCTTGTTCAAAAGCATGTACAACAGGATCTATCCAGTTCGGAGACATGAATGACAAAGGATCTGAAGTCAGAAAATTATATGCTGACAACAGAAGATATTATTTACTTGAAGAGATCGGAACCAAGCCAAACGTGTTCTATCATACTAAAGTAAGAAACAGAGTAGAAAAATAAAGTTTAAATAATAAATAGGTAAAAAATGTCAGGACATTACGAAGCTCCGATAAGGGAACCTCTGATTATTGGTCACAAAACTTATCACGATATCACGGAAGATATTGCACGACCTATCGAAGAAAGAGCAGGTAAATTATGGTGGATCTCATTATATGCAGCCTTAGTTCTATTCATCTATGGATTTGGGTGTATCGCCTATACTATCGGAACAGGTATTGGAGCATGGGGACTTAACAGAACTATTAACTGGGGTTGGGATATTACTAACTTCGTATGGTGGGTTGGTATCGGTCACGCCGGAACCCTAATCTCAGCGGTATTATTATTATTTAGACAGCGTTGGAGAATGTCTGTAAACAGATCTGCGGAAGCGATGACGATCTTCGCAGTAGTACAGGCAGCAATCTTCCCGGTAATTCACATGGGTAGAGTTTGGGTAGGATATTGGGTATTCCCATTACCAAACCAGTTCGGTTCTCTTTGGGGGAACTTCAACTCTCCTCTACTTTGGGACGTATTTGCAATCTCTACCTATTTCTCAGTATCAACAGTATTCTGGTTTATGGGATTGATTCCTGACTTTGCAATGATCAGAGACAGAGCAAAAACACCTTGGACTAAAAAGATTTATACATTCCTTGCATTCGGATGGGGAGGTAAAGCAAAACACTGGCAAAGATTCGAAGAACTTTCTTTGGTTCTAGCAGGTTTGGCAACACCGCTTGTATTCTCAGTACACACTACCGTATCTTTTGACTTCGCCACGTCAGTAATTAAAGGATGGCACTCTACGATCTATCCTCCTTACTTCGTTGCAGGTGCGATCTTCTCAGGATTCGCGATGGTACAGACGTTATTATTGGTTGCAAGAAAAGTTTGTCACCTTGAAGATTATATCACTATGTATCATATCGAAATTATGAACATCGTAATTATTTTAACAGGTGGTATGGTAACCGTGGCCTATGCTACAGAATATTTCATCGGATGGTATTCAGGATCAAGATTTGAAGATTTCACTTATCTTTCTCCGGGTGCTGCTGTTGGACCTTACTGGTGGGCATTCTGGTCATTGATTATCTGTAACCTTGTTGTTCCTGCTTCATTCTGGTTCAAGAAATTGAGAACGAATATTATCTGGACATTCATTGTTGCATTAATCATCAACATCGGGATGTGGTTTGAGCGTTTTGACATCATCGTAATCAACCTTTCAAGAGACTACTTACCAGGATCTTGGACCATGTTTAAGCCAACGATCATTGATGTGGGTGTATATTTAGGAACAATCGGATTCTTCTCTGTATTATTCTTATTATATGCAAGAACATTCCCTGTAATTGCACAGGCCGAATTAAAATCGATTTTGAAAATCTCAGGTGAAACTTATAAAGCAAAAGAAGGAGATGAGCACCACTAAAATTGTATACGGACTTTATGCTGACGACGACGATTTAATGAACGGCGTTAAGGCATTCAACGATAAAGGAATCGCAATCAACGAAGTTTATACTCCGTTCCCGGTTCACGGGCTTGACAAAGCTTTAGGGTTAAAGAAAACAAGAATTTCTGATGCCGCTTTTCTTTACGCTCTTTATGGAGTAACGATTGGAGCTACTTTAACCTGGTATGTGATGAACCACGACTGGCCTCAGAATATCGGTGGTAAACCAGCTTTTGACTGGGGACACAATATGCCGGCATTCGTTGTACCAATGTTTGAGCTTATGGTATTTTGTGCCGCTCACATGATGTCATTAACTTTCCTGGTAAGAAACAAAATGTATCCCGGAGCGCCTGCACAAAACCCGGACCCGAGAACAACGGATGATAAATTTATGATGGAATTTGTAACTGATGATGTAGAATCTGTAAAACAGTTGCTTATTGAAACCGGAGTTGAAGAAATAACTGTTAAAGATGCTTAAAATGAAAAAGAATGTATTAAAAATTACAGCAGTTTTAGGTTTAACAACAGTTTTACTTAACTCTTGCGGGCCAAAAGAAAATACACCGTTAGTATATTTCCCGGACATGTATTTCCCGGTAGCTTATGATCCATTGATGAAAGCCCAGGATGCTTATTCAGATCATGAAAATGAAATTCCTGCTTTCGTAAAAAATAACGGGGCAACAGGCCTTTCTCCTGTAGAAGGATCTGTTCCTCAAAATAAAGATGGTGTTTTTGAAGAAGGATTGCTTCCGAAAACCGTTGATGAATACAATGCCGGTTATGATGCTTCAAAAACAATGACCAATTCTCCTTTAAATCCTGCAAACTCTGCAAAGGATCTGGAGAGAGGGAAAATATTATTTGAACATACCTGTGCAGCTTGTCATGGTGTAGGTGGAGACGGACAGGGACCTATCGTACAGTCCGGAGCTTTCTCCGGTGTACCAAACTACGCCGACAGGGAAATTACTGTAGGATCTGTTCATTATGTGATCACAAACGGTAGAAACGCAATGGGATCTTATGCAGGGCAATTAAACGCTGGAGACAGATGGAGAGTGGCCATGTATGTAATGAATGCCTTTAAAAAAGGAGCTGCAGCACCTGCCACTGCAACACCTGCAGCGGGAACGGCTACACCGGCGTCGACTACAGCAGCAGCACCGGCAACTACTGAAACAAAGACTACCGAAACTAAAAAATAAGAAAAGAAATGTATAGTTTTTCACCAAAATTAAAATCAACTTCTATAATCCTTCTTGTTGTAGGTTTAGTTCTTTTTGGTATTGGTTTCTTTTTAAACAAAGGAATCTCTGCCGAGAAAATAGAACACATGATGGAAGCTGTTAACGCTTCTGGTCATACTGCTCCTACACATTCTAGTGAAATGGTTGGTCCTCAGGATCACGCTGCTCATTTGGAGCATGCTACTCTTCAGGTACATAACCAGCCTTTAGCGGCAATACATTTTGTAGCTGTATTTTTCTTCGGAGTGAGCTGCTGCGTATTATTCTTTTATTCTATCCAGCATGCTGCACACGCAGGATGGCCAATTATCATTACAAGAGTAATGGAAGCTATTGCTTCTTATATTCCTTACGGTGGTGCTATTCTGATCATTTTAATGCTTTTAAACATTACACACCAAGGACACCTTTTTCATTGGATGGATCCTGAATTGACAGACCCGAACTCTGCTCATTTTGATGTGATCTTATTTGAAAAAAGAATCTTCCTAAATATTCCTTTCTATGCCGTAAGAACATTTATCTATGTTTTAGGTGCTTCGTTCTTCGCTTGGAAACTGAAAGCTCAGTCTAAAAAAGTAGACGAAACCAAATCAAAAGTAGATTACCAGATGTTGTACAGATGGGCGGTAGGATATATTGCATTCTTCGGATTTGCTTCTGCTGCTTGGGCTTGGGATTGGTTGATGTCTATTGACCCTCACTGGTACTCTACGATGTATATCTGGTATTCAATGGTGAGCTGCCTTTCAAGTGGTATTGCGGTAATCATTCTTTTAAGTGTTTATTTAAAGAAAAACGGGTTCCTGCCACAATTCAATGACAATCACTTACACGATTTAGGAGTATTCCTTTTCGCAACAAGTATGCTTTGGACGTATACCTGGTTTGCACAGTTTATGTTATATTGGTATGCGAACATTCCGGAAGAGGTTAATTATTTCTTCGGAAGATTCCAGCACTACTCTCCTACTTTCTTACCAATGCTGATCGTAAACTTCTTATTACCGCTATTGGTATTAGTAAGCAGCAGCATCAAAAGAAACTATAAAGTAGTTACAATAATGGCAATAGTGGTTATCTGCGGACACATTTTAGATTACTTCAACATGGTAATGCCAGGAACAGTAGGACCATACTGGAAAACTCCTGAAGTATTCATCCTGATCTTAGGAGCAATCCTGTTCGTAGTTGGATTATTTATGTTTACTGTGCTTTCTGCATTATCTAAACTTAAATTAATCCCTACAGGAAACCCTTATTTACATGAATCTGAAATTTATGAATATCCTTTCTAAGGAATTTATTACAAGATAAAATTGAAAGACTGATCGTAATGATCAGTCTTTTTTTTATTTTTAAAAAAATTACATTTCCATGCAACCTTTTTTAATTTTTTATTGTCTTTTAAATATAAACAGTATTCAAATTAAATTTTAAAACCATGAAGAAAAGCTTTCTATTATTATTTTTAACATTAGCATTCAATTTTTTCAGTTCACAAACCATTACTTTTATTTCTGAAAAAACCAATAAGCCACTGCCTAAAGTTTCGGTATTCGGAAAAGACGGAAGTATTGTTGCTTATTCTGATATTGATGGAAAGATCGACAAAAATCTGATAAAGCTGGACCAGGAAAAATTTCAGCTGGTCTATGACAATTTCTCCATAGCCACATTATCATATGCTGATTTTGAAAAAGAAGTGATTAAGGTTGATGACAAAATCCGAAATATTGAACCGGTTGTCATAAAAAATAACAAACCTGCAAAATATATTTTTGTAAAAGGTAATTTTAATGCCTATGTCACCGTAAATAACAAACTCAATTGTTACGCAGACGGAATTGTTACCTATATTTTCGACAACAAAACAAAAAAAATGAAAGGCGCCACCGTGGAGCAATACCGAATCTACAGACTGGAAGATGCGGTCTTTGAGAAAAAGCAAACCGGCATGTGGGATTATCAGGCTTTGCTAAGACTTCCCGAAATGAAAGAAGTAGGAAATATACTGGAGTACAAAAAGAGAAATTCCGTGATTAAAGAACTTAAAGGCCAGCAGAAGGACGAGATTGAAATCACAGGCGAAGCATTACAGGAAAAAGAATTTGCATTTTTTGGATACCGCTTCTATGATGTTAAAAATATCATCAATGCTGCATATGAAAAAGACACTCAGAAAACGCTTAGGGATTTGTTGGAATTCAATGAAATTGGTTTCCTTAAACTTAAACACAAAAGTGAACCAGACTATAATCAACTTATTGTTTACAAAAATTTCTATCCAACGGAATTAGACTTCAGAGATGAAAATGTATCCGAAAAAAATAAGTTTGATTTAAAAAACAGCAGCTATACCACAACTTATTGGGAAAGCCCGGATTTCCCGAATATGCAGTCCGTTTTTAGTTCATATTTCGGAGATAAATTAAAGGAAAAACAAAATATAAAATAAAAATCCTCTATTAATAAACGTTTTAGTAAATTTGTGACAAACGGAAAAAAATGAAAAAGTTGTCTTTTCTGCTAATTTTCAGTTTGTTGCTTTTTACAGCATGCAAAAAAGATTCAGTAGATGCCACCAACACGAAAACTTTACAGTCGAGTATCAATGATATGACGGCAAGTCTTCCAACCATTAAACAGATTAAGTTTAATGAAGCACTTTATATTTTAAAGACCTTCGGAGTGGAAGCCGATGGCGATGTTGCAGAACTAAAAGCATTAGGCCAGCTGATTAACGGCAAAAAAGTTCCGGAAATCATGGCAATGGCTGATCAGGTAGCACAGAAAAACGGCATCGAATGGGCCAGCAATGCCCCTCCTTCTTTAGGAGAAATGAATATTTTCGGTGACGATAAAGCAAAAGAAAGTGATCCTAATGATGTAAAAGCAAATGCTTTGAGCATCATCACAAGACCTACAGGCGACGACGGAACTGGGGCATCAACTGCCATCCAGATCGTTCCCAGACTTGTGGACAATGCCGGAAATCCGGTTTCCTTCACAGGTGCAGGATTGGAAGTAACTCTTGAAGTTTTCAGTAATGGGGTGAAACTTTCAACGGCAAAAAACCTAATGCAGGATAATAATTTTAAAGGATTTAATTTAAAATTTTCTTCCATTCCGGCAGCGAAAGTCGTTGATAATAAAATTGATATTACCGTATCGGTTAAGACGACGGCCAAAACATTCAAAATGACAAAAATAGGATTAGATGTAAATCCTTTATTACTGAAAGTTCCTGCTCCGGTGGTTGTAGATTCGATGGCTGTAAACCAGGATCCTGCAGTAATTGATCCGAACAATCCGGGCTCAACAGTTCCGTCAACGGATCCGAATGCAACGGCAACAACGCCGGCTACTCCAAAACAGCCCGCTGCAGATCCTAAAAACGTAGTATCCGGTTTCCTGAATAATGTAAGTTCGCAAAACTTAAAGGCGGCATACGGCGCTTCAAGCAATCCAAGCTGGGGAAGCTATGAATCGTTTTCCAACCCTACTTCAGGTTTCGGATCAGTGAAAACCGTGAGTGTGAAAAATATCACCACGAATCTTTCTAATACCAATGTGGCAAGTGTAAATGCAACCTACGACGTTACAGATAAAAACGGAAGAACAACTTCGTTGAAAGCAACTTTCGGATTAAAAAATGTAAATGGTGAATGGAAAATTTCCAGTTATAAAATCAATCCTTAAAAATGGCATCACAAGAACTCATCAGGAAACTGGAAGAAACGATAGAAAATGTACCAGATTTTCCGATTCCGGGAATTCAGTTTAAAGACATTTCACCAATTTTTTTAGATCCTAAATTGTATGAAGATGTCATTGCAGATCTCGTAGCGTTCAGCAAAGGGAAAGTGGATGCTGTTTGCGGAATCGAAAGCCGCGGTTATCTTTTCGGGATTGCCATTGCTGTTGCCCTGGAAGTTCCTTTTATTTTGATAAGAAAATCCGGAAAGCTTCCTCCGCCGGTTATTTCGGAAAAATACGACCTTGAATACGGAAGCGCTGTCATCGAAACACGTGAAGGACAAATAAAGCCGGGACAAAAAGTTCTTATTCATGATGATCTTCTTGCAACAGGAGGAACTACGGAAGCGGCAGCAAAGCTGGTAGAAAAGCAAGGAGCAACCGTATCACAATTCAGCTTTCTGATTGGACTGAAAGACCTTAAGGGAGAAGAAAAATTAGAGAAATTTAATGCAGAAGTTTATCATATTTTAAAATATTAGACTTAAAAAATCGTTGCTTCGGCAGGCTCAGTATGAATACTATGTATATTCACTTAACGTTAAATTATGCGTTGTCACACTGAGCTTTCCGAAGCATTTTTTATTAAATTCATGCTCAACAATTCATCATTCAGCTTATTTGTTTAAATAAAAATCAACAATACACACAAAGTATTTTGTAAATCATTCAGAAACAATTAAATTTGCATTTCAATTTTTAACAATTTATGGCAAAAATTACAAAGAATGCTCAAAACGAGCAAGAAGGTAAAGAAACAGTGGAGTTTTTTAAAGATCTTGACAGAGAAGCTTTAAACACCGAAAGATTTATTGAGAGATATTCAAAACCATTGGGTATTGCTTTCGGGGTGCTTGTTTTAGGCGTTCTGGGATTCTTCGCTTACAAACAATTTGTGGTGACTCCTAAAAACGCTGAAGCTGTAAAAAGTTTCCTTGCCGCTCAGAAAAATCTTACTGAAGGAAAAGATAAGGAGGCACTAGGTGGTAAATCTGCTGCAAACCCTGGTTTCCTGGGAACCTATAATGAATATTCCGCAACTGATATTGGTAAGCTTTCTGCGTATAACGCGGGACTTTTGAAATTCAAAGAAGGGAAATTCCAGGAAGCATATGATCTTCTGGACAAGTTTTCATCAGACAACAAAACTTTGATGGCGATGAAATACGGAGCAATGGCTGATGCACAGTCTGGCCTCAACAAAAATGACGATGCTTTGCAATTGCTGGATAAAGCAGCTTCTGCTTCAGACGATCCGTACACAATGTATTACTTCACAAGAAAGGCAGGTATTCTGGCTTTAGGTCTTAATAAAAAAGCTGAAGCTAAAAAATATTTTGCTACAATTGATGAAAAATATCAGGACTACGACAACGGAATGTCTGACTCTTATATTGAAATGACTAAATATTACTAAATAATGGCAACAGTTAATCTTTCTGATTATAAGCCACTTCATATAACCAATGCCGATGAATTTTCAATCGGCATTGTTTTTTCTGAGTGGAATGATTTTGTAACTTACAATCTTCGCGATGCGGCATTGGAAATCCTTCAGAAAGAAGGAGTACGGCCTGAAAATATTAAGCTTTTTCCCGTTCCCGGTGCTTTCGAACTGAATTACGCAAGCATGCAGCTTTGTAAAGAACGTAAATATGATGCAGTGATTGCCATTGGCTGTGTAATCCGCGGGGAAACTCCTCACTTTGAGTATGTCTGTTCAGCAGTTGCCCAGGGAATCAAAGACTGTAATATACTTACCGATACCCCTACCATTTTCTGCGTTCTTACTGATGATACGAACGAGCAATCTATCGCGAGAAGTGGCGGAGATCTTGGAAATAAAGGGGTTGAAGCAGCAGTTACTGCATTAAGGATGATTGATTTTAAAAAGAACTTATCCGGTAAAAAAGGAAATATCGGTTTCGGCCATTCATAATTAATTTAACTTCTTTTAATATGTAAGGATCGTGACAGCGGTCCTTTTCTTTTATGTAAAATATCAAAAAGCTCATTTATATTATGATTTTGGCAGATATTACATTTTTAATTTTATTTTAAATAATTATAAATTTCACAATTATTTTTAAATTTTAAGATTTCATAATAAAGAATTACTCCCAATTGCTAAATTTGCAGGAATTAACATTTAATAAATACAGATGTTGTTTCAAAAAATTAAGCCGTTTCTTTATTTAGGCATATTCTATCTTGCAATCTCATTCATACTGAGAATTGTTTTTGTATTTCACCCTATTACCACAGCAGATTTCGGTTTTTTAGACCTATTGCAAATTATGATGGTCGGAATCCTGAATGATATATTGGTGTTCATCATAACATGTCCTTTTTTGGCCCTTTATTTTCTGTTTTTATCAGACTCGAAATATCAGAAACCTTACGGTTATATCATCCTCGGCCTGTTGTGTTTGCTATTTTTATATATACTTCTCATTCCGGATAATATTTTTAAGCAATACGGAGGATCGGTTGCTGAAATCGCGATGGCTTTTATCGGACTTAAAATCATTGTCTTCAGCCTAATGCTCTTCCTTCCCGAAAAGCGGGTAAAGATCAGAAATTCAATGTATTTCCTTACTATTTTCCTATACGTTCTCCTTATTATTTTTAATGCCGTGAGCGAATATTTTTTTTATAATGAGTTTGGATTACGGTATAATTTTATTGCTGTAGACTATCTTATCTATACAAACGAAGTAATCGGAAATATCATGGAAAGCTATCCCGTTGTTCCTTTATTTCTGGCCATATTTGCACTGGCAGTTGTATTTACGGTTTATATTTATAAAAAAACTAAAACTGAACTTCTAAACCTTCCGAATATTAAACAGAAGATCATCTTATTAGGTTCTTTTTGCATTTTGGTAGCAATAAGTATTTTAGGATTAAGTTTTACCACAAAATTGAAATCTGATAATGTTTTTGAGGAAGAAATCCAGGCCAACGGATTGCCAAAATTTTATTGGGCTTTTACCCATAATGAACTGGATTATTTTCAGTTTTATCCTCAGATTAACCAGCAGATTGCAGAAAACACTTTTCTGAGCCAGTACGCACAGCCTGTTTTAAAAAGAAATATTCAACCCGGAAAACCGGAATTGAAGAAAAACGTCGTTTTGATTTCTATTGAAAGTTTATCGGCAGATTTTATGGCACATTATGGTAACACACAGAAAATAACCGCTTTCCTGGATAGTCTTGCAGATAAATCTTTGATGTTTACTAATCTTTACGCTACAGGAAACAGAACCGTTCGCGGACTTGAAGCGCTTACACTCTGTATCCCGCCTACTGCCGGTGAAAGCATCATTAAAAGAGAAAACAATAAAAATAAATTTACAACAGGAAGTGTTTTCAAATCAAAAGGTTATGATGTTAAATTCCTATATGGCGGCTATAGCTACTTTGATAATATGAAAGATTTTTATGAAGGAAATGGCTACACCATTGTTGACAGAAATAATTTTAAACCGGATGAGATTTCCTTTGCCAATGTCTGGGGCGTTGCAGATGAAGATATGGCCAAAAAAGCAATTCAGACCATGAATGCTGAAGCGAAATCCGGAAGACCGTTTTTTAATCACTGGATGACGGTTTCCAACCACCGTCCTTTTACTTATCCTAACGGTAAAATAGACATTCCTGGTGATGCGAAATCACGGGAAGGCGGCGTAAAATATACCGATTATTCTCTCAGAAAATTCTTTGAAATGGCTAAAAAACAAGACTGGTATGCCAATACGGTTTTTGTAATCATTGCCGACCATTGTGCTTCAAGCGCAGGAGATACAGAACTTCCGATGGATAAATACAAAATTCCTGCAATGATTTTTTCTGAAGGATTTATTCAGCCGCAAAAGTTTACACAGACCATGTCGCAGATTGATGTAATGCCTACGCTTTTAGGAATGCTTAATTTTAGTTATCAGACAAAATTTTTAGGGCAGGATGTATTTTCAAAAGAGTTTCAGCCGAAAGCGTATGTCGCTACTTATGAAGATTTAGGACTTATTAAAGATAATTACTTAACCCTTATTGCTCCGGTTAAGAAAATTAAACAATATGTTTTGACGCAGCAAAAAAACAACCTTACTCCGGAATTCAACCTGTATTATGATGAAAAATATGTGAAAGGAAACCTTCAGAATAAAAAACTTATTGAACAGACCATTTCTGCATATCAGTCAACTTCTTACTGGCTTAAAAAAAACCAGCTCAACCGGTAATTGGTAAAAATATTGCTCCATCTATAAAAAATACATTTTAAATCTTTAAATTTATATATCACAAAATAATACAACTATGAGATGGACTGACGACAGAGGCGGCAACGTGGAAGACAGGCGTGGACTAGGCGGCGGAGCCGTTGTGGGAGGCGGATTGGGAACTTTGATCATTGCTGCCATCATTTTTTTCCTGGGAGGAGATCCTTCTTCCATACTTTCTTCCGGAAGCGGTTCCGGGCAAGCAACAACCGAACAGCGGGAACTTTCGGCAGAAGAAAGAAAAATCGGGGAAATGGTAGATATGATGGGAAAATGGAACACCACTACCTGGGAGCAGGTGTTCAGTGAAAACGGAATGACCTACGAACCTCCGAAAATCGTACTTTTCGAAAGCACAACACAATCCGGATGCGGAACCGCTCAGGCTGCAATGGGTCCTTTTTATTGTCCGGCAGACCAGTCTGTATATATGGACATGAGCTTTTTTAATGAACTTGAGCGACGATTCGGCGCCAAAGTAACCGAATTTACAGTTGCATATGTACTTGCCCATGAAGTTGGCCATCATGTTCAGACGCTTTTGGGAACAACCCAAAAAGTAGATCAGATGCGAAGAAGCGGGCAATACAGCGAAGCAGAAATGAACAGGGTTTCCGTTGCCACGGAATTGCAGGCGGATTTTTACGCCGGACTCTGGGCCAAAAGAACTGATGCTGAAAAACACATTCTGGAACCGGGAGACATTCAGTCTGCAATTGATGCCGCAGAAGCTGTAGGAGATGACAACATCCAGAAAAAATCTCAGGGATATGTAAACCAGGAAAGCTTTACACACGGTTCTTCCGCTCAGCGTAAAGAATGGTTCATGAAAGGATACAATACCGGAGATATCAGACAGGGGGATACTTTCAACCAGCTGTTGAGATAAATAAAATTAACCTAAAAATTAAAAAGCCCCGAAGAAAATCTTCGGGGCTTTGTTTATTGCAATTCGATTGGATTACTGTTTTTCTTGGCTTCTTCTTTTACCCGTTCTTCCATTCTTTTTCTCATTTCCGCAGGATTTCCGCCGCCGCCACGGTTACCACCACCAACTCTCATTGGTGCACTAATTCCTCCGCCCTGACTCATAAAAGACATAGGATCTTCCATGAATTTTTTCTGCTGCTTTACATAATCGGATCTTTTTACTTTAATAGTATTCCCGAATTGATTTAATGTAGGAAAATCAGCAATTTTATAATTTTTCATCAGGTCGAAAGAATATTCGTCTTTATCATCTTCTACCTTTACAATAAGCCCGGGAAGTCCTCCGAATTTATATGGTCCGTCCTGATAAGGCAGATCCGTAGTAAACCAGGCCGTCCATTTTCTTCCTCCGAAATCAGTTTCCGCTTTCTGTACTTTATACTCGCCTATTTTTGTGGTTTCGGGAAATATTTTCCAGCTGATAGGTCTGTCTTCCTCATAGGTGTAAACATCTCTTCCTATTCTGTCCTTGAAAATCATCTTCTGACTTTTTTTATCTTTTTCTATAGAATAATTGATAATGGATCTCAGACTCTGCATCTGATCCCTGTTGAATCCTCTTGCTCCACCACTTTGCATGGCAGCCTGTATAACAGAATCTCTTTTGATCCTGTTTTCAGAATAAAACACTGATTTTTCCGGAGAAATATCAAGATATGCATTTTCTGTTTTAATATCATTTTTGTCAGATGCGTCCGGCTTCATGGTTACCTGATACACAAATCTGTTAGTCTGCGCTATAATAGTCTGCATAAACAATGACAAAACGATGATTCCTAATTTTTTCATTAAGGTAAATTTATAGTTTGGATTTTAAAATCTTTGCAAAGTTAAAGCCATCAATAATAAAAATTGATAAAATAAAATCGCTAATTTTTATATACTAATTATTGTTCGTATTTTTGCACTATTAAATCATTCTAAATAAATACAATGATAAAAGTATCAGATCAAGCAAAGGCAAAAGCAGTCCAACTGATGACAGAGGAAGGCTTTAACCCTGTTGAAGATTATATAAGAGTGGGGGTAAAAAGCGGAGGGTGTTCTGGTTTAGAATATGTTTTGAGGTTTGACAACCAAAAAACAGACACTGATCAAATTTTTGAAGATAATAATATTAAAATTGTAGTCGACAAAAAATCAATACTTTACCTTGCAGGAACTACTCTTGAATATTCAGGAGGTTTGAATGGAAAAGGGTTTGTTTTTAACAATCCTAATGCATCCAGAACATGCGGATGCGGAGAAAGTTTTTCTTTGTAGAAAAGAGAAGACATTAGATGCCGGATCTCAGACCACATACAGAGTCTGAAATCTAAGTCTAACTTCTGAAATCTAAAAATATAATGAATAAATATACTGAAGACGATTTACGCGTCGATTTAGAAAATAAGAAATACGAATTCGGATGGGAAACTAAAATCGACTATGAAGATTTCCCTACCGGTTTGAATGAAGATATCATCCGTTCTATTTCTGCAAAGAAGGAAGAACCGGAATGGATGACGGAATGGCGTTTGGAGTCTTTCAGAATCTGGCTTAAAATGGTTGAGCCGGAATGGGCTAATATTAAATATGAAAAACCGGATTTCCAGGCTATTAAATATTACGCCGCTCCAAAGGTAAAACCCGAACTGGCAAGTCTTGATGAGGTAGATCCTGAACTGATCAAAACCTTTGAGAAGCTGGGAATTAATATAGAAGAACAGAAAAGACTTTCCGGTGTTGCGGTAGATATCGTAATGGACTCCATTTCTGTGAAAACCACTTTTCAGGATACACTGATGGAGAAAGGAATTATTTTCTGTTCCATCTCGGAGGCTATTAAAAACCATCCGGACCTGGTAAGAAAATACCTTGGAAAAGTAGTTCCGAGAGGTGATAATTTTTATGCCGCCCTGAATTCTGCCGTATTCTCTGACGGAAGTTTCTGCTATATTCCGAAAGGTGTAAGATGCCCAATGGAGCTTTCCACCTATTTCCGTATCAACCAGGCGGGAACAGGACAGTTTGAAAGAACATTGGTAATTGCCGATGAAGGCAGTTATGTTTCCTACCTGGAAGGATGTACCGCGCCATCAAGAGATGAAAACCAGCTTCACGCAGCTGTGGTTGAATTAATCGCTTTAGATAATGCCGAAATAAAATATTCAACGGTACAAAACTGGTATCCGGGAAATGAAGAAGGAAAAGGCGGAGTTTTCAATTTCGTAACCAAAAGAGGGCTTTGCGAAAGAAATGCAAAAATCTCCTGGACTCAGGTGGAAACAGGTTCTGCCGTAACATGGAAATATCCTTCATGTATTTTAAAAGGTGACGGATCCATCGGTGAGTTCTACTCTATTGCCGTAACCAATAATCACCAATATGCAGATACGGGAACAAAAATGATCCATATCGGGAAGAATACGAAGTCCACAATTATCTCTAAAGGTATTTCTGCAGGGAAGTCACAAAATTCATACAGAGGTCTTGTAAAAGTAATGCCTTCCGCAAAAGGAGCAAGAAATTTCTCTCAGTGTGATTCTTTATTGATGGGCAATGAATGTGGAGCACATACTTTCCCTTATATTGAAATCAAAGACCCTTCTGCACAGCTGGAGCATGAAGCAACGACTTCAAAAATCGGGGAAGACCAGATTTTCTACTGTAACCAGAGAGGAATCGACACAGAAAGAGCTATTGCTTTAATTGTGAACGGTTTCAGTAAAGAAGTTTTAAATAAACTTCCTATGGAATTTGCCATTGAAGCTCAGAAATTACTGGAAATTTCATTGGAAGGTTCTGTAGGATAGTATCCTTTGAACATTAAGAAATTAAGTTAAGTTTACAGCAATAGCTTAATCAAAATCAATTTTATTGATTTGCTTAAAAAAATGATACATTAAGACTAATAAGCTTTAATTCTTAATGTTTAAAATAAAAAGAAATAGTATTTCATTGATAAGCGTTAGCGCCTTTGTTTATCTTAGAAAAGCAAAGGAAGATTAAAAATCTTAGTCTAGCCTTGCGATAAATTTAAACGTATGTTAGAGATAAAAAACTTGCACGCCAAAATTGAAGACGGCGCAGAAATTTTAAAAGGAATTAATCTTGAGATAAAACCGGGTGAAGTTCACGCCATCATGGGACCGAACGGAGCCGGAAAATCCACCCTTTCTTCCGTAATCGCAGGGAAAGAAGATTATGAAGTTACGGACGGTGAAATTATTTTCGGGGGTGAAAACATCATTGAAGATGCTCCTGAAGAGAGAGCACACAAAGGGATTTTCCTTTCTTTTCAGTATCCGGTAGAAATTCCGGGAGTTTCTGTAACCAACTTTATTAAAGCTGCGATGAATGAAAACAGAAAAGCCAACGGATTAGGGGAAATGCCTGCCAAAGAAATGCTTTCGATGATTCGTGAGAAATCCGAAAAATTAGGCATTAAAAAAGATTTTCTTTCAAGATCATTAAACGAAGGATTTTCCGGAGGTGAAAAGAAAAGAAATGAAATTTTTCAGATGATGATGCTGGATCCGAAACTTGCGATCCTTGACGAAACAGATTCCGGATTAGACATCGATGCACTGAGAATTGTTGCAGACGGTGTAAATGCTTTCAAAAATGAAGGAAATGCAGTTCTTCTGATTACCCACTATCAGAGATTGCTTAATTATATTCAGCCTGATTTCGTTCATGTATTAGCCAACGGAAAAATCATCAAAACCGGTGATAAATCCCTTGCGCTGGAACTGGAAGAAAGAGGGTACGACTGGCTTTTAAATTAATTAAAGGATAAGAATTCAGAGATTCATCTCTTAGCTTACAAATCAGCCAAACAAAAAAACAAAAAATGGTGCAAACCACAGATATACCAGTAATGGCATTAAAAGAACAGATTACAGAAAACCATCATCAATTTTTGGAAAGCCTTCGTCACAGATTTCTGGATGAAAAAAGGAAAGAAGCTCTTCAAAGATTCGAAATGCAGGGTTTTCCTACAAGAAAAGACGAAGAATATAAATATACCAATCTAAAGGAGATTACGGAAAAAGCGTATAATTTTTTCCCGAAAGAAGGCCACAATATTACCAAAGAGCAGCTGGATAGTCTTCATCTGGGTGAAGAAAATTTTGACTGGATTACTTTCGTAAATGGTAAACTCCATAAAGAACTTTCAAAAGTTTCTATTGAAAATGTCGAGTTTCTTTCATTTAATTATGCCCTGAATGATGAGAAACACAGAGAGATTTTTGACACCTATTTTAATACAATTGCTTCAAAAGATTCTGCTTTTACCAATCTGAATGAGGCATATTGCAAGTATGGTTTTTTTCTGAAAGTTCCTAAAAATGTTGTGATCGAAAAACCGATTCATATTTTTTATATTTCTCAGAATCAGGAAGAAAACACCTTCTATAACACGAGAAATTTACTTATTGTAGAAGAAGGTGCCAAAGTGGAAATTATTGAAAGCCATCACAATTTTGACAATACTTATGTATTGACTAACTCTGTGACGGAAATTTTTACATACCCCAATGCAAAAGCAGACTGGCATAAGCTGCAGAATGATAATGACACTTCTTATCTGATTGACAATACATTTGCAAGACAGGAAAAAGACAGTTTAACAACCGTAAATACATTTTCTTTCGGAGGAAAACTGGTAAGAAACAACCTTGATTTTATTCATAACGGATCCAATATCAATTCATTTATGAACGGAATCACCATTATCGGTAAAGATCAACTGGTGGATCATCACACAGCAGTTCACCATAATTTCCCGAATTGTGAAAGTTACCAGAACTACAAGGGTATTTTTGACGGAAAATCTCACGGGGTCTTCAACGGAAAAGTATTTGTTGATAAAATTGCTCAGAAAACAAATGCGTATCAGCAGAACAATAATGTATTGCTGAGCGAAGGGGCAATTATTGATACAAAACCCCAGCTGGAGATTTTTGCAGATGATGTAAAATGTTCTCACGGTTGTACCGTAGGACAGCTAAATGAAGATGCTCTGTTCTACTTAAGAGCAAGAGGTATTTCTAAAAAAGAAGCTCAGGCACTTTTATTATATGCTTTCGCCAACGATGCAATGCAGAATATAGATATTGAGCCGTTAAAAGAAAAAATTTCTAAGCTTTTGGCCGAGAAACTGGAAGTTGATATAGAATTTTAGTAATATATAATTGATAATAGTAAGCACTTCATATTTTCATTGAAGTGCTTTTTTATTGCTTATATTTAATTGGCTAAGTCCCGACTGACGATTAAAAAAGCGGACTAAAGCCCGCTCCCTATGTTTGAATTTACATTATTTATTTTTTAATCCACCACCGGCTGTCTTTTCTGTCTGAACGTTTTACTCCATTATCCAGCGTATAGGCAAAACCTACCCCCAGCGTTTGTTTAAGCTGTGTTTTTTTGATCTGATTATGATCATACATCAAATCTACTGTAATATTTGAGGAAATGAATTTATTAACCTTTAAATTCAGGATCATTCCATACGCAAGAACGAGTCTTTCAGGGTGATCCAGATAATTGGAGAAAACAGAAGCGTTATTTGTAATATTCACATTTTCCATCAATTTAAATTTATAATACGCTGTTCCGAGAAACCCGTACTGTAGTAAAGAATTATCACCATCAGCTTTCAGTCCGTATGTTCCGGCAGTCTGAAGATCTTTATCAAAGACAAATGTCCATCTGGCGTTAGAAGGCCGCAACGTTACATTAACATTGTCATTGGGCCGGTACGTAATCCCCATCCCGACATTCAGATAGCCGGGAGCCATAAAATTGGAAATTTTCTTAGCTTCAGGATTGTTTCCGTCTTCATATCCTACCGTAAACTGAGAGATGACACCTGTTCCCACCGAAAGATACCAGCTTTTTGAAACTTTTCTACCGTAATTAGTAGAAACATTAATCACATCCTGGGTTTTTCTTATCCCAATTCCCTGAGTATCATTTTGCCCATAATTTAAGAGAATAATATTTTCCCACAAATCGTTATCTTTTTCATAGGTAATATTATAATCTGCTCCCAGAAGCCAGCCTACGTTATTGGCCCCGCCTCCAACCCAATTGGAGAATGCTGCCTGATTGATCATTAAAGATTGCTTGCCAAGGACTGACCAGTGTTTGATAGTATCTGTCTTAACAGAAGCAGTGTCCAGGATGACCTGCGCATTGATAAAAATGCCTACAGAAAAGGAGAGAATTAATAAAAACTTCTTCATGAGTTCAGGATTTCATTGTATAAATTGCTAAACAAAAATATTAAATATAAATTTCATAAAGTAAAAGCACGCAATTAAATCTCATTTTCAAGATATTAAAAACTAAATTTAGTGACAATACGATTGAAATAAAATAAAATAGAAGCAAAAAATTACTTTTTGGCTTAAATAAAAGATCAGCGTAAAAATTCATCGCCAAATTTTCCGAAATTTATCATTGGCTTTTCATTTGACATAATCACTGCATGCTAAAAAACAATGTAATTTCTAAAAAAGCTATTATAAACCCGTTGCTGATGCTTTCAGCCATGTGGCTGGGATATTTTCTTCAGCTTCAAGGCTTTTTTGAAAGTTGTTTCGGCGCCATTATTCCTTTATTGCCGGAAGGCCTGCTGGGAATCATAACCTCTCCCCTGCTGCACGGAAACTTGGATCATATTGTAGGCAATTCCATACCTATTGCGATCCTGATGTTTCTTCTGTATCAGTTTTATCCGATGGTGGCCAATAAAGTATTTATAATCGGTTGGCTTGCTACAGGTCTTTTGGTATGGCTGTTGCCGCCTATCGATATTATAACCGGCGATTATCTTTATACCTGTACTATCGGAGCCAGCGGCGTAGTGTATGTTCTTGCTTTTTTTCTTTTTTTCAGCGGTATTTTTAAATGGAATATGAAGCTGCTTACCATCTCCTTGCTTGTTGTGTTGTATTATGGAAGTCTGATATGGGGTATGTTGCCCGAAGAATTGTTCTATAACCTTCAGGAACCAAGCAAAATTGCGTGGCAGGCACACATTGCGGGTGCTGTTGTGGGCGTAATCCTTGCTTTCATGTTTAAAAAAGTAGGTGACAAAAAGAAAAAATATATTTGGGAATTCCCGAATTATTACAGTGAAAAAGATGATAAATTGTGGCAGGAGTATAAAGAAAATCATCCTGAGGATTTTCTGGAATTGCCCTATAAAGAAAAAGATGACATCTGGAAACATCTTGATGAGTTGAGAAGAAAATAAACCAGCCGAAGAAATTATCACTTCCAAGATTTAAGCTAAATTCAATACATTTGCCAAAACAACACAAATGTATTCTGAAGAACATCTCTATTCTATTGCCCTCCGCGAATGTAATTTAATTGGTGATATTAATTTCCATAAACTTGTGCGCACTTTCGGAAGTGCAAAAAAAGCATGGCTGAACGCCAAAAAAGAGTACAAAAAACTTGACGGCTTTGGCTACCGTATGGTTGCTGACATCGGAAATCCCGAACACCTGAAGTTTGCAGAGAATGAACTCGCATTTTGCGAAAAGAACAATATTATTATTAATCTCAGGCACTTTGGTGACCTTCCGGAATTGCTCAATGAGTGCAACGATGCTCCGGCCATTCTTTACCAAAAAGGAAACTTTGATGACACAAACCAACGAATCAGCATGGTCGGAACCCGAAATATGACGTCATACGGACAACAATTTCTTACCGATTTTTTTGAAGAAACACATTCCTGCAATTATATTTCCGTGAGCGGACTTGCTTTGGGTATTGACAAAGAAGTTCATGAGCAGTCTCTTCAAAAAGAAATTCCTACCGCTGCAGTTTTAGCACATGGATTTCATATGATCTATCCTTCAAAAAACAGAAAACTGTCCGAAAAAATTTTGGAAGAAGGAGGTGCACTATTCACAGAATTCAACTCTTCCCGGAAACCGGACCGCGAAAATTTTATCCAGCGGAATAGGATTGTTGCCGGTTTATCACCTTCAACAATTGTTGTTGAGACTGCTTTTGGTGGCGGATCAGTAAGTACTGCGACATTCGCCAACCAATACAACCGCGAAGTCTTCGCCTTACCAGGAAAAATTACAGATAAACAAAGCCAGGGTTGCAATCAGCTGATTTATCAGAATAAGGCAGCATGCATTTCTACCATTAAAGATCTTATTGATGATTTAGGTCTTAAAAAGCCTAAAGTAAAAATGGATGAATTATTTTCACGCAGTGAAATCAGTATTCAATTGACTGAATACCAACAATTAATATTTAATCTTATATCAGAACATCCATCGATCTCTTTAGATGAGATTATCGAGAAAACAGATCTTGCATCTCATAAAATTTTACCCGTAATTCTGGATTTGGAGCTTTTGGGGAAAGTAAAATCACTTTCGGGGAGACAATTTATTACAATATGAGATTTAACCATTTCTTAATATTGCATTATTTTAAACATAACATTTAATTTTTAATAAAATTAACGGTTAAATTATCAACTTAATAATATTAACTATTTATATTATTAAACTTTCAGCAATCATTCATTAAGGTGTTGTGAATCTTGAAAAAAAAATTAAATTTGTTGGCAATAATATTCAACCCTAATATATGGAACAATATAATATTGACCAGAAAATCCAAGAGTTTATAGCAAAAATTGAGGCCAAAAACCCTAACGAGCCAGAATTTTTACAAGCCGTAAAAGAAGTTGCTGTTACAGTAATTCCGTTTATTATGACTAAAAAGGAATATACGGGCATGAAACTTCTTGAAAGAATGGCGGAGGCTGAAAGAATTATCATTTTCAGAGTTCCGTGGGTTGACGATAAAGGTGAAATCCAGGTAAACAGAGGATTCAGAATTCAGATGAACTCTGCTATCGGACCATATAAAGGCGGAATCCGTTTCCATCCTACCGTGAATCTTTCGGTTCTGAAATTCTTAGCTTTCGAGCAGGTGTTCAAAAACTCACTTACAACGCTTCCGATGGGAGGTGGGAAAGGAGGTTCAGACTTTGATCCTCAAGGAAAATCTGATATGGAAGTAATGCGTTTCTGCCAGGCTTTCATGACAGAACTTTGTAAACATGTCGGACCGGAAACCGACGTTCCTGCGGGAGACATCGGGGTAGGTGCAAGAGAAATCGGGTACTTGTTCGGGCAGTATAAAAAAATCAGAAATGAGTTTACAGGAGTACTTACCGGTAAAGGTCTTGCCTACGGAGGTTCTTTGATCCGTCCTGAAGCTACGGGATATGGCGTGGTGTATTTTGCAGAGCAGATGCTCAAGACTATCGGGCAAACATTTAAAGACAAAATCGTAACGGTTTCAGGTTTTGGAAATGTAGCATGGGGAGTAATCAAAAAAGTATCTGAACTTGGAGGAAAAGTAGTAACGATCTCCGGACCGGACGGTTATGTTTATGATAAAGACGGAATCGACGGAGAAAAAATCGATTATTTATTAGAATTAAGATCTTCAGGAAACAACAGAGCTGAAGATTATGCTAAAAAATATCCTTCTGCACAATTTTTTGCAGGAAAGCGTCCTTGGGAAGTAAAATGTGATGTTGCTATTCCTTCTGCAACCCAAAATGAGCTTGATCTTGAAGATGCTAAACTTCTTGTTGAAAACGGATGTGTGTGTGTAACTGAAGCGGCCAACATGCCGTCAACTTTAGATGCAATTAATTATTTCCTTGATAATAAAGTGCTATTCTCTCCGGGGAAAGCTTCCAATGCCGGTGGTGTAGCAACTTCCGGATTAGAAATGACACAAAACTCTATCCGTCTCAACTGGACTTCTGAAGAAGTTGATGCAAGACTGAAAGAGATCATGATCGGAATCCACAAAGCCTGCAGAGACTACGGTAAAGAAGAAGACGGCTATGTAAACTATGTGAAAGGTGCAAATATCGCCGGCTTCGTGAAAGTTGCAGAAGCAATGCTAGCTCAGGGAGTCGTATAAAATACTAAGGTTGGGAATTTCCCGACCTTTTTTCATACAACCTGTTCCCGGGAATATAAATGGGATAAAAGTAAAAAGTGAAAGGAGAAAGCGTTGATCATTCAACGCTTTTTTAATTTATGTTTCGACAGGAAATTAAGTAAAATTATTACCTTTAAGTATGAAAAACACTTTTGAAAATATCGACGAATACATTCTCTTATTCCCTGAAATAGAGAACAAATTAAAAGAATTACGAAAAATTATTCGTGATCAGGATTCTGAAATTAAAGAATATATTGGTTACCAGATGCCCGCATTCAGATACAGAAACAAGCCTTTGGTTTATTTTGCAGGCTATAAAAAACATATTGGTTTTTATCCCGGAGCGGAAGGAATTAAAAAATTCCTGCCGGAATTTACTATAAAAAAATACAAATTTTCAAAAGGTGCTGTTCAGTTTCCTCTAAGTGAAAAAATTCCTGAAGATCTTATTTGCAGCATTGTACAATTCAGGATGCAGGAGATCAGAAATAAAAAATCCTGAAAAATTTCAGGATTTCTTTATTGCATTATCTACTTATTTTTCTTTTTCATTTTTCTGTCGCCAGTAGTCGCGTCTCGGTTTTTCCAGTTGGCCGTGTCGGTTTTAGATTTATCCCAATTGTTGTTGGAATTATTAGTCCCGTTATTCATTGTACCGGTAGTTCCGTTATTCATGTCCTTGTGTCTGGCAGTATCTGTTTTCATACTATCAGTTGCTGTCTTCTGTGGAGTGGTTTGTGCAGATACTGCGATCGTTCCAAACATTGCTAAAGCTGTTGCTAAAATTAAATTTTTCATAATATAAATGATTTAAAGTGGTGTATAATGTTAAGTACAATAATCGTACAATGTGGTAGACGTAAAAAAAGTTTTAACTTGATTTATAATAATTTAAGACAAATTACATTATAAACAGGTTGAATAAAAATCCTGAAATATAAATTCCAGGATTCCATTTCTACTTTACTAAATTTAAATACTTACTTCGACTTTTTCTTTTTAGATTTCTTTTCTTCTTTAGTCGCTTCATCATTAGGCTTGGTAGCATCCGTATTCGGATCTGCACTTACACTGGCTGAAGCATCAGTCGCAGTGGTTGCTGCTGCTGCATCTGTTGTTGAAGCTGGGTTGGTATTCTGAGTTTGAGTGCTGGCTGCTGAGTTGGCACCCCAGTCTGATGCAGCCTGTGTTCCCTGTTGAGTTTGAGTTGTCGTTTGGTTATTAGGATTTTGGGTTTGAGACGGGTTCTGTTGTGTGGTGTCCGTCTGAGCTGATACTGCGATTACTCCGACTAATGTAAACGCTGCTGTTAAAACTAACTTCTTCATAATAATTAATATTTTATTTATTAAATGGTTGTTTAACTTAAACGTCATCATTTTACCTAATATTATCCCGGAAGTCTTTATTTAACGTACTTTATAATTATTTAAGAATGATTTTGGATTATATGCTATTTTGCCAAATTTTTCATAATTCGTTCCACAAACTCGTATGCAGCAGGGCAAATCAGTGTATTTTTCATGGTAATATTATTGATCTGATAAATTTTTTTACGGTCTGTATGTGGATATTCCCTGCAGGCCTTTGGCCGCACCTCATAAATAGAGCAGGTATTATCACTGTTTAAAAAGAAGCAGGGAAGATGCTGCAGGACTTTATCGTTATCTTCATCTATGCGGAGATATTTAGCTTCAAAATCAGCAGGTTTCATGCGAAGATGCTTTGCTATTCTTTCGATATCTTTTTCCGTATAAAGAGGGCCTGTGGTTTTGCAGCAATTGGCGCACTGAAGACAATCTATACTTTCAAAAACTTCATCATGTGTTTCCTGGACTACATAATCAAGGTTTTTTGGCGGTTTCTTTTTGATTCCGTCGAGAAACTTTTTATGCTCTTTTTGCTTTTGTAAAGCCTGCTTTTTGTATAAGTCTAAATTCATTTATTCTTTTCCTCCTTAAAATCCGGAAGATCCGTTTGTTGATAATGGCTGATTTTATCCAAATCCAGTACCGTTGAGAGATTTTCCTGATCCGGATAATACATTGGGACAAATTTGGCTCCGTACACAATTTCTTCCGAAACATAAGACGTGCGCTGTACTACCGTATTGGAAAATACTTCATCAAATGCACGCACATGAACGATGATTTCAATATCTGTTTTTTTAAAATCCTCGTCAGAAAACCCGAAGAACGGAGAATCCTCATCAATCACATGAACGATTGTCCAGTTCAGCGCCAGCGTATTAATCCTGTTGAGCCTTGTTTTCAGCGTATAAAAATTACTTTTCTTTACACTGTTTTCTATTACTTCAATAGCTGCTGAAACCGTAACGTCAGCATCCGTTAAAGAATTATTTTTATAGGGAGCAAGCCTGAACATCAGCGCTGTTTTGTCCATAAAAGGAGCAATCAGGGCTATATCTGAAAACTTCAGATATGCTCTCGGCCTTGAAAATCTTCCGTAAAAAAGTCCCGTTGCAATGGCAAAGGTAAGCAATCCGAGGAAAGCTTCAAAGGTTGCAACAAGACTCGCCATGAAGCCTACCGGTGCAATTCTTCCGTATCCCACAGTGGTAAAGGTCTGGGAGCTAAAGAAAAAAACGTCGATAAATTCATTTACCGCATCACTTTTATCGATTCCGGTAAGATGTTCTACCCCGATAAGATAATAAATTAAAGCAAAAAATAAATTCACCAGAATATACGCAACAACAAGGTAAGAAAGGAAATTAAAGGTTGACAGCTCCAGCATGGTGTGGTACCAGCTGAACCGGTTGAAAATATTCACGCCTTTCCTTCTGACGTTCGGAAGACCGTCTTTATTGATAAATCTTCCCGATGCATTATCCCCGAAACCACTGTTATCCGTGTTTTTCTGACGAATTTTTTGCCTGAATTCTCTTGCCATGTATGATCATTTTGTTTTTAATTTCATCCAGTTAGCAGAATGCTTATCACTTTCTTTATCTGAACTAACATGCAAAGATAGAATATTGTTTTCATGAAATTTATCAACCTTATTATTAAATTTCAGAATGAATTTTACCTTACTTTTGAATTATGAAAAAGTTAGAATCACGGGAAGATATAGAACATCTTGTCAATTCTTTTTATGCGAAAGTCACTAAGGATGATATGATAGGTTTATTTTTCACCGATATCGCTAAAGTAGACTGGAACAAGCATTTGCCCAAAATGTATTCTTTCTGGGAATCAATATTATTCGGGCAGATGACGTACAAAGGAAATCCTATGGGAGCACATTTTCCTATTAATGAAATACGGGCAATGGAACAAAAACATTTTGACCGCTGGCTTCAGCTTTGGCAAACAACCATTGAAGAAAACTTTGCAGGAGAAAATGCAGATATGGCCCTGTATAAAGCCGAAAATATCGCCAAATTAATGGCGTTCAAAATGGATCTTGCGAGAAGATTGTAAACTCTTACAGACCTAAGGAACAATTACCGTAAAAATATATGCCGCAAGGTTTACCAGCAGTACCGTTCCGTAAAGAATATTCGTCTTGCCGCGGCTTAACGAAAGCATAACGATAAATACTGATAATGAAAGTAAAATAATATCTTTTTTGTCCAGTCCTAAAACCAAAGGAATATCATACATAATACAAACAACGGAAACTGCCGGTATGGTAAGTCCTATACTTGCCAGAGCAGAACCTAAAGCCAAATTAAGACTCGACTGGATCTGATTGCTTCTTGCCGCACGGATAGCAGCAAGACCTTCCGGCAACAAAACAACCGCAGCAATAATAACCCCAACAAGAGATTTTGGAGCCCCTAAACTCTGAACCATATTTTCAATAGTAGAAGAAAGCCCTTTCGCCATTAATACAACTATAGCCAAACAAATCACCAGAAAAATAAAGCTGGATAGTGTTTTCTGAAAAGAAGGAATATAATTTTCCTCTGGATGTTCTTCGGGAACAATAAAGTAATTTCGGTGCCTTACGGTCTGTACCATCAGGAAAATCCCGTAAATGACAAGACAGGCGATTGAAACGAATATCAACTGTGCCTGATTATAAAAAGGTCCGTTAACACTTGAAGTAAAATTCGGAAGAACAAGCGTGAGAATAAGAATTGACACAATGCTTACCAGGTAGGTTGTTGCTGATGTCCTGGCAAAAAACTGTTCATAATATTTTACTCCACCCACCAGTATACAGATACCTAAAATCCCGTTGAGAATAAGCATTACAGCGGCAAATACAGTATCCCGGGCCAGGGTAATGGCCTGATCACCGCCGGCAACCATAAGAGAAATAATAAGTGCTACTTCAAGTATCGTAATACATAGTGCGAGTATAATCGTTCCGAAAGGCTCTCCTACTTTATGGGCCACAACTTCTGCATGGTGAACAGCAGAAATCACGCTTCCCGTTAATAGAATACCGGCAATTACATCAAAAACAATTCCGGTACCCATAAGGCCGGAAAAATAATATCCAACGGCAAGGATGGGAAAAATGTAAGTATAATGTAAAAGTTCTTTTATTTTCATAGCGTCTACAAAATACAAAAAATCTATGGCTTTTGAAATATTAAAAGAAAATATTAATGTTATTTAATGACTCCAGCAATAAAAATCCTGAAGGTCTGTCAGCATATGAAACAATAAACCAATTGCAACAATTCTGATATTTCCTTTGAAGAACAGCATCAAAAAATACACCGTAATGGCATAATAAGAATGTAAAAAATGAAATCCAACACTTGCACGATCCGGATCGAAAACAGGATCTGCAAAAAGATGATCCAGATCGACGAGCATGGTGGCCAAAAGAATAAGATAGGTCTTCTTCCATGTTTTGCGGTAAAAAATCAAAGCAATGAATACCGGAAACACAAAATGCAGAAAGTAATGCACAAAAGTCCTGACCAAAGCAATATCTAAATTTCCCATTTGTAAACATTAATTGTTCTGCCATCTCAGCATCAGGGGCAGATCTTCTTTTTTAAATTGTAATCTTACATAATATTCCTGTCCTTTATTTCCGTAAAAAATAGAGCTGAGATCCGAAATTATATTTCTTTCTTTTCGGTTTAATGATTTCAGCTTCGAAAACAGTAATGTATTATTTCTGATAAAAATATAATTTGCATTGAGCCTGCGAGCAGTATTAAACTTATTTTTTGTTGAATATATTTCAAGACCGTCAGGCTTTTCCTCAATGATATTCGGCTGAAACGGAATGGCTGTAAACTGATTCTGCGCATTAACCCACTTTTTATTCTGAAAATGTTGTAATGCTTTTTCAGGGATGGGAGTTTTTAATGAAATAACATAATCAGGCTGTATGATTTTCTGAATGGTTTTCTTTTCAGTTTCATTAAAATCATCGTCGTAAGTATACGTGATGATGGTATCATTTACCTGCTTCAGGACAGCTGTTGCTTTCAATGAACTGATCTGCACAGAATCTGAAATACTTCTATTAAATACTGAAGTAATACTTTCAATATTATCCTTATTTAACTCTGCATCAATAAAGTAGTTATTTTCTTCAATTTTAGAAATAACTGATGAAAAATCTTCTTTTTGTCCGTTACTGATTTCAATATTATCCGAATTTAGATGTACAGGAAAATTCCTTATTTTATTGTTAGAAATAAATGAAATACTTCCCAGCGATCCATCAATAAACTGATCTGAGCTGAAATTTGTTCTTTGTGAAAATTCCTGAAATAATGGTTTTATATTTTCAAAAGCAGAATCGGAAGTTCCGGCAATACAATAAGTGCCTTCTATTTTGATAAAAAAATAACCTTTCCGAAACAAATCATTTCCTTTTTGTGAAAAATCATTTTGCTTTAAATAAGTAAGAAATGTTGATTTGTCTTTAAGCTCCAGAATACAATACCAATCTGAAAAGCCTGTTTTTTCCAGGTGGAAGATCTGTAAAAAATCGGGAATCTTCACTCCCGAATCTTTTACCGACATTCCTTTTTTGTCTTTTGTTTTTGATTGGAACCACTCCGATGGATGTCCCAGAAAACTTAACAGATACTGCCTCGTTGCCTTTTTAACATCAAGTAAAACAACAGCATCTGCATTACGAGGAATATATTTTAATTCTTTATCGGTACGATAAAGGATAAAGTATCCGCAAACGAGCAGAATCAGCAATACAAAAGCTGCTAACTTTGTTTTCATTACAGAACAGGCTGTTTTTTATCAGCTTCATGCTGTTTATACAGTTCATCAAAAAGATCGAAGAAGTACATCAGGCTGTTTTCCGAAGATCCTTTAATTGAATAATCGATTTCCGTCCGGATCGTATTTCCTTTAGATTCCGATTTAAAATAAATATCGCCCACATTCTTTCTCACCGTATCCAGCATTTTTCTTTCGGAGCCGCTCTTGAATTCCTTTTCCAGACCGGTCAACAGCTTCTGAACATCCAATCTCCCAGAAGCCGGATATTTTGTGGAGTCTTTCATCCAGTTTTTGGATTTTTGCCCTTGATTTTCAATATTTAATCCGTTTTCAGAGGTCATAACATATACAATTCCGTCTTTAACAGTAAAGAAAAGTTCATCCATATATCCGGAATTTTTATCTTCTTTGAAAGAATACAGGTTCCCTTTTTTAGAAAAGTTTTTTGAAGTGTTTTTATTGGCAGCAAGCAGATTGAAAATACGATTCCAATATCCTTCATTTTCAGTAGCAAAAGCGAAAATAAAATCCGGAACCACAACTTCCTTCGTTTTCTTTATTTCTTTTTCATTATAGTCGTTATCATATTCATAATCAGTATACTCTACCGTTTTGGATTTTAGTTCATTAAGTACAAAAATTCCGTTTCCGGGTGCAATTTTGGAAATTGCCTCTTCATCCAGCACGATTTTGACTGTTTCCATAATCAGTTCGGTTTCTTTCTGATATTTGGAATCCCCCGCATTTTTCATCAGCGCATACATCATGTCGAAATATTTGCTTCCATCTACGTTAATTGCATAATAACCAATACTTTTATCATTGATAAGGCGGGCAAGCTTCTTATTTTTACTCCCTTTATAGATTTCTGAAACACTTTTCTGAACCTCAGGATTTTTGTGCTGATAATTATTAACCAACCTTACCTGATCTTTATCAAAATAAAGATTATACGACGAATTGGAGTTATAAGCAGAGTTGATAAGACTGCCGAATTCGTACATCTTCATCATTCTGCCATAAATGCCATTATTAACGAGGCTTCCGTAGTCTGTATAAACAAAAACATCCGATGCGGCATCCCTGGAAGCCGTCATTTCAGAAGGGACATCCAGCTCGAGATCAGAGTTGAAATACTGATCGAAAGATTCTTCCACAAGCTTTCTGTGCATTTTGAATTTTTCCGCTTTTAATGAGTCCCTTTCTTTTTTAAAATCATCGTATTCAGGAATTTGAAGATCTTCCATATCCTCTTCCGGTCCAGGCAAAGGCTCTACTTCTACAATGGGCTCCTCATATTTTTTATCCGTTGAACCCTTCTTTTCTTCAGGGTATTTGTGATGTTTTTCCAGGTATTTGACATCTTTCTGTATCTTTTCTATTTCAGCCGTATTTTCTTTGATGCTTTCTTTTAAATATTTAATATCATCTTTCAGATATTGTATTTCTTCCTTATAATCGAAGGGCTTTTCCGGTGTATCTGCATAGACACTATCTACAGCTACACTGTCTACAACAGCAGCAGCTACACTATCTATAACTGCTGCAGCACTATCTGCAACAGCTGTTTCATCCCATTTATCTTTATAAGGCTTATCGTAGCTTATCATCTTAAGAACAGCACGGCTGCCATTCCAGGCTACAAAAATATCGTCATCCAGGCTTACATAAGAATAATTCTGTTTACGGGAATTTTCCAGTCCTTTTTTCTTAATGGAATTGACGAATTCCTGAAACTTTTCTTTGTTATCAAGGATAAAATGTGCCGTGTAAGCTTTTACAGAATCATTAAAAGAAGCATAATGATATTGTGGAGCATCATATTTAATTCCTGTTTTGGAATAATCGGTCCATGAAAGTTTTGCTTTATTTTTTTTGGTTACCTCCTGCAGGATGGGGTTAAATTTTGCCCAGTTGATTTTTTTATCCAATTGTTTTCCATTGATTTCCATATAGAAAAGCACGTCTGCAGGCAATTTCATGTGCTGCTGTGCAAAAGCAAGTGAAAAACAAAACAATAAAAGAGTCACCTGTGTTTTTTGTAGTATAGAATTCATGGTGTTTAATTATAGTTATTGAAAGAGAATTGTATTTTGCAATGGTTTTTTCTGAAGAATAAGATCGGTAATATTGGCTTCCATCTTCACCGCCTTTCGGTTAGGAGAAAGTGAATACGCTGTATTCGACTGAGATTTTACGGCATTTTCAAACTGCAGTACGGAAATGTAGCGTGCATCATTGAAAATCTCCCGGTCTGCCTTGCTCATTTTATCATAATCACTTTTGAAAGTGTTTACTTTATTCCTGACAAATATTTTCTTAGCAAGATTTTGATTATAGATCTGTGTAGGAATCATTTTACCGATAATGTTTCTGGCTTTCAGCTGTTCCAGGCCTGCATTAATATTTTCAATCTCACTGAAATTACAGCTTAATTTTATGATGTAATTATCAAAATCCATGGACGTTTTTACATTGGAAATTCCAGGCGTTGATTTAAAAATTTTAGCAGCTTCGTTGACTTTCGCTTCAATTTCAGGCCTCTTCGGAACTTTTCTTCCGTTAATCGTTTCCATTTTTGAGATGGAAGCCAGTCTTGTTTTGCTTTTACTTGCATTCAGGATCAATGTATATTCGCCACTTCCGTCTGCTTTTACATTTACTTTGTCTAAAATATCAAAGCAGCTTGTGAGGATTAGCAAAGGCAAAGTCACAATGAGTATCTTTAAAATATTTTTCATTGATTGGTTTATTTATTTAAATTCTTCCTTTCAGATAATCTTGCCGAAGTGGCTCATCCAACTTCTCAATGGCATATCTAAGGCAGGTTCTTGGCATCTGCTGATAATATTTATTTAAATACAGGATCAGCTCCTGCTTATTTTTCTGTCCCATTTCTCTAAGCATCCATCCGTTTGCCTTATGCATCAGATCGTGTGTATGGCTTAAATTCTGTGTGACAAATTCTTTCGTAAGGTCGAAAAAACCTTTTTTAATATAATACAATGTTCCTACAACTGCCATTCTTTTGTGCCACATTTCCTGAGAACCGGAAAGCGTTCTTAAAATGTCTTCTTTCTGATATTCAAAACAATATCTGCCCAGGATTTTATAACAGCTTGAATCTACAAGATCCCAGTTATTAATGTATTGCAGATGGTTCAGATAAAATGCTATAATTTCATTTTTTGTGTTTTCATCTCTTGATTTTTCAAATTTTAAAACCAGTATCAGCAAGGCCGTAAGACGGTGTTCATGATAACCGGAGGAAAGCAGTTTGCTAAGATCCGTGAAAGAGATCTGAGTATAGTATTCTTTAGCAACGGACCGCTGATCCGGAACGGTTACTCCCAAAAACAAATCTCCTTCACCATACTCCCCTTTCCCTGTTTTAAAAAATTTCGGGAAAAATTCTGCTTTTTCAGGAATCGCAAGATCATTTAAGGCTTCCAGAATCTGATGATAAGTTTCCATTATTAAAAATTAAGACATCCCACACATTTAACAACTAAGCTGGCTCCTCTGTTAGAATATTCTGTCATCATTGAACTTTTATCTGTTTTCAGATCCTTTTGTTTAAAATCTCTTCCCATCATAATAATGGGTTTGGCAAAGGTCATCATATCCCCTAATGTAATAACACAGATTGGCGAATTTTCGTTTTGCCCGGTACCGCTTTCATCAATTATTTTAATAATTGTATTATTTTGCAGTATACACAGTTCTTCTTTTGCCTTTTCTCCGGCGGCATGATAAATATTTACCATAGAAGCCAGGATTTCTCTATTCAATGGATTCTTATAGTAGGCTGCTTCAGCAGCTGGAAGTACTTTTTGAGCTTTTCCATTTGACAATCCTTTTCTCGAAGCAATTTTCCAGATCTCATCGTAATCTTTATTATAATCTGCCATACTGTATTCTGCCTCTACAAAACGGCTTCCATAATACATTTGATTCCTTTCTTCCTGAGTCAGTTTCGAAGGATCTTGTTTAAAAATTTCTAAATATTTATAAAAATATTCCTGTGGATTTTCAACTGCATTTTTTTTAATTTCCTCAACATTAATTTGAGCAAAGCTAAATTTGAACGTTAATAAAATTAATATTATAATAATTTTTTTCATCTTCTTTATTGAATAACAATTATCTAGCTCTGGTTATTTAAGTAATACTTTCAAGCTCTTCCTCTTCTTTGGCAATTTTGTTCGGATTTGCAACTTTACCAATAGTAAGTCCCTGAACAACAATAGAAAAAACGACCACACAATATGTAATACTTAAAACAGCAGTACTGTAATCATTCTTCGGAATGGAAAGTGCCAAAGCGATGGAAACTCCACCCCTGATTCCTCCCCACACCAAAACTTTTACGGTTTGCGGACTAAAAGTTCTTTTCATAAATTTTGTCGGGCCATAAATGGAAACGAGTCTTGCTATTAATACAACAACAATAGCTGCAATTCCCGGAATCACAAAATGACTTAAATCCTTGATTACCAATAGCTCAAACCCTATAAAAAGGAACAGCACGGCGTTCAGAATTTCATCAATTAATTCCCAAAATTTGATCAGATAATCCTGGGTAATGGATTTCATTTTAAATTTAACATTAAAATTACCCATAAATAATCCCGCAGCAACCATTGTTAAAGGTCCTGAAATATGCATCTGCCGGGCGATAAGATATCCACCCATCACGACAGAAAGAGTTACCAGTACGGAAATAATATAATCATCCACTTCACGCATAAGTCGGGACGTTACCCATCCCAATATCACACCCAGCAATAATCCGCCTCCGGCTTCCTTAAGCAAAAGCAGCCCGATACTTTCTACACCAAGATCTACTTCATTCCCGATGGCCAGCTGCAGAACGACCGTAAAAACGACAACAGCCATACCATCATTAAATAAAGATTCTCCTGCCACTTTCGTTTCGAGAGATTTTGACACATTGGCTTGTTTCAGAATACTCAAAACCGCTACAGGATCGGTGGGTGAAATAAGCGCTCCAAAAAGCAGGCAGTAAATGAACGGAAGCTCTATCCCCAGAAACGGAAGAATATAGAACATCCCGAAGCCTACTACAAATGTAGATATAACCACGCCTAATGTCGAAAATATAAGCACAGGGCGCAGCTGTTCTTTAAGATCGTCTATGTTGATATGGATTCCCCCTGCAAAAAGAAGGAAATTCAACATGGCTCCCATGAGCACTTCTGTAAAATCGATGCTGCTCATCAGATTATGAAGATGCCCGAAAGTTCTGGGCAGCACAGTTTCCCCGAAAGAAACCAAAAATATGGAGACTACAATAGCGATTACCATAATTCCGATAGTACTCGGAAGTTTAAGGAACCTGTAATTAAGGTATGCAAAAATAGATGCTAAAACGATTAAAGCTGAAAATGAATAATATAACTCCACTAAGCTGTTATTTTAATTTAAATTTTTTGTTAGAAATCAATATAAAGGACCTTTATGTAAACGGCATTGTCGCCCTTACTCCAGATGTCGAACATTCCACCTTTTCCTGGTTTTGAGACCCTCGTATAGTCCTGACCGAGATTCAGAATATTTAGCAGGATATATTCATCCCCCACTGAATTGACCACATATGCCGTTTTTTCAGATTTCCCGTTACCGGAACTTCTGATTGCATCCGTAAGCGTACGAAACTGACTGAGATGATGCATAAAATTGTTTCCGTCTTTTTTAGAATCATACGCCCTCAATAAGATCAGGAGAACATCAAGATTAGTAGGATCTCTTTCATAAAGGACTTTTCCCTTTTTTATACATTCATCAAAATCTCCGTTTTTAAAGGCTTCCGCAAGAGCTTTAAAATCTTCTTCTGTGGTGGAAACAAGATTACTTCCGAAATTTCTTCCGTAATACAGGTGCTGCGATTCTATCGTATCGAGAGATTTAGGATAGGCTTTATACTTGAAAATCAGCTTCTCATAATTGTATGTAGACTTTTCATTTTTAAGATCTTTCCCGATCGTTTTCAGATCAATTGCTGTTTTCTGTCCAAAGCTGAAAACCGAAAACAGCAGGCATAATAGCAAAAGGTGATGTTTTATCATTATTCAGGATTATTTTCTTCCTCGTCGTTATCAAAATATTCGAAAAGGAAATCATTGTATGGAAACCTTGATATATGGATTTTCATGACCTCATCATAGATCATCTTTTTCATTTCAGGGAAATTCTCTTTTGTAAGCGCCGAAATAAATACAGTAGGATATTTTGATTTTGCCATCCATGTGTTTTTCCATTCTTCCAGGGAAATATTTTTTCTTGTGGAAGGAGTAAGGTCGTCCTCATCTTTTTTCTCATAGCTAAAATCATCGATCTTGTTAAAAATCATGATCATCGGTTTTTGATGTGCATTGATTTCCATTAAAATCTGATTCACGGAATCAATATGATCTTCAAAGCTTTCATGAGAAATATCTACCACATGAATCAGAAGATCTGCTTCACGCACTTCATCCAGTGTTGATTTGAACGATTCAACAAGTTGTGTCGGAAGTTTCCTGATAAACCCTACGGTATCGGTAAGCAAAAACGGAAGATTCCCAATCACAACTTTCCTTACGGTAGTATCTAGTGTGGCAAATAATTTATTTTCAGCAAAAACCTCGGATTTTGAAAGCGCATTCATCAAAGTTGATTTTCCTACGTTGGTATATCCTACCAATGCTACGCGCACTACCTTTCCCCTGTTGTTTCTTTGGGTTGCCATTTGCTTATCGATGGTTTTCAGCTTATCTTTTAACAAGGAAATTCTGTCCCGGATAATCCGTCTGTCGGTTTCAATCTCTGTTTCTCCCGGACCTCTCATCCCAATTCCTCCCTTCTGACGTTCAAGGTGGGTCCACATTCTGGTTAATCGTGGCAAAAGGTATTGATATTGTGCTAACTCTACCTGAGTTCTTGCGTATGATGTGGTCGCGCGTTGGGCAAAAATATCAAGAATCAGATTGGTTCTGTCCAAGATTTTTACTTCCATTTCCCTTTCCAGGTTTTTAAGCTGTGATGGAGAAAGTTCATCATCAAAGATGACGGTTCCTATTTCATGTTCTTTTACATAATCTCTGATTTCCTGAGCTTTGCCGCTTCCTATAAATGTTTTGGAATCCGGCTGCGTTAATTTTTGGGTAAAGCGTCTGTCTACAGTAGCTCCTGCGGTATACGCCAAAAACTCCAGCTCATCCATGTATTCCTGAAGTTTATCCTCATCCTGATGCTGCGTAACAACACCTACCAATACGGCTTTCTCGTAATTGTGTTCTTTCTTTTCTAGCATTAAATTCTGTCTGTATTTGTGAGATTTACAAGATACCATTTTTAGTTAAAAAAACCAAGATGAATTTTCGTGGTATTTATTGCTGATTAATGTAATGTAATTTAATTAAATTACATTAATATAAGAGCAGGCTGTCAAAAACAGCCTGCTCAATTGTCACCTGGAAGAGTGTTAAATACTTAGAGTTTTAGATCTCTGCAAACCAGGTGATCAGAATTATCAAGGTTACGTTAATAATTTAAATATTCTTAGAAATTGATTAAATAATTAACAATCCGCTTAATTTAAAGCTTTAACCATGAATTTTATGGCATTTTACACTTATTCTAATTTTTCAATAAATATGGTAATGCTTGAAGTGACAGCAGGGAAATCTCCGGAAGCCGAAAACGAAGGATATCCTACAAAGGAAACTCTGTAGATTTCATTACGGCCAAAAAGACTTATGTAATTGACCGCAGAATCTCTGTTTCCCGGATTGAAATTATCTGAAAAGTTTGTCCAGACATCAGCTTTAGCATCTCTTAATGCAAAAGAAGCAGAATCATTGTCTCCTGTTCCTGCTTTTTGCATCCAGACAGAAGCCCGGTCACTAAAACCATTAATTCGGAATTGTGGGGTTGCTACCGAGCCCGTTCCATTATATCTTACAGAAATATTCCCAATTGTTGTAATAGAAGTGGTAGGTGTACTTGCATTAATCGGTACGGTTTTACGTACATAAATTAGATTCGAAAAGTTACTATTTTGCCCTATAGAAACGCTACAGTTTGTTCCGAGAAAAGAGATAGGAACAGGAATGCTTGTTGGTGAAGTAAAATTGGGAACTCCGGACACAGAATATGAAATGGTTCCGTTTCCATAATTTAAGCTTCCGGGATTTAATGTGAAAGTAAGTCCATTTTGTGTAAAAGAAGGCACAGCAGTATATGACCCACCATTCCCTCCTGAATAAGGCACCGTTAATGTTCCGCTATACGATACACCTGAAACAAAAGTTAATGGAAATATACTTGCTCCGCTACAGTTTAGTGCAGCAACGGAAGGAGCTACTGTAGTATCATTATTTAAGGATCTCCATTCTGTACCGTTCCAGAATACAAATCCTTTGTAAGTAAGTAAACCCGCACCGGTATTGTAAACCATTAATCCAATGGCCGGAGAAGGAATCGTAACCTGATCATTAACGCTTGTAAGGGCCACTCTCGGAACAAGTATTCCTTTATTGGAAGCTGTGAGATCCAGCAACGCACTGTTGTTGGGCGTATCGGTTCCTATTCCTACCGATCCGTTATCTTTGGCAACAAAATCTGTTCCCGCGGCTCTGGCCGTTCCGTCAGCATTGGATGCCAGTTTTACGCTGTTGGTAGCAGTATCGTTTACCCATGCGTCATTGGTTGTATCTGTACCTGCATTTCCCATAGGCCTCCATTGTCCTCCTTTTATGTTCTTATTTATAGCACCATTAGGGTTGTAAAAATAATAAAAGCCCGGGGAAACGGCGGTGGAAGTAGATGGACGGTTACCCGTGGTCAGAGTATTACCGGTAGAACGGTTGTATACGATCATCCCGTCAAAGTACGTACGAAAGGTTACTCCGTCTGCCTTCGAAAGAATAAACTCAAAATTGACAAGATCTACACTGGGAATTACAATTCCTTTACTCCTATTATTCGTTTCCCCCGCCTCTGCACTATAATTTGTGCTTGCGTCCAGAATTACATTTGTTTCAGTAATGGACGGTGACGGTACACTGTTGGTAAGTATCTGTGATTTTGCTGCAACTGCAAAAAAAGCAGTTGTAAGTATAAATATTTTTTTCATTCCTTGTTTTGTTTATATGTTATGTAGTAATTTAATAAGACCCCCTCAACCAGCCATTTCCTCCCCATATAAATACCGCTCCGCGAGTATTTTGTAGCGTGTAGTCAACAGTTACAGAAAGATCATCGATATATCTTATATCAAAATTGTTTCCGCTATTGTTCTGTATGTAAAGAACCTTTCCAAGATCTGTTGCTGTAAGAGCTGTAAGATTAAATCTGGGTGACGGCGCCGAGGTAATAATCGAAAGGGTATTTATTGATTTTGTGATATCTGACGCCACAAGGCTACCGTAAGACGCGCCCACTCTTTTTATAAGACTACTGCTTGCTATGTTGGATGCATCTACCCCTATTTTTTGCCAGACGCTGCCATCAAAATAATAATATCCTTGCGAAGAGATATTTGCTGTTTTGGCACTTGGTGTGGTAACTGCCGCAGTAGCATAAATAATAGCACCTGTCTGTGCTGCTTTATACTGGCCATCTCCCGCCTGGATCTGGTCTCCCGTTAACCGTGGGGCAATAATTCCCTGCGGGCTGCTCCCATCGGTAGCTTTTGCCGTAATATCCAAGGTTGCCTGGGGAGAAGTATTATTAATACCTACCTGTGCACAAATTGAAAGGCTGAATAAAAAACCAGCCAAAATCATAATTTTTTTCATGTCTTGTTGTGTTTATAAAAAGGTTTTTAATTAATATTAAAGTATAAATGATAATTTTAACACAAAGGGAAGAACCAAATCCATGTTTATAGATCGAGCATGATCAATATCTTAAGAATTATTTGAAACTTATCTTTTTATACTGATGTATAAATTATGTTATCAATAATGGATCTCTGAAGTTTAACGATTGTGAAGAGAAATTTATTTTCATACAGTGCAAACATGCACGTACTAGCAATCGAACAGGAAGCTGTAACGTTTTCATCATAAGTGTTTTAATTGTTTTTAAAATTGCCTGTTAAGACTTTGTGCAAATATAATAAAATTATAACGGCATACAATAATTCTAACACAAAGTGATTTTTTTATTTTCAAATTCCCTTATTACAAGCGGATTACAGCATTCTTTTTAAGATTGATTTCAAAATGATCTGCAGGATCTCCGCTGGAAAGAAGTGACATAATTTTAAAAATTTTTTTAAAATTTATAAGCAGGGGATTTTGGCCTTTATATATTGAAAATATTTTTTCAAGAATCTTATATTGCTGAAGCCTCTCCCGGGACATATCTTTTTTTGCAAGTTCATCTGCTGATTGAAATTTATATAAATCCAGAAGAAGATCTTCCGTTTTCCATTGTCTGAACGCTTCCGTATCGATCTCACTTTTTTTTAAGTCTTCATTATTTTGTATTAACAGAAGAATATCCTTACCGCTAAAATTTCTTGTCCTTTCTATAAAGTCTTTCGGCCAATCGTCCGGAATCATTCTCAATCGCACAAGTTCCTTAAGATGAAAAAGCATAAAATCGTGGTAAGACACAGATTTCAGGATATCTTTATTCCAGATTGTTCTATCTGCCGATTCCTGCAAAGTATTGTATTCTTTTTCATACAGCGGAAATAGCTCATTAAAGCGCGGAACATCATTTAAAACTTCTGTATGAATTTCCATTAAATCAGGAGAATGTATGGTAAGTATTTTATAAGCAGGAATGTAAGCCGCCAGTGACGGAACCTGAATGTTTACCAGCATTTTGCCGTTAATAGTCCGTATTCCCGTGTCATTGATATGCATATGACCTGCAAAATGAATTTGCAGACCTGCTTCTGCAAATACTTTCGCCACCTCTTCATCAGGCACCCTTTCCATCTGCCATTTTTTTTCACCTAACAGGCTCTTTATTTCCTGAGTTGCGCCATCATTGAAATCAATCATGGGATAATGGGTAAATGCAATGACGGTTTTACCATTTTTTTTCGCCTCGGCCATTGTTCTTTTGACCCAGTCAATCAGATGCTTTTTGTGAGTGAGTACATTATTATAACCGATACTTGCGCCTTTGTAATTTTCCGGATCTTTCGAACTCCCGTTTAAATTCCGGGGAATATATGTATTTCCATCAATGGCCATCAGCCAGACTCCTTTTAACGGCTCTGTAACATAACTGAGATCAGGAACGGAAAAATTTTGTGCTACGTTGTACATCCTTTTGGTATAAGCTGCATTTTGCAAGGCTTTTTCGTAGGAATAGTCTTTGGAAGAATATGGTGTAAATGGTGTGCTCCAGAACAAGTCCTGTTTTTTAGGGTAAAACCCGAAATCTTTGAGCTCATCCAGAATTTCCAGGTAGCCTGATTCTGCAATATCCCGGGTGATGATTTTATGATCTGTTTTTCCGATATTTTCTTTGCTATAAATACCAAGTTGATTACCATTCTCCCCCAGAAAATCATCTTTTCCTCCTTCCTGCCGGAACGGACCCACCGGATCGTGGTTGCCTGTTGTAAGGTAAAACTCGATCCCGAATTTTTCATGATATTCGTCCAGAATTTTATGCAGCCCGCGTAGATTATAAGCCTGTCCGTCGTCCGAAAAATCACCGGGCATGGCTACAATTTTAATTCCTTTTTTGGCAATATCATCTAAAGCTTTCAGGAATGCAAAATAGTTTTCATTAAAAATCCGCGTAGAATGCAGCTGAGCATCCATGGTCCTGAGAATCGTTGGCTTACCGGTTTTCGGATTGACGATTCCTTTAAAATCATTATCGGAAAAGCTTCCGTACAGATCCTGAAAATGAATATCCGAGAGAAAGGCAATCTGCACCGGCTTCTGCTGCGCCGAAAACATTGAAAAAACAAATATTAAAAACGAGAAAATTCCTTTACACATCTTAAAAAGACGAAGGTAAAGGAATATTTCAGCAAGGTGTTTAATGGAGTTTTAAATAATTGTGAAGAAATTATTCGCCTCCATACGTTTCTATGATATATTCAGTTGCTTCTTTTAAGGTCTTACCGTTTTCCGGATTTCTCCCAAAGCTTGTAAAAAACTCTACTTCATTGTTGCTTTTATCGTACCAGACTTTGTGTAAAGCATTATCTACTGTGAGTGTGTCGGGTCTGTTAATTTTTTTGAGATATAAAAAATCTTCTTTATCCATTGGAATCACTTCAACCTGTGGACCTAAACTACTACTGTCTGTTGCCATATAACAGTCTTTATCCCAGTACATAAATGGTTTGTTTGTAGCGGGAGGATTTGAATTTGAAATAATTCCTAAAATGTTTGGATTCTTGGGATTAGAAAAAACGACACCACCTGTAGCAAGAAGTAAAACAAAGGTCATTTCAAGAATTCCCATTCCGTTTTTCTTGATGAAATCAGGCAGTACAATTGTAGGAGTTACAGTAATAAATATTTGCTGAAACTTTTCAGATAAACTTAAAGAGAAAGTTTCCGCGTTACTATCTCCTACGTCAACTCTACTGCAAAAATCATCATAATTGTCATAACCAACATATTTACTTAAATAAAGTAATGTTAGATCATCAATATTATAATCTGTGTTTTCTTCTACTAAACTTTTATAGTACCGTGTATAGGATCGCTCGTCTCTGGAGAAACTGTAACGCTCTTCAAAAAGTGAACTTAAATAGCTCGAAATAGAACTTTTGCTTCCTTTAGGAAGTTCTTTTTTTGCTGTTTCGAATACAGTTTTCACTAAAAATCTTTTCTTCTCATACATAAAGTTTCAGGGTTTAATTATTTGCTGTCCAAATTAGACAAAAAACCGAACAAATTGTTTACGGTTTACCGTAATAATCAAACATTTACTCACTTTTCATTGTCCATCGCCTGTCCACTGATTTAGATATTTCCGTCAGATATTTGTAAAAGAAAATCAGGGATAAAAAAAATAAAATAAGAAATACAAAACCTGATTTCAAAATCACCAGATAAAACGGAAGAAAACTCCGGGTTGGGAAGCAGATGTTTCTCTTCCGTTTTAGAAGGTTCACTTCCCAAAAAATTTAAGAAGCGCTTCGAAATTTTTACGTGTAACACTGTCTGCGATCAGTTTCGCAGAAAAGAACACGAATGCTTTAACAATTAAATTTTTTGACACATGTTACAATTCATATTAATGCTATTAGGTTTAGCATTCGGACACCATAATGCCCATACAGCAAAATGCAACGACGATAATAACGGACAACCAATCACGCAATATTCTCCCACTGATGGAACAGACCCAGGTACAGGAACTGATCCGGGAACGGGAGTAGATCCGGACGGACCGGGTAACGGCGGAAGTACAGGAGGCAATACAGGACAAAATCCACCTCCACTTGTAAAACCATAATTATGTGGTATAGAGCAGATTGTTTAATCTGCTCTTTTTTATTACTTTGCAAAATAAAACTACAATCATACGACCATGAAAAACTATTTTTTATTCATTCTTCTCAACTTGCTGTTTTCCTGTAATAAAGAAACATCAAATATTCAGAATGATGATATTGCCATTAGTTATTATAAAAAAGCTAAATCGTTAAGCGGAGATTCTGCTTACTACTATTATAACTTAGCAAAGAATGCCTATTTAGATATCAAAGATTCTTCAGGCGTCGGAAGATCATTGGTCAATATGGCTATTATTCAACAAGAAAATGGTGACTATTATGGAAGTATTGAAACATCCCTTGAGGGCAACAGATACCTCAAAAATGTTAATGACACTATAGTTAGAGCGACGTTAGGTTCAAGCTATAATAATATGGGAATCAGCTCATCATATCTCTATGACTTTGATAATGCTATAAAATTTTATACCGAAGCATTAAAATACGCGAAAACTCCTGCTGACGTTACTCTATATCACAATAATTTAGGCGATGCATTGGTATCATTAAATGAATATAAGGCAGCTGAACACAATTTTATTATAGCTCTTAAAACGACAGACAAACTAAGCTATGCAAGAGCATTAAATAATCTTGCACGAGCAAGATTTACTGACAATTCACAATATAATCCCCTACCAGAACTTTATAAAGCTTTACAAATAAGAGAAGAGAATAAAGATTTGCCCGGACAAAATTCAAGTTATGCTACCCTATCTAATTACTTTTTAGACAAAGACAAAGAAAAAGCATTAGAATATGCTAAAAAAATGCTGGCTGTAGCAACTCAAAGTCAGAGTGAAGAAGATCAGCTGCAGGCTCTTCAGAAAATAATTAATCTGGATAGTAAAAACTATCTGAAATATTTTAAGCAATTTCAAATACTAAACGACAGCTTACAGATTTCAAAAACAAAATCCAAAAATCAGTTTGCTATTGTACGATATGAAGTTAAGCAACAAAATGACAGGTATCAAAAACTTGTAGAAGATAATAGATTTGATAGGATAAAAAGAAATTTCGCAATTAGTATTCTCATAATTATTTTAATCGTCGGTATTTTTTGGTATAGGAAAAGAAAAATACGCCTCCAACAAGAAAAAGAGCTCGAAATCAAAAACACGCAGCTCAAACTCTCTAAAAAAGTGCATGATGTAGTGGCGAACGGTATCTATCAGGTGATGACGAAAATTGAAAATCAGGAACATTTCGATAAAGTAAAAGCCCTGGACGAGCTGGAATTCGTGTATGAAAAGTCGAGAGATATTTCTTACGAAAAAAGTGATGATTCAACTGAAGATAAAAACTTCAGCGAGAAAATATCGGAGCTGATCGGTTCTTTTAAAAATGAATCTGTTAATACCTACATTGCCGGAAACGAGAAAAGCCTTTGGGAAAATATAAGCAAGAATACAGAGGGCGAGGTATATCAGATCATCCGTGAACTTCTTGTGAATATGAGAAAGCACAGCGGCGCAAGCATCGTTTCTTTCAGGTTTGAAAAAAAAGAAGATGTGATCAGCATAAGCTATTCGGACAACGGAATCGGAATTTCTGGTGATGTATTATATAAAAATGGCCTCTCTTCTACGGTTTCCCGTATAGAAAGTATTCATGGAGCAATTATTTTTGACACGAAAACTGAAAAGGGACTGAAGATCAATATCTCATTTCCTGTTTCTTAAAAAAAACTAAAAACAATGTTCAAAAAAATTTTAATTGCGGAAGACCATGAAAGCATCAATATTTCCGTACAGAAAACGTTGGAGGATCTCAATATTCCGAATGTAGACTACGTATATTATTGTGATGATGCGTTGGCAAAAATTCAGAAATCCATACGCGAACAACAGCCTTACGACCTTTTGATCACGGATCTTTATTATGAAGAAGATCATCATCCCCAACAGATCAAAGACGGAAGAGAGCTAATCGAAAAAATCAGGGAAATTCAGCCTTCATTAAAGATCATCGTATTTTCTGCCGAACACAAATCAGGAATTATTGATTCTCTTTTTAAAGATTATCACATCAACGGTTATGTCCGTAAAGCACGAAATGATTCCAAGGAGCTGAAAAAATCCATCGCTTCAGTGTATATCAATGAAAATTATTTGTCGCTTGATCTGAAGCAGGATGTTAAAAAGTTGAACAGTTATGAGTTTTCCGCATATGATATTGCACTGGTTTCGCTTCTTTCAAAAGGAATTCTCCAAAAAAACATTCCGACACACCTTCAGGAAAAAAATATTAAACCCAACAGCCTGAGCAGCGTTGAGAAAAAACTTAACGGTCTGAAGGAAGACCTGGAAGTCACCAGCAATGAGCAGCTCGTAGCCTTTTGTAAGGATATCGGGATTATTTAAATCATTTTTTTGTATCCATTTTTAATGAAGTCTTTCAATTTTTTTGAAAGGCTTTTTCTTTTTTTTCCGGTTTTACGGATTCCCGTAAGGTTTGGTTTTGAAAGGGTTATACTTTTGGAATGTTAAACAAATAAATACATTATTATCATGAAAAAGTATTACGTCAACAAAAAAGCACAAAGTAATGGTGATCATGAAGTGCATCATGAAAATTGCACCTTTCTTCCTTCTTTAGAAAACAGAAAATATCTCGGCCTATTTTCATCTTGTGATGATGCTGTTAAAGAAGCAAAGAAAGATTATTCAAAAGCAAACGGTTGTTATTACTGTTCAACATCCTGTCATACAAGCTAAAATATAACCATGGGAAAATTTATTATCACTCAGAGAATCAACAAAGAGTATCAGTTTAACCTAAAAGCCGGAAACGGTGAAATTATTTTGACTAGCGAAGGCTATGTTCAGAAAGCGTCCTGCCAGAAAGGAATTGAATCGGTAAAAGTAAATTCTCAGGATGATTCCAAATATGACCGAAGAGTGGCCGTGAACGGAAAAGATTATTTTGTTCTGAAAGCAAGGAATGGCGAGATTATCGGAAAAAGCCAGCTGTATTCCTCGAAATCAGGAATGGAAAACGGAATTGCTTCTGTAAAATTCAATGCTCCCACCGCAGCTATTGTAGATGAAACCCTTTAATACTAATTCTATGGATCTTAAAATTAAACTTGAACAGCTTCATCAGAAAGTGATCGGTCTGAAAGATCAGATCGGAACTGAAGAAGCTACAAAAAATGCTTTCGTCATGCCTTTCATACAGATATTAGGGTATGATATTTTTAATCCGACAGAAGTTGTGCCCGAACACGTGTGCGATATCGGAACCAAAAAAGGAGAAAAAGTTGATTACGTAATCCGCAACAATGATGAGCCGATTTTCATTATAGAATGCAAACACTGGAAAGAAAGCGCCGACGCTCACAATTCTCAACTGCACAGGTATTATCACGTTTCCAAAACAAGATTTGGTGTATTGACCAACGGAATTGTTTACAACTTCTATACGGATCTTGAAAAACCCAATATCATGGATGAAAAGCCTTTTTTCACGATTAATATTGAAGATCTGAAAGACAGCTCCATCAAAATCCTGGAGAAGTTTACCAAAAAAGATTATAACCTGGAAAGTATTCTGGATTCTGCTGAAGCTTTAAAATACATCAAAGCCATCAGGAAAGAATTTGAAAAAGAAATTGAAAATCCTACCGATGAAATGGTAAAACTCTTGGTCGGTCGTTTTTTCGAAAAACCATTAACCGCCAACAGAATGGTTTCTTTTAAGGAATATGCAAAAAAAGCACTGGCGACATCAATTAATGAATCCATCAGTTTCCGTTTGAAATCGGCATTGAGCATTAATGAGCAGATTGAGAAAAAAGAAGAAGAGGTAAAAACTTCCCAGCCGATTGACAGCAATAACGATTCTAAAATTGTAACCACAGAAGAAGAGCTGGAAGGCTTTCAGATTGTAAAAGCAATCTTAAGAGAAAAAATTCCTTCTTCGCGCATTGCGTACAGAGATACCCTCTCCTATTTCGGGATTTTACTGGATGACAACAACCGAAAGCCGCTGTGCAGGCTGCATTTCAACACAACAAACAAATATCTGGAAACATTCCATAACGGAAAGGAAGCAGGGGAAAAGATTTTACTGAATACTCTTGATGAGATTTATAACTACAGAAATCAGTTACATCAAACTTTGGAAAATTATAATTAATAGAACCATGAAAAAACTAATACCCTTCATCATACTCACATTCAGTTTATTTCTATTGCATTGCTGTGTAAAAGCGAATGACAGCATAGGACACGACGGACGTTGTACAGGCTCTGCCTATTGTACAGCATGCACCAATTGTTCAAGATGTGGACATTGCGGAAGCGGCGGGACCTGCGGCATCTGCAGCGGAAGCTCTTCAGGCAGAAGTACATCTTCCGGAACTCACAAAAAAAGTAAGCCTAAAAAACACAAAACTTCAAGCTACCATACCTCCTCAAAAAATAATTCAGATAAGGTTCCAAAAGTTGAACTGAATGTCAATGTCAATTCCAACAACAGATATCTCGCAGGAACTGGAGTTGTAAACATCTATGAAAAAGCGTCATCAAAATCTAAAATAGTAGCCACCGTTACTAAAAATGCCAAACTGATTCAGCTGTCAAAACAAGGACAATGGTACAAAGTTCAGGTGAAACCGAGTGGAAAGAAAGGGTTTGTTTATTATAAAGATGTAAAATTATCACAAACAAAATAACATGAATTTAAAGAATTTTTTAAATGAAGAGCAGGATCCTCAAGCTGTTGAAAAGCTTTTAGGAAGAATAAAAAGCCTGCTCACCTCACAGGAAAGCGTAGAATATATTGCGGTTCAGAAAAAGCCGGTTATCAATTTATCACCTGACTGTATTGCACTTACCAACAGAAGAATTATTTTCTGCAGACCAAAAAACTTCGGCTTATCTATGGATTTCCAGGATTATAATTGGGTAGATGTTGCAGATTGCCATATCAAAGAAGGCATAATAGGCTCAACATTTATTATGAAAACGGTAAGCAGCCATGTCAATATGATGGATTACCTTCCTAAAAATCAGGCAAGAAGGTTGTATCAGTTTGCACAGGAGGTGGAGGAAAGAATGCGTGGTGTAAGAAGAGAAAAAAATCTTGAAACACTGAGAGCCTCTGCCGGAGGAGTTACTGTAAACAATGCAACGCCCATTATTGCACAGCCTCAACAGTTCCAGCACGAGCAAAAACCATTACTCATTGAGAATGAAGATCCTTTTGCGGTTCTTCAAAAGCTGAAAGGATTAGTGGAAAGCGGGATTATTTCTCCCGAAGAGTTTGAAGTAAAAAAGAACGAAATCTTATCAAGAGTTTAAGTATGAAATCAAAATCTACCACCGTATTACTTGCTTTTTTCCTTGGAGGATTAGGCATTCACAGATTTTACCTGGGACAGAATGGTATGGGAATACTTTATCTGGTGTTTTGCTGGACTTTTATTCCTGCAGTAATTTCACTGATTGATTTCTTCTCTTTCCTTTTTATGTCTGAACATCGTTTTAATTATAAATATAATCTGCACACAGGATTTTAAAAATTATGAAACCATTTCTCACTTTCTGTGCGTTATGTTGTTTCATCGGTATTTTCAGGCTTCCCATAGAGTATTATACTTTCCTCAGAATTCTCGTTTTTGTTGCCGCGTTACTCGTTCTATACGTAACCTTACACGCTAAGCAACATTATTTCAGCATCATTTTTCTTGTTGTCCTTATCGTTTTCAACCCCATTTTTCCCATTTATCTGTTCCGGAAAAGCTTGTGGATTCCTATCGATACGGTTACGGGAATATTATTTCTGCTGATCACTTTCGTGGATAAACTGAAACTGAAAATTGAAGACACCAATACCGAAGAAACCACCGCTCACCCTACCAACTTCAGGGTTCCTTCGCGGGACCGAATTATTAATCCCAAACAACCAAAAGAAGAACAACCTCATGGAAAACAGTCAGATAACGGAAAATCTTAAGGCCCATTTTTTAAGATTGTATCAAATGGCAATATGTGATGATGATTTCAGTGCTCTGGAACTGAAAATGCTGTACCGATGTGCCGAAGAAAGAGGTATCTCTTCCAAAAACCTGGATGAAATTCTTTTAAATCCTATTAATTTAAAATCAATTGTTCCTCAGACAATCGAGGAAAAAGTAGATTATCTGTATGACCTTACGGTAATGATCTGGGCAGACGGAATCGTTTCTCCCAATGAATATTCTGCGATGCAGAAATATGTCCTGATGTTCGGATTTCTGGAAGAAAATGTAACGGCTATTGTAGATTATCTCATCGAAGCCGTAAAAATAGGAAAGAACAAAAGTGAAATTTTATATGAACTAAAAAACTAACCCGCCATGGATACCGCCAGCATAAAAAACTTATTTAAACTAAAATCTGTTCCGATCGAAAAACAGGAGGAGCAGCTGCCTAAAAACGAAATCAGTACAACCGAAGATTCTTCTGAAGAAAGCCGAAAAAGAACGTATCACGAATCAGGATACAGAGACAGTTCGCGCACCAGCGGAAACCACTCTACCTTGTCCATCTGCCTGGATGCCGTTTATTCCAAATTCCAGAACGAAGAGAAAGAAATGGTTGAAAAACAGCAGAAGCTGAAAGAATCTTACATCAACGAACAGAAAAACAGGGAAACGGAAATCAAGGCTCTAACGGTTTCTCAGGAAACTAAAGAAGAACAGCTGAAAACCAAAAACAAAGAAATCGAAAATCATCAGAATAGTATTGACAATTTAAAAGCGGAGATTCTGGATCTCCCCAGAAATCCGGAAAAGTATAATGTAAAAGCTACAAAGGGAGCTTCCGCAAAATTCTGGATCGGATTGATTCTTTTAATCCCCATTACGTTATACTTAGCGACCTTTTATATTTCAACTTCTTATTCGGCTTTCTTTAAAAGCTTTGATGCAAGAAGCACCGTCATACAGAGTGTTCTGGATGCCAATGCATGGATGAAGGCCTGGAATGACGGATTTATCGAAGTATCTTTCGTCACACTGATCCCGTTTGTATTTCTCGGTTTAGGTTTTCTGATTCATATGTTTGGTGAAAATAAAACGAAAGTCAATTATGTGAAATTAGGGTTGCTATTCCTGGTAACTTTTGTTTTCGATTCTATTTTAGCGTATGAGATCGAATCAAAATTATATGAATTGAATAAAACTTTCGATTCTCCTCCGTTTGATCTTAAGATTGCTTTTACAAAGATTCAATTTTGGGGAATTATTTTCGCGGGATTCATTGTTTATATTATCTGGGGACTGGTTTTCGACTTTGTCATGAAAGAGCATCGTGAAAAAGACAGGATAAGAAGCGAACAGGAAATCAGGCAGAAAAAAATTCTTTCTCTTTCAGAAAAAATCAATGCTTTAAAAAAGGAAACCGAAGAGATTACGGCAAACATCGGAAGCATTAAAGAACTCATTATCAAAACACGCGGCAGAATTGAGGAGCTTCAGAATATCATAGACAGTGTTATTATTCCTACTAAAGATTACAAGCGGTATGCTTCTGAATACGTTCAGGGTTGGATCACGTTTATCGGAGAAAAAATTGCAGTTTCCAAAACAGAAAAACAGACCATGATCGAAAACTGTATTGCGACGTATGAAACCAATCTCGAAAGGGTCGGAGCCAATTCAGATACTCAGAATTTAGTGTATTTATCAGCTTTATAAAATCAATCGTATGAAAAAAATATTATATCTGTTAATGATTATCTCCCTAATGTCATGCTGCAAGGACGGTAATAAAGATGATGAAACTAAAAAGGATTCAGTAAAATTAATACAGGATCCTAACAACATCAATGTCAGTATTCTGATCGACTTATCAGACCGGATTGATCCTGACACCAATCCAAATCCCACAATGCCGTATTTCCAAAGAGATGTGGAATACATAAAAACCATTGAAAAAGGATTTTTAAATCATATCAAATCAAAGAAAATCATCACGTATGACGATCAGATGCAGGTGTTTTTTAATCCGGAACCTTCAGATCCGAAAATCAATGACTTTACGAAAGAACTGAAAGTTTCATTCGATAAGGATACTCCAAAAAGCTATTTTGATGAGGTTAATAAAAAATATTCGGAATTGCCATTACATATTTATCAGTCTGCTATAAAAGACGGAAATTATGTAGGCTCAGATATTTGGGAGTTTTTCAGAAATAAAGTCAAAGATTACTGCATAAAAAATGACAGGAGGAATATTCTTTTTATTCTGACTGACGGTTATATGTATCATGAAGACTCTAAATTTTCACAGGATAAGAAAACCTCCTACTTAACTTCAAAACTAATAAAATCTAATCATCTTACAACCACCGACTTTAAAACTGTTATAGAAAAAAACAAGTTCGGATTTGTAAAAGCCAACGATAAACTAAATAACCTTGAAGTGATTGTTTTAGGAATTAATCCGGAAAAAGGAAATCCTTTTGAAGAGGCCGTTATCAAAGAATACTGGGAAAACTGGTTCAAGGAAATGAAAATCAAAAACTATCAGATTAAATCCGCCGATCTCCCTTCTAATCTGGAACCGATTATCTTAAAGGTAATTTCCGGGAAAAGCTAAAAACACAATTACTATATCACCTAAACCATTTAAAGAATTAGAATGACAACCTTGGTGGTAAAGATGTTTTCATTTAAATGGTTTTTATTTTAAAATGTCAGTTTAGACTTAAACTGACTTTTGATTTAATTTAAACTGATAGATTAAACTCAAAAAGATTTGTGTTTTAGTTTAAACCGGGAGTTTAGACTTAAACAAACTTCTGATTTAATTTAAACTGACAGATTAGACTAAAACAGATTCATGTGAGAGCTTAATCTGCTAGATTAAATTAAATCAGATTCCTTTGAGCGTATGATTTGAATACTTAAAGCTTAAATAAAAAGCGAAGAAAATATTTCTCCGCTTTTATTTTAATCCCAGTCGGCGGCAATAAATTCCATTTGATTTCCGTCATCATCAGAAAGTGTAAGAACATGTCCTTTTACAGAGTAATTTGTCATATTCCTGAACGCTTTAGAGAAATCCGTTTCTAGTTTCATATCCTGGCAGGCTTTCAGAGTAGACCCGATCTCTGATATTTTTACACCGCCGTCATTCTTAAACTCAGAAGTAAAGAACATACTGTTGCAGCCCATGAATGCTGTTCCTTTAATTTTTCCCTTCTCCTGCTTTTCCGTGAGGTTAATTTTTGCATTTTTTGCGATCAGATCAGATTTGGAATAGGCCCCGAAAGTGATAAGCATCCATTCCCTGTGAACCTGCGAATGAAGGTCGGTATTTTGTGATGTATTGTTGTTTACAGCATGACAATTCAGTAATATTCCTGAAAATAAAACACACAAAACCGAAATGAATATTGTTTTCATAGGCGTTTGAAATCCAATTTCATACCATTCCGGGTCCAGAATACGGTAAAAATTAGTAAATTAGCGACACAAAAATTATTTTATAAAATGAAAAGAATACTTCTACTATTCACTTTCCTTTTAAGTTTTGCGCAAATGAGGGCAGACGAAGGGATGTGGTTGTTAATGCTTGTTAAAAGACTCAATGGTGTCGATATGCAGAAAGAAGGGCTGCATCTTACACCGGAAGAAATTTATTCCGTGAATAATTCCAGCTTAAAAGATGCCATCGTAAGCTTCGGAGGATTCTGTACGGGAGAAATTGTTTCCGGACAGGGCCTTATCTTCACCAATCACCATTGTGGTTACGGCGCGGTAGCAGCAGCTTCCACTCCGGAAAAAGATTATTTAAAGAACGGATTCTGGGCGATGAAACAGAAAGACGAATTCAATGCTAAAGATCTTTATGTGAGATTTTTAGTAAGAATGGATGATGCTACGCAAAGAATCAATTCAAAACTCAACAACAACATGTCCGCTGCAGAAAGAAAAGCAGTGATCGATGCTGAAACCAAAGCGATCCAGTCTGAAAATTCTGAAAACGGAAAATATACAGTAGTCGTAAGAGATTTCTTCAACGGAAACGAATTTTACTATTTCGTGTACCAGGATTATAAAGATATCAGATTGGTAGGTGCACCGCCTTCCGCATTAGGAAAATTCGGTGGCGATACTGATAACTGGGAATGGCCGAGACACACTGCAGATTTCACGGTATTCAGAGTGTATGCAGATGCTGCCGGAAACCCTGCAGAATATTCTCCAAGCAACGTTCCTTTAAAACCTAAACATTTCCTTCCTGTTTCCCTTAAAGGAGTAAAACCGGGAGACTTCTCCATGATCTTGGGATATCCGGGAAGAACAAACCGTTACCTGACTTCTTACGGGATCCAGCAAATGGTAGGAAAAGATTATCCGGCATGGGTAGAAGCGTCTAAGCTAGCGATGGACGTGATGAAGAAATACATGGATAAAGATAAAGGAACTCAGCTGAATTATGCTTCTCAATATGCTTCTGTAGCCAACTACTGGAAAAACAGACAGGGAACTATCGATGCCGTAATCAAAAACGGAACGATCACCGACAAGCAAAAGGTAGAAGAAAGATTTAAAACATGGGCGCTGCAACCGGAAAATATTGCCGAGTACGAAACCGTTTTAGAAGATATCGGTATTTATTACAAGCAGACTTCAGACAGAAACGTTGAGAGAATGTATATGTCTCAGCTTTCAAGAAATGCCAAGTATTTCTCTTTGGCATTACAGGTAGGAAGCGTGCTTAAAGCGTATGCAGACCAGGACATGAAAGGAAGGCTTGCGATGAAGCCAAAAGTAGATGCTGCTTTAAAATCAGCTTATGAAAATATCAATACCAAGCTTGAAGGTGAAATGCTGAACTCTATGGTTAATCTTTACCAGACCAGAGTAAACAAAGATGTAGCATCTGAAACCATCATGGGTCTTGATGCGAATAACCTTTCCAATATTGCCTATTCTTCAATCTTCGCCAACAAAACATCCGCAACCAACTTCGTGCTGAATCCGGATAAATTAAAACTGGATGCAGATCCGCTTTGGAAAATTGCGAACGGATTGGTTGCAGACCAGAGAGCTTCTGCAGAAAGATTCGTGAAGATTGATGATAATTTTGCTAAAAACAACAGATTATTCTTAGCAGGATTGATGAAGGCTATGCCTGAAAAGAAATTCTACCCGGATGCGAATTCTACGATGAGACTTACATACGGAACAGTAGATACATTACCTATCAGAACTGACAGAAACTATTTCGGTATTACAGATAACTATTATACTGACATGACCGGTCTTGTAGGAAAATACAAGAAAGGGGATGAAGAATTTGACCTTCCACAGAGAGTGATCGACCTTTACAACCTTAAAGATTTCGGTCAGTATGCCGATGCTAAAGGATACATGCCGGTTAACTTCCTTTCCAACAACGATATTACAGGAGGTAACTCAGGCTCACCGGTAATTGACGGTGACGGAAACCTTATCGGTATCGCATTCGACGGAAACAGTGAAGCATTAAGCGGAGACATCGTTTTTGAACCGGAATGGCAGAAAACTATCAACGTAGACGTTCGTTTCGTTCTTTGGACGATTGACAAATATGCCGGCGCAAGAAGATTAATCGACGAACTGCAATTGGTAAGAGACGAAAACACGCCTGCAGATACCAAAACAAAAATGCCTAAAGCAACACCTGCTAAAGGAAAAAGAAAATAATCTTTATTGATATAATTTTAAAACCGCGAAAGTTTCTTTTGCGGTTTTTTGTTTTTTAATGAATAAATTAGCTCTAAAATTTTATTCCTGATGAAACCTCAGCCTATCCAATTCAACGCTGTTATTAAGCAACACGGCACCATGAATGCCGCTTTTGTGGAATTTCCTTTTTCCACCGAGAAACTGTTTAACAAAAAAGGGCAGGTGAAAATCAAAGCCCTCTTCGATGACAAAGTAGAATACCGCGGAAGCCTTGCCAAAATGAAATCCGACAACCACATGCTGGGCCTCACCCAGGAAATAAGGAAACAACTTGGAAAGAATTTCGGTGATGAAATTTCTGTCAGCCTCACTGAAGATAAAGAAGAAAGAACCGTGGAAATAGCCGATGATATTCTTACCATCTTTAATGAAAACCCCGAAGCAAAAGCTCTTTTCGATAAGATGAGCTATACGCACCGTAAAGAATACATCCGCTGGATCAATGAAGCTAAAAAGCCTGAAACCCGCGAAAAAAGAAAAGTCAAAATGATACAGATGATTTTGGAGGGGAAGAAGGGAGTTTAGGTTAATTAAAATCTTTTTTGCTAATTCTGGATTTAGACATTCAACTCTTATTTGCTTTTATGATATTTTTTATTCCATAATGTTTAATAGCCTTCTGTTTTAATGGATTTGTACTCCATTCTTCCCATTCTCCAATATAAGGATTATATCCACATTTTAAAGGTTTAGATATATCTAGTCCTTCACTATTAACATTAGATCGCTCAGTATAAGCTCTGCAATCAGTACAGATGTAACGGAACTCACAATCTTTACAGACTTCAATACTATCCTTAGTTAAATTCCAATACTTTTTAAATCCAGCTCGATTAAGAGCCTGTCGTAATGTTGTATCATTAATATTACCAAAATTTTCAATCATTGAAGGACAATTTTTTATATTGCCATCTTTATCAATAGCTATTTTTTTATGGAGACAGGAATTGTGATTAAGAAATTCCGTAAATGATTTTATATTAATAACAAAATAGTCTCTATTAACGATTCCACATGAATAAATGTCTATTTTCTCCTTGGTAAATATAATATAACCCATACCATTGGTTTTTTTTGAGGAAATCAACTCATTTTTAAGACTATTAAATATTATAATATATGAAATCCGATTTTCTTGTTCTGCAAGATTTAATAATAATTTTTCATTTAATTTTCCACTATACTCAATAACTATTCCAATAGATGAAATTATTAACTTATTACTGCTGATATAGTTCAGTAGTAACATTAATGTATCTATATTCTTATTATTGAATCTTATTTCTATGTTTTTACAATTTAAATCATCAAGTTGTTTAAAAAGCTCAAAAACGTCATACTTTTTCTCATCATCATATTCTATCACAGCATTTGATAATATAAAGGGTTCATAAAAACGAAGATCAATTTCAGGAAATAAGTCTGGTGTTGATGTAAGAAAGCCAAGATTAAGATCTTTCAAGAAATTGAAATATTGAACAATATCTTCAGAGTTGTAGATTTTAAATAAATCATCTAAGGACTTATTTTTGTGAGTAGTTAAAATTTCAAACAATTCTAAAGGTATTAATACAAAATCATTTTGTTGGAGATCACAAATCAAACAAGCTGAAAAACCTTTAACAGGAATACAATTGGCAAAAAGCTTGAAGGTATTATTCAAATTCATTGAAGTTAATAATTTTTGTTATTGGCTTATAAAAATTATTTGGTATAACTCTTCTTGATTGAAGCTTTTCGACTTGAATTGTTTGTTCTTTACTATTTTCTTTACTATTTTCCAAAACTTTTGTTTCGCGTATGTAAGGTGACAAAGAAAGATTTTTAAATTGGTTTTTCATTTTTAATTAAATCTAATGCTATATCTTTTTCTATATTATAATTACAATAAAATGATACCCAGTGAAACTGACCTTGACTATTATTCTCTAAAAAATAAAAAGTATTATTTGAATCAACCATCAGGTCAGCTGAACCTGTATTGATATTTTTAATTCTAAAAAATGTTTTAATTTTCTCTTCAATAAGCTGAGGCAAATCGAAAGGAACATATCTTTTAGGCTTGTCATCTGTTGTTATTCTGAAATCAATCTCATTAATATCATGTGGAAATATTGCCATTGAATATAATCTATCCTTATATACAAAAACTCTTAGTTCGTAGACTTTTTCAATATATCGTTGGAATAATCCTGCATTGAAATATTAATTTAAAAAATCAATTTCTTTAGATTCAATAAGTAAGGTTTCTCTGCCATAAACTGTGTAATTTTTCTCTTTGACCAACAGAGGATTCTTAATCCTTTTTGTTATAACTTTTCCTCCATTCTTATAAATAAAATCAAGTAGGTTAGATTTCTTATTGGTTATTAAAGTATCTGGAATGTTAAGACCTACTTCTTTAGCATAATAAAGATCTAAAACCTTGTTATGTTGTTCCTCATCATTAAATTCACCTACATAGTTGCCAGTATTTTTTGCTATCTTTTCGTAAGCTTTCAATATCAGATTATCGTCAGTTTTTAGTTCATCCTTATAGTTAAAAGTATTCAGATTAGTAGGTAAAATATTTAATTTAGCTCTTCTATGAAATGCATTTTCAAATACACCACTAGTAGATAAATTATTAATTTCAAACGTAAAATCATGGAAAGTTTCTACATTTTTTCTTTCTGCTTCATAATCTAAAGATAGAATCCATTCAATAATTAGATCCGAAGTAATGTCTAATTCTTCTGTAATTATTTTTATCATAAAGATTTAACTTTTGAAAGAATACATTCACGAAACGTCTTTTCATCTATCAGATAATCCTTGGGAATATCTATATCATATATTATTTTATCATAATAAAGCGGCGGAAGTCCAACTTTCTCCCTAATCAAATCTACATTTTTAATATTTTCGATAGGATAAATATCGTATTGTGCTTCAGTACCATATTTTTGTTTTCCTGTTTTTGATATATTGTAATCGTCTTCAAATGATGCAAAAAAATCTCTTTCCAAATTTCCCTTTTCAATTTCAGAATTAATATATGGCTTAAAAAAATTCCAGACAAAATTACTTTCATTATATGTTCCTCTATGATGCCAGAGCAGTATCCAACCATTTTCAAAATATCCGTATCTTTTTGTGATATCAATATATTTTTGAATATTTAACGAATCTGTATTTTCCATTAATTTAAACTTCAGATTTTCAAGGTTTTTATCTTTAAAGTTTACATATCTCCCATAATTCTCAATACCTAAAGAATCTTTTTTATTAACAGCATTAATATAATTAAATAACATTTCCCCTCCCTCCTCATCACTGACTCCTAGATAATAATTAGCCAGCGACCTAACATATTGGTCTTTTGTGACAAGTTGCTCTACTTCCAGATAAGCAGATATATTTTTTAGCTGAGAATAATATTCTTTTAATAGGTTATCATATGAAGCGTTAATTTTCTTAATTAATTTTGAATTTTTATAGGGAGTTAATTTTGGATAAGTATTTATCAGTTCTAATGGTACTTTATATTTAGTAATTGATTCTCTTAAGTATGATTCTGCAATTTTTACTTTATTGAGTTTAAATGCTACGGAAGCTGCAGCTAGCAATTCATAAGAAGTTTGTGCGGGAGCATATTTAAATGCTTTTGTAAAGTATTTTAATGATTGATTGTAATCTTTGTCATACAGGCTAACTTGCGCAGCATACACAAGATAATTCCTCTTATCTCTGTTATTTTGAGGATAATAGCATAGACTAATAAAAAGGAAAAAGAGAAAAAATATTTTTTTTATCATTTGTTACTGTAAAATAAAAACTACACTTCATTATAGAAATGTAGTCGCTTAATTTTATAGATTAATTTAATTTATTCGCAAATGGTATTTGAACAAGAGACGAATTTATCATCTTTATCGAATTTTCCATTATTATTGTTATCATAATAGCCATCTGTTGTGATTGTTGTACATCCATTCGATGTTTCTTTTTTTGTTGATGTCTGAACATATCCATTCCCGCAGATAGATGACATTTTTGTTTTATTCAAAATTTTAATTTGTTTTTTCATTTTGCATATTTTTAATTAACCACAGCTTATTTCACTACAAGACGATTTAACCTCACCTTTATCCCATTTTCCATTTCCATTAGTATCATTGTAACCATCAATTGTAGTCTGTACACAAGTATTCCCATCAGGAGTTTGAATATTTCGCGTACTTGATGAAGTCTGAACCCAGCCGCCTCCAATTAGTTTTGACATTTTTGACTTTTCAACTTTTTTGTTTTTCAATTTTTCCATATTTGAATTTTTAAATATTTGTCGATATCGATGTCCACAAAATTAATAATATAAATAAGTTATATAATAATTTTAACAAAATTTAACTTTCACTATATTTTAAAAAAAAGCTAATTAATATAATATAAAACAAATAAATTTGTGTTTACTTCAAAAATAAATCAATAAAAAAAACAATTTAATAAACATATCACATTACAACTATATTTAATAATTAGTGAGTATACCCATTCCAAAACTCCCGATCCAGACTCCTATACTGTATCGCCTCCGAAATATGATATGAAAGAATATTTTCTGAGCCTTCCAGATCTGCTATGGTTCGGGCTACCTTAAGGATGCGGTCATAGGCTCTTGCCGAAAGATTCAGCTTTTCCATAGCGGTTTTGATGAGACTGAAAGATGATTCATCCAATTCGCAGTATTGTTCAATCTCTTTCGGTCCGATTTGCGCGTTGTAACTTATTTTCAGGTCTTTATAACGTTCTCTTTGAATTTCGCGAGCCATGAGAACACGTTTTCTAATATCTTCGCTTTTCTCGCCTTTTCTTCGTTCCGCTAATTGTTCAAACTCCACTTTCTGCACTTCAATATGAATATCAATCCTGTCCAGAAGAGGTCCGGAAAGCTTATTCATATACCGCTGCATTTCGTAGACGGTGGAAGTATTATTAGGGTCATCAGGAAAAAATCCGCTGGGGCTGGGATTCATGGAGGCGACCAACATAAAGCTTGCGGGATAATTCACCGTAAATCTGGCTCTTGAGATTGTTACTTCACGGTCTTCCAGAGGCTGCCGCATTACTTCGAGTACGGTTCTTTTAAATTCCGGCATTTCATCCAGAAACAATACGCCGTTGTGTGCCAACGAGATTTCTCCGGGTTGCGGATAACCTCCCCCGCCAACAAGTGCCACATCTGAAATCGTGTGATGCGGTGCACGAAACGGACGAACCGTCATCAGCGAAGTTTCCGTGCCCATTTTACCCGCGACAGAATGGATCTTTGTGGTTTCCAATGCTTCCTTTAAACTAAGCGGAGGCAAAATACTGGGAACCCTTTTCGCAAGCATTGTTTTTCCGCTTCCGGGAGGTCCGATCAAAATGATATTATGTCCGCCCGCTGCTGCAACTTCCATCGCTCTTTTCGCAGTCTCCTGCCCTTTCACTTCTGAAAAATCAAAAGGAAAATCATTAATTTTTTCCTGAAATTCTTTTCTGGTATCGATTTCAATTTTCTCCAGCGGTTTTCCTTCATTAAAGAAATCAATCACCTCTTTTATATTTTCGGCGGCAAAAACATTGAGATTGTTCACAATCGCAGCTTCTCGGGTATTTTGTTTCGGAAGAATGATTCCTTTAAATCCTTCTTCTCTCGCCTGTATGGCAATCGGCAAAACACCCTTTACCGGCTGTAAAGTTCCGTCGAGAGAAAGCTCTCCCATAATGATATAGTCCTGGATATTTTCGGCAAGAATCTGATCGGAGGCTGCAAGAATTCCGATGGCAATGCTAAGATCGTATGCGGCACCTTCTTTACGAAGATCAGCGGGCGCCATATTAATGGTTATTTTCTTTCCGGGAATTTTATAACCTACGTTTTTCAACGCAGCGGAAATTCTGTAACTGCTTTCTTTAATAGCACTGTCGGGAAGACCTACGAGGTGATAGCCTACTCCTCCGGTATCAACATTAACTTCAATCGTAATGGTTTGCGCCGAGACGCCGTGTATTGCACTTCCATAAATTTTGATCAGCATCGTCTGTGTTTTGATGCAAAAATAAAATATTTTTTCTAATCGGTGAGCGCAATATTTTAAGTATAAAAGAAAAGCCCGGGATCAACTCCGGGCCTTTCAATCAATTCAATCCAAAATATCTCTTTTTATTTCTTGATGAATTTATTCTTGTATATTTTACCTTCCGCAGATTTAGATACGATAAAATACGTTCCCGGAACCATTGCACTTACATCAATAGCCTCAGAAAACTGGTGATTTTTCTTTTGCAGGACAAGTTTTCCGGACATATCAATGATGGAAACTTCAGGGTATTTTTTATCAGATTCTTTTCCGATATAAATAACCTGTGATGCAGGATTCGGATAAACGCTGAGGTTATTTTCTTTAGGTTTGGTTTCTCCCGTCCCGAGATTGGAGCAGAAGCTAAAGTTTCCGAAATTTAAGGTAATAAAAGCAAAATCGCTTAGCATTTCGCACTGATCAGGACAATATTCCGTACAGGCATAAAAACCGAAAGTTCCGGAATTGGTTGCCGTATACGAATCTCCTGTTTCCCCAGCAATAATACAAGGGTCCGTTGGTAAAGGAGGGTTACTTCCGGGAAGGCATTTAAACCATGTGTGTGTTCCGTAAAGCTGCGGAAAGCCGTCATTAAGCTGTACTGATGCGCCATCACAAACATTATATACACCGGGAGCTGTTTCTTCAAAAGTTCCGGGCTGGAAATCTGCCATCATAAATGGAAGCCCGTACGCATAGCCGTCTGCAAGAACCGCAGCGCTTTCTGCAGTACAGTCATTCTGTGTTACCTCAACCTTGAAGTAGTACAGCATATCATCATTCCCGTTGATGGTTAAAGTCTGGGATGTGGCACCGGGAATTGCTACCCAGGGATTATTATTGGGTGTTTGCCAATCCCACTGCTGTCTGTACCATTGGTACGTTCCATATGTTTGCGTGGTAGAAAGGGTTTCCGTCTCCGTATTGCAGAAAACTATTTTTTCCGGAAACAGAGTGCCCAGTCTTGGACTGGTAATTTCAGGGGTACATTGCTGTGCTTTCAGCTGTAAAAAACTTAAAAATAAAAAACTTAAAAAAATTAGTTTTGTTTTCATATACAATTATTTTTGTGATTTAAATTATGTTAATCCAATAATATCCTTACTCCGAATTTTACATTAAAATTCAGCGGTTTTTCTTTATAAATCGTTTTTAATGAACTGTTATCTTTAAAATGATAACCAACTCCGGGCTCTGCATAAATACCTATATATTTTACCACCTTAAACTGAACTCCTACAGCCGAATTCACAGAAACCTGAACCGGTTTTTCACGAATATCTTCTTTGATCTCCTGCTTTACAGCGCCATCTACAATATATTTCGTCTTGATATCGCCGGAAACTGCTTTTTCAACAGTACCTCCTCCTGTGAGATAGCCTGTAAAAGCGCCTTTCTGAATAACATTATAGTTTACCTGAACCGGAATTCCCACGTAGTGAATATTCTGCTCACTGCTGATAAAATCCGACTGACTTCCGGAGGTTAGCTCCGCGGAAAGCCTGGTATAATTAACACCGGTCCCGATGCTCCACTTTCTTCCTAAATTTTTGTAAACAGAAACACCAAAAGTAAGCGGTGTTTTATGCCTGATGGTGGCATCAACTTTTTTATCCTGATTAGCCAGAAGAATGGACATCAGCGGATCTTCACCAGATCCCAGACTCCACATTTCAGGAAGAGAAGGTGTGGCTCCGGTGAGTGAGGCATAACCCGGGAACTGATCGGTAGAATTTGAAGAGGCGTTTCCTGTTCCCAAACCCAGCATCCAGTTTCTTTTTGCTTTGTTGAATGCCAGCTTTTTCGCTTCAGATTCTTGCTTCTTTTTTCTTTCTTCTTTTGTCATCAAAGGATAGGCCTCTTCAACAAACGGGTTTTCCGTAGTAGTTCCTTTATTTTCTTTCTGAGTTAATTTATTTTCAGAAAACATTTCATTTTGAAGATCAATTTCTGATTTGTCAACCAGATTAATTCCCGATGAAAAATTTATCTCCGTTAAAGAATTTTTAATATACTCCTGTCCTGAATTCTTCTTTTGCTTTCCTTTTTGTTCAGGGCTAAAAAACTGGTTTCCAAAGTCTTTTTCGGAATAATTTGCTATTGGATTAGATATTGGTTTTTCCTGAAAATTATCTTCTACAGTATATGGTTTTTTAATTTCAGGTTGATGTTTTTTTCCGGTAAAATCAAATAGCCCGCCCAGAATCAAGAATATAATAACTGTCGCAGCAACACCGACAATACGATACATTAGCGGCCGGTTAAATTCAATAACAGCCTTCTGCGCTTTGAGATCATTCGGAACGGAACCGGGAATGCCGTTGTTCTCGTCCTCCACAAATAATTCTTCCCTGATATTTTTCCACAATCCATCAGGAACATCTTCTGTGTGATCTTCCATTTTCCTGCGCAGATCATTTAACCATTCATTACTCATATTGCGCTGTTTTAGACATTTTATATTCTTTTATTTTCCGGGCAAGCATTGATTTGGCCCTGTGCAACTGCGATGCTGAGGAATTTTCGGCAATCCCCAGTATCTCTGCGATTTCTTTATGACTTTTTTCTTCAAAAACAAAAAGGTTAAACACGGTCCTGTATCCATCAGGAAGCGTCCGGATCATTTCCATAATTTCCTGCTGTGAAATTTCGTCCAGATCAGGTTCTTCTTCTATTTCAACATCCGGAATATCAGTTTCATCAGCTACGATTTTAAAATCTGAATTTTGTTTAATGTGCTGTAAAGATTCATTGACTGTAATTCTGCTGGCCCAGGCTTTCAGAGAACCATTTCCTCGGTATTCAAAAGAATCTATTGAGCGAAACATTCTGATAAAGCTGTTCTGTAAAACATCATTCACATGATCCCTGTCAATAATATATCTCGAACACACATAGGCAAGACTACCTGAATAAGCCTCAAAAAGCTCTTTCCAGGCCGCTTCTTCTTTTTGCAAAAGGCGGCTAACCAAAATTTGTTCGTTGTTTTCTTTCATTGACTATATGATATCACTCCGATGCTGTCAGTCATTTAACATAATACAAAGATAGGCGGCCTCAAACTGAAGCCGGCCTATCTACAAAAAACTACTATTTAATTCTTTATACTGATTGGAACTTCATATTTTATAATCTGATAAGGAGTGACCTCTGTCTCTCCGACAGTTATTTTTTCCGCTTCCCAGGCAAATCTCAGGGAAGTATCATATCCTACATAAAAACCTTTCTGTTTTGCAGACATCTTTACTGAAATATTTTTTGTGACACCTTCTACAGGAATCTGAAAAGCCATAACCTGAGGCTCTAAAGCAAGTTCTACCACATTTTGCTCGGTATTCAGCTTAGATTTGAATTTTATTTTATATTCCACTTTTCCTAAGTGTGCTAAAACAGTGTCCGCCTTTGCCGGATCTGTTATGATCGTTTTTACCACTTCCCTCGCAGGAAAATCTTTGAAAGTGATCAGGCTGTCTTTAGCATTGAAATCAGTAATCTTTTCATTTATTTTTCCTCCCTGGAAGGTTACCAGTCTGGCCTTATAATTTCCGTCAACATCACTCAGCTTTACAGGAATTGGCGTGTACTGGTCTTCAAGGCACGATATCAATGACATTCCGGATACAGCAATAGCAGCAAGCATCAGGAAATGAAGTACTTTTTTTATCTTCATTATATTAAATTTTGGCATTAAACATTATCATTGAGTACTCATTCTATAAATACTGGTTTCAGGTAAATCTTGCACGGAAATCATATAATTTTTCTTAAAAATTCGTAACCAATTGATTATTAGATGTAAAATTTATTGATCAAGATTATTTAAGTTTTATTATTTTAATACTTTTGTTAAACCTGCAAAAGGAAAGAGAATAGAATAATAAATCACATTATGAAAGTAAAACCTGAAATCTCCTGGACAGATTTTGAAAAAATTGATATCAGATGCGGAACCGTAGTTTCAGCCAATGACTTTGAGAAAGCCAGAAATCCTTCCTATCAACTGGAAATAGACTTTGGAGATCTGGGAATTAAAAAATCATCTGCACAGATTACATCATTATACAGTAAAGAAGAATTGGTTGGCCTGCAGGTTCTGGCAGTTGTTAATTTTCCTAAAAAACAGATTGCCAATTTCTTCAGCGAATGCCTGGTTTTAGGGGTTTATGGTGAAGATAAAAAAGAGGTCACTTTACTAACTCCTTCCCTGCCCGTGAAAAACGGAATGCAGATAGGATAAAATAAAAAACAAATGATACAGCACATTCCTTTAGAAAGAATTTTATTTATTGATATTGAAACCGTTCCGGGCTCCGGATCGTGGGAGGAGCTTCCTGAAACCGAGCAGATGCTTTGGGATAAAAAAACAAAATTCCAGAGAAAAGATGAAATTTCCGCACAGGATTTTTATTCGGAAAAAGCAGGTATTATGGCTGAATTCGGAAAAATTATCTGTATTACGATCGGGATGCTTGAAAAGAATGATACTTTAAAAATTAAAAGTTTTGCCGGGCATGACGAAAAAAAGATATTACAGGAATTTGGGGAAATTTTTAATAGTCAGCGGCTTCGTGAAGTAATTCTGTGTGCACACAATGGAAAAGAATTTGATTTTCCCTGGATTGCCAGAAGGTTCCTGATTAATGGAATGATGCCTCCGATACCATTTCAGATGTTTGGAAAAAAACCCTGGGAAATTCCTCACCTTGACACCATGGAACTTTGGAAATTCGGGGACTACAAGAGTTTTGTTTCCCTGGAATTACTGGCTCATGTTTTTAAAGTTCCCACTCCGAAAGATGATATCGACGGCTCAATGGTTTCATCAATCTACTACATAGAGAAAGACTTGCAAAGAATAGTAGACTATTGTGAAAAAGATGTCTTAACTTTGGCAAATATTTTTCGGCGCATGCGTCAGGAAGATTTATTGAAAAGGTACATCAATTTAGATTAAAAAATGAAATTTACAGACGATCAGATTGCTGACATTGGTGAAGAGATCATCAACGTCTTAAAAACCGTATATGACCCTGAAATTCCGGTAGATATCTATGAATTAGGACTGGTTTATGATGTTCAGATTTCCGATGATGCGGATGTTAAGATCATCATGACCCTTACGACTCCCAATTGCCCGGTTGCAGAAACACTTCCTCAGGAAGTAAAAGATAAAGTAGCAGAAGTGGAAAATGTAAAAAGTGTTGACCTAGAACTTACATTCGAACCAAGCTGGAATAAGGACATGATGAGTGAGGAAGCCAAATTTGAGCTGGGAATGCTTTAATTGCTTTACTAAAATATTTTTCAATTTAATATTATTTTTAAATAACAGCTGTTTCATTTTTGAGACAGCTTTTTTTGTTTCCGTTTTTTCCCCATACATATTTCGTAAAAACACTAATATACACAATATCAAACCCGTATAACTTTGGCTTCAGAAATCAACAGTATGAAAGCCAATACAATCATCGTATCATTTAACAACGGAAGTGTTCCTCCGCAGTATGCATACCGATACCAGATTATTTTCTTTGAAGAGAATGGAAATGCAGAGTTCAAACTTTTTAAAGGCGATGAAAAGGATGAAAAAATGATTGTATCTGAACAAAAGAAATTTGATACGGAAATTTTTCTTCAGCTTCTTTATTTAGTAAATAATCTAGAGAATTCTCAAAAAAACCCGGCCATGGTGGGAGGAAGTGAAAGAATAATTAATGTTAATTCAAAAAAGATTACAATCGCTCCCGATGATGATCTCGGAGTTTCTTTATTCAACCGCTTTCTAAAACTGTACAGTACTGATTTTCAAACCAAATTAATATTAACCTTAATCTTTAAAACCAATTATCATGGACCAAGCACCTAAAGAAATGTTTGTAGGAGTAATTAATCCTTATGCATTAACCGAAGCTATTACAGGAAGAAAATTCGACTGGAAGGACGCAAAATCGTATCAGATCCTTGAAGAGACCCTGGAAACCAACTATTCAGAACTTTTTGACATCAAATTTAATTCACCTTTGTATGCCGGACTGGAACTTACTAAAGACAACACCGTACGTGCTCTGAAATCTGAGGAAGTTAAAGTAAGAGCCACCGATAAACTGGAATCTGTAAACCTTTCAAACATTAAAACCCTGAATGATCTTTCCACAACAGGAATAAAAGATCTGAATACCATTTCCGTAAAAAATGCGAGACTGGACAAAGGCGATGTAAAAATGGTACTGAATATCCCGAAGCTCAACAGTACGATCAACAACAGGCTGATTACGCCTTCCATAAAAAACATTATTTACGGACAGGTAATTGCAAACGGATGGACGCCTGCAGGAACATCCTGGAGTGACAGAGGAAATTTCTTCAATGATGTTACGGAATACAATGACCCGATTCAGGGAGCAATAGGCAACTGCTATTTCATTGCGGCAATTTCTGCGATCGCATGGGCAGCTCCTTACACTATTGAGCACAAAGTAAGAGCCACCGGAACAGGAGAAACTGACCGCACCAATGCGATTCAGTTTTTTACAAAAGGCGGAGGAAAAGATGCCGCAACGAGGCTCGTAGAAGTAACTGATAATACCATCATTAACGCGTCCAACAATCTGGTATACTGCAGAAGCAATGATGCAGGAGAAATTTGGCCCGCCGTTTATGAAAAAGCATTTGCAAAATGGATTACGAATGCAAATGATGATAAACCGGATATTTCCCAAACCGCCTATGGAGATCCCGCAAAAGCTGTTGCACAGCTTACCAATAAAACGCCGTATTACTATTACACCTCATCAAGAACAGGGCTTGATCTTTTCGGAATTGTGAGAGAAAACTCAATGAGCTATAAAACCTTTAATCCCATGGTTGCATGGACATACGGATCTGGGAAAGATTATACAGGATCAAATATTGTAGGAAACCATGCCTATACTGTTTTGGGATGGTCTACATTCAATAACAAAAATTATATTATCCTGAGAAATCCATGGGGAGTTACCGAACCAAACGGTTTAAATTCTTACCAAGGTCTGATCAGCTTTTTTGACGGAAGTTTCTGGAGACCCATCAACATGATTGGAAACGACGGTGTTTTCGCATTGGAAATCAACTCTTTTCAATATTACTTTGCCGCCTTGGGAGTTGCAAAATAAAACTGATACTTTTAATTAACCAACTTAAGCTTTCACAGATCTATCTGTGAAAGTTTTTATATTTCTTTTGCTATTTTCTTTCCTTCCCTTCTGCTCCACTCGCTCCAGGAACCTACGTATAGAGACGGGATTTCAAAACCGGCATGATGCAAAGCCAAAATCGTATGACAAGCCGTCACCCCGGAACCGCAGTGAATGATTAGATTTTCAGGTTTACCCTCCAATAATTTTAAATACTTTTCCTTTAAAATTTCAGGAGCAAGAAAATTGCCGTTTTCATCAAGATTTTCAGAGAACGGAATATTGATGGCTCCCGGAATATGTCCGGCTACAAGATCTATCGGCTCAGACTCTCCTCTGTAACGATATGCATCACGAACATCTATCACCGCTGAATTACCGTTTATCAATTCATTTTCAACCTCTTCCAGAGTGGACATCGAAAGAAGCCAATTTTCTCTTTTGATAATTTCAGCTTTTTCAAAAGTTTCTTCACCGAAAGAAAACTCAACATTTTGTTTTTCAGCATTTTGAAAACCTCCATCTAAAACCTGAACATTTTCAAACCCGAAAGCTTTCAACATCCACCAAGCTCTTGCGGCAGCATTAGCACCATTTTTATCATCGTAAATGATGATATGGGATTTTTCTGAAATCCCCAGTTCTGAAAGTGTTTCTGCAAATTTTTCAATTCCAGGAAGCGGATGTCTTCCTCCGAATGCGGCATTTTCACCAATTTCTGCAAGATCCTTATCCAGATCAATAAATCTTGCTCCTTTAAGATGTTTTTCAAGGTAATTATGATATACATCTTTTCCTACTCGTGCATCAAGAATAACAAGATTTTCTGTCGGAAGATTTTTTAATTCGGATGGTAAGATGATGGGTGACATTTTATTAAGTTATTTAAATTAAGTTTAGGCTAAGCCAATTGGTTGTGAATAGTAAAGCGGGTCAAAGCCCGCCCCTTATTAATTTTGATTATTAGAAATCCTTCAACAAGCATGATCATCCCGCAAATGATAGAATATTTGTTATTTAAAAATGGAAAATATCCTTCGCCTTATTATAGGCACTTTCAAAATTCAGAAGGTTAAGCTTATGCTTTGCTTTTTCCACGCTCATAAAGTTGATTACCTGTTCAGTCGGCATATTTCCCACCAGATCATCTTTTGCCATCGGACAACCCCCGATTCCTTTAATAGCACTATCGAACCTTCTGCAACCCTGATCATATGCCGCCTTTAATTTAGAATAAGAATCTTCATAACGATTATGAAAATGTCCGCCGAAATTGATCTCAGGATATTTTGCAGGAATCTTTTCAAACAAAAGAGTGATAGTTTCCGGTGTTGCAACACCTGTAGTATCAGAAAGCAAGATATCTTTAATTCCTATTTCTGAAAAGCGCTGAGCCCAGAAATCCACATCTTCCCATTTCCACATTTCCCCATAAGGATTTCCGAAAGCCATTGAAAAATAAATGTTCAGCTGCCGGTTTTCACTTTTTACCAGTTCCAGCATTCTGATAATTTCGTTGAAAGCTTCTTCCTGGCTTTTATTGGTATTCCTGTGCTGAAAAGTTTCAGAAATAGAAAACGGGAATCCGATGATGTCTACGGATGGATGTTTAAGAGCTTTTTCTGCACCACGATAATTCCCGATAATAGCAGAAACTTTTGTATTGGATCTGGATTTATCAATATTCTCGGCAACCTCAGCAGAGTCGGCCATTTGAGGAATTGCTTTAGGAGAAACGAAGCTCAGGCAATCCAACACATCAAAACCAACATCCATCAAGGAGTTGATATAATCTATTTTTTTATCTGTGGGGATGAATTCTCCCCAACCCTGCATTGCATCGCGCGGACATTCAGTAAGGAACATTTTATACTTTTAGATTTTCTCAAATATAATAAAACTAAACTATTTAGTTTCTTTACAAACAAATCTACCATTATTTTGATTCTCAAATATTTATATATCATTTATAATTTCGATTGTTTATATCCGCTTACAATTAAGCCATTCTGAAACTCAAATTTGTTAACTTTGCCCACAAATTTATACTAATAATGAGCGCAATAGAATTCAACCCTTTATGGAAAGAAAAGTTACTGAACCGTTTTCTTACTTATGTAAAAATATATTCAACCAGCGATGCTGAAAGTGAGACTACCCCTTCTACGGAAAGACAATGGGATATCGCCAACTATATTGCTGAAGAGCTGAAAACAATTGGTCTTGAAGAAGTATCTATCGATGAAAATGGTTATATCATGGGTTATATTACTTCAAATCTTGAAAATAATAACCAACCCACTATAGGATTTATTTCGCATTATGACACTTCTCCGGATTTCAGCGGAGAAAATGTAAAGCCTCAGGTTTGGGAAAATTACGACGGAAGTGATCTTGTTTTAAATCAGACAACAGGATTTACCTTATCCCCTTCAAAATTTGAAAGCCTGAAAAAATATGTTGGTCAGACCCTGATCACAACAGACGGTAATACATTATTGGGAGCAGATGATAAAGCCGGCTGTGCGGAAATTGTAACCGCTGCGGAATATCTGGTTGCGCATCCTGAAATCAAGCATGGAAGAATTGCGGTAGGATTTACGCCTGATGAAGAAATTGGAAGAGGAGCGCATAAATTTGATGTGGCGAAATTCGGGGCAGAATTTGCTTATACGATGGATGGCGGAGAAGTTGGCGAACTGGAATATGAAAATTTCAATGCAGCGGGAGCGGTGGTAAAGATCCACGGTTTGAGCGTTCACCCTGGATATGCTTATGGTAAAATGGTGAATGCCGCTTTACTGGCTGCCGAATTTGCCCAAATGCTTCCGGCAAACGAAACGCCTGCAACCACAAAAGGTTTTGACGGCTTTTATCATTTAATGGATCTGAATGCTGATATTTCTGAAGCTAAATTACAGTACATCATCCGTGATCACGATGCCGATAAATTTGAGGCAAGAAAGAAAGTCATGGAAGAAAAAGTTGCAGAATTTAATCAAAAACACGGTGAGGGCACTGCCGAAATTGAAATTAAAGAGCAATACAGAAATATGAAGCAGCAGTTTAATGGTAAAATGTACATCATCGACCGTGCAGCTGCAGCCATGAGAGAAGCCGGAATTGAGCCTAAAATCAAAGCCATCCGAGGTGGCACAGACGGTGCACAGCTATCTTATATGGGACTTCCTTGTCCGAATATTTTTGCGGGAGGAATCAATTTCCACGGACCGTATGAGTATGTGGCTCTGGAAAGTATGCAGAAGGCAATGGAAGTAATCCTGAATATCGTGAAAGCGTAAAATATCAGAATACTTAACTAGAATCAGCTTTGTCAAAGTTCGAAACTTTGACAAAGTTGATTTATAAAGGCTTTAAAGCTGATATTTAACCTGTTTCAACTAAAAGCCAAATAATAGATCAGGCCCCACACAACAGCAAAAAATAAAGTAACCCTGAAGGTATCCTTTAAATTCTGAGGCTGTTTTTTAATAAAGTGTTTATATAGGGTTACTATTAAAAATGTAATAATAATTAAAGTCGGGAGAACCGTAAAAGTTAGCATGCTAGTTTGAATTTAAAAAAGCATCCCAACCCTGCGCCGTCAAAGCAACCAGTTGGTTTGATCCTCTTGCGACCATAAAATTTCCATCTTCTTTTTCAACGGCATGCCCGATGATCGTAAAATCCGGGTGATTTTTAATCTTATCAAAATCATTCGGTGAAATCGTGAATAATAATTCATAATCTTCCCCTCCGCTTAATGCAGTTACCACAGGATTTAGATTAAATTCATCTGCTGTGGAAATCGTCAGGCTGTCCATCGGAATTTTCTCTTCATACAATCTGAATCCTACTCCGGACTGATCCGAAAGGTGAAGTACTTCCGAAGCCAGTCCGTCCGAAATATCGATCATCGAAGTCGGTTTAATATCCAGCTGTTCCAAAATTCCTTTTACATCGGTTCTTGCTTCCGGTTTCAGCTGTCTTTCAAGAATATAATCGTAGCCTTCCATTTCAGGCTGCATATTAGGATCAGCCAGGAAAACCGCATGTTCTCTTTCAAGGATCTGAAGTCCCATATAAGCACCTCCCAAATCACCGGTTACCACCAGCAGATCATTTGGTTTGGCTCCGTTTCTTTTAACAATATTTTCATCATTTTCCATTCCGATTGCCGTAATGCTCATGACAAGACCCGCGTTGGAACTCGTTGTATCTCCGCCAATTAAATCGATTTTGTATCTTGAGCAGGCTGCCTGAATTCCGGAATAAATTTCCTCTAATGCTTCCACCGGAAACCGATTGGAAACTGCAAGCGAAACAAGAATCTGAGTTGGTGTCGCATTCATTGCTGCAATATCACTCAGGTTTACGACAACTGCTTTATAACCCAGATGTTTCAACGGGACGTATCCCAAATTAAAATGTACTCCTTCAGCCAGCACATCTGTCGTAAGAACTACTTTTTTATTTTCAGGATTAATGACTGCAGCATCATCTCCTACTCCAAGTTCAGAAGAACTGTTAGATAAAGAAAATTGCTCTGTCAAATGCTTTATCAGACCAAACTCTCCTAATTTGGAGATGGGGGTCAATTCCTGTGATTTATCTTCAAACATATTTTTAATATAAGTAATGAATAATTAGTAATGAGTAATTTTACACTTGAAACTCAAAACTTTAACCCGTAAATTCTGACGGATCAATATTATGCGGATGGAAAGGGAATTTTTTAAAGTCCTCTTTCGAAAGCACCACTGTTTCGGGAGTTTTATATTTGTTCATCGCTTCCACTACATCATCCGGCGGAGTGGTCATTTTTCTGAGCATCATATCGATCCAGACTCCTGTAGCCTCGGAAGTGGCACAATGCACACCGTCCGGCGTATAAAACTTATGAAGAAATCTGTAGATAGAAGAGTCTTCTGAACATCCATCAATTTCAACACTTACAATTACCGTCTGATCGGCATAAATTTCTTTAAAAAACGAATACCGCTCATGCAGGATCACCGGCCCGATTCCCCATCTGCTCAATTGGGTAACACCCATTTTCTCTTTTGTCATGAATGCCATTCTCGCCTGTGCGCAATATTGCACATAAGATGAATTGGCTAAATGTTTGTTAGCATCAAGATCGCTCCAGCGTACTTCAAATTTATGGTAAAATATCATTTAAACTTTATTTTAAATATGAATTTAATTTTATCACAAAAGCCTTTTTACAGATACATTAAATTTTTAAATTCCTGTATGCGTATATTTAGATATGGAAAGGAAAATCAAGATTTTCAAATTACTTTGCACTTTTCCATCATCAAAAGACAACTTAAACTTTTGTGACTTTTGTGGTTGATAATTTTCACTCTAAAAAATGAAAAATTATATTCTTCAAAATTACTCAAATAAGATGGTTTATAAAAATTGTAGTTTTGCAAAAATAATCCTGAGCATAGGATTACAAAGAATATGAAACACATCATCATTATCGGCGGTGGTGCTGCAGGATTTTTCTGCGCTGCCAACCTTGACGCAACGAAGTATAAGATCACTATTCTCGAACAGAATTCAGATGTTCTCCAAAAGGTAAAAATTTCAGGAGGAGGCCGGTGTAATGTTACCCATGCCTGTTTCGATCCCAGAGAGCTGGTTCAGTTTTATCCGCGCGGAAATAAAGAACTCCTCAGCGTTTTTACTCGTTTTCAGCCGGGAGATACGATGGAATGGTTTGAAAACCGAAAAGTTCCATTAAAGATTGAAGGCGATAATCGTGTTTTCCCGGAAAGCAATTCTTCGCAGACGATCATTAATGCGATGCTGGAAGAAATTCGTAGCAAAAATGTTGAAGTTAAGACCAAATGCTCGGTTAAACAAATTGAAAAACAGGAAGGGAAATATCTTATACAAACGAGTCTGGGTGATTTTGAGGCTGATTATATTATTTATTCAACAGGAAGTTCTCCAAAGTCTTTAAAAATAATTGAAAGTTTAGGACACAACATTATTGATCTGGTTCCTTCCCTTTTTACGTTTAATATAAAGGATAATTTGCTTAAAGATCTGGCAGGAACAAGCTTTGAAATGGCAGAAACCTCTATCCCGAAATTAAAAACGGAAGAAAGCGGACCATTGCTGATCACCCATTGGGGGCTTTCAGGACCGGCAATTCTTAAAATTTCTGCATGGGAGGCCGTGAATCTTGCAAAAATGAAATACAATTTTGAAGTTGAAGTGAATTTTATTTCAAAATCACTTGATAGTGCAGAGGAAATATTTCAGCAATTCAAACAATCCAATCCTAAAAAGACGATTGGACAATCTAAAATTTTTGATATAACGAATCGTTTCTGGCAAAGAATTCTGGAAGTATCAAACATTGATCTTAATAAACAGGTGGCCAATATTTCTAAAAAAGAAATGGACAGAATTATTGAAAATCTTTGTAAAAAGAAATTTCAGGTTACCGGGAAATCAACATTTAAAGATGAATTTGTAACGGCCGGAGGTGTTGATTTAAAAGAGATTAACTTTAAAAATATGTCTTCTAAAATTTTACCTAATTTTTATATTGCCGGAGAGGTTCTGAATATTGATGCCGTAACCGGAGGTTTTAATTTTCAGGCATGCTGGAGTGAAGCCTGGCTGATTGCGCAGGATTTGAATAATTTATAATTAATATACTATGAAAAAAATAATTGCGTGCGTTGCCTTATTAACTTTTACGACAATATATGCACAAGAAATCTCTCATCCCAGAGAACCTATTGGAAAAGAAATCGTTATTAATGAATTCAATAAACCTGCTGAATATCAAGGAAGTGTTAATGGGTTTCGAAATGAGTTTATGAAATTGTTCAGAGGAGAGAAAATACATGCACAAGGAAAAGTACAATCTGAAGCCTTACTTACAATTTCTGAAGAGGGTAATGTTACAGATATTAAGATTGTAGGAGATAATCCTTCCATGAATAAAGAGATGGAACGCGTAATAAAAATTATGTCCAAAAATAAATGGACTCCTGCACTGTTTGACGGAAAACCTATAAAATCTAAGTTTAGATTACCTATAAATATGATTGTGGAAAATTAATATGTAATGCTTTCAGTCAAAAAAAACCTTTCCATCACACTTAAAATCCTTTTAATCATTGGATTCGGATATTTCTTTTGGCTGATGCTGAAAATCACGCTGGAATATATTCCGGTGAGAAAAGAGGTTAGTTTTTTGATGATTAAACAAACGGAAGTAACAGAACGTCCGGACTATTTATATTTATTTTATGCCCATGTGTACACCAGTATTTTTGTATTGCTTAGCGGGTTTTTAGCAATTCTCAGAAAAGATTTCGGAATAAAAAACTTGCATAAAAATATCGGAAAAACATACATTTTCCTAATTCTCGTCTTTGCAGCGCCGTCAGGAATTTATATGGGAATATTTGCCAATGGCGGAATCTATTCTAAAATTTCATTTGTTATTTTAGGCTGTTTATGGTGGTTATCAACTTTCAAAGCGTATCAATTAGCCCGGCAGAAAAATTTTAAAAAACATCAGCAATGGATGTGGCGGAGCTTTGCCCTTACACTTTCTGCAGTTACCCTAAGAATGTGGAAAGTAATTATAGTATATTTATTGCATCCGAATCCGATGGATGTATATCAGATTATTGCATGGCTGGGCTGGATTCCGAACCTTTTATTCATTGAATATTTAATTGCTAAAAAATATATCTGAATTAATCGACACCAAAATAAACAACAACTGCATATGAAAAATTTAAAATTATTTTTGACAGTTTCCCTGATGATAGGTTTAACAGGCTGTAAAAAAGAAACAGAAAACTCTAATGGAAAGAAAGACAGCATAACCGTAAAGAAAGACTCTCTTGCTGTGCCTGAAATTCATAAAGAATATTATGGGATTTACATGGGAGATTTTGCAGGAAAAGAAATCATTACTACTGAAATCGGGGAAGATTACGAAGGGGATGTTTACAAAAGAATAGCCCTGAAAATCAACAGAATCACAAAAGACAGTGTATACGGACAAAGTATTGTAGACGGAAACCAGCGCCCTTTCCGTGGTGTCTTTAATGAAGCTGCAGCATCTTTCATCCTTGATGAACCGGGAAATGACAAGACCGACGGAAGGTTTGAAGTGAAACTCAGCAATGACAGCCTTACCGGAACATGGAACGCATTTAATAAGACCGCCGTAAAAGCGCCGTCGAAAAGGGTAAAGCTGATAAAAAAAGAATTTGTCTATAATCCGAACTTTATGCTAAGTCCGGACAACGACCTCATCGACTGGGAAAACCCAAAAAGTTTTGTCGAAAAATATACCGATGAGGAAACAGGAAAAACAGAAACCTACACTGCCTCCAAAAACAGAATTGCTTCCGATGCTGTTTTTAAGATCAATGCTTCTAAACAGAAATTGACTGAAAAAGACGTTAAAAATCTTCGTAAGCTGGATATGGAAATTATCAAAAATTCCGTATTTGCACGCCACGGTTATTCTTTCAAAAAAGCGACATACCGTAATTTCTTTGAACAGACCGACTGGTACATTCCGGTCTCTGATAACGTAGACAACGATCTTTCATCCCTGGAAAAAGAAAATGTAGCCTTACTCAACCGTTTCATCAAATATGCGGAGGATAAGTACGACAGTTTCGGAAGGTAACTCCGCTTATTTTTTAGGAACTAAAAGAAACAACAGCAGGCATCCCGCAGCATAACATGCGATATCAATCCACGAAAAAGAATTTCCAACGATAACATACATAATACTTCCGGGCGGTAATCCCATTTTTTCGGCAATATGGAAATATTGCGCCCATTCTACCAGACAGGAAAAAAGGAAGATCCCCAGAATAAGGATGTGATTGTTTTTAATGATCAGGAAAGATTTAACAAGCGTAAAGAGCAGCATTACGACTATAACATCCCCAAGATAAGCCCTTACGAAAAATATATTACTGAATACTGTGGCAATCAATATTTCAATAACAAAAATGATTATGCTGATAAGGAAATAGGTAAGACTAAATGTTAATCTGATCATCCGGATGTTTATTTGATGCAATGATATTGAATTTTTCATTATTTATAGGCTTATTTCGATTGCCGTTTTAAAATTCATTATTTATTTATCTAAAACTTGATGGAACCTATTTTCTTTAAGATTCGGAAAAAGTTTCGGCGCCCTGCGGGCGCCGAAACTTTTTCCGAATCAACTAAAAATTAACATTTCTTTATTCCGCCTAACAATTTCTTCGGTGTTATTTTTGCTGTCCTGAAACAATCAAATATATTTTATAAAATGAAGAAGATCATATTATTTTCAGCATTTTTTTTCAGCACTTTTCTATTTTCACAGTCGGAATACGGCTCCGTCTCACAACTTCCTGATTATGAAATTTTAAAAAAGAAAATGAAGCTTGAAGATGTTGTTACCAAAGCAGATACCGCACCTGAATTTCCCGGAGGGATAGAAAATTTCAAAAGGCAGTTTGCAGAAAAAATGGATATTATCAATGTAAAATCCAAAAATATTGACACAAGAGTGTATTTCATTGTTGAAAAAAACGGATATGTGCGATTTGTAACGGCAACAGGAAGTGATAAAAAACATTCGGATGCGGCAGAATTGGCCGTGAGAAGATTATTTATAAAATGGAAGCCCGCAACAGTGAATGGCGAACCGGTTCGGTATCTTTATACATTCCCGCTGACATTGAAGAAATCTTAAAACTAAATTTAAATATTTATATTTGGTGAAATTTAATCATGAAAAGACTTTTAATCTGTCTGTCTGTACTGTTTTACCAGGTATATTTTTCACAGGTGGCTTCCGGCGGTGAGCCTACAACATCTTTCTCTATTCCGGAAGAGATTGCACAGAAATTTAATTATGAAAAGCGGAATAATGACAACAACTCCGTAATTGCTCCCGAATTTCCCGGTGGAATCAATGAGTTCCGAAAAGAATTTGCCAATAATTTTGATACATCTGCTCTCGAAAAGATAAAAGGACAGGTTTCAACAATCGTTTACTTTTCCATAGAAACGGATGGAACAATTTCACAGATTTTAGCTCAGGGTGACAATGCTGATTTTAATCAAGAAGCAGAAAAGACCGTCAGAAGTCTTAAGAAATCCTGGGTTCCCGCGAAAAAAGATGATGTTCCCGTGCGGTATATTTTTCAGTTGCCAATAAAAATGCAGTTTGAATAATACGAAGAATTACATTAAATCAATAGTACTAAACTTTATCAAAACTTTACCCGTGAAAATAATACAAATTTTCTTTTTATTTTTCTGTATTTTCATTTCTGCCCAGGAAGAACCCCTGCCAACGGCTGAACTTAATGAACTTTTGATGGTGGAGAGAAATGGCAGAGCAAAAATCGAAATAGAAAAACCTGCTGTCTTCCCATCAGGAACAACTGCATTGAATAATAGGATTATTAAAAATTTCAGAACGCGAAAAATAATCAGTAATGCAGAAATAGAAACCTGCCAAATTAGTTTTATTATCGATAAAGAAGGTTCGATGGTCGATGTAAAAGCTTCCGGCTCCAATGAAAGTTTTAACAGAGAAGCAGAGAGGGCCATTTTAAAAATTAAAGATAAATGGATTCCTGGTGAATTGAATGGTGAAAAAGCTCGCTATAAATTTCGTATTCCTTTAACAATCACTTTCGATAAAAATTAAATAAATTACCCTCCAATCATTTTTTTAATGGAATTCAGTTTCATTAAAGCTTCTATTGGTGTTAAAGTATTGATATCAATCTTTGTAAGTTCCTCACGGATATTTTCCAGAACAGGATCATCCAATTGAAAAAAAGAAAGCTGCATATTTTCTTCCGTTACCCTTTTGATGCTTTCCGAAGAGCTGCCCTGAGTGCGGCTGGCTTCAAGTGTTTTCAGGATTTCATTGGCTCTGTTGACTACTTTTGCAGGCATTCCCGCCAGTTTAGCCACATGAATCCCGAAGCTGTGCTCGCTTCCACCCGGAATCAGTTTTCTTAAAAAAATGATATTGCCTTTATTTTCCTGAATGGAAACATGGAAATTTTTCACACGCTCAAAGTTCACCGTCATTTCATTCAGCTCATGATAATGCGTTGCAAACAACGTTTTTGCCTGCGTAGGATGTTGATGAAGATATTCGGCAATGGCCCAGGCGATGGAAACGCCATCATAGGTGGAAGTTCCGCGCCCGATTTCATCTAAAAGAATCAGACTGCGTTCTGAAATATTATTCAAAATATTAGCCGCCTCATTCATCTCTACCATAAAGGTTGATTCCCCTGCAGAAATATTATCTGTAGCGCCGACTCTGGTGAAAATTTTATCCAGAATCCCTATTTCAGCATATTTTGCAGGAACAAAACTTCCGATCTGTGCCATCAGGCAAACAATTGCCGTCTGACGGAGAATAGCCGATTTACCGGCCATATTTGGCCCTGTAACCATGATAATCTGTTGGGAATCTTTATCCAGATAAATATCATTCGGAATATATTTTTCTCCTAAAGGAAGTGCATTTTCAATGATCGGGTGCCGTGCTTCTTTTAGATCAATCGCAAAAGTTTCATTTAAAACAGGCTTTGTATAACTTTCAGAAACAGCAAGTTCGGACAATCCAACCGCCACATCAAGCTGCGCAATAATATGTGAGTTTTCCTGAATCTGATCCATATAAATGATCGTGTCTCCGCACACTTTTCTGTAAAGTTCAATTTCCAGAACTCCTATTTTTTCTTCCGCACCCAGAATCTGGTTTTCGTATTCTTTGAGTTCTTCGGTAATATACCTTTCTGCATTCACCAGTGTCTGCTTTCTTAGCCAGTCTGCCGGAACTTTATCTTTATGCGTATTTCTTACCTCAATATAATATCCGAAAACATTATTAAAATCAATCTTAAGACTGGAAATTCCGGTTCTTTCAATTTCACGCTGACACATTTCATCAAGGAAACCGCGGCCTTTCGACTGCAATCCTCTTAGTCTGTCCAGCTCTTCAGAGATTCCGTCTTTAATCACATTTCCTTTCGCCAGGTTCACGGGCAGTTCGTCATTCAGGTGATTCTGAAGGCATTTGATTAGTTCTTCCTGGTCATACAGCGGATCAAGCCACGCCAACACATCGGCGTGAGGATGAAGCAAACCTTTAATCTTATGAATATTAATAAGGCTTTGGCGAAGATATCCCAGTTCTTTTGGTGAAATTTTTTCCGCTGCCAGTTTTCCCATTAGCCGGTCCAGATCCGATATGGATTTCAAAAGCTGGGAAATTTCATATTTCAAATGATCATTTTCATTTAAAAAGTCAATTAAAGAAAGCCTTCTGTTGATTTCGTTAACAGACTTCAGCGGTAAAATAATCCTTCTTCTCAAGAGCCTTCCACCCATCGGTGTAGAAGTTCTGTCGATAATATCGAGTAAAGATTTTCCCTGCGCATTGCTTGGATAAACAATTTCGAGATTTCTCAGTGTGAAATTATCCATCATCAGAAAATCTTCCTGTGGAATAATCTGAATCTTGGTAATGTGAGATAATAAATTGTGGTGTGTATCTTCAACCAGATAAGCAAAAATAGCCCCTGCTGCGGTAATGGCCAGCTGCTGGTTTTCAATTCCGAATCCTTTTAACGAATTGGTTTTAAAGTGATTCGTAAGTTTTTCATAGGCAAAATTATATTGATAAGCCCAGTCTTCCAGCTTAAAAGCACTCCTGTTCTTAAGCTGCTCCGGAATCTGAACACTTCTCTGATAAATAATTTCACTCGGATCGAATGTATGAACAATATGAAGCAGCTTTTCCAGATTTCCTTCACTTACCAGAAATTCGCCGGTAGAAATATCCACCAGCGCAATTCCGAATTTTTCTTTTTCTTTATGAAGGGAAAGCAAAAAGTTATTCTTCTTTGAATTAAGTACCTGATCATTGAATGTCACCCCCGGTGTAACCAATTCCGTGACCCCTCTTTTTACAATTCCTTTCACCATTTTCGGGTCTTCCAGCTGATCACAGATGGCGACTCTCATCCCGGCTCTTACCAGTTTCGGAAGGTAAGAATCTACAGAATGATGCGGAAATCCAGCCAGTTCGATATGTCCTTCTCCATTGGCTCTTTTGGTAAGAACAATTCCTAAAATCTGAGATGTTTTAATGGCATCCTGGCCAAACGTTTCATAAAAGTCTCCTACTCTGAATAGTAAAAGTGCATCAGGATATTTTGCCTTGATGGTATTATACTGTGTCATTAACGGAGTTTCTTTCTTCGCTGCCTTTGCCATTAAAATTCTGTCTTAAAATTGGTCGGTAAAAATAGGAAATAAAATATTAGCAGTAAAGTGCTTTATGATTTCTCACAGATCGCACAGATCACATAAATAATTTAATTTTTTTGCGTTAAAGAATATAAAATTCTGTGAAAATCCGCGGGAAAAATTAAACGTTATGCTTGGCCAAAGCCCTGGAGCTCTTCTCATAAGCCCATTTCTGCTTGTAATTCACCCATTTTGCTTTAAAAAGTTTTCTCATAAGCTTGTCTGTATACCTCATGATAAATACATGATACAGCATATTGGCAAAGACAGCTGGCTTGTTGGGCAATGCACGAAGCGACATGGAAAATCCGGGTTCGAGATACCTGTTGAAATGCCAGAAACCTCCGGGAATAAAAAGCGCATCGCCGTGTTCCATAAAAATCTCATAACCCCGTGCATGTTTCAATGCCGGAAACTTTTCATAATCAGGATTTTCGTAATCTAAATCATATACCGTGTGCACCGACATCGGAACTTTGTATAAAAAAGCCGATTGTTTTTGATCAAACAGAAGAATTCTTTTTTTTCCTTCAAAGTGAATATGCAGAAAATCACCCAGGTCCACATCATAATGCATCAGTACATGCGCTGCACTGCCTCCGAAAAACAGCGTTGGAAGCCTTTTGAAAAACTTTATCCCCAAATCAGGATAGGTGAAATTTTTAAGCAGTTCCGGAAGACGGTCGGTAATGATATAAAAGAAAATACGCAGATCAGAAGGCTTCGTTCTGATCGTATCAATATAATCCTCCATTTTCATATGGGTAACCGGTGCGTCGGAGCTTTTGGATGCATCGGCTGGTTTGTTATCATAAAGCGGAACATCCTGCCCGCCGGCTTTTTCGCGGATAAAATCAAAATTCCATTTATCAAAAGCTTCCCATCGGCTTGCAAAATTCTTGATGAGCAATGGTTTATGCTTTTTAAAATAGTTGTTCTGAAAATCTTCTTTGCTAATATCAGTGACAATATCTACGTTTCCGAGGATCATTTGGTGTGGTGTTTTTAATTTCGAAATAAAAGTAAGGTTTTTTTGAATTTTGTAAAAATTTTAACCGATATCAGACCTTATTTTCCTCAGTTTTATTTTAGTAACCAAATTAAAATGGAAATTATTCCTCCGAGAAACAAAATGGCGCATCCCTGAGGCGAGCTGTTTTTTCTTCTTTTTCTTCCAAAGGTGCTTACATAGTGTCCGCTTACCCATTTTCCGTCTCTTCTGAAATGCCCTTTTCGATAATATCCCATAGTAATTTGTTTTTACAAAGAAAAAATGAATCACAAGATAAAATTTATGGTTTTCCGTAAAACAAAAGTAAAAGTGAAATTTTATATTTGTACGGACTAACCAATTTTATGAGAGTTTACAATACCAAACATTTCCTGAAAATCCTTTTCAGCCTGCATAAAAGCGATACCCTGAAAATTCTTTTCCCGACCATGATTCTGGTAGGATTGTATTCCTGGGGAATTGAATATCTTGAAGTAGAATACCTTCACCTTTCTTCCAAATCGCCCATCAGCAATGTGAGCATGATCCATTCCCTTTTGGGTTTTGTGCTTTCTTTATTGCTGGTTTTCAGAACCAACACGGCATACGACCGATGGTGGGAAGGAAGAAAACTCTGGGGAAAACTGGTAAATGATTCAAGAAATTTCGCGATTAAGATCAACACGATTCTTGCCGACGACAGGAAAAATGCCGAACAGATTGCACGGTATCTGAAATTTTTCCCGCACTTTTTGGCTAAGCATCTTTCAAAAGAATCTACAAGACTTGCGCTGGACGAAGATTATTCCGAAATTGAAGAATATATCAAACATCACGGTCCCAGTGAAATTGTGATCCTGCTGACGCACAAGCTTCATCAGCTTAAAAAAGAAGGCAAAATAACTGATGTGGAAATGCTCTATCTTGACACGCAACTTTCAGGCTTCCTGGATGTGTGTGGTGGCTGTGAACGTATTAAAAACACCCCGATTCCCTATTCTTACTCCTCTTTCGTTAAAAAATTTATCATTTTATATGTATTAGCTTTGCCCGTGGCGTATGTGATCTCTATCGGTCTTTTCATGATTCCGCTTACGGTTTTTGTCTATTATGTTTTAATGAGCCTTGAGATGATTGCCGAAGAAATTGAAGACCCGTTCAATAATGACGAAAATGATATTCCGATGGAAACGATCGCGCAGAATATTGAAAGAAGTGTTCATCAGATCATGTATTCTGGAAATAACAAATCTGGAAGCATTTAAAAATCGTACATATTTATAACCATTAACAAAAAATACATTGGTACAGAAATTAAAACTGGAAGAGCTGAACAGAATTGATGTGGAAACCTTTAAGACGACAGAAAAGATTCCGTTAATTGTTGTTCTGGACAATATCAGAAGTATGCATAATGTGGGGGCCACTTTCAGGACAGCAGACGCTTTTCTGATTCAAAAGATCATCCTTTGCGGAATTACTCCTCAGCCGCCGCACCGTGAAATTCACAAAGCAGCATTGGGAGCAACAGAAAGTGTTGACTGGAAATATGAAAATGATATAATCACCGTTATTAATGAGTTAAAATCAGAAGGATTTGAAGTAATCGGGATTGAACAGACAACAGACAGTAAAATGATTACGGATTTTACCATTGATTCGTCTAAAAAATACGCAGTGATCCTGGGAAATGAGGTGGAAGGAATCAGCGATGAAGCATTGGCTCATATTGATTTATTTATTGAAATTCCTCAGCTGGGAACCAAGCATTCACTCAATGTGAGTGTTTGCGGCGGAATTGTAATGTGGGAGTTTGCAAAAGCCCTGAAATGAAAAAACTGCATATGTCTAAAAGACAGTGCAGTTTGAAATAAATCTAATAAAAAGTAAAAATGAAAGGCGACAAAGATACCCAATTTTTTGTCACAAACAAATTTTAAAATCATTTTTTTATTTTTTAGAGAAAAAAAGTTTGACATTCGGAAAAAGTTTCGTTTAATTTTTTATAAATTAGCACAATGTTTATCAAGGAATATATCTCAAAAGACTTTCCATGCTTTAGCCTGACTGACTCCATAGAATCAGCAAGAGATACGCTGGAAGCGTTTGGATATTCTCATATTTTCATCAAAAAATCCCATCATTTTTACGGTGCTCTTGCAGAAGACTTTCTTTATGAAGAAGAAGGTACCCTAAAAGATCTTGAACATCAGATCGAGCGATTCGCCATTCTTGAAGATAACAATATTATGGACAGCATCAGGTTATTTTATACCTTCAATGCCAACATCATTCCTGTTATCAACAAAAATGAGAAATACCTGGGTTATATAAGCTGTGAAGATATCTTTCAGGACTTATCGAAATATCCGCTGTTTTCAGAATCGGGAGCCATTCTCACCATTGAGACTTCTTCCAGAAAATATTCAATGACGGAGATTGCCAATATTGTAGAAAGCAACAATTCCAAATTTTACGGAGCTTTTATCAGCAATATGTCTGAAGATGTAATCCAGGTGACCATCAAAATAAGCAATGAAAATCTGAGCTCCATTGATGAAACATTCGACCGGTATGATTACCGGATTGTGCAAAAGTATTATTCTGATGAAAAATCAGATCTGCTTCAGGACAGATTCGGGTTTTTCCAAAAATTTATAGAAATATAAAAAACCAATGAAGGCAGCCATATATTCCCAGAAAAAAGATTTAGATACCTTTTTATATTTAAGCAAATTTATTTCCGAGCTTGAAAACAGAGGCGTAAAATCTGTTTTGTATGATGAAATGGCTGAAGCTCTTCAGTTCTCAAAAATTTTTGAAACCTTTAACTGCAAACAGGATCTTCTGGATAAAGAAGTGGATCTTTTCTTCACTTTTGGCGGGGACGGAACTATCGTTAATTCCCTAACCTTTATTGAAGATCTGGAAATTCCGATTGTGGGAGTAAATACCGGAAGACTGGGATTTCTCGCGAGCTTTACCAAGGAAGAAGCGTTCAATGCACTGGATTCCATTTTAAAAGGAGATGTGAAAACCAGCCGACGCTCTGTTATTGAAGTGACATCTCCGGAAATAGAAGACTTTTTTCCATATGCGCTGAACGATGTTACTGTTTCCCGAAAAGAGACTACCTCCATGATTACGGTAGACTCTTATATCAACAATGAATTTCTTAATGTATTTTGGGGTGACGGCGTTATTGTCTCCACTCCTACCGGTTCTACCGCATATTCTTTAAGCAGCGGCGGACCCATCATTTCTCCGAATAACGAAAACTTTGTCATCACACCCATCGCTCCGCATAATCTCAATGTGAGACCACTGGTGGTGAATGATAAGGTAGAAATTAAATTCAAAGTGGAAAGCCGCGTACCACAGTATTCGCTTTCATTAGACTCTCGTCTGATACATATCGAAACGGATAAAGAAATCATCATTAAAAAAGCCGATTTCCAGATTCTTCTCGTACAGCCGAATAATCTCAGCTTCTACGAAACGATCCGCCAGAAGCTGCTTTGGGGAAGAGATAAAAGAAATTAAGAATTAAGCAAAAATGATTACCTTTACAGGAATTTTACAAACCCTAATAATTTATATTAAAAAGTAAAACATGAGCAGAATTTTCCCGGCAGGAGTTGCCACAGGTCAATTAGTTACTGATATTTTTCAGCATGCTAAAGAAAACAAATTTGCATTACCGGCAGTAAACGTAATTGGTTCAAGCAACGTAAATGCGGTTATGGAAACTGCAGCGAAACTAAACTCCCCTGTAATTATTCAGTTCTCTAACGGAGGTGCTGCTTACAATGCAGGAAAAGGATTAAGCAATGACGGACAGAAAGCGGCAGTTTTAGGAGCGATCGCCGGAGCAAAACATATTCATACTCTAGCAGAAGCTTACGGAGCGACTGTAATACTTCATACTGACCATTGTGCAAAAAAATTATTGCCTTGGATCGACGGTTTAATGGATGCTAACGAAGAATTCTTCAAGCAGACAGGAAAATCACTTTATTCTTCTCACATGCTGGATCTTTCCGAGGAATCTTTAGAAGAGAATCTTGAAACTTCTGCTAAATATTTTGAAAGAATGGCGAAAATGCAAATGACGCTTGAGGTGGAAATCGGGGTAACAGGAGGCGAAGAAGATGGTGTTGACAATTCTGACGTTGACAATTCAAAATTATATACGCAGCCTGAAGATGTAGCTTATACTTATGAAAAATTAAAAGCTATTTCAGAAAACTTTACGATTGCGGCGGCTTTCGGGAATGTACACGGGGTTTACAAGCCAGGAAACGTAGTTCTTACTCCTAAAATTCTGGATAACTCCCAGAAATATGTTCAGGAAAAATTCGGAACTGCTGAAAAACCAATCAATTTCGTATTCCACGGAGGTTCAGGATCTACTTTGGAAGAAATCAGAGAAGCAATTGACTATGGAGTAATTAAAATGAATATTGATACGGATCTGCAGTTTGCTTACACAGAAGGCATCAGAGATTACATGGTTAACAATATTGATTATCTGAAAGCTCAGATCGGAAATCCTGAAGGAGAAGAAAAACCGAACAAGAAATTCTATGACCCAAGAGTTTGGGTAAGAAAAGGAGAAGAAACATTCGCTAAGAGACTTGTTCAGGCATTTGAAGATTTAAATAACGTAAATACGCTTAAATAAAATTATTAATGATAAGTGATGATTAATAATTGATCTCAATTAACCGTTTTCATCATTTATCATTTATCTTTCATCAATATATAAACAATATGGCATTCGAGTGGTTTAAGAGAAAAGCACAAAATATTACGACCTCTACTGATCAGAAAAAAGACGTTCCTAAAGGTCTTTGGCATCAGACACCGTCAGGAAAAATCGTAGAACATGACGAGTTGAGAAGAAACAATTACGTTTCTCCTGAAGATGGATTTCATGTAAGAATAGGAAGTGCAGAATTCTTTGACATTCTTTTTGACGAAGGTAAATTCACGGAACTGGACGCCAATGTAGAAAGCATTGATATTCTGAATTTTAAAGATACAAAACCATATGCAGACCGACTGAAAGAAGTTAAAGCTAAAACGAAGCTTACCGACTCCATCAGAAATGCTGTAGGAACCGTAAAAGGAACTGAAATGGTGGTTTCATGTATGGATTTTGCTTTCATTGGTGGTTCTTTAGGATCAGTTATGGGAGAAAAAATCAGAAGAGCCGTAGACTATTGTATCCAGAAAAAACTTCCGTATATGATTATCTGCCAATCCGGTGGAGCCAGGATGCAGGAGGCAACGTACTCTCTGATGCAGTTGGCGAAAGTTCAGGCAAAGCTTGCTCAGCTTTCTGAAGCAGGACTTTTATACATCGCTTATCTTTGTGACCCTACTTTTGGAGGAATTACGGCTTCATTCGCAATGACTGCAGATATCATCATGGCAGAACCAGGCGCACTGATCGGTTTTGCAGGGCCAAGAGTTATCCGTGAAACTATCGGAAGAGACTTGCCGGAAGGCTTCCAGACTTCGGAATTCCTTCAGGAAAAAGGATTCGTTGATTTCATCGTGAAAAGGACCGAAATTAAGGATACCGTTTCTAAAACCGTAAATCTGTTAACTGTAAAAGCTTAATTTTTAACGAAATACAACAATCTCTCTCTGATTCGGAGAGAGATTTTTTATTGATGAGAACGTTCAGTATATTTTTCAATACAATCAGGAGCATGAGCCTTAAAAAGATCATGCGTCTTTTGTCGCTTGTTCTTCCTCATCCTCTTTTCTCCTTATTAAGTTTTCATGCGACACTTCAGGCCTATTCCATTGCGCAGAAAAAATTTCCGAAAACAGCTTCTACCAATGGAATTGGAAACGCTTTCAGACATGCTTTATGGTGCTGCTTTATTATGATGTACTGCTGTAAAATTTCATCTCCTGAAAAAGCACTAGCCTTCTGCAAAAGAATGACAGACCTTCATGAAGAACTGTTTCCCAATAAACCTCTGGAAACGAAAATGGACCTTCACAATAATAAATTCGGGATGGATTATTTCATGGAACTTCTTCCCGGAATCCACCGCCAGTTTTTTGAAAAAAGCTTTTTTATAGACGGCCTCGAAAAGAAAATGAAAGAAGCCAAAGTCCTGAAGAACCTGAATGATGATTTTGATGGGTTCTTGGTGTATCTGGATGAAAAATAAGTAAATGTGAATGGTAAATTAGCCATGCAAGTGAATTTTAAATAAGATTAAAAATTGACAAGCGAAGCGGATTGACCGGAAGGAATTGACTATTGACACACATCCCTTTGTCATCTGAAGTTTTTTTGATAAGTTTAACCCATATTAATTCAATCGGATGGTTCTCAGCAGAATTTGGTCGGCTTTTATTATTATTGCCATTGCCATTGCCAGTGTAAAATACATTTCATCAAGCCATTATAAAACCATATTTAATGATATGGTGGTAGGTAAAAGCGGCGACACGGTACACATTGCAACACAGAAAATGAACACGCTTCCTCCGTTGGTAAAAGACAGTCTGACCCAAAAACCGGATTTTGCAGATAGCCGGATCCATTATAAGACAGATTCTTTACAACAGGATGTGAAAGTATATCGTATTCAGGAAGCAGACGGTGTGATCGGAACCTCCGAAACCGCCGTGAAAATTTGTCTCGGACTCATCGGTATTATGACCTTATTTATGGGTTTTATGAGTATTGCTGAAAAAGCCGGCGGCATCAATCTTCTGAGCCGTTTGATACAGCCCTTCTTTTCAAAGCTTTTCCCCGAAATTCCCAAAAACCATCCTGCTTTCGGACATATGCTCATGAACTTTAGCGCCAATCTTCTCGGACTTGATAATGCAGCAACACCTTTCGGTTTAAAAGCCATGGAAAGTTTACAAAGCTTAAACCCCAATAAGGATACCGCGAGCAATTCACAGATCATGTTTTTGTGCCTCCACGCAGGTGGGATGACCTTAATTCCGGTGTCAATTATTGCAATCCGCGCTTCAATGGGCTCAAAAACCCCGACGGATATTTTCCTTCCCTGTATGATTGCGACTTTTGCAGCAACGCTGGCCGCCATGATCATAGTATCTTTGTATCAGAAGATCAATCTCTTAAGACCGGTTGTGATTGCTTACGTTGGAGGAATTTCAGCGATTATAGCATTATTGGTTTTGTATCTGGTACAGCTTAGTAAGGATCAGCTGGATGACTTCAGTAAAGTATTGAGCAATGGCTTAATTCTTTTTATCTTTCTTGGAATTGTTCTTGGCGCAGTCTATAAAAAAATTAATGTTTTTGATGCTTTTATCGAAGGCGCAAAAGAAGGTTTTACCACCTGTGTGAAAATTATCCCATATTTGGTGGGTATGCTGATCGCCATCTCTTTGTTGAGAACTTCAGGCGTTTTTGATGTCATTATTGATGGAATGAAGTGGGTAGCTTACCATGCGAATCTTGATGCGAGATTTGTTGACGGACTTCCGACAGCATTGATCAAGCCGCTTTCAGGTTCCGGAGCGAGAGGAATGATGGTGGACACGATGGCAACTTTCGGAGCCGACAGTTTCCAGGGTAAACTGGCCGCAGTGCTTCAGGGAAGCTCAGATACGACGTTTTATGTGATTGCCGTATATTTCGGGGCCGTTGCTGTGAAAAACACGAGATACACGGTCATTGCAATGCTTTTGGCCGATCTGGTGGGAATTATTACTTCTATTGCACTGGCATATTTATTTTTTGCTTAAAAAACTCAAGGTTCAATGTTTAAGTTTTAAACATGAAGCATCATATGATAACCTTAAACACTAAACTTTAAACCACAACTATGATTACAGATAAAGAATTTACATTAAGATTAATACGTCAGCTGAGCCAGGCATTGGAAAAACTCATTCTGGATAAACCGGAAGAAAGTTTAATGCAGAAAGATCTGGATTTCGATTCGTTAATGAAGGATATTTTTAAGATGAACTTTTCTGAAGTATCTTCAAAAAAGAAAGAAGAACTGATCGAAATGATCAACGAAAGACAAGAAAGAGATCACAAGGATTATTATGAAATGCTGGGTAATCTTTTTTATTTTAAAGGAAAAACAGAAAGCAATAATGATTTTCTGGATAAAGCCAGAACGTTCTACGAGCGCTATCTTCAGAACAGCGGTATTTTTGCACTTCCGGTGATCAACAGAATTTCAGAAATAAAAAAAGCACTTGACTAAAGTGCTTTTGTATGTTAAAAAGTGATTTTATAGGTTCCGGTGGAAGAAACACTGGCTCTCTCAGCCTTTACGTATTTCTTTACCCAAGAAATAGCATTTGAGGTAATGCACGGATCGGATGTTCCACCTGATCTTCTTGCAGACACTACATTTCCTGCTTTATCAACCGTATAAGATATGGTGATTGTTCCGCTTGCAGTACAGCTGTTGGCAGGTTGCGCTCCCCCTCTTCCCATTGTTCCCGGTATGAAGCCCACCAGCTTTCTGTCGATTCCCACTCTACTGTCTCCGTTTCCGTCTCCGCCCAAAGGATCTCCTGCATTTCCGATGCCGTCTCCATCTCCCTGGCTTCCGGCTTTAGTTCCTCTTCCTCTGATGAGATTTCCGATGGCTGCAGTTCCTTTTCCGTCACCGTTTCCTGTTTTTGAATTGGAAGTTACCGCTCCTGATTTTTTAGTGTTTTTAGCAGCACTTGTGCTTGCAGCAGATTTTTTAGTTTCCGCTTTGGATTCTTCTTTTTTAGGTACCGTTATTTTTGAATTATTTCCGGTAATGATTTTTTCTTTTGCTTCAGATTTTTGGGTTTCAGGCTGAGGCTCAGGTTTTAAAACGGTTTTGGTTTCCGGAACAGCGGCTTCTGCAGGATCAGTAACATTTTCTGTTGCTGCAGCCAGGCTTCCCGGCTGATCGGCAGGTTCTTCTGCACCGCTCCCATTTCGGTTGTCTCCGAAATTCACCAGCATGGTGGTTACAATTTCAGGCTGCTCATCCAGCTCTGGTTTCAGCTTATATAAAAAAACAAACAGCAGGATCGCAGACCAGATCAGGATAGAAAGCAACGCACTTTTTACCCGGTCTCTATTTTGTTCATTTTTATCTATAATATGGCTTCTCATTTTAAAAAGATCATTTCCGAAAGTTTCGGAATTGTTATTTATCTTTAACTGTCGCAATGGCAATATTGAATTTGTATTTCTCAGCAATTTCCATTGCAAAAACAACATCTTTGTGCATAGTATTTTCATCAGCCCGGATCGTAAAAGATTTATTGGTCTGATTAGTCAGCTTATTCACGATTGTCTGTTCAAGCTGTGCTTTTTCTACAGGGCTGTCGTCTACAAAATAAGATCCGTCCGGCTTGATGCTTACGGTTAAAGGATTTGGTATATTATCTTCAACAGCTCCCGTTTTAGGTAACTTTACATCAATGGCACTTTGATTGGCCGCGGATGATGTTACCATAAAGAAGATCAGCATCAACAGGATAACATCGGTCATCGCTGCGAGACTGAACTCAGGATTTGCTTTATTTCTTCTCTGAATTTTCATCTGTTTATTTTTACTAATTTTTAAAGATCAGACGGAACCTTACGGTTTCATATGAAGATTTATAAAGGTTTGTTGATAAGATCTAAAAATTCTCCGGACATGTTCTGTGCTTTCAATACAAACTTATCAATTCTTGTTAATAATAAATTGTAGAAAAAGTTCGCAGGAATTGCCACGGCAAGACCAACAGCCGTTTGTCCTAGTGCCGTATAGATACCTTCTGACAACGTTTTAGGTGAAAAAGACCCGCTTGCATGCGAAAGGTTAAAGAAAGCAATGATCATCCCGATTACCGTTCCCAAAAGTCCCAGCATCGGAGCAATACTTGGTACTACCGCCAAAAGATTAAGGTTTTTTTCCATATTGGCAACCTCAACCTGTGCCTGGGATTCCATCGCACTTACGATATCGGAAACCGGTCTTCCCAATCTTGAAATTCCTTTTTCCAGAATACGGCCTTCAGGAGAGTTTTGTCTTTTACAATAATCCAGGGCAGATTCCATTTTTCCTTCTTTGATAAAGTCTTCAATATTATCCATGAAGTTGGCATCCGTTTTAGAGGTAAGCCTTTTAATAAAGAAAAAACGTTCAAAGAACAGATATACGGAAAATACACCGAGCAGGAGTACGGTCACCATTACTATTTTGGCGAAGGCACCTCCGTGAAACATGATTTTCCAAAATGAAAATTCTAAATCTTCTGCCGCTACCGTAGGTGTAGCAACCTGTGCAAACAAAATCTGAGTAAGTTCCGTTATCAGCATTAATCTGTATTTTTATAAGAGTTGTAACGACAAATGTACTGGAATATTATGAAATGGTATCTTAAAAAATGCTTAAAACACATTAAAATTTGTTATTTTCAGCAATAGCAAGTTTCTTTTCAAAAAAATCTGAAAAGAAAACTGTATAAAATTTCGGAGAAGAAGAGAACGTTAAATGTTAATCTTCGTCTACTTCAATATCATCCTGACTAAATTCGCATTTCAGCCTGAAAGGAATCGGAGCATTGGAACCTGTGTAAAAATCATCAATGGTTCCTTTCCACACAACCTGAAGCTCGCCTTTTTCATTTTTATCAAACAGCAGCTCATTATCGTAGATAAAAGCTTCCTCATCATCAAAAAGATCTACTTCTGTAAAAGTGTCTTCATCAGAATCATTAATCATAATTGTTTTCCCTTCTATCTCCGCAGATTCAATAGGGAAATCAAAAACCTCAAGTGAAAGCTGAGGAAAGTTGTACTGCAGAGAATCATCCTCCACATGATCCAGACCGTCATCCGTGATGATCTCAACCTCTAAAAAATGCTGCTGGTTGCTGTAAATCGCTTTACAATAAGTGTTTCTGATATTGTACTTTAGCGTTTCGTCCGGATGGTAAATTTTTAAAATCCCTTTCATTTTTTCTTAAAAAAGAGCTGTAATAATATGATTGTTAAACGTTTTCAACAAAGATAAAAAATAGATTGAACGTGAAAAATTTTTTGAAAATTATTTTTTAAAATCATTATTTATGAATACTGTTGAATAATGTCATGAATGCGTTATGCAAACACTAATCTTAAATCATCCGGATAATTATGCTTCACCAATTAAAGTCTGTTTTAAACGAGCTCTCCATTCATGCAGAAAATCTTTTACTGCTTTTCTACTTTAAATATTTACATTTGTTTTTTATAAAGAATTCCGAAGAATGAAACATATCATATCGAAAAGCATTGTAGGTTTGAGCCTGGTGCTGAGCCTTGCTTCCTGCAAAAAATCTGATTCCCCTTTAACCAAAGTCACGCCCTCTAATATCGATTCTATTGCTTCCAATTATTATGAGCAGTACCTGAAACTTTATCCGCTTGACGCCACTGCGCAGGGTGACTTACGATATAACGACCAGCTTCCGATCACCATTGATAAAGATTTTATTTCCGGGGAAGTGGCTTTTTATCGCTCCGTACAGAAACAGCTCGAAAACGTAGACTACAAAAACCTTTCCGATGAAGATAAAGTGGTTTATGATGTATTGAACTTCACACTGAAAGATAAAATCCAGGCGTACGATTATCATCCGGAATATATTCCTTTTACCCAGTTTGGCGGACTGCCGCTTAACTTTCCGCTTTATGGAAGCGGAGAAGGAAGCCAACCTTTTAAAACAGAAAAAGACTACAGCGACTGGCTCAAAAGAATGGAAAAATTTCCGGACTGGATGAACGCTGCAACGGATAATTTCCGGGAAGGGATCAGCAATAAGATGGTTTTACCTAAGAAACTGGTAATCAAAATGATTCCGCAGATGAGAGCCGAAGAAATCATAACCGCGGATTGGGAAAAGAATATTTTCTATGGGCCGGTAAGAAATTTCCCAAAAGATTTTACCAAAGAACAGAAAGAGAAATTTTCAAAACTGTATAAAGATGCCATTACACAAAAGATCATTCCGGCTTATACAAAAATGGGAGACTTCTTAGAAAAAGAATATTTACCAAAAGCAAGAGATACAGACGGTTATAACAGTCTTCCTAACGGAAAAGAAATTTATCAGTATTACGCAAAAAGCTGGACTACAACAGATAAAACCCCTGAAGAAATCAATAAAATAGGACTTCAGCAGGTGGCCATGCTTCGTGCCGAAATGGAAAAAGTAAAGCAGCAGGTGGGCTTTAGCGGAACGCTTGAGGAATTCATCAGCTATGTAAAAACAGACCCAAAAGCGATGCCTTACAAAACATCAAAAGAAGTGCTGGATGCTTTTAATGGAATTTTAACGAAAATCACGCCTAAACTGAAAACGATGTTTTCCGTAACTCCAAAGACGAAGTTTGAGATCAGGCAGACGGAAAAATTCAGGGAAGCCAGTGCGAGTGCGGAATATATCCAGGGAACCCCGGATGGAAAAAAACCGGGGATTTTCTATGTCCCGCTTCCGGACCCGGCCAAATTCAATGTGACTTCAGGAATGGAATCTCTGTTTTTGCATGAGGCGATACCAGGACATCATTACCAGGTTTCTTTACAGCAGGAAAACACCAAGCTTCCGAAATTCATGAGATTCGGGTGGTTCGGTGCGTATGGTGAAGGATGGGCGCATTACTGTGAAACGTTAGGTCCGGAATTCGGATTGTATACGGATCCTTATCAGAAAATGGGCTATCTGAGTGATCAAATGCTGAGAGCTGTAAGGCTTGTGGTTGATACAGGCCTTCATACCGGAAGAATGACAAGAGAAGAAGCCATCAAATATTTTCTGAGCAATATTTCTTATGATGAAGCCGGCGCAACGGCTGAAGTAGAACGATACATGGCAATGCCCGGACAGGCTTTAGGTTATAAAATTGGTTCTTTGAGGATTCGTGAGTTAAGGGAAAAATATCAGAAAGAACTGGGCAGCAAATTCAGCCTGGCCAAGTTTCATGATGAAATTCTGAATCAGGGCTGTCTTCCTTTGGATGTCCTGAACAGGAAGATGGAATTGTGGGCGAAAAAGCAGAAATAATTAATTTTTATCACAAAAGAACAAATATTTAGATTCTTTTATCCCTTTTGCGGTAAAATCAAGCTTAATAAAAATACAAATAAATGTTTACTGTAGAACAAATTGAACATGCGCACAGCAAAGTACAGTCGGGTGCCGATTTTCCGAATTACATCAAAGAAATAAAAGAATTCGGTGTACAGTCTTTCGAAACCTGGGTAAAAGACAGTCATACGGAATATTTTGGAGAGAACGGCTACACCACAAAATCCCGGCCTCAATATGATGAACTAGCCATTGAAAACAAAGTTGATAAAGAATTATTTATCAACCAATTAAAAAGTCATCAGCGTGGTGAAACAGATTATATGAAATTCTGCGAAGACTGTGCCTGGACAGGAATTGAGAAGTGGATTGTGGATCTTAATCAATTTACCTGCATCTATTATGATAAAGCAGGTAATACAATTCTTACGGAAGAAATTCCTCATTAAAAAACTAAAATTGATTCCCCGGTTACTAAGTTTTTCCAAGGATATTTCAGAACAAAAATCAAATAAAATGATACAAAGTCTACAATCCCTTTTCGCAAGAGATTTAAATAAATTAAAAACAGAAATCGAATCTTATCAAAACCAAGAAAACATCTGGAAAACCGATAATAACATTTCTAATTCAGCCGGGAACCTTAGTCTCCATCTGGTAGGAAACCTTAATCACTATATTGGAGCCACACTTGGAAATTCTGGCTATATAAGAAACAGGGACCTTGAATTTTCATTAAAAAATATACCAAGGACAGAATTGATTCAGCAGATTGAAAGAACTATTAAAACTGTAGACCTTACGCTTGAAAATTTATCTGCGGAAGAACTTCAGAAAGCATATCCTTCCGAACCTTTGGGCTATACCATGACAACAGAATATTTCCTGATTCACCTGTTCGGGCATTTAAGTTATCATCTTGGGCAGATAAATTATCATCGAAGATTGCTTGATGTGAAGTAATTTAATCTTTTTAAACCATCCGGCTAAATTTTTCGTGAAAATTTAACTACCATTGCCTCATTATTGCATGCCATTATTTTTCAAATAGCATTTTCGTAATAAAATCTTTCTCTCCTTTTCCTCTTGCCGGAGAATATTCTCTTCCATAGAAAATAATCTGGAGATGAAGTTTATTCCACACGCTTTCCGGCCATATGGCTTTTGCATCTTTTTCTGTTTCTACAACGTTTTTTCCGGAGGTCAGTTTCCATTGCGTCATTAAACGATGAATATGGGTATCTACCGGAAAAGCAGGAAACCCGAAACCCTGGCTCATCACTACTGAAGCCGTTTTGTGGCCTACTCCCGGAAGTGCTTCGAGTTCTTCATAAGTTTGCGGTACTACTCCATGATGTCTTTCCAAAAGCAGTTCTGCCATTCTTTTAAGATTCTTTGCCTTCGTATTGGATAACCCGATTTCTTTGATCAGTTCCTTAATTTCTTCCACCTCCAGCTTTGCCATTTTTTGGGGAGTTCCTGCAATCCTGAACAGTTCCGGAGTAACCTGGTTTACTTTTTTATCGGTAGTCTGTGCCGAAAGTGCCACCGCAACCATCAACGTGTAAGGGTCGGTATGATCCAACGGAATCGGTACTTGAGGATACAATTTTTCCAATTCTCTCTGAACAAGCTCCGCTCTTTGCTTTTTTGTCATGTAACCATTAAATTTGAACAAAAATAAACATTATGCTTAAAGTCGGCGAAAAATTACCTCAATTTGAAGGAATAAATCAGGATGGAGAAACCGTACGTTCTGAACAATTAATCGGAAAGAAACTGGTTATTTTCTTTTATCCCCAGGCCAATACGCCAACCTGCACGGTAGAAGCCTGTAACCTGAGTGATAATTACTCAAAACTGGAAAAGGCTGGTTTTCAACTGTTGGGAATCAGCGGAGACTCGGTAAAAAAACAGAAAAACTTTCACAGTAAGTTTGCTTTTCCTTATGATCTCATTGCTGATGAGAGCCACGAAATTCTTGAGAAATTCGGAGTTTGGCAGGAAAAAACAACTTTCGGGAAAACGTATATGGGAATTGTGAGAACGACCTTTATTTTTGATGAAAAAGGAATCTGTGAAAGAGTTATTGAAAAAGTAACATCAAAGACTGCTGCGGAGCAGATTCTGGAAGGATAATTAATCTATAAATTTATGCTGAAAGCATCTGATCCCGATCTTTCAAATTCATCCTATTTTTAATACTATACTTGGATGCTTTCAGCATGACAATCGTGATGATTCAGGAGAAAGAACTATAAATTACTCTGTTTCGTAGTACATCAACTCCTCCGGATCTCCCGGAATGGTAACAAATTTCTGAAATTTCAATCCCAGCTTTTCAATTAATTTTTGGGAAGAAGCATTATCTTTTGTAGTAATTGCTGAAAGTTTCTTTAAGCCAAAATCATTCATACCAACTGATTTTATTTTTAAAGCTGCTTCGTAAGCATATCCTTTTCCTTCAAATTCTTCGAGGAGGGAAAAACCGATATCCATAACATCCAGCCCGTCTCTTTCAAATATTCCCACGCCTCCGATTTTTTGATTTCCTTCTTTGGTTAAAATTAAATAATTCCCAAAACCCAGTTTTTCAAATTGAGGAAGGAATCTCCGTTCAATATAATTTTCCGCATCAGCAACCGTCCTGATATAGCGGTCACCGATATACTTGATAAACTTGGGACTGTTATAAAGTGTAAGGATAAATTCGGCATCTTCCGCAGCCATAGGACGCAGGATCAGCCGTTCGGTTTCGTAAAACTTATCTCCGTTTTGTAGATTTGTTTGATTTTTTAGGCTCATCTTTCGGCTCTTCTTTTTTTTCAATTTTCAGCAACCTGGGATTATTGGTGCATTTTTTATTATACAGCTCAATATAAGATCCGTTGTCTTTTACGTTTAAAATCCCAACTCCGGATTTCGGAATCGTTAAGGTAAAATACTTTTTCTGATAAGGACATTCCTTTGATGTCAGTTTTCCTAAATCCAGATAATAGTTGGCTGAATCCTGGTAATAATTGGCCGCCAGATCTCTGAATTCTTCATCAATAATATATCCTTCCGTTGCGGCAAAAACTGCTGCATCCTGAATATTATCTACCTTACCGACAAATTTTCTGAGTGCTGTAAGATCGGTAATATATTCCGGGGTACCCTTTGATAAATCCACGATATAGTAAAATGCGTCTTCATCAGCAATTCCTATATTGAATCCTGAAGATTGAGATTCAAAATCTTTTTTTACTCCTGACTGCTTTATGATATTGTCTTTTCCATAGCTTTTATGAATCAGCATCCACGTATCATTTTTTGCATCAGGAATGATACTCTGCAAAATTGATGAAACTCCGGGAAACTGTTTTTTCTCCTGAGCAGAAAGTGCTGTTCCGAATAAAAAGCAAATGAACGCAGTAAGCCTGTATGTAAACTTTATCATATTGAAAGAACGAAGATCAATCCGAATTATTTTACATGAATTTATCTCCCTTTTTAAGGTTTTTCAGATCCAGTACATAATCTTTAATCAGCTGATCATGTTCTTTAGGACATATAAGCAGAACTTTATCCGTATCTACGATAATAAAATCTTTCAGAGAATCAACAATAACCGCTTTGTTACTGTTTTTTATATTGATAATATTTCCCTCCGAATTGTAGGCTAAAATATGTTTTTGCTTGGTAGCATTTTGGTTTTCGTCTTTTTCCGTATTTTCAAATACGGACGTCCATGTTCCCAGATCACTCCATCCCAGGTCTGCCGGAATTACATAAACATTTTTCGCTTTTTCCAGAATCCCGTTATCAATTGAGATTTTCTGTACTTTAGGATAAATCAGTTCGATACAGCTTTGTTCACCTTCAGCATTATATTCGCATGCCATGAAGTGCTGGGTCATTTCAGGAAGATATTTTTCGAAAGCATGTTGAATACTTTTAACATTCCATATAAAAATTCCGGCATTCCAGAGGAAATCTCCACTTTCAAGAAAACTTTTTGCGATTTCTAGAATTGGTTTCTCCGTAAAGGTTTTTACTTTGTAATAATCAGAATCTTGTTTATCCACAAATTGGATGTATCCGTATCCGGTATCCGGTCTTGTAGGGGTAATCCCGAGCGTAACAAGGTAATCATTTTTGGCAGCGAGATCCAGAGCAACTTCCGCTTTCTGCAGAAAAGTTTCTTCTTTTAAAATAAGGTGATCTGCCGGCAGAACAATCATGGTAGCGTCAGGATCAATTTCAGCAATTTTGTTGGCCATATAAAGATTGCATGGCGCAGTATTTTTCAGTAAAGGCTCTCCAACAATATTTTCCTGAGGAATTTCCGGCAGCTGCTGATGGGAAAGCTCCACATATTCTTTATTGGTGATCACAAATATATTTTCATCAGGAATAATCTTGCTGATCCTGTCATACGTCTGTTGGATCATTGTGCGTCCCACGCCTAAAATATCCTGAAACTGTTTCGGAAACTTCTGCGTACTTAACGGCCAGAATCTACTGCCGATTCCTCCCGCCATAATCACGCAATATCTATTTGATTTTGACATTATTAAGTGCATTTTTCTACCCTTGCCAAAGGCTTGAAGGAATACTTCCTTCCCGTAGCCAGGTTCTTACAAAGATAGTTTTTTTTAATAAGACCTTCCAACAAATACTTCTCATTTCGGTAAATAAAGAAATCGCCTTTTTGGAGATTTTCAATAAATACAAGCGCATCATCCTGTTTTTCAATATGGAAATACTTAACGAGGTCCGGGCTCGCCATGAAGTTCGCTTTTGGAGATTGGGAAAATTTCATAATGATCGGTTTCAGATTCTCATCATAGACATTAATACTCTGCAACAGCATTTGTCTGAAGGTTTCCTTCCATTCATTACCATGTGGAGAAATTCTCCTGCCATATTTTTCGAAAGCAATAAGGTGGGCAAGCTCATGAGTAAGCACGAAGAAAAAAAGCTCCGGAACCAGAGTCGAATTAATCGTAATTTCATGGGAATTGTCTGGAAGTTTGCGGTAATCTCCCAGCTTGGAATTCCTGTTTCTTGTAATTTTTATATGAATATAGTAATCTGCAAACCAGATTTTTAAATATTGTAATGTATTTTGGGGTAAATATTTTTCTAAAGATTGAATAGACATTTTACAAACTTAGTGGAATTCCTGCATAGAAATTCAACAATTTAAGACTGAAAAGATAATTATATTTAGCCTGAGCCACAGATCCCTGCGCATTGGCATAATTGTTTCTGGCGATATTGACATCGTAGATCGTAGATCTTCCTGCCGCATAGCTTTTATCCGCAAAATCAAGGGCCAGTTTCGTGCTTTTCTCGGCCTGAACTGCTGATAAATAAATTTCATAATTCGCATCCACGTCAAACTGAGCTTTTTGAACATTTTCACGAACAATCTGCTTTTGTTGCTGTAAAGTAGTCTTTGCAATACTTTCCTGGAGCTTCGACTGTTCAACCTGAAGTTTTGTAATTCCTTTGTTAAAAATCGGGATGTTTACCGAAACCCCGATATTCTGTCCGAAATTATCTTTATACTGATTGAAAAAAGTAGGCTCTACAACAGGATTTCCAAACAGATCGTAGCCTGTGACCCTTGTATTTAAAAGATTATTATAAAAACTTCCGATACCCGCACTTGCCGTTACAGTAGGCCAGAAAGCGGTTCTGGTAACTTCAGTCTGTGCTTCTGCCGACCTGATCCTGCTTTCTGCAGCTTTCACCTGGGGCTGAGTTTCATACGCTGTTGTTAAAACCTCATCTACAGCTATTAGTTGCGGCGCCAGCTGATCCGGCACATTCACGTCTTCCACATCAAAATCTTTATAATCCTGAAGCTGCAGGAGCTGGGCCAATGCAAAAAGACTTCTTCCCACATTTATTTCAGCCGTTTTCAGATTCTGCTTTTCTCTGGCAAGTCCTGCTTCCGCCTCCGCCAGAACCGTTTGAGCTGTCGTTCCGACTTCCGTAGTAATTTTTGATCTGTCGTACTGCTTTTGGGCGTTTTCAACCGCAGCCTGGGAAATTTTAACGATTTCCTTATTCAGCAGAGTTGTGAGATATTGCTGTGCAATCTGTAATGAAATATCATTTTTGATGGTCTCAATGTCATATTGACTTGCCTCTACGTCAAATTCGGTTTTTCTGATGGTTTTTTCAAGCCTTCCGTTGTTATAGACAAGGATATCTGCTCCAAGATTGGCATTATTGCTGAACCTGTCATTCCGGATACTTCCCGTTCCCAAAGAAGCCTGCCCGAAACTCACACTGTTTCCCACGTTGGCGGACACCGAAGGAAGATAATTTTTTCTGGCAATTTTCAGGTTGAGATCCTGCATTTGTTTCGAATATTCATTTTGGATTACCTGAAGATTGTGTTTGGTTGCATAATCAACACATTCCCGCAAAGACCACTTTTTCTGGGCGCTGACAGCCAGGCAAGATAATCCCAAAATAATAGTCAAAACTTTTTTCATAATTCCGATTTTTCCTTATTAGACGACTCAAAAATAAAAAAGTTACAGTTTCGCAAAATTATTGTTTTATTTTAATCAAACTTTTGAGAATTTTGCATCATGACAACCGCACAATACCAGGAAGCCGTAGAATGGCTGTTCGTACAGGCTCCGAATTATCAGATTGATGGACAGAAGGCATATAAACCCGGATTAGACAATATCAGGAAGCTATGTGATTTCTTCGGAAATCCTCAGGAAAAAATCAAATGTGTTCACATCGGAGGAACCAACGGCAAAGGATCTACAAGTAATATGCTGGCTTCCGTTCTTCAGGAATCGGGTTATAAAACTGGTTTATATAATTCACCGCATCTTATTGATTTTACCGAACGTATTAAAGTAAATGGCAAGAATTGCGATAAAGAATTTGTCTATCACTTTATTCAAAAACTGAAAAATCTTCCGGAAAATATACAGCCTTCTTTTTTTGAGTTCACCACCATTATGGCTTTTGAATATTTTTATCAGCAGCAGGTTGACGTAGCCATTATTGAGGTAGGCTTAGGCGGAAGGCTTGATTCTACCAATATTATCCTGCCGCTGGTTTCGGCCATTACCAATGTTCAGCTGGATCATCAGAATATTTTAGGAGAGACTATCGAAGAAATTGCGGAAGAGAAAGCAGGAATTGTAAAACCACATATCCCGATCATTTTCGGTGATGAAAATGAAACGGTGAAAAACATCATTAAAAACAAGGCTGATAAAGAAAACGCATCTTTTATTGATGCTACTTTGATAAAAACAGCTTTGAAGTCTGACTTAAAGGGAAATTATCAGGAAAAAAATATCCGGGTTGTTTTGGCATTAATTGAAGAATTACGAAAACTTGGATTCATTATTTCCGGGCAGAATATTGAAGAAGGACTTTTGCGTGTTCATCAGAATACAGGCTTTATCGGCCGGTGGTTCGAGTTCTCACAAAATCCGCTTACTATTTGTGATACGGCACATAATCAAGCTGGCCTGGAATACGTTTTTTCCCAGCTGAATTCTATTAATAAGCATAAGCATATTGTTTTAGGATTTGTCAATGACAAAAAGATAGATGATGTCATGAGGATCTTGCCCGAAAATGCGGCATTTTATTTTGCGAAGCCTTCTATTCAAAGAGGCAGAGCACCTCAGGAATATGAGAATTTATTGGTGGAGGCAAAAATTTCCTATAAAATTTTCAATTCCGTACAGGAGGCTTATCTGTCTGCAAAAGAGAACTGTAGAAAAGAGGAAATGATTTTTATTGGCGGAAGTAATTTTGTTGTGGGAGAATTTTTAGAAAAAAATTTGGAGATTTCCGAATAAGTCGTATATTTGCACCACTCTAATCGAGGAAACAACGATAAAGAGGGTTCTTAGCTCAGTTGGTTCAGAGCATCTGGTTTACACCCAGAGGGTCGGGGGTTCGAATCCCTCAGGACCCACAGAAAAGGAAACGAAACCTTTCAAAAAAATTCGGGTTCTTAGCTCAGTTGGTTCAGAGCATCTGGTTTACACCCAGAGGGTCGGGGGTTCGAATCCCTCAGGACCCACAGAAATCTCTCTTTTTCAAGGGAGATTTTTTTGTTTGTATCTTTTAAAATCAGCTAAAAAAACGCTCAGAAACTCTGAACGCTTGTTTGTAATTTACTTATTGTGCCCAGGAGCATAATTTCTTGCAGATTTTGCACCGGTTACTTTTTTCACTTGTCCCGGTGGCAATCCATTATTTCCATTAGACCTAACAGCAACACATGAAGTAACGAACATCGCGACAGTAAAAGCTAAAGCCGTCTTTTTTAGTACTTTCATAACTCTTCTTTTTAAACAAATATTAAAATACTGTGCCAATGAAATTTAGAATAATTATTTAAAAAGATTATTAAATTTTATCAACAATCTTCTGTATATTAAGTTCTCCCAGGCAAGCCCAGTCACCACGGAAGCATTCTTTATCACCAAAAACAGAGCATGGCCTGCACGTAAGATCCTTTACCTGTACCACATCCTCCTCACTTTGTCCAAAGCCTAAAAATCCGGCGTAAGGATGCGTTTGGCCCCAAACAGAAACACATCGTGTTCCCACAAGGCTGGCAAGATGCATATTTGCGGAGTCCATAGAGATCATCATTTGTAATTGTGAGATTGTATCCAGTTCTTCTGTGAGACTCAGTTTACCTGCAAGGTTTCGGGTATTGGGAATTTCTTTTTCCCATTTTTCGAGTATTTCGGTTTCAGCTTTTCCACCACCGAAAAAATAAACGGTATTTTTTAGAGATAAGATTCTCGCGAGCTCATATGACTTTTCAAGAGGAAGCATTTTTCCTTTATGCTGAGCAAAAGGCGCGAAACCAATCCCCGATTTATTGAAACTCGTAGGTCTTAGCTGATGAGAAAGTGTCACCTGAAAGCCCATTTCACGAAAAACATCGGCATACCGTTCCACTGTTTTCTTAAGCTGAACTTTATTCAGGTTCCAGATGTCCGTCAAATGTTCTTTTTCTTCTTTTCCTTTATTGATTTTAAAAACCCTAAATCCTTTCGTACTATAAATTTTATCCAGAATTTTCGTTCGGATTACATCATGAAGATTGGCAATAAGGTCGGGATGAAATTCTTTGATAAGCTCATTAGCGAGCCTGTTGAGTCCAAAAAAACCCTTGTAGTCATCAAGATTGACCCCTTTAAATATAACATTCGGGATCTCTTCGAATAAGGCTTCAAAATTACTTCGTGAAACCATGACAATTTCCACTTCCGGATTTTGTTCCAGGAATTCCCGGAATACCGGTGCTGCCATCGCAACGTCACCAAAAGCAGAAAAACGATATGCTAAAATCCTTGTCACAATTACGATTTCAATTGGTAGGCAACAGCGTAAAACTTAATCTGTTTGGTCATCGCCATTAATCCGTTGGCTCTGGAAGGTGATAAAAATTCCTGTAATCCTATTTCTGAAATGAAATCAAAGTCGGAATCTAAAATTTCTTGTGTAGAATGTCCGCTATATATACTTACCAGAAGAGATACGATCCCTTTTGGCAAAATCCCGTCGGAATCCGCATTGAAAAACAATTTGCCGTCTCTGAACTCTGCATCAATCCAGACTTTACTCTGGCAGCCCTTGATCAGGTTTTCATCTGTTTTCTTATCCTCAGAAAGCCCCTTCAATTCTTTACCCAGATCTATGATGTATTCATATTTCTGCTCCCAGTCGTCAAGAAAAGCAAATTCATCGATTATTTCCTGCTGTTTTTCCTTAATGGTCATTTTGATTGATTTCTTTCTGCAAAGATAACCAATTTAAAAAGATTATTTTATTACCCTCCTCATAAGAACTGAATGGAATTCTAAGTTTATTTTATTAAGCTTTTTCCCGCTTTCTGCTGTATCTTTTAATTTTCGGGCTCCGCTTCGCGGAGCCCGAAAATTAAAAGGATGTCGCGACAATCGGGGCTAGGATCGCAGACACTCCTTTAAATATTAAAAAATCAGATTAATACAAAGACGCTTTTTTTACTACCTCCAGCAATTTTACTTCTTCATTTTCCCAGCACAAAACATGAGCTGCTTTTTCAAGTTGCGGCAAATAATTTCTGCGTCCTTTATTCAATACGGTCTGAATTGCATGAGCAATATTTTCAGGGTTATGATCTTTTATAATTTCACCAATATCGTATTGATTCCTGATATTCTGCATTTCAGGAAGATCAGACAATATTAAAGGAACACGTGCCTGGATACAGTCCAAAACCTTATTCGGAAGCGAATAATAATAGCTTTGGCCGCCATTTTCTTCAATGCTCATTCCGCAATCTGCTGTAAGTGTAACATTCCGTAGCTTTTCCGGTGAAAGTTTTCCCAGGAACAGAACTTTATCCTGAAGACTTTCGTTTATGACCAGTTGTTGATATTCTTTCTTTCTGGGACCGTCGCCTGCAATCTTAAAAATTACATGATCGAGATGATGCATGGCCAAAATAGCTTTATCTATTCCGCGAAACGGATTGATCACCCCCTGATATAAAATTATTTTAGGATTGTTTTCAGGGATTTCAATACTGAAATTAAGCTTTCGGGGTGCATTCTGTACAACAGCTGCCTGAATTCCGTATCGTTCCTTAAACCATTCTGCATAGCCGGAGCTTGCTGTAATCATAAAACGAAGGTTTGGAAGTATGCTCTTCTCTACATATCGCCACAATTTTTGTGACATTTTGCCTTGAATTGCCGGCATTTCGGAAAAAATTTCATGACTGTCAAAAATAAGCGGAATCTGTTTTTTTTTAGCAATTAAATAATTGGGCAGCAAAGCATCAAGATCATTGGCATAAAGAATCGTTTCCTTATCTGCTCTTTTCTTTAGTTCATTATACAATTTCCAGTTGAATTCAAAATAAGCCGTTTTTAAACTTTTCGAAATCAGCTGTATTCGCGAAACAGGATAAGGACGTGACAATTTTTCACTTCCGCCCCATGTATTGCCAATCAATTCAATAGCATAGCTGTTATTGTGCATGGTTTTACAAACCTTCTCGATACGCTGGTCTGTATTAAGATTACTAAAGGCAGAAATAATAATTTTTTTTCTGTTCATCTTTTGTTTTTATCAGACAGAAGATAATAAATCTGTATAAAACAAATTAGTCCGTTGGGAATAATTACCGGCCAGAGCATCCCGTTGAAAATACCATAAATCACAAAACAGATACACCCTATCATATTGACAATCCTGATTTTTCTTACATCTTTCAGAATAAAGCTCAGTACAATAAACAGGGATGCAGAATAGCCGATATAGGCAGCGGTTTCGGGATTCATAGGAGAATTTTAGAGGATCACAAACTTAATCATTTTCAGGAAGATAATAAAATTTTTTCTGCCATAAAGTCATTTATTGGTTTTTGGTAAAATATTTGTAATTTAGATAATGAATAAATGGCAATGCTGCTTTTATTCTAATGAGATATATTATGGATTATAAGTTTTCACAAGGTTTGAGCCAGGTGTTCAAACAAAGCAAAAGCGAAGCTAAAAGGCTGAAAAGTGAATTTCTTAATACAGAACATCTACTTTTAGGTATTATAAAAACGGAAAACTCTGCAAAAGAAATCCTTCAAAACCTTAATGCGGATTTAACACAGATCAGAAGAAAAATTGAAACTTTAAATACAGCAAGTCTTAATCCTATATCTGAGGAAGTTACTAATATTTCTTTCACTAAAATGGCAGACCATGCCGTTAAACGTGCAGAACTTGAATGCAGACAGTATAAAAGCAATGAGATTAATACCGTTCATTTGCTTTTGGGCATTCTTTACAAATATGAGGACCCTACTTCAAATATTTTAGGAGCTTACGACATTGATTATGAAGGAGTTTCAAAGGAATATCAGACCATGCTGAAAAATTCCGGACAGGCGCCGCAAATGAGTGCATATGATGATGATGATGAAAGAGAGGATTTTGAACAGATGAGAAAGCCTACAGGAAATTTAGGCTCTGCAAAAAGCAAAACCCCTACTCTGGATAATTTCGGCAGAGACCTCACCTCTTTGGCAAGGGACGGGAAACTGGACCCCGTTATCGGCCGTGAAAAAGAGATCGAAAGAGTTTCCCAGATTTTATCCCGTAGAAAGAAAAACAATCCGCTCCTTATCGGAGAGCCGGGAGTTGGTAAATCTGCGATTGCGGAAGGTTTGGCATTAAGAATTCAACAGAAAAAGGTTTCCAGAGTTCTTTTCAATAAAAGAGTGATTACACTGGATCTGGCAAGTTTGGTTGCCGGAACGAAGTATCGTGGTCAGTTTGAGGAAAGGATGAAAGCAATCATGACCGAGCTGGAAAAAAACAGAGATGTCATTTTATTTATTGATGAGCTTCACACCATCGTTGGTGCGGGAAGTTCAACAGGAAGTTTAGATGCGTCCAATATGTTTAAACCGGCTTTGGCGAGAGGTGAGATTCAATGCATCGGGGCTACTACTCTGGATGAATACCGTCAGTATATTGAAAAAGACGGTGCTTTGGAGAGAAGATTTCAGAAAGTAATGGTAGAACCTACTTCTATTGATGAGACGGTACAGATTCTTAATCAGATTAAAGATAAGTATGAAGAGCATCACAATGTTGTTTATACAGATGAAGCTATTTTAGCATGCGTTAATTTAACTTCAAGATATATTACAGACCGTTTCTTACCGGATAAGGCAATTGATGCTATGGATGAAGCTGGTTCCCGTGTTTATATTAAAAATATGAAGGTTCCTACCGAAATCATTGATTTCGAAAAGAAAATCGAAGATATTAAGGAACTAAAACAGAAAGCAGTAAAAGCACAGGATTATCTTGAAGCGAGAAAACTGAAAGATGAAGAAGAAAGACTTCAGATGGAACTTAACTCCGCCCAGGATAAGTGGGACAAAGATGTGAAGGAGAAAAAAGAAACCGTAACGGAAGAAAATGTAGCAGAAGTTGTTTCCATGATGAGTGGTGTTCCTGTAACGAAAGTAGGCAAAAACGAGCTTGATAAGCTTGCCGGAATGGATGGAAACCTGAACGGAAAAGTAATCGGTCAGGAAGACGCTGTGAAAAAGGTTGTTAAAGCAATCCAGAGAAACAGAGCGGGTCTTAAAGATCCTAACCGTCCGATTGGTACCTTTATTTTCTTAGGAACAACAGGTGTCGGTAAAACCGAGCTCGCTAAAGTAATGGCAAGAGAACTCTTCGATTCTGATGAAGCTTTGATCAGAATTGACATGAGTGAATACATGGAAAAATTCGCGGTTTCAAGATTAGTTGGTGCGCCTCCGGGATACGTAGGATACGAAGAAGGTGGACAATTAACAGAAGCTGTAAGAAGAAAACCTTATGCTGTGGTACTTTTGGATGAGATCGAAAAAGCTCACCCGGATGTATTCAATATCTTGCTGCAGATTTTAGATGAAGGTCACGTTACCGACAGTTTAGGTAGAAAAATAGATTTTAGAAATACCATTATCATCCTGACTTCAAACATTGGGACAAGAGATCTTAAAGATTTCGGTGACGGTGTAGGATTCGGTACTTCTGCCAAAAAATCAAGTTCGGATACAAGAGCAAGAAGCACTATCGAAAATGCCCTTAAAAAAGCATTTGCTCCTGAATTCCTGAATAGAATTGATGACATTATTATCTTTAATTCTCTTGAACAGACCGATATTAAGAAAATCATTGATCTTGAACTTGGTAAATTATACAGCCGTCTTGAGAAATTAGGATATAAAGTAGAATTAACTGAGGAAGCGAAAGATTTTATTTCTGAAAAAGGTTGGGATAAAGACTTCGGCGCAAGACCATTGAAACGTGCAATCCAGAAATATATTGAAGATTTATTAGCTGAAATGTTGGTAAACAAGCAATTGAACGAAGGAGAAACGGTTGTTCTTGACGTCAATGAGGCAAAAGACGGATTAACGGGAAAGACTTCAAAACCAAAAAAATCGGCGGAAAAGTCTTCTCAATCTTAAATAAATAATTTAATTATAATGAAAAGCATCGGAAATTTTTTCTGATGCTTTTTTTATTTTTAATAGCCGCTAATTATTATTTCCCACATATTTAAATTTATAAGAATTGAAAATTTAATCCTGAAAATTTAATCAGAGAGATCTGTGCTATCAGCGTGAGATGAAATATAATCTCATTCAGATTTTGGAAACGTCGCTGATTGCCGTCTGAATTTTTTGATGCTTTGTTTTACTGCATTATTTTTTAACGCAAAGACTGCTTAATTGATACTTTACAAAGGAACAAAGTTTAAATCAACAAGATGATTTTGACGAAATGATATTCACCTTCGCGAAGCAAAATTTATTTGCCTTTACTAACTAAAGATTAATAATTATAAATTACATCTTTGCGTTTAAATTAAAAAGCTTTAATAATTTAATCTGCGAATCTGTGCAATTTGCGGGAGAACAAATATTTTCTAACGCAGATTTTGCTGATCTGAATGCAATGATATTATACCGCATCTTTCAGAATACATATTAAAGCCCGACTACGAAACCAATATTCGGAACCAAACCGCTTGAGAAAATGCTGGAATTTTCTTTCCACAAAACATTATACATCAGCCCAAGCTGCAAATAAGAATTATTACCGATTCTTTGCATATAACCACCTCCCAGATACAGTGCATCTTCATCTGCATTGGCTTTAAAATCGTAAAATTTATCTTTATAATTGATAAAATAGTGTTGATAATTAGCACTTATAAAAAAAGTTCTTGCAATATAATAATTCATGAACGGACCGATTCCAAACATCGTAGAGCTGTACGCGTTGGATTTCTGCCACGATATACTTCCTAAAATCCCACCTTCCAAATCATCAGTAAGCCTGTATCCTACTCTCGGAGCTGCTGAAAGGTTAAAATAATTATTGCTTCCGAAACCAAAACCGATACCGCCTCCGAACGTCCAGCGGTTATTATTTTCCGGTGAGGCCCCAACGGCTATCTGACAGAATACAGATCCTGAAATAAACATAAAGAAAGGAATAATGAACTTTTTCATAGTATATTGTTTTTGTCGATGTTTAAAATTATAACTTTTTTACGAATCTTTTTAATTGTATTTTTGCAGCGTCAAACTAAGAGCTCCCGTTAAGAGTTTCGTAAAATTGAATATAATGAAAGTAGTAGTAGGCCTCTCCGGAGGTGTAGATTCGAGTGTTACAGCCTATTTGCTGCAACAACAGGGCCATGAAGTGGTAGCCTTATTTATGAGAAACTGGAATGATGCTTCGGTAACGCTGGAAGATGAATGTCCGTGGATTGAGGACAGTAATGATGCATTGATGGTTGCCCAAAAGCTTGGAATTCCTTTTCAGGTAATTGATATGAGTGAGCTGTACAAGGAAAGAATTGTAGATTACATGTTCGATGAATATCAGAAAGGAAGAACCCCGAATCCTGATGTATTGTGCAACCGCGAAGTAAAATTCGATGTATTCCTGAAAACGGCAATGTCGCTGGGAGCGGATAAAGTAGCAACGGGGCATTACGCCAGAGTAGATTCTACCATTGATGAAAATGGAAAAGAAATTTTCCATCTTTTAGCCGGAAAAGACAACAATAAAGATCAGTCTTATTTTTTATGCCAGCTTAGCCAGGATCAGCTTTCTAAAGCGTTATTCCCAATTGGGGAACTTACAAAACCGCAGGTGAGGGAAATTGCAAAAGAAATCGGATTGGTAACTGCTGATAAGAAAGATTCTCAGGGATTATGTTTTATCGGAAAGGTAAGCCTTCCGCAATTTCTGCAGCAGCAACTGGTTCCTAAAGAAGGAGAAATCGTGGAAATTTTCAAAGATTCTCCACTTTTTACCCAGGAAACGCCGAAATTTTCTTCAAAACAGGAAGAGCTTGAATTTTTAAGCCAAAAAATCAATTATAAAAGATCTGATGGAAAGGTAATCGGAAAACATCAGGGCGCCCAGTTTTTCACGATTGGACAAAGCAAAGGCCTGGGAATCGGCGGTCATAAGGAAAGCTGTTTTATCATCTCCAGAGATATGGAAAACAATATTCTTTTTGTAGGAGAGGGGCATCAATTTCCCGGATTGCTTAAAAAAGCTTTGAAAATCGATAATTCCGAATTGCACTGGGTTCGTGAAGACCTGAAGCTGAAAAGCGGAGAATCGATGGAAGTGATGGCCCGATTTCGGTACAGACAGCCTTTGCAAAAAGCAACCTTGTATCAGTTTGACAATGCTTTTTATATTGAATTTGAAGAATTACAATCCGCAATTGCCGAAGGACAGTTTGCTGCTTGGTATGACGGAGAAGAATTGCTGGGAAGCGGTGTAATTTCATAAGAAATAAATTTCTGTAACATATTTTGAGTTGTTATACTTACTCTGTAAATAACAATAAAAAATATCATTATGAAAACCATTTTAGAAAACAATTATTCTTACGCTCAACAATTAATTATTGCTTTAGTATCTTCTTTTTTTGGATATCACCTTTATCAGGAGATTGTTAATCCGGAAAAGTCACAACTTACATTGAGCATTATGCTTGTTGCCGTTACCTGTTTCGTGATAGACCAATACGGACGGAAAAGTCAAAATAAATAGAATTAATAAAATATGATAAAACCCGGAGCGTGTTGTTTCGGGTTTGTTTTTTTGGATTAATACCAGAATTTAATTTACATGTTTAGATAAGATCTTCTAATAATCATTAATACAATTAATTCAAGAATTAAAATGATGATTAAAAATCCGACAGGTTTTCCCAATATCATTCCAATAAAGAGTTTAATGATTCCCAATAAAATAATCAAGCCTGAACTATAAAACGTTGTTTGTGAGATACTCCTATTTAAAATAAATACCGCCGTATAAAACAGGAAGATAAGGATGAGATAAAATTTTAAAAAATCCGGACCTTTCAAAGCCAATGGATTTGAGGTATGGTTTACTATCAGCAACCAAAAAAAGCTTATCGCGAAAGGAATGGTATGAATGAATAATCTTTTCATTATTGTGGAATTAAATAATTAATCTCCGCCGCCACAGCCTCCGCAACCTCCCCCACAACTGCTCCCACAGGAACTGCTGCAACCGGAAGAACTTCCTCCGTCTCCGTGAGAACTGTCGCTTCCGCAGGTATAGAAGAATGTTCCGTCACCTCCCGCGTCTGTATTGTTTTTATCTGATCCGCTGTTATTACTGAACGCTTTTATAATCAAAACCATAATTACGAAAAAGAAAATCAATGTAAAAAATATTCCCAATCCTCCACTGCTATTTTCTGTGCATGAGAAAATTATAAACATACTGCCCAATAAAAGAGCAATTTTACCCAAGTATGATTTATTTTGTTTGTTTGAAGGTTTTAAATCCTGTTTCCAGATCTCTTCCGGCGGTTCCTGCTCAAAGATTTCACGATAGCTTTTTAATGTTTCTTCAAACCAGCTTTTGTGCTTTTCATTTTCCGCTGGCCCTCCTTGTGACGGATGATGATGCAATTTCTTTTGAAGAATATCGGGACAGAATTCTTCCCAGTAATTTTGGGTATAAATCAAGTGCATGTGCCATACTTTATCAATAATTTCACTGGGTGAAGCACCATCAGGCAATGTACAGCAGAGATAAACGAACTTCTTGTATTCTTCGATAGCTTTTTCGGTAAAAGAACTTGTCCAGTTTTCTTCTTTCGCCAGTTTTTTTGAAAAGGGAAAAGCAGCATTAGGATGGTCTAATGAAAAATTCTGAAGTCTTTTCCAAAGCGGATCATTCTGTAAGATGAGTTTTGTTTCCATTGTTTATATTTTGTTTCTACTCAAATATCGAAGGAAAAATAAATATAAAAGTCTTATGATGGTATTATTAGGTTTTAAAATAATCTTATATTAGTCTTATATTTTAAACAAATGAAAAAAGAAGATTTGCTGCATTTAGAAAAACTGATGAACTTTTTGGCGATGCAATTTCTCAAAAAAAGCAGTTGGGAAGATGTTTCCAAAACAGAATGGTCTTATATTGTTGCCGAATTGAATGACCTGATCAATACTGAAAATCAGGGAAAAGGCATAAAGAAACAGCCTGATCTTCTGGGCTCTAATTATCTGTATGAACATGTGATCATTAACAAATTAAAAAAATTTTATCAGGATAAAAATGCTGTCATCAGCAAACCCAATCTTGCCAAGTTAAGCCAGATTGTAAAAGTATTGGGATATTCCAATTATATTGATTTTATTAATTCGAATACAGAATCATTTAATTTCAATGATCTTCGGATTGATATGAATAATGTAAAACCGAATACAGATTTGCTCGATAAGCTTATCGGCTGCTGGTACTCCTACAACAGGAATCTTCCGGATAATCCTTTACAGGCCCGTGAAGAGCGCATCTGGAGATCGGCAACACAGATCTATAAATCCGAAACTTCGGGTGAATATTTCATTGAAAGAAGCGGCGGCGACCGTCATAAGTATTTTGGCAAAGTGACGGCTTATTCCGATTATGTTTTTATCATCATGAACAGCAATACGTTTATTCGCCAGCGTCATTTTATCTCAAGGATAAAAGATATCAAGGAAAAGCTTAAAAATCCAGAATACAAGCTCCATGAATTGCATTTTATAAGTACATGTATTAGTTTTAACCAGGAGCCGATTGCCCTGTTTGAGATTTTCCAGAAAGCAGACCGGAAAACGTTTATCACAGATTCCATCAGCTTTCCCATAGACAGTGAAGAAATACCGCCAACCATTGTAAAACAACTTGAAGATACGGAAGCTAACCGGATTGATTACAAATAGTTGTGGGTTTTTAGTTTAAAGTTCAAGGTTTAAAGTTTTGGGATATATATAAGAGAAAGTCTATCATCTTTTCTCTATTATCTTTATGAATCAACTTACCAGCCAGTCTTTAAAATCTTTAACGCGGTCGCGGCTTACCGTAATTTCTTCTTTAGGCTGAAACTCCAGTTCAACTTTATAATTGGGCGAAGTATGGATATTTTTTATGTAATCCGAATTGATGATAAACTGGCGGTTTGCCCTGAAAAACTTCCTATCATCCAGAATATCTTCCAGCTCATCCAATGTAAAATCCGAAGGAAAAGCACGCTCCTGAGTCTGCAGATACACAATTTTATTTTCGCTGTAAAAGCAGCTGACTTCATGTGTCTGTACGATTTTAAGATTATACCCGATCTTCACCAGAATTCTGGACAGCGTAGTTTTATCTTTTTTAATTAATTGCTTTATTTCCTGAGAATTAACCAAATGATCCGAAGGAATAAACGATTTGAATTTATCAATGGCAGCTCCGAGGTCCTTGTCCAGAACTGGTTTTAAAAGATAGTCGATGCTGTTGAGTTTAAATGCTTTCAGTGTGTACTGATCGAAGGCGGTGGTATAAATAATAAAACCTTTGGTGGGAATTTTTTCAAAAATATCGAATGACAAACCGTCTCCCAGAACAATATCCGAAAAGATCAGCTGTGGATGCTCATTTTCAGTAAACCATGAAACTCCTTCTTCTACGGATTCTATTTTGGCAACCAGTTCAATTTCAGGAAATTCGCCAAGCATTCTTTCCAATTTCCTTGAAGCCGGTTTTTCGTCTTCGATAATGACTGTTCTTATCATTTTTGAGTTCCTGATTTAGTTTTAGCATTTAAAAATAATCAAAAGTTATCAGTTTTTAAAACTGAATCGGTTCTTTTGTTTTTTTATTTAGAACTGATGTCTTTAATAATAATTTATTCAATATCCAGCTGGGGTGACTCTTTTATTCTTTTCTGATTAGATTTTTCCATTCTCCTTTTCTCATTTGGATCATCGAAAATCATCCCACTAAGATCTGAAAGAGCATTATATTTTATCTCTTTAGTTTTATTCTTAGGAAATTCCTTATAACTATTATCTTTTGGAAGTTGAACATATTTTATTTTCTTCTTAAATTGACTGAGAGTGAAAAGATATTCTGCTTTTTCGTCGTACATATTTACAATCATTCCAGGAAGACCACCAAATTTATATGGCCCAAAATTTAACGGAATATCTTCTGTATACCAAGCAATCCATTTTCTCCCATAAGCATATGTGAAAGCCTTTCTTGTCTTATATCCTGAATAAATTTTAGTTTCTTTTAAAATAGTCCATTTAATGTTAATTGGCTCCATATATTTAATTTTCGCATCAACAACCTTTTCATATACTGTAAAAGAGTTATTTTTTCTCAACACTTCTTCTCCTAAGGCAGTCTGATAAGAAATTCCTGTCATAAAATCTCCGCTTTTTACTTTTCCGTTAGCCTTTAACGAATCTAAAACGTACTGATTAGTACTTTTATAATAGCTTGTATTTTGTTTTGTATTTATAAAGAGTAAAAACTGTTCAGTATTCTTTTTCTTATAAATTGGATATTCTACATCATAAGTAATAAATAGGTCTGTTTTAATATTCTGTGCGTTTAATACTTCAAAAAGTGCAAACAATAACAAAAACGAAAATAACTTTCTCATTGATGAATGGTGCTAAAAAAGCAGAAAGATAAATCATTCTGCTCTTAAATTAATATTAATTTTAAACTAACGAGTGATTGTAATATGTTGTGGTATAGTACTGCAAAGATCGTAATTAATTGCGGCTACATATTGCTGCATCTGAGCATCTGATACATTATCCGAAGTTTGAAGAGTTGTTTTTTTACCACAAGTTGTAGTTACAGTCCAATAAGTTGTAGCAAATGCAGCAATGGAACAAAATAGCATTCCAGTTACAAGAAATTTCTTTTTCATATTTGTTGTTTTTAAAATTTAGGATGTAAATATAAAATAATTTTAATTCCCTACAAAAAGAATTATATTATGTTAAAAAATGACTATTTTTCTTTATTTATATTAATTTCTTAATGATAAAATCTATATTAAAGTGTTTTGGTATTTTTTCTTTCCTCTTCCATCAATTCTCTGATCTTTTTTTCTTCCCAGTCTTTGCTTATCCCGAAGGTATTGGCTGCATGCGCTGCAATTCCGATTCCCCAGCCTAACATTGGCCATAAAAACCATAAATATTCCGGTGAAGTGATAAGGTTTAATACGGCTAAAAAAGAAATGACAAGGCAGTATGAAGTAAGATTTCCGTAAAATCCTTTTAGTTCTTTTACTCTTCTTGATGCTTTTTGGTACGCAAGCTCTTCTTTGTTGATGAAAGTTTCCATAATTTTTATTTTTTAAGATTAATTGTTTCTTTATGTTGAGACAAATGTATGACGGAAACAATCCTTGAATCAATTTTATATGACCGAACCGTAGAATATGTATTCTGAATTGTAAAAATCCCGACTCAACGGTGAATCGGGATGTGTAGTTTTCTTCGGATCTAAAGCTTTGAGATTTTAATATATTTCTCTCGCTGATTTTGCAGATAAAGATGTTTGACTATTCTAAATAGGAGTTTAAATAATACACCGTTGCATTTTGAATTATTGCTTTTCGAAAATAGTGAAACGGCTTTTGTTTAGCTTTATTATCAGTATTTTTTTATCATTCTTTGGATAACTTTGCGGTTTTTATCAAATCTAAAAATTGCAAAACAATAATTAAATTTAATAAATAAACGGAATCAGTTTTTTTGTTTTTCTTCGGTATTCCAGATATTCTTCCCCGAACTGCTCAATCAAAGTTCTTTCTTCAACCGTAATTCTGTAACTGAAAGCAACAAACGGAATTAAAAAAGCTAAAATCAACGAGAACCAATTGTTAAGATACAATCCCAGGCCGAGTGAAGTCAGCAGCGAAAAAGCGTATGACGGATGCCTTATATATTTGTAGAAACCTTCCTTCTTAATTTTGTGATCTTCACGTATCGTTACATCAACGGTAAAATATTTACCCAATGATCTGATGATGATAAATCTAAGAATAATTCCCACCCATACAAGAGCAACTCCGATGTAATAAATCCGGTCTTCATCAGAAATCGGTAGTTTTGTAAGATATGAAACACTGACGGATGATGCAATGGATAACGGAATAGCCAGCCACAGAATATTCAGCGTTGAGCGGTCTTTATCTTTTTTGTCATTGTCTCCGGATTTTAGAATATTCTTGTATAGAATTTCACTTAAAAACCATACTCCCATGGAAACAGCAAAAAAGATCTGTAGTATTTTCATGATTATTTATTGTATTTATTCTGTGCAGCTTTTTCTTCTTCCATCAGTTTTTTAATTTTCTTTTCTTCCCAGTTTCTGCCTAAAATAGCTCCCGGAACAAAAACATTGATCGCATAGCCGATAAGCCCGATTCCCCAGAAGATCGGAAGCGAAAAGTATTTCAGGTGCCAGATGGTTTCTCCGGGTTTTAATTCTTTGTAATTCATTACCAGGATAAAAATATTTACCGCGAAATAAACGAATGCAAAAACATAAAAGTTTTTAATTTTTTTAACACGTCTTTCCGCCTCTTTGTATCTTATGTCATCTTTGCTGATAGGATTCATACTATTTAATATTTATGATTATTTTGTTTTTCTAAAATTTCCCTGATTTTTTTCTCTTCCCAGCCTTTCCCGATCGCAAATACACTTGCTCCGTGGGCAACAAGACCGATTCCCCATCCCAGCATTGGCCAGTAGAACCAGAGCTCGTGAGGCGAGGTAATCAGGTTAAGAATGATTAAAAAAGGAATGACAATACAATAAGAGATCAGGTTTCCATAAAAGCTTTTAAGCTCTTTTACTCTTTTTTGAGCTCTTTCGTAAGCTTTGTCTTCATCATTTATTTTTTCACTGACAACGTTTGGTTTTGCAGACAGCACCGGAAGTTTCACTTTAAAATAATCTTCGGATTTTTCGATAAAAACGTTTTTCTTCGTAAGAAGAGAATACCGCTGTACAATGTTTGAAAGCCCTATTCCGGAACTTTCCTTGATCTGTTCTCTTACCTGAAGGTTATTTTCGATACACAACGTATCATTTTCAGAGTAAATTTTGATAATAAGCGGCTTTGATGATGTTGCAAAATTGTGCTTGATACAGTTTTCCAGCAACAGCTGAAGCGACAACGGAACGACAAACCTTCTGTAATCTTCTTTTTTAACATCAAAAACGAAATCCACACTGTCTTCAAATCTTGTTTTCAGTAGTTCACAATAGGTTTTAGCAAATTCCAGCTCATCTTCCACAGTTACCAATTCTTTATCTTTCTGTTCAAGTACATACCTATAAATCTTTGACATTGAAACTGTAAACTTCTGTGCCTGCCTGGGATTTTCATCAATAAGCGAACTTAAAACATTGAGCGAATTAAATAAAAAATGCGGGTCCAGCTGATTTTTAAGACTTTCAAACTGAGCATTGGCAGATTTTGCAATGAGTTTTTGCTCCACCACTTCTTTTTTGGAATTTTTTTTCAGTTCTTCCATGAAGCCTTTTGCGTGAAGGAAAGCTGAAATCAGCAAGGCAATATTAATGGTAAACCAATTGATATAATTGTATTTACCTGTAAAATATTCTTCTGTGGTCGCACTTTTCTGGAAGACCACAAAATTCATGTAATTGCAGAAATACACCAAAATGATATTTGCCAATAAGATGGAAATAATACTGATGACCGCCCTTTTGGTAGTTGCTTCAGACCAGGGAAATTTTTTGTTAAGAAAATCATTAATCAGCCAGTTTCCTGCGCCCAGAACAAAAGAGTACATAGATGATATGGCAATGGTCAGCATAAAATTCTCCAGATTTTTCTCATCCGTAAAAACGAAAAAGAAAAACATGGATGTTGCCAGTGATACCCAGCATAAAGTGATAAAGTTCTTGCGTTTCATAATCAGTTTCCCTGCATCAAAATTAGTGTCTTAAAAATATTAAAATTTATTTTCGTTAAGCATCTTTTACACTGCGAACATTATAAAGCCTCCTCCGGAGAGAAGGCTATGGAAATTATTTCGCCGCTCCGCTTAGAAAATATTCTGCTTCGGCTTTTCCCCAGTTCGGGTCCAAAGCTGTTTTAGGTTTAAAAGCATTGAATTTTTCCAGCGCTGTTTTAAACTGCTCAATACCTTTTTCTTTGCTTCCTCCGTATTGTTCAGGAGTAAAATAGGTGTCTTCGGCTTTAATGAGGGCTACTCTCGGGTTATTTGGGTCCAGAGTTTCTGCTTTCTTAAGCTCTTCCATGGCTTTCATTCCGTCTGTCATGTATCGTTCTGCGGGATTTTCCATCATTTTCAGGGAATAAGCCATTTTTCTCAGCAGATGTATTTCAGAATTGTCTTTACCGGCAATTGCTTCTGCCTGATCCAGATATTTATCGGCAATGTCCGCATTGATGGAAAGCTCGGACATTTTACCGGACTGCATCTGCATTCTGCCTTTCTGAAGATAAGCCAATGCAGCATAATAGGAAGGCAGCCACTGGTTTGTTTCCTTTTTCCCGATCCTGTCGAAATCATTAGCCAGAGCCTGGAATTCATCGGTTGATCTGGTGGTTTGCAGTTTTGCAATTTTTTCAGACATTATTTTTTCATAATCTGACTGAGCAAAAGCTGTTAAACTCATCATACTTAAAGCGAAAGTTAAAAAATATTTTCTCATTTTTAAATTTTTTTAAAGTTAATAGTAATGTATTTAATGTAATTTTTATTATAAATTATTGTTGATGGCATCCTGTGTCTTATCAACCCCGAAACTGATGAAAGCTCCTATAAAAACGAAAGTATTTACTGGTGGGACTACCGCAGAACTTCTGTTTCCGTCCATTGAGAAATTATAACCGTAAACATTTTTTGAGCCTAATATATTTGATACACTTAAGACAAGCACCGTAAATGCTTTAGCATCTTTCTTCCCTAAATTCGGCAGATAATTAACACTGAAATTCAATGCACTGTAATCTTTAAGCCGACCTTCATGCCTTACAAAATATTCCTGTTCGCCATTTACATTTTGTGTCGCAATATCATAATACGGACGGCCTTTGGCATAGGTGTAAGAAAGATTAAACCCTGTTTTCCATTTTGGTACAAATCTTTTGGCCACCGCTGAAAGGGTGTGTTCAGAAGCAAAATTAGGTTTCAGACTTACCGGATAATTCATAAAATCTCTTTTTGAATCCAGATAAGAATAGCTGATCCAGTAATCGATGTTTTCAAAAGTCTTTTTATCTCTCCAGAATAGTTCAAGCCCTTTTGCAAAACCATAACCATTGTTGTTGTCAGCCGTCTGAATATACTGATTCTGTCCGTCAATATAATTCAGGTTTTTTACTTTGATCAGGTCATCATACTTTTTATAAAAAGCTTCCAGCCTAAGACTTCTTCCTTCTGTTGTTCTCTGCACCTGAAAAATATAATGCTGCGCTTTCTGAAAATCCAGATTAGCTGGTCCGTTGATGTATCTGCTTTCCGGATTCTGATAAAAAATACCATAAGCGAAAGAAGTAGTCCAGTCTTTTGCAAAGCGGTAGGCTAAAGCCACACGAGGCGCAATATTGCTTTGTTCAAGATACGAAGAGTATTCTGCCCTAACTCCTATTTTAGCTGATAAGTGATTGCTGAATCCAAGATCTGTTTCCACAAATGCGGAAGAAATCAGGTCTTTGTAATTTTTCTGAACAAAATCGTTAAAGCTGAGTTTTTCACTGGTTGCATTGAGCTCAAAACCTCCGCGCAACGCACTTATTTTATTTACTTTTCTTTCTAAAACGGTTTTAAAATTAATATAATTTCCGTCAGTCAAAAGTTTTGTATTCCCGTTTTCAACATTATTTTTTTCGGTTGAAAAATCAAGATCAGACTGGTTGAAGGAATAAGAAGTTCCCGCATTCAGCAAATATTTCCCGAATTTCTGTTTGAATGATAAATTATGATAGGTATTTTTTCCTTTCAGTTTTACCAGAGACCAATCATAATCTTCCGGCTCCAGGCTTTGGGTTTTTACTCCCATCCTGTTGGAATCGTACATTCCGTAATATTTGAAGAAACCTCCTGATTTTGTTTTAATTCTGAAATTAAAATCACCGTTGAAACTTTCCGGAGCTTCTGAAAAATCAGTATTAAAATTAAAAACATCCTGCATCAGCTTTAAGTTGGAATATCCTACGCTTGCTCCGAAAGATGAGTTTTTATTATCGGTAAGTCTTTGGAATCCTGCATTTAAAAATATGGGTGAAAATCCGAAATCATAAGAGCTCTGATCCGGAAGATCAACACTTTCCAGCATGAGCGCACCGGAAAGCGCCTGTCCGTACAAAGCAGAATATCCACCGCTTGAGAACACATTTCCTTTAAAAAGCGAAGTATTAAAACGGTCTCTACCTGCAATTCCCGGAACTGAATTCGAAAAATAATTGTTGATAAGACTTCCGTCCATAAAAATTCTGGATTCTGTTCCCGTGCCTCCACGGATAAAAAGACCTTCTGTTTCACCCACTTTCTGAACTCCAGGCAGATAGTTTAATGCTGAAGAAATCTGTCCGTCTGCTCCGGCCGTTGTGTATATATCGATGGGCGTCAAAAGCGCTGTTGCTCTTTTTTTGTCGCTGGCCTCAATAGAACCCGCGGATACAACAACGGCATCAATTTCATTGATCTGTTCCTTCAGCTCAGCATTCACGGAAACTTCCTTATTTTCAATGACAATTGACTTTTCAACTTCAATGTATTTGGGATGCGAAAACACTAATATCTGATTTCCTTTTTCTGAAGTTTCAAAAGAAAAGTTTCCGCTGGAATCACTTGTTGCTCCGTCATAGGTGTTTTTTAAGCTTACATTTACCTCAGCCACTCCTTTATTTTTGTAGGTTATCCTTCCGGAAATTTTTGTCTGAGCCATGCTTACGGCAAAAGACAAAAGAGTAACAAGAAATAATAGTTTTGTTTTCATAGCTTTTATTTTCGATTCAAAAGTAAGATGAATTTTCACCTGATATAAATTTTTCTTACCGAATGGTAGAATTTGAATTCTGAACCGTTGGTTTTGGTTTAAAGGCCGGAAAAGACTTTAGAAAAAAGAATCTTTTACTGCTATTTTCAAAAAGATCCTGAATTCGTAAGGTGTATCCGTAAATGTTTTTTAAATTTAACCTAAAATCACTTTAAATCATTTAAAAATGAAAGCTAAAACATTATCATTATTGGCAGCGGGTGCTCTGTTTGTAGTTTCGTGCGGAACGACAAACACGTACCAAATCATGTCTAAAAGCAACACACAAACCGGCGGAACGGCAAAATTTACCCAAAAGGGCGATGAAGTTGTTATGAAGCTGGATGTAACCAATCTTACTCCGGGAATTCATGCGGTACACATTCACGAAAAAGGTGACTGCTCTGCAGCAGACGGAACTTCTACAGGAGGGCACTGGAATCCGGCCAAGGACGATCACGGAAAATGGGGAGCCGAACATTTCCATATGGGAGATATCGGAAACCTTACTGCCGATCAGAACGGAAACGCCATGCTGACTTTCAAAACCGACAAATGGTGTCTGGGATGTACAGATGAATCTAAAAATATAATCGGAAAAGGAATGATTATTCATGCTTCCGCAGACGATTTTCATACGCAGCCTACGGGAAATGCAGGCGGAAGAGTGGGATGTATAGAGATTAAATAAAGCCTTAATTCAATAAAAAAACCGTTGCCTTCGAGAACCTCAGGCAACGGTTTTTTTGTGCTATTTTGTTACCGGCTTCGCCGATTCAAATTTTAAGATTTTACATTCATATCTGCGATGATGTTCATCGCTTCCTGAAGATAAAGGTCTTTTTTAAGATTTTTGATCCAGATTTCAGATTTCTTTTTGAAAGCTTCATCCTTTTTCTCTCTTTCTATTTCATTAGGATACATCAAAAACTGAAGTCCGTTTTCAAATTTAGTTAGAGACTTGAATTTTTCAATCTGAGCTTTTCTTTGTTTCGTAACCTCATTGAACTTATCAATATTCAAAGTAATAGATTCTTCCTTGTCCAGTTGTTCTCTCCATTGTGCGGATTCAAGCAGTAATTGGTATTTGGCATTTTTCGCCATTCTGTCTGCACTTGCTTTTTCCAAAGCCTGAATATTGAAATAATTAAGTTTCTGGAAGTTGGTGGAAGGTATTTTATCCCAAGCTAAAGCATAATCATCATATCGCTCTCCTATTTCAGCATAGGTAAAGAAATCTTTCATTTGTATATCGGAAACAATCCCTTTTCTCTGGGTAGATTCGCCGGTAATTCTATAGAATTTCTGAATAGTAAGCTTTAAAGATCCGAAATCATCTTCTGTATTTAAGAATCTGTTAAGATCCACAAAAGTCTGTACCGTTCCCTTTCCGAATGACTGTGGAGATCCGATAATCATTGCTCTTCCGTAATCCTGCATTACTCCGGCAAGAATTTCCGAAGCCGAAGCGGAAAGCTCATTCTGCATGATCACCAACGGACCCGTCCAGATTGGTGCTTCCTGTTTGTTTTTAAGGGTCTGGATTTTTCCGTTTCCGTCTTTTACCTGAACATAAGGTCCTGCATCCATGAAAAGTCCCATAATATCCCCTACTTCGGTAAGAGATCCTCCTCCATTATTTCTAAGGTCGAGAACAATCCCTTCAATATTCTGCTGTTTTAGCTTAATGATCTCATTTTTAATATCATCAGAAGCATTTCTTCCGTTTGGATTTTCAAAATCTGCGTTGAAGCTTGGTAAATTAATGAACCCATATTTTTTTCCGTTCGGAGAATTGATGACAATACTTCTTGCGAAGGTATCTTCTATTGCAACTTCTTCCCGGATCATCGTTACATCTTTAATCGTTCCGTCTTTTTTCTGAACAGTTAACGTTACCGGTGTTCCTTTTTCCCCTCTGATCAATCGTACCGCTTCATCGGAAAGCATTCCGACAACGTTTACCGCATCTTCCTTAGGTTTAGACTTTACCTTTAAAATTTTATCCCCTTCTGAAAGCTGTTTGGACTTCCAGGCCGGTGCTCCTATAGTTAAAGCACCCAGATACAGATTCCCTTTTTTCTCCTGGATGATTGCCCCGATTCCGATTACTTTTCCTGTAAAATTGGTATCGAAGTCTTCTTTATCTTTCGGTGAGTAGTAATTGGTATGAGGATCGAAAACCTCGGTATAAGCATTCATATAAACGGTAAACCAATCCATTTTCTTTCTCTTTTTAAATCTCGTAAAGGTTTCTTTTACAAGATCTTTCACCTCATCCGTTGCTTTTTTAATTTTCTGATCCGGTGCAATAGGCTCGTACTTGATCGTATCTTTCAGCTTATATTTCTGAACAGAATCTTTCTTTTCCTTCTGCGCTTCCTCTTTGCTGTTCATGGATTCAATTTCCTGAAGAATATTGTATTTAATGAATTTTTTCCACTCATTATACATTTCCTCTTTGTTTGCAGGAGCTTTTTTAATTTTCGGTTCAAGGATCAGTGATTCGTCTTCATGAAGGTTGATCGGTTTACTGAAAATATCCTGTGTCATTTTATCGATTTCATCAGCACGCTGGTATAATCTGTCGACCGTAAGTTTGTAAAACGTAAGATCTCCCAGATTAATATAATCATCAAGTTTGGTTTCGTGCTTTGAGAATTCATCCATATCCGATTGCAGGAAATATCTTTTGCCCGGATCTACCAATTCGAAGTAATGCTTATAAACATCTTTGGAATACGCATCGTTAATTGGTTTTGGGCTGTAATGCAAATAAGAAAGTGTATTTTTTACGCTCACCATTATCGTCTGCATCTTTTCATCATCATTTTTAGGCGAGTTGAAACAAAACATTAGACTTGTTAATGGAATTAGGAGTAAAAATTTATTTAGCTTAAAATTTTTCCACATAAATCTGTAATGTATTTTATTAATTTTTTAAAAAAGTATTTTAATAAGTAGTAATTTTTAATTAACTGTTACAAATTATCAAATTTAATACCTTCTTTACAAATATCAGATAGTTTTAAGTATTTTTGTTAAAATTTAATTTTAATATGGAAAAACCACTTATTCTGGTTACTAATGACGACGGGATTACAGCACCTGGTATCAGAAATCTTGTAAGTTTTATGAACGAAATCGGAGAAGTAGTTGTTGTAGCACCGAACTCTCCACAAAGTGGTAAAGGTCACGCCATTACCATCAATTCTACCCTCAGCTACGAAGAAGTTCACCTGGAAGGGCCGCAAAAAGATTTTTCCTGCAGCGGAACTCCTGTAGACTGTGTCAAGATGGCACTTGATAAGATATTGCCGAGAAGACCGGATATTGTAGTTTCCGGGATCAATCACGGTGCCAATTCTTCTATTAATGTTATTTACTCCGGGACGATGTCTGCGGCGGTAGAAGCAGGTGTAGAAAATCTTCCGGCGATCGGTTTTTCACTACTTGATTTCAGCTGGGAAGCAGATTTTACACAAGCAAAAGAATACATTCAGAATATTGTTAAAAGAACCCTGGAAAACCCAATGCCTAAAGGTGTTGTTTTAAATGTAAATATTCCGAAGCTTTTAAAAGAAGAAATAAAAGGCGTTAAAGTCTGCAAACAGGCTCATGCCAAATGGGAAGAAAGCTTTGACGAAAGGGTAAATCCCCACGGAAAAAAATACTACTGGCTTACCGGATATTTCAATAATATGGATGAATCTGAAGATGCGGACGAAACAGCTCTGGCTAACGGCTACATTTCCATTGTTCCCGTAAAATTCGACCTTACGGCGTATGAGTATATGAATACACTGAGTGAAGTAATGAAGTTTGATTAAATCTAAATATTGAGGCGTAAATTTATTTTACGCCTTATTTTTTGTCCTTTTGTCTTGAAATCGAAGATTCGACGTCGTCAAACAAAAGAACGAAAAGTTTAAGACTTGGGAACTTTTGCTAAAAATTAATTCTATTCTCTAAAAATTCTAAAACTCGCGCGAATTTAAGATTTGTTCTTCGGTTCAAATAGTTATCTCGCGTCAAACATTAGAATTTTTGACGTTCACAGAATTAATTTTCTTAACGCTCCATTTCCCTATGTCATATTAATTCATAAATAGCTGTGAAAATTTGTACAAATCTGTGAAGAAAAATTAAAATAAAACTCTATCCTCCCTCCTCAATTCTTCCAGATACTTAACCTTATCATCGCGATAAAATAGATTCATGGTTTCAAAAGGAATTAATTTCAGGTCTTTGTTGACAATATGCACGCAGGATTTCTTTACAGCCCGGACATCAAAATCGTGAGCATCCATAAAATTCATGATGATAATTCTGAAAAGATTATCATAATCGAGATTAGGAGCAGAAACATCGGGAAGACAGCATAATAACTGATTCACTTTAGGTTTTACTTTATCCACAGAAATTCCGGTGCTGAAAATATCCAGCAACTGCATCTGAAGGCCGGTATCCTGCTCGTAGACGATTGTGTTTTTCGTTTCATTGTTCAGGAGATCAGCAGGATTGATGTATCGTGTTAAAGGAATAATTTCGCCTTCCAGTTTCAGAATATAGCCCATTGCCAAAGCATCCGGATTACACGGAACAGGAATAATATCATCAGAATTCAGAAGTGGAAACTGGTTTAAAATTTCCTGCCTTACTTCGGTCAAGGTAATTTTTTCATGTGCCGAATCATCACGGTTTCTTCCGGCAATTTCTACGGGCTGAAAGGTAATTCCGCGAACGCATTTTTGTTTTAAGGCAAAATCAATAATTTTTCCGATCTCATCAATATTCTTCCCTTTCTGAAGTACAATAACAAGTGTTGTGGAAAGATTTAAGGCATTTAATTTTTCCAAAGCTTTCATCCGGACATTGGTAAGATCTTTTCCCCTGAAATCTTCCAGAACTTCCGGTTTAAAAGAATCAAACTGAAGATAAATTTCAAATTCCGGAGCGTAGGTAGCCAGTTTTTCTGCAAATCCCGGATCATTGGCAATTCGTACACCATTGGTATTCAGCATTAAGTGCTTAATCGGTTTTGATTTGGCAATATCCATGATTTTAAAAAACTCAGGATGAATGGTTGGCTCGCCTCCGCTGATCTGGACAACATCCGGCTCTCCTTCATTTTTAACAATGATATCGAACATCGCTTCAATTTCTTCCAGACTTCTGTGGCTTCCGTAATGGGGCGAAGACATCGCATAACAGGTCGGACAGGTGAGATTGCAACGGTCGGTGACTTCCACAATAGACAGGCAGCTATGTTGCTCATGATCAACACATAAACCACAATCATAAGGACAGCCAAATTCCACATCGGTTCCAAAATGAACCGGCGTTTCCGAAGCTTTATTGTAATTTCTGATATTTTTATAATACTGAACATCAGAAGCAATTTTTGTTTTGAAAAATCCGTGATCAGGGCATCTTTTGGTCATGAAAACCGCTTCATCTTCAATAATGATCTTTGCGCCTACTCTTTTCAGGCATTCCGGGCAAAGACTGATGGTATAGTCGTAATAGGTATAGTTTCTTACTGGCATAATTTATTTTTACATTCCTCCACAGACGAAGCCACTGATCAGCCCGCCAACAAGCATTGATATTAAAACTGTTTTCCAGAACTGTTTACTCGTAAATTTTCTTTTATTATCCCATTCGTAAATGATCTGTACAAAAGCTGCTACAAAGACTGAAACAACCAAAAGTACAACTAAAATGATTGCTATTATGAATATAACTAAGCCAGTGAGATCTCCAACTTCAAGTAATGTTAATAATTTCATGAGTAATATTTAACGTGAATTTACAATTTTCGCTGATTTAAGCTTAAAGAAATAATAAAAAATTATAGCAATACACACCAACTGTATTGTTCCAAGTCCTGCAATGATATCTACTTTAGGCTTGATAAAATCCAGCATAAATCTGAAGCTGAAGTAACAAATCATAAATAACTGAAAGATAAATCCTGACGGAAATTTATTTTTTTTCTTAATTATTTTTAAAACAATCCACAAAACAATAAGGAAAACAATTTCATATAGAGCAACAGGATGTCTCAGATACTGATCTCCCAGATGCATTCCAAAAAAAGAATCTGTAGGAATACCATATGTTTCTTCATGAATTCCTGTAAGAAAGCAGCCTATTCTTCCGATAATCATTGCTAGAATTAATGGAAAGACAATCAGATCTCCTGTGCTTTCTTTATGGCCGATAATTTTTTTTGCCCATTCTACTCCAATTAATCCAAAAGCCAGTCCGCCAACAATCGTATTATTTGTCCAAAATCTTTTGAAGCTAAAATTTTCAAAAAGAGTGTATGGATTTTCTAAATTTCCAATTAGTTTGGAACCTATTAAGGCTCCCGCTGTAGCTCCTATTAAAACAGCTGCAGAAGTATTGAAAGACATCTTTTCAGCGGACTTTCTTTTTAAATAAAAATAATAGCGCATACCGATGAAAATTCCTGCCGCTTCAAAAAGCGGATGTGCAAGGATTGCTTTATCAAAAATGTTGAAGGTTACAGGAAAATCCATGGCTTCAAATGTATTGCTTTTTAAAATATATACAGGAATTCTTCTTAATTTTCATACCAAATTCATTTCCTGATGCTGATAATTCATCCTTTCGGCATGGTAAACGAGCCTTTTTGCATGGAAATTGAGCCTATTAGGTTCGTCAGTGAACCTTTTTGCTTCGTCATCCACCCTTTTTGCATGGTTAACCACCCTTTTAGGCTCATCAATGACCCAACTTACATTGATATTCAAGCTTTTTGCTTCGTTCACGATCCTTTTTAGGTGATTAATCCTATTTCTGCTTGCAAATGTTATTTCAGAATGTGGATTTATAAGGAATTTCTATTAATCTGAGCTAATTTAAAATTTAAAATCAATCTTTTTCCTTATTTTTATTTAAATATAATTTTCCAAATTATGAGAATAGAATATGATATAAAACTGGGTTTTAAGGATGTGATGTTTCGCCCGAAACGTTCCACGTTAAAATCCCGTTCGGAAGTTGACCTGGAAAGAGAATTTATCTTCAGACACACCCGAAAAAAATGGAGCGGTGTTCCTGTAATTGCCGCCAACATGGATACAGTAGGAACATTTGAGATGGCCGTGGAGCTTGCCAAGGATAAAATCATTACCGCAATTCACAAACATTATACACCCGAAGAATGGACTTCTTTTCTGGATTCGCAGCCGGACAGTATTCATCAATATATTGCATTAAGCACCGGAACCGGTAAATCTGATGAAGAAAAAATTCGCACGATCCTTGAAAAGCATCCAAAAATCGAGTTTCTCTGTATTGATGTGGCCAATGGTTATTCGGAGCATTTTGTTGAATTTGTGAAGAATGCAAGGGCCAATTTTCCCGATAAAATCATCATTGCCGGTAATGTGGTTACCGGAGAAATGGTGGAAGAACTTCTTCTGGTAGGTGCCGACATCATTAAAGTGGGAATAGGCCCCGGATCTGTATGTACAACCAGAGTAAAGACCGGCGTGGGATATCCCCAGCTTTCAGCGATAATTGAATGTGCCGATGCAGCGCATGGATTAAAGGGACACATTATTGCAGACGGCGGCTGTAAAGTTCCCGGAGATGTGGCTAAAGCTTTTGGTGGAGGAGCCGATTTTGTGATGTTGGGCGGAATGTTTGCAGGACATGATGAAAGTGGCGGTGAAATCGTTGAAGAAAATGGGAAAAAATTCCGTCTCTTTTATGGGATGAGTTCGAAAACAGCGATGGATAAACATTCCGGAGGTGTTGCGGAATACAGAGCATCGGAAGGAAAAACGGTTAAAGTTCCTTACAAAGGTCCGGTTTCAGAGACCGTAAAAGATATTCTGGGCGGCGTCCGTTCTACCTGTACTTATGTAGGAGCATCCACATTGAAAGAGCTGTCTAAAAGAACTACTTTTATCAGAGTTCAGGAGCAGGAAAACCAGGTATTCAAAGATTAGATCTTGAGAGCTACATTTAATATTACCAACGGAGATTATCTCGCCGGAAGATTGAATCAAACAATAATTTCGGGCGAGATAATTATCTGTAGAGAAGCCTTGGTTACAGGACCTTTACAGGCTGATCATCCGGATGAATTCTGGAAAATGCGGGCAGAATTTATTTCCGAAAATTATTCTGATAAAAAAGAGAATTATTATCATAAAGTCGTCTCCGAATTTGAAAAGATGAAAAATATTCCGGACCATTCTGAAGTGAATCTCTGGTTTGAAGATGATCTTTTTTGCCAGGTGAATCTGTGGTTTTGCCTGACCTTACTTCCCAAAGACAGAAATATAAAAATTTACAGAGTTTTTCCAAAAAATTTATTAGAAAACAAGTGGGAAGGATTTTCGGATTCAAATGATATGGATTTGCAGGAGGCCTGGAAATCGAAAATTTTATTTGATCAGAAAGACATTGATCTGGGATGCGATTTGTGGAAAGCATATCAAAGTAACGATCGCAATACATTAAAGCAACTTTCTCTTCATCCATCAGACTGTTTTCGTTTTTTGAAAGAGTTGATCCGTGTTTATCAGAATGTTAATCCTGAAACTTTTGTCAGAGATTTAATGGAAAACGAAACGATGAATTTCAATGCTGTTTTTGAAAAATTTCGAAATGAACTGGGAATTTTTGGGTATGGAGATCTTCAGGTAAAACAGTTTTATGATAAAATTCTCGGAGAAAAGTAAATATTATTTCGTCCTGATGTATTTTTTGTTAAAATATCTCTCCAGCTGCATGCTTACATAATCTCTGGTTTCGCTTACAGAAGACATTTCATCAAAATATAATACAACAGGCACTGTTTTTATTTTATCTACAACAACAGAATCTGATGGTGTTGTTTTTAAAATATGAACTCTTTCGCTTATTTCCCTGTCATAGGCTTTTAAATCTGTGTACAATATCTCTTTAGCGATGGTATTGATATTAAAACTGATATTAAAATTCTTATATTTCTCAGGAAAAAAGTTGGTTTGCGGCAGTAACATAATAATCATACTAAAAATCCAGAATTTTTTGATCTTCCCAAACCTCATATATAGTATCACCGATGAACTTAGCAGCCAGAAAAAGATAATATTTTCGAACTGTCTTCCGATACTGTTCATGATAAATCCTAAGAACAGTAATGGTAAAAAAGAGATCATCCAAATGATTATAAGTTTTTTGAAATCATACCGGTCTGTTATTTCGGCCAGTTCTTTTTCAAAAATTTTAATAAATAATGGAATTACAATAGCTGTTTTGATAACAATATAAGTTGTATCCGCTCCGAAATATATGATTCTCTTAAACCATTTCACGTAAAAAACATCCTGAGATTCAGTCATTCTCTGAAAATTTCCCGGGGCAAGAAATGAAATTAAAATGCCTGATAAACCAACCATTAACATTATTCTTGCTCTGGCTGACTTATTTTGAGTGTTCCAATATATTATCATCCCGAATACAATCAGTGCAAGAATTTCATTGGAGCCCATTAAAATGAAAATGAGTAACAGAACCAGGCCGTACCACATTTTTTTATTTGTATCGTTATATTTCTTGCAGGAAAACACCAAAAGTCCCGATATAATAACCGGCAAAAAATATACATTGGATCCGGTAAACCAAAAGAAATGCTCTGAAATGTTCGTTAAAATAACAGTATAAAATAAAAATAAGGCGACCCCTTTACCAAGTGCCTGCAGCCAGGAATACTTAAAAAACTCTTTAAAATTAAGTGCTGAAACAGCTATGAAAGAAAAGATGAGAAAAACAGGATAAATTTTAGGCAAAATATTTTCCGGATCTTTGGAAAGTGGGATCAGCATATTGTAACCATATCCGAAATAGCGCCCTCCCCAATTCAGATAGAATTCCTGCATATTTCCAATAAATCCTAATTTTCCGGTAGTATATGCATAAATATAATCATCGGTCTGATATACATTAAAATAAGAAATATATACCAGACCGATGATCAATATAATGGAAAAAAATGCAGTAACAGAATATACTGACTTCATTTTTTTACGTTAATAAACCGCCGTCTACGTTCAGAGTCTGACCCGTGATGTACGATGCCATTTCACTTCCTAAAAACACGCAGGCATTGGCAATATCTTTTGTCTGACCTAATTTTTTCATAGGAATAGCTTCGTTCCATTTGTCTTTTGCCTTATCATCAAGCGCATCTGTCATTTCAGTCTGGATAAAGCCCGGAGCAATAGCATTGCAACGGATATTTCTGGAACCTAATTCAAGCGCTACAGATTTTGTAAACCCGATAACACCGGCTTTTGAGGCCGCATAATTCGCCTGTCCCGCGTTCCCGCTAATTCCAACTACGGAAGTCATATTGATAATAGAACCTTCTTTTGCCTTCATCATAGGCTTGATTACGGCTTTTGTAAGATTAAATACAGAATCAAGATTTACATTGATTACTTTATCCCAGTCTTCTTTTGACATTCTCAACAACAGATTATCTTTTGTGATACCGGCATTGTTGATCAGGATATCAATTTTCCCGAATTCTTTCAGAACTTCGTCTACCAATGTTTGAGCAGCATCAAAATCCGATGCATCAGACTGATATCCCTTAATTTGAGTTACAGAACTTAAAGTGGCTTCTAATTCCTTAGCTTTGTCTACAGATCCGGCATAAGTAAAAGCGATCTTTGCTCCCTGCTGGGCATACATTTCAGCGATTCCTTTTCCGATTCCTCTTGTAGCTCCCGTTATTAGCGCTACTTTTCCTTCTAATAGTTTCATATATGACAATTATTTTCTTTAACCAATTAGCCTTTTGAAGGTTGGCTAATATATACATTATTTAATTTTATCCGAATAAAACAGTGCGCAAAGATATTACAAAATGTTATTCATTGCATTTTAAATCGCGATTTTAATGAAATTTATTCTCTGTTTTTTATCATAATATGATTATTCAATAAAATTCTTTTCATTCTGTTCTGTAAAATAAATAAATTGAAAATCCTTTCCTTTCATCAATTTTATCCCTTTTTTATCCTGAACGTATTTATCAAAAACCACTTCTGCCAAAGGTTCATTTTTATGGTTGGAAATTCCGAATTTATTGCCTTTTCTTATCACAAATTCATTGGCTCCCGAAAAGGTAATGATATCATCATATACAAAAGGAATAATTTCTTTGCCGTTTTCATTGAGAACTCCGTAGAAATTATCGGCATTTTTCCCTATGATCATGGGATACATTTCCAAAGGTTTAATCTCTTTCAAACCTTTCAATTCTATGTATTCTCCGTCTTTTGGTGAAAATTTGTAGTAGTTATTATCTTTATTTAAAATAATGGTATTCGGAAATATTTTTTCAATTTCATAATTTTCCTTGAGGATATTTTTTAAATTTTTATCTACAATTGTTTCTTCATCGTTTTTTCTTAGATAAATATATTTTTCTCCGGCGATGGTAAGTCCTTCCACCCGGTCATATTCTTTAGGAAAAACAACTTCTCCGGATAAGCGAACCACTGCAGCTTTAGGATTGTTCTGATCCTGAGATGTTTTAAACAAACCGTTAAAAAGAGGGTTTACGTATTGATAATCAAGATCGTAAACCTTCCCTTCCTTCTTTGAAAAAATACTTACTTTATCATCTTTGGTAAGATAGATATATTCTCTTCCTACGAAAGCCTGATCATATATTTCATCCGCAATAACTTTTTCCGTGTCATTAATAATTCCGTACCGGTTTTTTGCGGCATCAAGCGTTACAAGGAACGGAAATGCATTGATATTGTCTACGTTATGATCTGAAATTTTAGTTAGCGTTTTCCCGTTATTATCAATAATTTCACCGGATTTTTCACCTGTAGAAATATAAGTACGTCCTTTATAAAATCTAAGATCGGTAGTAAATGCTCTGTCTGAAACCTGTTTGCCGTCAAAATCGTAAATAAACCAACTTCCGTTTATCTTAACAAAAAATCTGTTTTCGCTGCCGAATTCTATTTTCTCCGAAAAAGGGATAATCTGTTTTCCGTTGAAGTCATAAACACATTCTTTTCCTTGTTTTGTACAGATCAGGCGGTCTTTATTTTCCCATGTCCTGAACCTGAAGTTTTCAAGAGGAATAAGTTCACTTCCTTTTTCATCAATAAGAGCTGTTTTTCCTGTGGAATTCCCTGATTTAACCTTAAGGATAAACCTGTCTTTCCAAAGCCTTGATATTTCGCTTTTAAAAGGATAACTAAAAATAATATTTCCTAAAGAATCTACGATTCCGGATGTTCCGGTTTTGGCATCGCCGATCATTCCGTAACCTTTCGTGTAGGAACGCACTTCTTTGCCCAGCTTTTTTGTTAAGAGTATCTGTTTATACTGATCCGTCTGTCCGAGGCAAACCGACGAAAACAGCACGAAAATTAGTTTTTTCAATTAAATGGAATTATTTACGATGAGAACAATCTCACCTTTTAAGGTTTTGCTTTTAGAAAATTCAATAAGTTCAATAATTGTTCCGCGTTTGGTTTCTTCAAATTTTTTTGAGATTTCCCTGCTCAGGCTTACTTTCGTGTTTTCTCCGAAAAATTCTTTGATCTGTTCCAGCGTAGTATTGATTTTATGGGGACTTTCATAGAGAACAATCGTCTTTTTTTCTTCTGCCAGCTGCTTCAGTTTGGTCTGCCTGCCTTTTTTCTGCGGGAGAAATCCTGCGAAAAGAAATTCGTTATTGGGAAGTCCGGAAACTACTAAAGCCGGAACAAAGGCTGTGGCTCCCGGAAGACAGATCATATCAATATGATGATCTGCGCCTGCTTTTGCCAGTAAATAACCGGGATCCGAAATTCCGGGAGTTCCTGCATCGGTGATAATGGCAATATTCTGACCGCTTTTCAGATCAGCGATCACTTTATCCGTTGCCTGATGTTCATTATGAAGATGATACGATTTTAAAGGTTTGGAAATCTCGAAATGCTTCAGAAGAATTCCGGAAGTTCTGGTGTCTTCACATAGTATATAATCTACTTCTTTTAAAACACTTACTGCTCTGTAAGTCATATCCTCAAGGTTCCCGATCGGTGTGGGAACAAAATATAGAATTCCGCTCAAAATTTACGTTATAAAAATTTGTTTTCTACCAAGATCCAGAGTCTTTGTGCATACTCATCTACCTTGCTCCATTTTTTGGCATAATAAAGGTCGCTCAGGTATTCCTTTGCATCTTCTAATGTTCTGAAACTGTTCAGATTATTTACTACCTCATTCAATTCAGACTGGCTTCCCCCGAAAAGTGTTTTTGTAAAAGCAATACGATCATTTAAATCCAGTTTGAATTCCGGTTTTTTCTTTTCCGCCTCCATAAAATCCGTTGGAATATTTGTTTTTAAAATACTTCCCGTATCTTCTTTTTTCTCAATAGGTGCTGTCTGTTCCAAAGGCATTGTTCTTTCCAGATGATCATCATCAAAAAGCGTCTGTACAGCTTTTAAGCCTTTAATATGAGCCAGCTTTATTTTTTTCTCCTGCTGATATGCTTCTAAATTTTCAAAACTTTCATCGGAGGCCGGTTTATCGTTTTCTTTTTCAGGAACAGGCCTGTCAATCTCAACAATTTTTCGGCGGTCATTAATTTCTGCCAAAATAGTCTCCTGTTTTTCTTCTAGAGCCGCTTCGTGCCTGATTTCCGTTACAATACTTTCTACATTTGAAGTATCAGCAGCCATTTCTCCGTGTTCGATCATGGCTTCAGAAACCGTAAAATGTTCCTCATTTTCTTCGATCAGCAGGTCTTCCTCAATAGGTTCCGTATCAAAAATACTTGGAATGGTTTCTGTAATTTCCTGCTTTTCTTCATTTTTAACATCCTTATCAAAATTATTCCGGATATTTTCTTCTTCATCAAAATCATTAAAATTTCCCTGATCATCCGAAATTTCATTTTCAAATTCATCAATTTCATTCAGCTGATTATTAAAAATGGCTTCTTCTTTTGTATGTTCTCTGCTGAACATGTCTTCATCAATATCATCATCATTTTCAGGTTCAGCATTTGCCAAAATTCTTTCTTCATCGATAAAATTCAATGTCCTGTCTGTATTGTCAGGAATTTCGTGTTCATCGGTTTCTTCCAGTTGCTTATTGAAAATATCTTTATCTTCTTGTACATCTGCTGATATAACATTTTCAGAATCAGTATTTTCTTCAACAAAGTTAACCAGTGTCTCATGAAGCTCTTCTTCAACAATTTCATTCAGCTGATTATTGAAAATGGCTTCTTCTTCCATAACAGGAAATTCTTTATTTTCGCCGATTTCATTCAGTTGGTTATTAAAAATAGCTTCTTCCTCTTCCACTTCATAATTGCTTTCAATGAAAGGTTGAGATGAAAAGTTTTCACTGTTTTTTTCTGTTGAAGAAAAATTTTCTTTTTCAAAATACTCCAGATTTTTTTCAAGCAACTTGAGAAACGAAATCCGGTTAGCAAGTTCATCTACAAGATCCTGCCGGGAAATTAATTCGTCTACATTGCTTATTTTATCCAGAATAGCGATCATATTCTTGGATTCAAAAAAAATCTTTTCCTTTAAATCTTGGATGTTTTGCATATAAGAATCTTGTTAAAAAATTGCTTACTTTTGATGTTAAAAATATACGGCTAATTTAACAAATGTTTTTAGAAAATACAATTAATCATTCCAAACAAAGTGGTTGGATGGAAGTTATTTGTGGCTCAATGTTTTCCGGAAAAACCGAAGAGTTGATCAGGAGGCTGAGAAGGGCAGAAATGGCGGGGCAGAATGTGGAGATTTTTAAACCGAAACTGGATACAAGGTATTCTGAAGAAGACGTTATTTCTCATAATCAAAATAAAATACGAAGTACACCGGTAGAAAATCCCAATGAAATTATTTTGCTGGCCTCCAACTGTGATGTAGTGGGAATTGATGAAGCACAGTTTTTTGATGAAGGCATTGTAGATGTAGCCAATCAACTGGCAGACAGTGGAATCCGGGTAGTAATTGCCGGTCTTGATATGGACTTTTTAGGAAGGCCATTCGGGCCGATGCCAAATCTTATGGCCACTGCCGAATATGTGACCAAAGTACACGCGATCTGTAAAAGGACCGGAAATCTTGCCAATTATTCTATGAGAATATCCAGTGGCAATAACCTTGTTGAACTTGGTGAAACGGAAAGCTATGAAGCGGTAAGCCGCCGGGTTTTTATTGACGAAGTGCTTTTGAAGAAGAAAAAACAGTAAATTAGGCCAAAAAGAAGCCGGAAGCATAGCAATTATTTAATAAGGCCTTTGCTTATTTGTTTCCTGCTTACAATCAGCAGAACAGGCACCAATGAATTATACAGTACATCAGATTGCAGAAATCACCAATGCACAGGTTATTGGTGACGAAAAACTTTTGATAAAAAATATAGCTTTCGACAGCAGGATTATTTATTCCACCAAAAATACAGCTTTTATTGCGATCAATACGAAGAAGAATTCGGGAGAAAAGTTTATTGAGGCTGCCATTGACAGGGGTATAGACGTAATTATTTCAGAACACCATGATCCGCAGTATGAAAATGTTACCTGGATTATTACCGGTGATTCTGTTTCCTTTCTCCAAAAACTTGCACAATATCATTTTGAAAATGCTCATATAAAATCTGTTGGAATTACGGGAAGCAATGGTAAAACTATTTTAAAAGAATGGCTGTATCAATGCCTGTGGAATGAATTCAAAACGGTAAAAAGTCCTAAAAGTTTTAATTCTCAGATTGGCCTTCCTTTATCTTTGCTTCAGATTAATGAGTCCCATGCGCTGGGAATTTTTGAGGTAGGGATCTCGAAACCTGATGAAATGGAAAAGCAGGAAAGTATATTCCATCCTCAGATCGGGTTGCTGACGCATATCGGTACTGCGCACCTCGCCAACTTCAAATCTGAGGAACAACTGATTGATGAAAAAATCAAATTGTTCAAAAATTCGGAAGTTATTATTTACAATGGTGATAATTTATTGGTTGACAGTAAAATAAAAGAACTTTATTCAACAAAAAAATTAATTACTTACGGCTTTAAGGAAAGCAATAATGTACATTTCAAAAATAATTTTTCAAGAGGAAAGGATGTCGTTGTTCATTATTTTAGTGAACAAATAAGCTTTCCTGTTAATCAACTGGACGAGGCAACGTTAATCAATGCTCTGGCACTCTTAACTGTTTTAAAAGAATTAGGGATCAGCAACGATAAGATCATAGAAAAAATCAATGCGCTGAAAGCTGTAGAAATGAGGCTTGAAGCTATTGAAGGAATTAAAAACAATATTGTTATCAATGATTCTTTTAATCTGGATCTGGATTCCTTAAAAACAGCCCTGCAATTTTTAAATGAATATAATAAACCAAAAAAATCCCTGGTCTTAACGGAAATCGTTGGAGTGAATTCAAATTCAAAAGAACTGTACGAAGAAGTATCCGAACTGGTAAATGAGCAGAAATTCGATTCTGTTTTCCTTATTGGTCATGAAATATCTAAATACAGTGAATTATTTAAATCTAAAACTTCTACTTACATTAACACTCAGGAATTAATTGATAGTAAACACCTTACGGAAATAGAAAATCAGATTATTCTTCTAAAAGGTGCGAGAAAATTTGAGATTGAAAAGCTTAAAGATATTCTTGAACTCAGAAAACATGATACCGTTCTTGAAATTAATCTGAATGCAATTCTTCATAACATCAATTATCATAAATCTTTACTGAAGCCTTCCACTAAAATGATGGCAATGGTGAAAGCCAATGCCTACGGCCTCGGAAGCTATGAAATTTCAGAATTCCTGCAGCATCATCATATCGATTACTTAGGAGTGGCTTTTGTAGATGAGGGCGTTGAGCTTCGTAAAAAAGGAATTACTGTACCGATTGTTGTCATGAATCCTGAACAACACAGTTACGAAACTGTGATTGCCTACAACCTGGAGCCGGAAATATACAGCTTCAGGGTACTGGAACAGTTTTATGAATCGGTACAGAAATCAGGATACGATAAAAAATATCCAATCCATATTAAACTTGAAACAGGAATGCATCGTCTTGGTTTTAAGGATTTTGAGCTGGATGAATTAAGCAGCACTTTAGCTCGAAAGAATGTAAAAGTAAAAAGCATATTCAGCCATTTATCATCATCTGATCTTTCTTCAGAAAAAGAATTTACTTTGCATCAGCTTGATACATTTGAAAAAAACTCAAGTTATCTGATAAAACACCTAGGCTACACTCCTACCCGTCACATCCTGAATTCTTCAGGAATAACCAATTATACAGATTATCAATATGATATGGTAAGAATTGGCATCGGAATGTTAGGAGAATCACCAAATAGTGAAATAAATAAACAGCTTCGGTCTGTGGTAAGTTTTAAAACCGTAATCTCACAAATATCGTATGTAGGAAACGGAGAATCCGTGGGTTACAGCAGAAAATTTAAAACAGATCATCCCACAAAAATAGCCACAATACCAGTTGGTTATGCCGACGGTATTCCAAGACTGATAGGAAATCAGGTGGGGAATGTGGGAATCCATAAAATATTGGCTCCTATTGTCGGAAATATCTGCATGGATATGATGATGATTAATGTAGATCATATTCCTGATGTAAAAGAAGGCGACACAGTAACGGTATTCAATGCAAAACCAACCCTGAAAGAATTCGCAGATTACTGCAAAACAATAACCTATGAAGTATTAACCTCCATTTCGCCACGTGTGAAAAGGATTTATGTAAAAGATTAACTTATGAGAAAGCTCCTGATTCTTTTATTAGTATTCCAATTATTTTTGATCCGGTCTCAGGTGAGAAAAGATCTGGTGATTCCTAAAAATCCAAGAATAGGATTATCACTTGCAGGAGGAGGAGCTAAAGGATTTTCTCATGTGGGAGTACTTAAAGTCCTGGATTCGTTAGGCGTAAAGGTTGATTACATTGCCGGAACCAGTATGGGAGCAATTGTAGGCGGTTTATATGCTTCAGGATATTCCGGGAAAGAAATAGAAAAAATTGTGATGGATACGGATTTCTATTCATTAATCATGGATCCTAAAGCCACAAGACAGGAAACTACTTTTTTCAATAAATCAGTTGATAAATATCTGCTCACCATTCCTCTGAAAAACGGGAAAATTACCCTTCCCTCCTCCATTAGTACCGGCCAGAAAAATGTTTATCTTTTAAAAGAGCTTTTTAAAAATGTTTCCAATATTGATGATTTTTCAAAGTTGCCAATTCCTTTTATGTGTGTAGCTACTAATCTTGAAAGTGGAAACATGCAGATTTTTGAAAAAGGAGATCTGGTACAGTCTATCATGGCCAGCTCAGCATTTCCTTCGTTGATGGATCCCGTAAAAATTGGAGACAGCATTTACATCGACGGCGCGATGACGGTAAATTATCCTTCAAAACCGCTAAAAGATAAAGGCATTGATATAGTAATCGGAGTAGATCTCAACCAGGATTTATCCAAAAGAGAAGATCTTGGGAATATCATTTCCATACTGAATCAGGTCATTGATTTCGGAATTAAAAAAGATACCAGAAGACAATATAAATTCACAGATATCAATATTAAACCAAACCTTACCGGAATGACTGCTACCAGTTATGATGAAAAGAAAAAAATTCTTGACAGCGGTTACGCGGAAGGACTGAAATATTCCAAAATTCTGGATGAATTGCCAAAACGTCCGTTTGACCGTCTCAGACAGCACATAAATCCCATATATTCCAATGTCTATAAAATAGATAGCGTTGCCATAGAAGGAGGTCGAATTTACGGGAAAAACTATGTTCTCGGGAAGATGGGACTTCGCCTTCCGTCCCTTCAGACTTACGGAAGCATTAATAAAAAAATAGATAAGCTGGTCGCTACGAATAATTATAAATTTATTAATTACGATATCATCTCTGAAAATGATGTCAACTACCTGAAATTATATGTCACTGAGGACAATTCACGCCACTTTCTTAAATTCGGACTGCATTACGACGAAATTTTCAAAACCGGGCTTCTTGTTAACTATTCTGCGAAACGTCTTTTATTCAGAAATTCAAACCTCTCGCTGGATGTTATTGTAGGCGATAAACCAAGATATTATCTGAATTATTTTATTGACAACGGATATATTCCGGGATTCGGGATCTATTCGTCAGGAATGAGTTTTGATCTGAAGGACATCAACAATTATGAAGTAGATCAATGGATGTGGTTGCGTAATGAAGCGTATATTCAATCTATCTGGAGAGATAAATTTGCAGTGGGCGCAGGAATCAGCCATGATTATTTTGAAGCGGAAGCCAATGGAACCAATAAACGTTATAACCGTTTCCTGAATCCTTATGTATTTCTGAAAAGTGATACCCAGAATGATAAAGACTTCCCTACCCGCGGTATTTACATTAATGCAGAAGGTAAAGTAATCGATCTGATGAAATCGGAAGTTGAAAAAAGACTGGTCCAGATAAAAGCCGACATCAGAATCAATATCCCGCTTTCCAAACAATTTGCTTATCGCCTTAATCTTTATGGCGGAATTACATTAGGGGAAAATCTGCCTCAATTTTATCAATACAGACTTGGTGGAATCTTTGAGCAGAATATCGTTAATTTCAGAAGCTTTCCTGGATTTTATTTCGGGCAGCTTAATAGCAATAATGTGATTTTGATTTGTAATGATCTTCAATTTAAATTCAATAAGAACTACTTCATCAGCGGAAACTTCTCCTTTGCGAATCTCTCGGATGATATAAGCTTTGAAGATGCAGTAAAACTAAATTACAGCTCTTTAGGAATTACCGCTGGTTACAAATCTCCATTCGGACAGATTAAAATAAACTTCAGTCACTCTCTCAAAAATAATCAAAAAGGCATATTCAGTGTAATTTTAGGACACTGGTTTTAATACGATGATACAATTCTTTTACGAAAACTTACCCGAAACAGTTGATACCAACTATAAGAAATGGCTGGAAGAAATCATTCTTTCAGAAAATAAGAAACTTGGCGAAATCAATTATATATTCTGTAACGACGAATATCTACTCAAGGTAAACCAGGATTATCTGCAACATGATTACTATACCGACATCATTACTTTCGACTATGTAAAAGGAAGAACGATAAGCGGGGAGATTTTCGTATCTTTGCAGCGCATTTCAGATAATGCTTCTACTCTGTCAAAAGATTACGAAGAAGAACTGAGAAGGGTTTTAGCACATGGTATTCTTCACCTTTCAGGATATAAAGATAAATCGGAAGAAGAAGAACAGCTGATGCGAAGCAAAGAAGATTTTTATTTAGCAAAATACAGCAATTGAAAACTGAAAAGCAATCAGATAAACAACATATTTGGATGCTATTTTTTCAGGAGCCTAATCCCGCTCTCCGCACTCGCTATTTTCTTTTTTTTTTAAAAAGAAAATGAGCTCAGACAAATGCTGCGATCGGGGCTAAAAAGACGTATTACAGGCGATTTTAAGCCGTAATTACACTTAATGTTTCACGTGAAACATTTATAAAAAAAATTAAAATTTGAAGCTTAAAACAAGCGAAAAAGATGATTTCAGAAATATATGATGTAATTGTAGTTGGTGCAGGTCATGCAGGATGCGAAGCCGCCGCTGCAGCAGCTAATCTCGGATCGAAAACATTGCTTATTACAATGAATATGCAGACGATCGGACAAATGAGCTGCAACCCCGCAATGGGCGGTATCGCCAAAGGACAAATCGTTCGTGAGATTGACGCAATGGGAGGTTACTCCGGAATTGTAGCGGATAAATCTGCCATACAGTTTAAAATGCTTAATCTTTCGAAAGGTCCTGCTATGTGGTCTCCAAGAACACAAAACGACAGAATGCTATTCGCAGAGGAATGGCGTTTGGCCTTAGAGAATACACCGAATCTGGATTTCTTTCAGGATATGGTGAAACAGCTTATCGTGGAGAATAATAAAGTAACAGGTGTAGTTACTTCATTGGGAATTGAAATCAAAGCTCATTCTGTTGTTCTTACCAATGGTACTTTTCTCAATGGATTGATACATGTTGGAGACAAACAACTGGGAGGAGGAAGAATGGGCGAACCAAGAGCTTTCGGTATTACGGAACAGCTTGTTTCTTTAGGTTTTGAAGCCGGAAGAATGAAAACCGGTACTCCACCCCGTGTAGATGGAAGAAGCTTGGATTATTCTAAAATGGAAGAACAGAAAGGAGACGAAAACCCTCAAAAATTCAGCTATTTAGATACTCCTAAATTAACCAAACAATTAAGCTGTCATATTGTTTATACCAACGAAACAGTACATAATATTTTACGTGAAGGATTCGACAGAAGTCCAATGTTCAACGGTACCATTCAGAGTTTGGGACCAAGATACTGTCCGAGTATCGAAGATAAAATCAACCGTTTTGCAGAAAGAAACAGACACCAGCTGTTCGTAGAACCGGAAGGTTGGAAAACAGTAGAAATTTATGTTAACGGATTTAGTTCTTCCCTTCCGGAAGATGTACAAATTAAAGCAATGAAACATATTCCGGGCTTTGAAAATGTAAAAGTTTTCCGTCCCGGCTATGCTATTGAGTATGACTACTTCCCTCCTACCCAATTAAAGCATACCTTAGAAACAAAGTTGATCGACAATCTGTATTTTGCAGGTCAGATCAACGGAACAACCGGCTATGAAGAAGCTGCAGGACAAGGGCTAATTGCAGGGATCAATGCCCACAATAAAGTACACGAAAAAGAAGAATTCGTTCTTAACAGAGATGAAGCATATATTGGTGTTTTAATTGATGATTTAATTACAAAAGGTACGGAAGAACCATACAGAATGTTTACTTCAAGGGCTGAATACAGACTATTGCTGAGACAGGATAATGCAGACATCAGATTAACACAAAAAGCATTTGAATTAGGATTAGCGAAAGAAGAACGTTTAAAAAGAGTTGAAGAGAAAGTTGCTCAAAGCCAAGAACTTGAAAACTTCCTTAGAGAAACTTCTTTAAAACCGGGAATGATTAATCCTATCCTGGAAACTATTGAAAGCAGCCCGGTAGATCAGGCATACAGAGCAGCCCAAATTCTTACAAGACCCAATATGACTCTGGAAAAGCTTGAAAATATTGAAGCCATCAGAGAAAATGCATCGAAATATGATGATGAAGTAAGAGAACAAGCTGAAATTAACATTAAGTATAAAGGCTATATTGAAAAGGAAAAAGAAAATGTAGCCAAACTAAACAGACTGGAAAACATTAAAATTCCAGAAGATTTTGATTACACTAAAATATCAAGTCTTTCTGCTGAAGCCAAACAAAAAATGTCTAATGTACGACCAAAAACGATTGCTCAGGCAGGAAGAATCAGTGGTGTTTCACCGGCTGATATAAACGTTTTACTGGTCTATTTAGGACGTTAATTGATAAATGTTTCACGTGAAACATAAATAATTTTACAGCATAAATTAAGGTGTTTTAAAAACCTTCTAACAAGATTTAAACACCTTAATTTTATTTATAAAGATCGCATTACAATGAAAATTAAAGATCATTTTCTTTCTCAGGAAATATTTGAAATCAAGGAAACAGAAACTAAGGGTGTTTATAAGACCTCCCCTATTCCATCTAACATTTCAAAATATTATGAAAGTGAAGATTATATTTCCCATCATCAGGATTCCGGCAGTCTGAAAGAAAAGATATACAAATTTTTACAATCATTCAACTTACAATATAAAAAAACAATATTGCTTGACAGAATTCCTAAAAATTCAAAAGTTTTGGATTACGGATGCGGTGCCGGCGAATTTGTAAAATATATAGAAAATGATTTTGAGGCGTTCGGATTTGAACCTGATTCCGATGCAAGAAAAGCAGCAGCAGGAAAATTATCTAAAGCTGTAATTTTAGATGATATTAATTTTATTGATGATCACAGTCTGGATGCCATTACCCTTTGGCATGTTTTCGAGCACATCGAAAATCAGGATGAAATGCTGGAAATATTTAACAGAAAATTGAAGGAAAAAGGAATCCTAATTATTGCCGTTCCCAACCCTACTTCCTATGATGCAAAACATTATAAAGAATATTGGGCCGCCTATGATGTACCACGTCACATTTATCATTTTACAAAAAAGGGGATGGAAAATCTCATCTCAAAAAAACCGAACTGGAAATTGAGGAAGATTAAACCTTTGGTTCTTGATTCATATTATATCTCCATGTTAAGCGAAAGATATCAAAAATCTTCTATTTTTTGGCTAAAAGCAGCGATCTACGGAACGATTTCGAACATAAAAGCCCTTTTTTCAAATGAATTTTCGAGTTTGATATACATAATCGAAAAAAAGTAGAAAATGGAAATTTAGCCTATTTCTGAAGGTCATTTTTTCAACATATTGCTGAAAATTTGTTAGTAAATATGAAATTTAGAAAATATTTAGACTTTTTTAATTTTCAGTAAAAGTCTCTGAGAGTTGCTTAAAAATTTTTACTCAGCCTTTATTTAAGAATATACAAAATAAAAAACCCAGCAGGTTTGCTGGGTTTTTTATTTATGAAGAAAAATTTCTTATTGATTAATTGCAGCCACTCCGGGAAGCTCCAAACCTTCAAGACTTTCAAGCATTGCACCACCACCGGTAGAAACATAGCTTACTTTCTCACCATATCCGAATTGCTTTACAAATGCAACACTGTCTCCTCCCCCAACTAATGAGAAAGCTCCCTGTCTTGTCGCTTCAGCAATACTGTCTCCTAAAGCAACAGTTCCTGCAGCAAAATTCGACATTTCAAAAACACCGATCGGTCCGTTCCATAAAATTGTTCTTGAATTCAGCAGTACATCATTAAACTGATCTCTCGATTTTGGTCCCGCATCAAGACCCATCCATCCTTCAGGGATAGAATATATATCTGCTTCTTTTCTTTCGGCATCATTGCTGAAACTTTCTGCAATAATGGTATCAGATGGCAGATAAACTTTCACTTTATGTTCTTTGGCTTTACCTAAAATTTCCAACGCCAATGGTAGTTTATCTTCCTCTACAAGAGAATTCCCTATCTTACCACCAAGTGCTTTAATAAATGTAAATGCCATACCGCCACCAATAATCAGATTATCTACCGCCGGCAACATGTTTTCAATAATTGTAATTTTAGTAGAAACTTTAGATCCTCCAAGTATCGCAGTTACAGGACGTTCGCCGGATTTTAGGACTTTATCAATCGCCTGAAGTTCTTTAGCCATCAATAAACCGAAAAATTTAGTTGAAGGGAAAAATTTAGCAATTACAGCTGTAGAAGCGTGTGCCCTGTGTGCGGTTCCAAAAGCATCATTCACGTACGCATCACCCAGTTTTGAAAGACTTTTCGCAAAAGCCTCATCTCCTTTTTCTTCCTCTTTATGAAAACGTAAATTTTCCAGTAAAAGAATTTCACCGGCATTAAGATTTTGTGCTGCCTGTTCAGCTTTCTCTCCTACACATTCATCAACAAATTTTACCTTATGGCCTAAAACATGAGATACTTCTTCTACAATATGCTTTAGTGAAAATTCATCTTTCACCTCTCCTTTTGGTCTTCCAAGGTGTGCCATAAGAATCACAGCTCCACCGTCCTGCAGGATCTTATCCACTGTAGGTTTTACGGCTACTATACGGGTATTATCTGTAACTTTCAGCTGGTCATCCTGAGGAACGTTGAAATCTACCCTTACCAGTGCTTTCTTACCGTTAAAATTGAAATCATTGATTGTTTTCATATGTACATGTATATTATTTCTTCGGTCTTAGGCAGCCGACTGTCCCTGCAGCATTGTATAAACCTACGGCCAGACGGCTCCATCAATATCGTTGAGTTTTTCTTTTCACAAATGTAAGATTTTAAAATTTTTGAATCGCGGCAACCTTTGAAAAGTTTTCAGAAAAGTTTTTCGCAAACCCAACATTCAGCTATCAACAATTTTTTTCTCTTTAAAAAAAGAATACGCTATTGTTGTTGAGTGATGTGAATTTAGGGGATAAGTTTTCACGATAAATTTCATAACAGGTAATTTTATATTCAATTCACATTTTATTTACATTATAAAAGGTTGTAAATCTGATTTTTCACTTCGTTACTAACAATTATTGATAACTTTTCCCCAATTTGATTTATGGATAAATGATTTATGGAAAAAGTCAACAATTCCTGCCAGAAAGTTTTTTGAAAATTTTAACATTTTTTTTGGTCATACTTTCCATTACAAATTTTTTCAATGTTACAAAACATTTATTTTGCCGGAGTTATCCACAGTTATTCACAATGCTTTTCACAATTTACTCCCGAAAGACTAACAAAGATTGTTATAATTCTTACCTTTGCTATGAAATAAAATCTAAAAAGGCTAAATAAACAGTTATGAAAAGAAAAATTGCCATTGCCGCAGACCATGCGGGCTTCGAATATAAAGAAATTGTTAAAAACTATTTATCAGAAAACTTTGAAGTTCAGGATTTTGGAACGTTTTCCACAGACAGTGTGGATTATCCGGACTTTGTGCACCCCGCAGCAACTTCGGTTGAAAATGGAGAAAATGACCTTGGAATTTTATTCTGCGGAAGCGGAAACGGAGTTCAGATCACAGCCAACAAACATCAGAAAATCCGTTGCGCTCTTTGCTGGATGCCGGAGATCGCTTCATTGGCAAGACAGCATAATGATGCGAATATGATTTCCATTCCTGCAAGATTCATTTCTAAAGAATTAACAATAGAAATCGTAGATAAATTTCTCTCAACGGACTTCGAAGGCGGAAGACATCAAAACAGAGTTGATAAAATCGCATACTGCTAAAATATAAAGGCTTGTAAATCAAATTACAAGCCTTATTTATTTTTAATTTTGTATATTTGCAGCGTCCGGCAGGATTTACCATCCTGTCATTTCCATTGAACCTGTATTATATTTAAAGATATTTAATAAAAGGTTTTCCCTACTCTTCTCCATTTTTGTATTAAATTTATGCAAAACTAAAAGTTCCATCAATGATAGAAATGGAAAGAAAATTGATGTTGCTGTAGATGAGTTCAGACATGTCTCATGATACAGTTTATTATTTAATGAATATTCCGTGACAGTTCTAACTATTCATAATAAAGGAATGCTTACAGAATGAAATATGATATTCATTAGAACATATTAAAAAATAATTTTAGAATGCCAAAAAAAAGAAAATATATAAGTCAGAAAAATGATCATAAACTGCAGGAAATCGGGAGACTGATTCTGCGTTTTATGAATGAAAATTCAACGAAAGTCTATAATTACAAGCAGATTGCAGAAGGAATAGACTATAAAAATCCGAGACAGCGCGAGCTAGTCATCCAGGCGTTGCATAAACTGCAGGCTACGGAAAGAATTAAAGAAGCCGAAAAAGGAAAATATATCGTTAATCTTAATATCAAGGGAACACTGACGGGAGTTATCGACTTTAACCAGTCCGGAAATGCCTATGTTAATGTTGAAGGTCTGGAAGATGACATCTTCATTCATTCCAAAAATGTGAAAGATGCCCTGCAAGGCGACAAAGTTTTAATTGTAACCTACACTTATAAAGGTAAAAAGCTGGAAGGTTCCGTTCTGGAAGTTCTTGAGAGAGGTAGAACAGAATTTGTAGGAACGCTTCAGATAGTTGCTCATAAAGATTTCGGATTTGTGGTTTGTGATAAAAAGACCATCAATACTGATATTTTTATTCCGAAAGGAAAATTTGGAGGTGCTAATGATGGCGATAAGGTTGTCGTAAAAATGACTGAGTGGAAACCCGGCGATAAAAATCCGGAAGGAGAAATTATCCAGGTACTGGGAGCTCCGGGTGAGCATGAAACAGAAATTCACTCTATTCTTGCTGAATACGGGCTGCCATACCAGTTTCCTGAAGAAGTAGAAAGAGATGCCGACAAAATAGACAGAAGTATTAATGAAGCTGAAGTGGCAAAACGCTGGGATATGCGTGGGATTACAACTTTTACCATCGACCCTAAAGATGCCAAAGATTTTGATGATGCGCTTTCCATCAGAAAACTGGAAAACGGAAATTGGGAAATCGGGGTTCATATTGCTGATGTATCACATTATGTGGTTCCCGGAACAATTCTGGATGATGAAGCGTATCAGAGAGCAACCTCCGTTTACCTGGTAGACCGCGTTGTACCCATGCTTCCGGAAGTGCTGAGTAATGATGTTTGTTCTCTTCGTCCGAATGAAGACAAATTTACTTTTTCAGCGGTTTTCGAATTAGATGATGATGCAAATATCAAAAAGCAATGGTTCGGAAGAACGGTGATCCATTCTGACAGAAGATTCACGTATGAGGAAGCTCAGGAAAGAATCGAAACAAAGCAAGGTGATCTGCAGGAAGAAATTAATGTGCTGGATAAGCTGGCAAAAATCATGCGTGCAGAACGAATCAGGAAAGGAGCAATTACCTTCGACAGAAGCGAAGTACGGTTCAATCTTGATGAAAATAACGAACCGGTTGGTGTATATTTTAAAATCAGTAAAGATTCAAATCACCTGATTGAAGAGTTTATGCTGCTTGCCAATAAAAAAGTTTCGGAATTTATTTCCCTGAACAAAAAAGGAGATATTACCCAAAATACTTTTATATACAGGGTTCACGATGATCCGGATCCTGCAAAACTGGAATCATTGAGAGATTTTGTTTCGACCTTCGGATATAAAATGGATCTGGCCAACAGTAAGAAAGTAGCCGAATCTTTGAATAGATTATTGCATGATGTAAAAGGTAAAGGCGAAGAAAATATGATTGAAACCCTTGCCATGAGAAGCATGAGCAAAGCGGTCTATTCTACAGAACCTATTGGTCACTACGGACTTGGTTTCGATTTTTACACACACTTTACCTCGCCTATCCGTCGTTATCCGGATCTTATTGCCCATCGTTTACTTCAGCATTATCTGGACGGAGGAAAATCCCCAAACAAAGCCGAACTCGAAGAAAAAGCAAAACACTGTAGTTCCATGGAGCGCCTTGCGGCAGATGCGGAAAGGGATTCCATTAAATTCATGCAGGTGAAATTTATGGAAAAACATCTGGGAGAAACTTTTACAGGCGTAATTTCAGGAGTAGCGGAATTTGGTTTTTGGGTGGAAATTCCTGAAAACGGTGCGGAAGGCTTAATTAAACTGAGAGATCTTGTGGATGATTCCTACTCATATGATGCCAAAACGCACGCCGTGTATGGTATGAGACACGGAAAGCGTTATCAGCTGGGAGATCAGGTACAAATCAAAGTAGTGAAGGCAAACCTTATCCAGAAACAGCTTGATTTTAAGATTGTAGAGTAATAAATATTAAAAATTTTAATAATAATTTCCGTTTTACATTAAAGTGAAACGGATTTTTGTTTTTATAGTTAAAAATAGTAATAATTTGAATGAAATTATTTTAAATAATACTTTTCTTAAATCCATAGTTATTGAATAATTAAATCATAAAGTTTACATTTGTATAAATGGAATGGAAATTCAGATTTTCATTTAAAAAATTACTTGATGTTTGAACTTATATTATCTGCCATCGTATTAGGATTCATGCTGAGCCTGGTTTTTATAGGACCTATTTTTTTCCTTCTAATAGAAACCAGCTTTTCCAGAGGACCAAAACACGCATTAGCTTTGGATATCGGAGTAATCTCTGCAGATCTTCTCTGTATTCTCGCAGCCTACTATGCAAGTGCCGATATTGTAACTTTAATTGACAAGCATCCGGGTTTTTACAGAATCACAGCCATTCTCATCTTTGTCTATGGTGTAGTAATGATGGTGACGAGGACCAAAATGCATATTCCGGGAGAAGAGAAATTCATTAGTCAGAATTATTTTAAAACCTTTATGAATGGTTTTTTCTTTAATCTCCTTAATGTGGGGGTCATTCTTTTCTGGCTGGTAACGGTAATCTCAGTAAGAAATCAGTATCCCGATACCGGCAATTTCATTCTATACATCGGTGTCGTGATTGCTACCTATTTATGTATTGATCTGGCTAAAATTTTTCTCGCCAAACAGTTTCATGATAAGCTTACACAGAAACTTGCCAACAGAATAAGAAGAATTGTCGGCGGAATTCTCATTATCTTCAGTTTCTTTATTTTTTTACAAAGCTTTAAAAAATTCAATCAGTTCGATAAAAGGCTGGAAGAAGCCGAAAAAACCGAAGTAAAATATCACAGAGAAAAATGAAAAAAATAAGTTTCCCGAAACCATTAAAAAAAGGCGATAAAATAGCCATAATATCGCCCGCAGGCGCAGTAGAACCGTCCCAGCTTGAAAAGGGCATAGAAATGATCCGGAATAAAGGTTATGAACTTGTTTTTGGAGAACATCTCTACAACAGCTTTTCGAAAGGTTACAATTATGCAGGAACGGAAAAACAAAGAATTAATGATATCAACTGGGCTTTTAATGACAGTGAAATAGCAGCTATTTGGGCATCAAGAGGAGGTTATGGCTGTCAGCATCTGCTCAGGAGCATTCACCTTAAAAACTTTTCCGAAAATCCGAAATGGTATATTGGATATTCCGATAATACTGTTATTCAAAGCTATTTATTGAAAAAAGGATTTGCATCTATTCATGGACAGACGGTAAAAACCTCAAGCTTTGGGGTAACAGATGAAAGCTACAGATTGATTTTTGATATTTTAGAGGGGAAAACGCCTCATTATGTCTTAGAATCTCATCATTTTAATAAAATGGGTTCCTGTGAGGGTCAATTGATTGGAGGTAATTTAGCACTGGTTTACGCGCTTTTGGGAACCGATTATTCATTTAAGTTTAAAAACAGAATCCTTTTTATTGAAGATATTGGTGAAAACTTTTATGCTTTAGACAGAATGATGATGAGTCTGGAACTGGGCGGCGTATTCAAAAAAATCAAAGGATTGATTATTGGTGGGATGACCAATATGGGAAATGAAAAAGAAAATACAGCGTACAATGACAGTTTTGATGAATTTGCTTATCAGCTCATTTCTGAAAGAGTTTCAAAGTATGATTTTCCTGTAGTTTTCGCATTTCCAAATGGTCATATTAAAGACAACAGACCTTTAATTATTGGAGGAAATGTGAACTTAAAGGTTGAGGATCATGTTAAGATTGAGTTTTAAAAATAGAATAATTTATAATATATTTTAATATTTACTCTAAAACGCAAGACACTAAAACTCTCAAACCTTCCACACAAAATGGCACAACACAATGATTTTGGAAAAAAAGCAGAAGATCTCGCTGCTGACTTTTTATTAAAAAACGGCTATAAAATCCTTGCGAGAAACTTCCGGTATCAGAAAGCAGAAATCGATATTATTGCAGCAAAAGATAACCTGATTATTATTTGCGAAGTCAAAGCGCGGTCTACCGATGTTTTTAATCTCCCTCAGGAATCGGTGAATAAGAAAAAAATTAAGCTGCTGGTTTCTGCTGCGGATTATTATTTACAGGAATTTAACGTGTTGAATGAAGTACGCTTTGATATAATTTCTGTTCTTCCCGATGAAAAACAAAACCTGACCATTGAACATATTCAGGATGCATTTGAAGCATTCGATGCCAACTAACTAATTTAAAAACGTATCAATGATTGTTATATTGGTAAATTGTTACATTGGTATATTTGAAATTTATTTTTTATGAAAACAATATTAATCACCGGAGCAACCTCCGGAATAGGAAAATCTACAGCAGAACTTCTCGCAAAACAAGGCAACAGGGTCATCATCTGTGGCAGAAGATCTGAAGTTCTTGAATCGATGAAAAAGGAACTTTCACAATTCACCGAAATTTTTAGTTTAAGGTTTGATGTACGAAATTTGGAAGAAGTGGAAACAGCCATTAATTCCCTTCCTGAAGAATGGAAAGATATTGATGTTCTAATCAACAATGCCGGAAATGCACATGGACTGGATCCGCTTTCAGCAGGAAAAACCGATGACTGGGACTCTATGATTGATGGAAATGTGAAAGGACTTTTATATGTTTCCAAAATGATTATTCCGGGAATGAAAGAAAGAAATTCGGGACATATTGTGAATATCAGTTCAGTTGCAGCGAGACAAACGTATGCCAATGGCGTTGTATATTGTGCCACCAAAAAAGCCGTTGATGTTATTTCGGAAGGAATGAGAATTGAGCTTACGGAATTCGGAATTAAAATTACAAACATCCAGCCGGGAGCTGTAGAAACAGATTTTTCAGTGGTAAGATTCAAAGGAGATGAGGAAAGGGCAGCTACTGTTTATGCAGGTTATGAGCCACTGAAAGCCGAAGATATCGCAGATTCTATAGCTTATTGTATCAATGCTCCGAAACATGTCTGTATTTCGGATATGACCATCTACCCTACTGCTCAGGCAGAGCCGAGAACGATTTACAGAAAATAATGAAGATAGCTTTCTCTTTATTTCTGATTGTTTTTAGCTGTTTTTGGAATGCTCAAACAGTACAAATTTCATTAGAACCAAAATTGGCGGAAAATATTCACCGGTTGGATCAACTGATGGAAAATAATGACGAAAAAGTTTTGACTCTTCTCTGTCCGGATGTTTCTTTTGGCCATTCAAACGGGTGGGTGCAGAATTTTGAAGATTTTAAAAAGGATTTTAATTCGAAAAAAGTAATGTACAGCAATATTGAACAGATTGAAATATACGAGGCTAAAAAGTACAACGACGTTTATTCTGTAAGAAGGAAAATAAAAGTTTCCGGAATGTATAAAAACCAGGATTTTGAAATGATGCTCGGTTTACTGGAAATCTGGAAAAAAGAGAAATCATTCTGGAAACTGTGGAGCCGACAAAGTATAGAAATAAAGCCATAAATTTGCACCAGCAAAGTGTATTTAAATTATAAAAATGAAAATCCTATATCTCGAAACTTCCTCAAAAAACTGTTCAGTAGCTATTTCAGATAATGAAAAACTACTTTGCCTTACCGAAGAAGTTTCTGAAAACTATAAACAGTCTGAAAGCCTCCATACCTTCGTAGAATGGGCTTTGGAAGGTGCAGAAATTTCACTTAAAGACATTGAAGCGGTTTCCCTGGGAAGAGGCCCGGGATCTTATACGGGACTAAGAATCGGTGCATCATCGGCAAAGGGATTTTGCTATGGATTGAAAATTCCTCTTATCGCCGTCAATTCAATGGAAAGTATGATAGAGCCTTTTTTAGACAAAAATTATGATTTTATCATTCCATTGGTCGATGCAAGAAGAATGGAGGTTTATACGGCCGTTTATGACGGGAAAACAGGACAGGAAACCTCTGTAACCGAAGCTAAAATTTTGGATGAAACTTCTTTTCAGGAATTGAAAGATAAAAAAATATTATTCGTAGGAGACGGAGCAAAAAAAGCAAAAGGAATTTTACAGCTTCAGAATGCTGATTTTAATGAAGAGGTCTACCCTTCTGCTCAGTATCTTATTAGGAAAACCATCGAAAAAATAGAAAAGAAAGAGTTTGAGGATGTAGCCTATTTCGAACCTTTTTATCTGAAAGATTTTCATGGCGTTAAGAAAAAAAATAAAAGCGAAGAGTAATCTTCGCTTTTTTTTATTGAGGTCTCGCAGGAACAGTATTTGTAGGCTGCAGCTGCTGATTGTTGTTCTGTATTTTAGATGATTTATTGCTGTTGTTGTTCATTGGCTGGCTCTGCTGGGAATTGTTCAGTAAATTATTTCCCGGCTGTTGGGGAACTCCTGTTGCATTATTCTGCTGACTGGGCTGCTGTGGATTGCCATTAGCGATATTCCCGGGGTTCTGAGAGATCATATTTCCTTTATTATCCGTTGCCTGAAAACTGAGATCACTTTTAAGATACGTAAGCATTTCTTTGGCTTTCTCACCTTCAGGCGTCTTACCGTAATTTAAAGCAATCTGCTCCAGTTGAAGAATCATAACCTCTTTCCCACTCGATTTTCCGGAATTAAAGGCATTCAGCAGATAAAGTTTTGGAACCAGCGCATCCTTTGGATATTCCTGGATAGTCTTCTCAATAAGATCTTTACTTTCAGCAAACTTTTCAGATTCATATAATGCATAGGCCTGTTTATACTGTCCTTCAACATCTGCTGAAGATTTCACAAATGTACTGTTCTTCGGATTTCTCGCAAATTCAGCGTATGAAGTATAAGGATAATCTCTTAATAATATTTGTCTTGCTTTTTCGGCTGCCTGTGGATTTTTCTCATAATTCATTGCAAAAATTTCATACAAAGCCTGCAGCATTACTTTTTCCTCTGGTTTTACATCAACAAGATCATACAAGGTTTTTGTTGCTAAAGGGGTATTGGTGAAGTAATTCTGATACATGACACCCAAACCTAACGAAGCCGTATCCCTGTCCTTCTTCAGCTGGTCCAGCTTGGCTATATCGGTAGGAATCTGCTCGATATAAAAGGCAGGTTCAAAACGTCTCGGGTTCGGTGCAGCAGTTGTTCCCAATGCATCGTTTTTCATATCCTCAATGGTTGCCATTTTCTTTGAAAAACGCCAGTTGTCTATCAGTGCACGCTCTCCCCAGGTTTGTTTAAAGGTTTGCGTTCCCTTGGAAACCGTTCCTGTATTGCCGAAATAAAAGCCTTTTGAAGCGACTCCGAAATCCTCAAAAGAGTTTGAACTGTTAGCGAAAATCGACGTTGAATTATAATCTCCTGTATCAAAGCCTTTACTTCTCTCCGCACGTCTTCTTTCCAGTTCTTCTTTTTCTTCCTTTACCTTGATTTTTGCGATGTATTTGGTAAAAAAGTCCGTTTTCTGTTCCGGTGACATTTTAGCAAGGTTCAGAATACTGTCGTTTTTCTTGATCAGGTAATAATTTTTGGAAATCTTTTTAATATAAACAGACTGGTCTGCAAGAAGAATTTTAGAAGGCTCATAAGTCATGACCGCTAAAGCTGAATCATAATATGCGCCAGCACCAATATAATCATTTTTGTCAAGGTACCCCTTCCCTATTTCGTAATACGCAAGACCACGGATCTGTCCGTCGGAAACCTTTTCTCTCAGTGATTTTCTGAAATATTCCTGGGCTTCTTCTTTTTTTCCGGCTTTGTTGGCCATTAATCCCAGTGCGTAATAAAATTCATTTTTTCTTGATCCGTACGTTCCTTTCTTACTGATGTCCTCCAGGTATTTTCTTGCCCCGCTGTAATCCCCGTTTCCATTAAAGGTTTTAGCGATCTCGATTTGGGATTTTACTTCAAATTCAAAATCATTGGCATATTTATAGGCAGCCATAAAGCTTTCTCTGGCTTTTTCGTTCTGGTTAAGACTTTCCAACACCTGTCCTCTCAGGTAAGCGATCCTACTCTTAAGTTTCCGGTTGCCGTTCAGTTCGAAGGCATCATCAAGCTCTTTTACTGCTTCCTGTTTTTTTCCGGCATCCAATAGTGATTCAGAATAATAGATACTTAATAATTTTTCGTATTCTCTACTGATTTTTTCACTTTTCAGCTTGGCGAAAGTTTCGTGGGCTTTATGGTAATTTTTAATCTGGTCGTAAGCGAGACCCTGGTAAATTCTTGCCAGAGGAATTCTCTTATCGTCCTTCATGTGGGTGAAAACATAATTTAAGGCATCAAGAGCATCCAGCGATTTCCCTCTGTAAATTCTTGCCTGTGCCAGAATCATGTATGCATCAAAAATCTGCTTATTCTGTTCTTCACCATGTTTAATTACAGAATATTTGTTGATTGCCTTTAAGGCTTTGGCTTCTGCAATTTCGAGTGTCGTTGCACCTTTTTGTTCGGGTTGGTTAGGGTCACCGGAACTATTTCCCATGGTACCTGCTGAATTATTTCCCGGCATTCCTGGTGGCATTCCCGGAGGGCCCCCTCCTCTTTTGCCGTTATTTCCAGAAGGTCGGTTTACTTCAGCCATTTTCATGGAATTTTCTGCAAATGCAGAAGACTGTCCAAGGTCACTTCCCAAAGGCTGATCTTCATAGGTAAGAATAGGAATATAAGGCGCATAGAAATTGTCTTTATGGGCCTTATCTCTGGTTTCAAACTCATTATTTAAGGCGTCTTTAGCGTTAAATAACGTATTGTAGTATGTTGAAAATCCTTTCATGAACTTTGAACGCTGCTCTGGCTTCTTGGTTTTTGTAGCGCAGGAAGCAACAATACAAAGTGTTAAAAGGAATAAAATATTTTTTTTCATTATTTCAATATAACTCGCTAATCCGCTTTTTATTATAAAGCGGTTTGATAATTCTGTAAAAATAATAAAATTTTATGTGGGAACTTGCTATATTTCTTTCAAAATTTTGTAAACCAAATGGGTAGGAAGTCCCATGATGGTATAAAAACTGCCGTTTAACCTTTTTATTTTTGCCATCCCGAGCCATTCTTGGATTCCATAGCTTCCTGCTTTGTCGAAAGGCTGATACTGGCGGATATAATATTCTATTTCATTGTCCGTAAGATCATCAAATTCTACCTCCGCCACATCAGTTTTTGTAACGGTTTTTTCAGGGGTTTTAATGGTAATTCCGGTATAAACCTGATGGATCTTGCCGGAAAGGAGTTTTAGCATTTTCGTGGCATCTTCCTCATCTCGTGGTTTTCCCAGAAACTGATTGTCCATGGCAACCACAGTATCAGCGGTCAGGAGAACTTCTCCTTCTTCCAGAGAACGAAATGCATTGGCTTTAAGTTCAGAAAGATAAGCTGCAGAATCTTCAACCAGGATATCTTCCGGAACAATCTCTTCACAGTCAATTTTCACCACCTCAAAAGTAAAACCGAGATTGGACAGTAATTCTTTTCTTCTTGGAGATTGTGACGCCAGTAATAATTTCATTTAATATATTTTAGACAGATTGTGTATTATCATCATGCCATTTTCCCTGGGCTTTCATCACCTGTTCGATAACATCGCGTACGGCGCCGCTTCCTCCTTTTACCGGTGAAATATAGCCTGCAATTCCTTTTATCTCAGGAACGGCATTTTCGGGGCATGCTGCAATGGCAGAATTTTTCATGATATGAAGATCCGGGATATCGTCTCCCATCGTCAGAATTTCTTCATTTTTAAGATGATTTTTCTTTTTAAAATCTTCAAAATCAGCCATCTTATTATGGGATTTAGCATAGTAATCTTCAATGCCGAGATAGTTGATTCTGTGTTTTACCATTTCGTCATTCCCTCCAGTAATAACTCCGATTACATAGTTGTTTTTTAATGCTTTAACGACAGCGTAACCGTCCAAAACATTCATTACCCGGGACATATTTCCGCCGGGAAGCAGATACACGCTTCCGTCCGTGAAAACACCATCTACATCGAATACAAATGCTTTAATATTTTTTAATTTTTCTTTATAGCTCATACATTTTCTTGATAGAATGATTCATGGTTTTGTAGATCTCAAGGCTTTCTCCCTGCAACAGCTGCTGGTGGAGCTCAAGAATTCTTCTGTCATTTCTTACCGCCGGACCCGTTTGTGCAGATTTAGGATCGATTTCATGAATTTTCTGCACGGTTTCATCAATCAGCGGCAGAAAATAATCGAACGGAATTTCCTGCAAGTCTGAAATTTCTTTAGCTCTTGCAAAAAGGTGATTCACAAAATTACAGGCAAAGACAGCGGTCAGATGAATATATTTTCTTTTTTCATGGGTACTTTCCATAACATTTTCTGAAATCTTAGAAGCCATCGTGAAAAGTGTCTGGAGGTCATTTTCGTTTTCAGCCTCAACAAAAAATGGGATTTTTGAATAATCCAGTGCCTTGGATTTTGAAAAGGTCTGTAAAGGATAAAAGCTTGCTTTACGGTAATCTCCTGCCAGAATTTCTTTAGGCAACGATCCTGAAGTATGTGCCACAAGACAGTCTTTCCGCACAATCATTTTCGAAACATCTTCTACAGACCGGTCACTTACGCAGATGATATAAAGATCTGCTTCCTGAAGGTGTTCCGTAGAGAAATGTATGTTGAGCTCTCCGGAGATTTTACGCAGCTCTTCTTCGTTCCTGCCGAAAATCTGGGCTAAAGGAATGTTGTTGAGGACAAAAGCTTTCGCCAGGTGATAGGCCACATTTCCGGAACCGATAATTACAATTTGCATCTAACAAAGATATGATTTAGATGGAAGATGGGAGAGAGAAGACAGAAGTTTTTTGATTGCTGTTTTAAAATTCTTTCAAGATATTTTCAACGGTGTAATATCAATTGAAATTAAAATGATTAAGTTTTAATTTATTCTGACTGTTTAGACTGAAACAATTTATTGATATACAATTTAACATAACATTAAAAAGGAAAATGCATCAGCACAAATACAATATTCATGAGATTCATGCAAATAAATATTTATAAATAATGAGTATATTGGACTAAAAATTGAATACTTAATTTAACTTTCAGTTATTTTTGTAATCCAAAACAATGAAAGCATCTTATGAAGATTAAGGACGCGGAAATTATTTCGTTGATGCAACATCCACGAACTCAGGAAAAAGGAGTTCGCGCTTTGATGGATGCTTATCAAAGCAGATTGTATTGGCACATAAGAAGAATTATTGTGGACGGAGATCTTGCTCAGGACACTTTGCAGGAGACTTTTATTAAAGCTTATCAGAATTTTCATCAGTTTAAAAATGACAGCCAATTGTATACATGGTTGTACAGAATTGCAACCAATGAGGCGTTGCAGCAGATCAATAAACTGAAAAAAATGCAGAAAACTGATGAAGATCCGGAATATCACATGCAGAATCTTGTTGCAGATAATGCAGGCGAAGACGCTGAAGAAATACAGATTTTGTTACAGAAAGCCATACAAAGCCTGCCTGAAAAGCAGAAACTGGTATTTATGATGCGGTATTATGATGATTTGCCTTACGAAGAAATATCTAAAATCGTAGATATGTCCGTAGGAACTCTGAAAACAAATTATCATTATGCCAAACAAAAAATTGAAGAATATATTAAAGAAAATTACGAGAGATAATTTTTGAGACAACTGACAATGAAAGAGTTCGACATAGAAAAATTAGAACGTAAAAATATTTACACAGTACCTGAAAATTTATTTGAAAATATTCAGGGGAAAGTATTAAGCGGGCTGAATGATTTTGATCTGGAAAAGCTGGAACGTAAAAATATTTATACCGTTTCTGAAAATATGTATGATGATGTTCAGAATCATGTAATAAATAAAGTGATCTCCCGCAAACAGGCACCTGTTTTCAGACTTAACTGGGCCTATGCCGTTGCTGCATCTTTGGCATTGATTTTTGGAGCGACTTTTGTTTTCACTTCTGATAATGAAGCTACAAAAGCAAACGGAGATGAAAATGTCACTTATGCTGTTAATGAGCCCAAAACGGAAAGCGAAATCGCTTATGAAACCCTGCAATCTGATTTAACTTCTGTTGAAAACAATGATCAAAAAGTAGTAGCCCAGAATGATAATAAATCTATTGCAAAGAAAGAAACCGGGAAACAGCAAAAAACCGAAGCTCAGCCTGTAAAATCAGCTTCCAAGAAGCAGGAAACTCAGATGAACGAATATCTTGATTCATTCACAAGTTCTGAAATTTCGGAACTGGCAAGTAATTCAACGCAGGACGTTTATTTGGATTTGTATAATTAAAAAGAAAGATGAAAAAGATATTATTTACGCTTTTAATAATCTGTGGATTTGGTCTTAATGCCCAAAGAACGGATTATGACTGGAAAAAAATGGACCCCAAACAGAGGAAAGAGGTCATTAACAGTCTTTCTCCGGAAGAAAGAAAAGCACTTCTGACTAAATTCAGAAATAATATGGTGATGGATAATCTGGATATAGATCCCGGTGATAAAGATGAATTTACAGATATTTACAACGAATATCTCGAAAGCCAGAAACAGATCAAAAACCAGTTTAATTCTGATTTTAATCCTGATAATTTATCTGATGAAGAGGCTAAAGCCAAGCTTCAGCAAAGTTTTGAAGTAGGGCAGAAGCTTTTGGATAACAGGAAAAAATACGCTGATAAAATGCAGCAGGTAATTCCTTGCCAAAAAGTCTTGAAGCTTTTTCAGACAGAGGGTATGATGAGGGAAAAGGTAAATGAAAGAAAACCTCGCGGAAATAACGCTACAAGACAAAGATAAAACCATAATAGTTTATTTTTTTAATGTTGGACGACTCTTGCAATTTATTGTGGGAGTCGTTTAATTTAAAGTTATTCTTAGTTTTGCGGAAATTTATACCATGAAACATATACTTTTCTTTCTATTCTTCTGTACAATCTTATCTGCACAGAAAATCGAAATAATAGAGCTTCCAAATCAATCAGTGATAAAAATAATTCTGTTAAAACATTTACAGTAATTGACCAAAGGCCAGACATGCATATAGGCAATGGCAGAAACTGAGAAGGCATTGGATCCTCTTACAGGACATTACCTCTTACCTGAAGACTTTGGTAAAGCCAAATAACATAAGAATGTTTATTTAATTCAGTCTTAAATAAGTTAAACAGGTTATATTAGTTAAAGTAAATAATACACACTAAAAATTAGAGCAAGGAATTATCCTGCATTTTATTATCTTTGCAAATTACAAGATTCTTAAATGAAAAACATACGAAATTTTTGCATAATCGCTCATATTGATCACGGTAAAAGTACCTTGGCAGACCGTCTTTTGGAGTATACCAACACGGTGACCCAAAGAGAATTGCAGTCTCAGACCCTGGATGATATGGATTTGGAGAAAGAACGTGGGATCACCATCAAATCTCACGCAATCCAGATGGATTATGAATACAAAGGAGAAAAATATATTTTAAACCTTATTGATACACCGGGACACGTAGATTTCTCTTATGAGGTTTCCCGTTCCATTGCTGCCTGTGAAGGGGCGCTTTTGATTGTAGATGCAGCACAAAGTATTCAGGCACAAACTATTAGTAACTTATATTTAGCTTTGGAAAATGATTTAACCATCATCCCGATTCTGAATAAAATCGATCTTCCTTCGGCAAATCCGGAAGAAGTAACCGATGAAATCATGAACCTTATCGGCTGTGAATATGAAGATGTATTAAGAGTTTCAGGTAAAACAGGAGAAGGAGTTCATCATTTGCTTGAGCAAATTGTTGAAAGAATTCCGGCTCCGGTAGGAAATCCCGACGGCCCGCTTCAGGCGCTGATTTTTGACTCGGTTTACAACCCTTTCAGAGGGATTGAGGCTTATTTTAAAGTGGTGAACGGAAGCATTTCCAAAAATGAAAAAGTTAAATTTTTCGCAACAGGAAAAGAATACGGAGCGGATGAAGTGGGTACTTTGAAACTGAAGCAGGTTCCGAAGAAAACAATCCAGTGTGGAGATGTAGGCTATTTGATTTCGGGGATAAAAGATGCCCGAGAAGTAAAAGTAGGAGATACCATCACTTCATTTGAAAATCCTGCAGATGGACCGATTGAAGGGTTTGAGGAAGTAAAACCAATGGTTTTCGCCGGAATTTATCCTATTGATTCTGAAGATTTTGAAGAACTCAGATTCTCTCTTGAAAAGTTGAGACTGAATGATGCTTCCCTTGTTTTTGAACCGGAAAGTTCAGCAGCATTAGGATTTGGTTTCCGATGCGGATTTTTAGGAATGCTTCACATGGAAATTGTTCAGGAAAGGCTTGACCGTGAGTTTAATATGAACGTGATTACAACGGTTCCCAACGTATCTTATTTTGGATATTCCAAAAGAGAACCGGAAGTTCCGATTTTGATCAACAACCCATCAGAAATGATGGATCCTACGATTATGGACAGGGTAGAAGAGCCTTTCATTAAAGCGTCCATCATTACAAAATCAGATTTTGTAGGTGCGGTAATGACTCTGTGTATCGAAAAAAGAGGTGAAATCGTTAACCAGAGCTACCTGACTTCAGAAAGAGTAGAATTGGTTTTCAATATGCCTTTGGCAGAAGTGGTTTTCGACTTTTATGATCGCTTAAAATCAATTTCTAAGGGCTATGCTTCATTCGACTACCATCCGATCGGATTCAGGGCTTCCAAGCTTGTGAAAATGGACATCCTGATCAATGGAGACATGGTAGATGCTTTATCTTCCTTGATTCATGATTCTAATGCCTATCACATTGGTAAAAAAATGTGTGAAAAGCTTCGTGAGTTGATTCCTAGACAGCAATTCGATATTGCCGTTCAGGCCGCACTGGGAACAAAAGTTATTGCAAGGGAAACCATTAAAGCGTTAAGAAAAGACGTTACCGCAAAATGTTACGGAGGAGATATTTCCAGAAAGAGAAAACTTTTGGAGAAGCAGAAAGAAGGGAAAAAGAAAATGAAACAGATTGGTAGAGTAGAAGTACCGCAATCAGCGTTCATGGCCGTTCTTAAACTAAATGATTAATATAAAAAAGACCGATACTCCAACTATCGGTCTTTTTATTTTCAGAGATTTCTCTGCTTTTCTATAAGATTCCCCTGAATCACCAAAGCTCCCAATCCCAGGATTATTTCAGCAATCCCCAAAATTCTCACAAGATTAGGACCGCAAACGAGACATTCCGGTTCGGGAAAAGGTTTTTTTCCTGCAACAATGATGAGAACGCCGCCAATAATAATGATGAGTACAATAAATACTCTTAATACTGATTTCATAATGGTGTAAATTAGTTTCTAATGCCTACTTTTTCAGGATTTCGGCGTTACCTTTTGTATATACCAAAATTGAATATAATATTCAGGAAATCAATACGTAAAATCACTATTTTGTTACCGGAAATCTACTGATAATTTTATTATTTTTTTCGGGTGTAGTTTATTTCCATGGTCTTGAACTCTTTTCCTGTTTTAGCATCAGGACCATACATTTCCATTTTTTGGGTGTTATCGTCTACAAATGTGTAAATTTCCCTTACATTACAGTCTTTACCAGGTCTTGATGGGTCCGTCATTTTTCCTTTAAATTCTATAGATTTTGTAGAGTCATTCCATATGCCTTCCATATTCATAATTCCGGTTCCCATATTGTCGATCCATGAGCTTACAAATTTTTTCTTTGAATTGTCATAGCCTACAATACTGATTCCTTCAAAAGGCATTCCCATCATATCACCTTTATGCGTGCTCATCTGGTAACGTCCGTCAAAAACCATTTTATTGGTTGCTTCAGATTTGCTCATCATAGGCTGGCTTCCGTTTTCCATCCACATTTTAGTTTCACCTACCCAGTTTCCGTCTGATTTGGCAAGCATTTTTTGCATTTCTCCCGGAGTTGCGTAATCCATCCAGGCTTTTGTAGCCGTTGCAGAATCTACAGGTTTCCATTCTTCATTTGCTGTAGAATCCGTTGCATCGGATGAAGTTTTTACATCCATTTTCACTTTATCGCATCCGATAAATACGGAAGCTGCAAAAGCAGCAAGTAATAATTTTTTCATAATTAATTCGTTTTAAGTTGTTTATAAATGTAATAAAAAATAAGGATCAAATAAATTTTATTTTAATGTGATACTATTTCTCTAAATTGTAATTTTGTGTATTCACAACACAAATCAGCATAATGAATACTCCAAAAAAGTTACAGGATATAAAAGTAGCAGTAGATGCTGTTGTTTTCGGATACTTTGATAAAAAGGATCTTCAGATTCTCCTTATTAAAAGAAATATTGAACCTTTTAAAGGAAGTTGGGCGCTTCCCGGAGGACTGGTTCTTGATGATGAAAGCCTGGATGATGCCGTGAAAAGAGAATTGTATGAGGAAGCCGGTATAAAGCCGGATTTTCTGGAGCAGCTCTATACTTTCGGAAACGTGGGACGCGATCCGAGAAACAGAGTGGTTTCCGTAACATATCTGGGGTTGGTAAATCCTTCTTATCACAACCTTTCTGCTGATTCCGATGCAGATGATGCCCAGTGGTTCAGTGTCAATGAACTTCCCGAGCTCGCTTTTGATCATCAGATCATTATTGATACGGCATTAAAAAGACTTCATACCAAAATCCAGTATCAGCCGATAGGATTTAATTTATTGAATGAAGAATTTCCATTTTCAGACCTTGAAAATTTATATAAAACTATTGTAGGGCAGGAAATTGACCGCCGGAATTTCCGGAAAAAAATCATGAGCTACGGACTTTTAAATGAAACCGAAAACGTTAAAAAGCAAGGCAGCGGCAGACCCGGAAGACTTTTTACTTTTAATCAAAAAAAATACAAAGAGCTGGAAAAACAGGGATTTTATTTTGAAATTAAATAATACTAATGGCTTAGAATGTAAAATTTTATTAAAACCATTTCATTTACTAAAGAGACTGATAGTTTTTATATATTGAACAAAACTAAAGAATTGCTTAAATTTGTACCTGAATTAAAAACAAAAATATGTATCCAACAGATTTAGTAATGCCTATGAAGGCTGAACTTACAGATAAAGGTTTCGAAGACCTGACCACTCCGTCACAAGTAGAAGAAGCATTAAAACAAAGCGGAACAACCCTTTTGGTAATCAATTCCGTTTGTGGATGTGCAGCAGGAGCGGCAAGACCCGGAGTCGTTTATTCTTTAACAGGAGATAAAAAACCGGATCATCTTACAACCGTTTTTGCCGGTTTCGATACAGAAGCAGTGGTGGAAGCAAGAAAACACCTTGCCCCTTTTCCGCCGAGTTCGCCTTGTGTAGCTCTTTTCAAGGATGGTGAACTGGTTCACATGCTGGAAAGACACCATATTGAAGGAAACCCTGCAGGAGCAATTGCAGCCAACCTTCAGGCAGCCTACGATGAATACTGCTAATAAAAAATTATATTTAATAGAAACCGTTACTGATGAAGTAACGGTTTTTTATTTTAACATAATAAAATATTCCCTGAAAATACAAATATTGTTATATTTGTTGGAATGGCAACAAAAGCACTTTTCAATACTGTGGTCAATTGGTTTATTCGTCAGAGAATAGACCAGATTCAGAATTTTATAGATCATCCTATTGAAACACAAAAAGGGGTGTTATTTTCCCAACTGTTTCACGCAGAAGATACGGAGTATGGCAAAAAGTATGGCTTTAATTCTGTTTCCAGCTATCAGGATTTTAAAAACAAGGTCCCGATCGTAACTTATGAGGAGATTGAACCCTATATTGAAAAAGCAAGACAGGGACAGAAAGATGTTACCTGGCCCGGATATATTAAGCATTTTGCCAAATCTTCCGGGACTACCAATGCCAAAAGTAAATTTATTCCTATTTCCGCAGAAAGCCTGGAATATTGTCACATGAAAGCAGGAAAGGATATGGTTTCCATTTATGCCAATAATCATCCTGAAAATCAGCTGTTCAATTATAAAAACCTGCGTCTCGGGGGAAGCTCGGAACTGTATGCGGATTTTAATACCAAATTCGGCGACCTTTCCGCGATCCTTATTGATAATTTGCCATTCTGGGTAGAAATAACAACGACACCCAGCAAAAAGGTTTCGCTGATGGGAGAGTGGGAAAGCAAACTGAAAGCAATAATCTCTGAAGTTAAAAATGAAGATGTAGGCAGCATTCTTGGGGTTCCTAGTTGGATGATGGTGCTTCTTCAACGTGTTATAAATGAAGCCGGAATCAACAATATTTCTGAATTGTGGCCGAATCTGGAAGTTTTCTTTCATGGCGGGATCAGCTTTAAACCATACCGGGAGCAATACACACAGATTATCGGGAAAAATATCAATTATTACGAAATTTATAATGCTTCTGAAGGTTTTTTTGGAATTCAGGACCGGTCAAACAGTGATGAGATGCTGCTGATGCTGGATTATGGGATTTTCTATGAGTTTATTCCGATGGAGCAGTTTCATCTTTCCAATCCTAAAGTAGTAAGCCTGGAAGACGTTGAAATAGGTAAGAATTATGCGATGGTTATCACCACGAATGGTGGCCTTTGGAGATACCTTATCGGCGATACGGTGGTATTTACTTCCATCAGTCCGTTCAGGATAAAAATTACGGGAAGAACGAAGCATTACATCAATGCTTTTGGTGAAGAACTGATGATCACAAACGTAGAATCTGCCCTTACCAAAGCGTGTGAGGAGACCAATGCTTCCATTTCAGATTTTACAGGTGCTCCTGTGTTCATGAAAGAAAATGAAGGTGGTGCGCACGAATGGATTTTTGAATTTTGCCGGGTGCCGGACGATCTGGAACGTTTTATTGATGTCTTTGATAATCATTTAAAAGCGATTAATTCTGATTATGAGGCGAAACGTTATAACAATATGACTCTTAAAAGACCTATCGTACACATCGCAAAACCTAATCTTTTTTATTGCTGGCTGGAATCAAAGGGTAAGCTGGGAGGGCAGAATAAAGTGCCGAGATTAAGCAATGACAGAGAATATATTGATCCTTTGCTTGAACTTAATAATAAATAAAATTAACATAAACCCGCAGTCTAGACTGCGGGTTTTATTATCTAAATGTATAACAGTTGTTATTTATCTTCTTAAATCTTCCTTAATCTTTTTTGCACCGTCTTCTACTTTTCCGGCACCTTTTGCAGCAGCATCTTTTACATCCTTACCTACTTTATCAGTTTCGGTTTTGATATCCTGTCCTGCTTTCTGAAGGTTCGCTTTGGCTTTATCCGCTGTAGCATCAATTTTATTTTTGGCATCTTCTGCAGCATAGTCTATCTTTTCTCCTGCAGCATTGATTCTGGATTCCGTTTTTTCCTTTACGCCATTAATCTTTGCTGTATCAACGCCCAATCCGCTTTCAGAAACAGTGGTGGTTGTAGTAACACTTCCGTCCGGATTTTCTACCGTTTCGGTTTTTGATGTTGATTTGGTGCATGATATCATCAATGCTGCAATCATTAATCCTGATAAAAAGTTTTTTTTCATATGTATTGATAAATTTTAGTTAAAATTCAAATGTTATTCCTTTTTTACATCGCTTCCGGACGTTTCTGAGGCTTTTTGTTTTTTCTCTTCTTCTGCTTTTTTCTTATTTTCTTTTTCCAGTTCTTCTTTAATTTTTTTCTCCTGTTCCTGAAGTTTAAGAGCTTCTTTCAAAGAGTCCTGGTATTTCCTGGAAGACATTCTGATCTGTTCTGCAACATCAACCGATATGGCTCCGGTTGAAAAAGAATCAACAGCAACTGTATCATAGTCTGCCTTCGGGCTGTCTGCAGGATAAAGATCCTGAGGTTCTTTTTTTGAGCATGAAACGGCTGAAATTAATAAAAAGAAAAGTATACAAAACAAATTTTTCATAAGAACTAATTTAACAGAATTTCTGCAATTAAAAGCACAGCTTGCAGGACAATTTATCATAAGTTTCAGTTCAACTGACAATGATTTAATAATTAAATAACTGATTATGTTTTATTTTTCGGATTTAAATGTTGCAATAACAGGAAAATGGTCGGAAAGCTTTACGGAACGGTCTACTTTATAACTCAGCGGTTTTACCGATGACGAAGAGAAAATATAGTCAATTCTTATCGGGAATTTGTAATCGTGGAAACTTGTAGCGCTTCCCCTTCCTGCTTCTACAAAGGCATCTTGTAAGCCTTCAAGTAAATGATAATATTCGTAAGAATTGGGAACCGAGTTGAAATCTCCTGCTAAAATTACAGGGTAGGGAGATTCATCAATGCTTTTTCTGACTGCGCTGATCTGTTCCTGATGCATTTTGAAGGTAGGAATAAGTCTTTTCACGACATCTTTTAGTTTCTGTTCATCTTCTTCGCTATTGCCATTAAGCTTTACCATACTTTTTTGAAATTTAAATGGCTGCAGGTACACATTGATGAAACGGTATATTTTTCCTTTTATTTCAATGTCGGTTTGGGACGCATACGCATTATTATATTCATAATCACTTTCAATAAGCTGCTTCTGCTCTATAAATCTGTGTTTTGAAAAAACAGTAATGATGTGACCTTGTGAACCTTCTTTCATTCCATTAAATTGATATTTTTTATTAATACCATATTCCTGAAGCAGAACAATATCCGGTTTCTGACTGTTAATATAGGACTCTATATTCCCTTTTCCGTAGAAACCGCCTTTGGCATTCAACGAAATAATTTTCAGGTCCGGAATCTCATTTTTCTGAGGCATGTAATTGATCCACCGGATTACCGGTTTGAAAAACAGCAGTCCGAAAAGTAAAAAAACGAATGCTCTCTTTTTCCAGCTTATAATCCAAAAAAGAGTGAGCAAAAGATATACCATCATGAATACAGGAAAACCTAAAGAAAGCAGATTGAACCACGGAAATGTTTTTGGTGGTACGTATGCATTCAGAAGTGTTCCGACAAGCAGGAAAGATATTCCTACATGTACGATGAAAAATATAAGACGAATGATTTTCACAAAATTTTAATTGAATCGATATAGATGTTTTCTCCAGATTTTTGCAAGAATCCATCCTACTAATGCTCCGCCTACGTGGGCGAAATGAGCTATTCCTCCTACATTACCTGAAATTCCGAGCCATACAGAGCCTATAACAATAATTGGCAGTAAATATTTAACTTTCATAGGAATCGGAATAAACATGATCCCGATTTTTGCATCAGGGTAAAGTGTTGCAAACGCTGCCACAACCCCGAAAATCGCTCCGGAAGCTCCTACCATTGGTGACGTTAATGCAATATAAAGATTATAAGCATCTTCATTATTTGTATAAGGTGTGGGATTAAAATTAAATTTACTGAGGTCTGCTTTAATAAAAATCTCCGAAACATTGATATTGGCATCTGTAAGAGCAGAAGTAAGTTGCTGAACCTCATAAAAGTTCCATAAATTAAAAAGGAAAAAAGCACCTAAACCACTCAAAAAGTATAAAATCAAATATTTTTTCTCTCCTAAAACTTGTTCCAGCACAGGTCCGAAACTCCATAATGTAAGCATGTTGAAAATAATATGAGCATATCCTCCATGCATAAACATATGCGTAATAATCTGCCATGATCTGAAATTGGGTGAAAAAGGATAAAATGCAGATAGGGAAACGTAAAATTGAGGGAATATAAAACCAACCAAAATAAATACAATTACATTGATGATGATGATATTTCTCGTGATAGGAGGGATACTATTAAACATACTTTAAAATTTATTTTTAAAATCATTGAACGGAACTTCAAAAAAGCATCTTTTTCCATTGGGTAAAAATTCCGGGAAACCTAATGCCGTAAAATCTCTGATCAGCTGTTCCGCATCTTTCTTGTAGATATAATCAAATCTTGACTTCGACTGCATTTTGTTCCACTGATTCTGGTAAAACTGCAGGAATTCTTCTTCTGTCTTATATTCCAGAATGTCAAAAAGATTCTCCAGGAATTTCATGACCTGGGTTTCTTTCAAACCTTCCGGTACAGCATCAATCCTTAGAACGCTTTCATGGGCGATGCTCATTTCAAATCCTAATTCAGGAAGAAATTTTTTGATTGATTTATATTTGTTCTTTTCAATCTCATTCATGTGATACTCGAGAGAAAAGAGCAGGGAGTGGCTGTTCGTAGTTCCTTTTTTTACAGGTTTTGTGTTTTCGGAAACCACAAGCCTGTGCATTCTTCCAAGATCCAGCATCAGGGTTTTATCTCCTTTATTGAAGAGCCAGTAGCCATTTGGGAGTCGCATCAGATCTTCATCAAAATCTTCATCTTCAAAAAGGTTTATTTTTGAAGGTTCGGCTGAAATATTCTGGTGGTACATCTCGGCAAGATTCTGAATTTCTGCCTGTTTTACTCCTCTTTCTTCCAGAAACGGATTATAATCTTTGTCTACAATAATTTCAGGCATTTTGATAAACCCGCTTCCACCTCCGTTGCTTTTGCTTGGAAATGTTTTCTGCATGATTTCATCCAGGTGCGGATCTTTTTCGAAATCAAGGCTTGGTGCAACATTGTAAATTCCCAATGATCTTTTAATGGTAGAGCGCAACAATGCAAAGATCAGATGCTCATCTTCAAATTTTACTTCCGTTTTCTGAGGATGTATATTGACATCAATCTTTTCAGGATCTAATTCTAAAAAAAGAAAAAACGTAGGAATATATCCCGGCAGCAGCAATCCTTCAAAAGCTTCCTGCACCGCTTTATTGAAATACGGACTTTTAAAATATCTTCCGTTTACAAAAAGAAACTGTTCTCCTCTCGTTTTCTTGGCTCCATCAGGTTTAGCTACAAACCCGTGAAGTTTACACCAGATGATATCTTCTTTAATAGGAATAAGCTGGGGCTGCAGTTTTCTTCCGAAAATATCCACAATACGCTGCATCTGGCTTCCTTTTCTTAATCTGAAAACCGCTTCATCGTCATGAAAAAGGGAAAACTCAAGATTTTCATGCGCCAGGGCAACACGTTGAAATTCATCAATAACATGTCTGAATTCGATATTATTATTTTTAAGGAACTTTCTTCTGGCCGGAACGTTATAGAAAAGATTTTTTACTAAAAAATTGGAGCCGTCTGCCGTCTGAACAGGATCCTGAAACTGAAACACTCCGCCTTCTATATAGATATTGGTTCCTATGGTTGCATCTTTCTGCTTGGTTCTCAGTTCTACCTGGGAGACCGCTGCAATAGAAGCAAGTGCTTCGCCACGGAATCCTTTTGTGGCAATTTTAAAAATATCTTCCGTTCCTCTGATTTTGGAAGTGGCGTGTCTCTCAAAAGCCATCCTTGCATCCGTCTCAGACATTCCTTTTCCGTCATCTACCACCTGAATCAGATTTTTTCCGGCATCTCTTACAATCAGTTCAATCTTCGTGGCTTCGGCATCAATTGCATTTTCCAAAAGTTCTTTTACAATGGATGCGGGTCTCTGCACCACCTCTCCTGCCGCAATTTGGTTGGCTACATGATCCGGTAAAAGCTGAATAATATCTGACATAAAAAAAGTAAATCAACTTACAAAAATAGGCATTCAGAATAAGAATTAAAACAATAACCCCCTGAATTAAAAATTAATTATCAACATATCAACATTCCTGCGACGTTTTTATTTCAGCTAAAACGATCTTCCGTAAGCATTTTCTAAAAAACACAATCCCCCAATTGTATTACACAATTAGAGGATTGATTCACAGCTAGTTTACACAAAATTAATACTGATATGTATTGTCTTTAAATAAGAAATCTTTATAAGAACATTTATTCTTCGAAAATAAGTTTTCTCTTTTTCTCTCCTTTTTGTTTGATTCCGGAACCTCCATGGATCTTATCATACAGAAAAGCTAAAAAGTTAGGTTTTCTATATATTTTGCTGTATCTATATTGCGTGTTATAATGTCTCAGATGAATTTTATAGGCATCATATCCAATTACAACCAGCAAGCAAAGACTGATCACATAAAAAACCCTGAACTCAAGATAATAATAGGTAAGTCCGGAAAATACCGCTCCCAAAACATACGCAAGCATAATACTCATTAACAATTTGGCTCTTGCTACCAGCTCTCCGTTTTTCCTGAATTTTTTCTGGGTAAACATAGAAAACAGAATTCCAAGGTCGGTGGTAGTACCGGTAAGGTGGGTTGTTTTCACGGAGAAGTTGGAAATACTTGCCGTTAAACCATTCTGTAGTCCTGTAGCAAAAAGCATTAATGCGACCAAGTATTCTGTTTCCTCAAGGGTTTTACGATAATAAAACTGTCCATAGATTCCTACAAAAAGGAGGCATGCTATTTCAAGCACCAACGGCATGGCATGCGCGAAATATTTACTCTTCCTGTTGAAGTTGATGACCATAAAATTGGATACAAACCCTCCGAAGAAGAAAAGAAAAATCCAGCCTCCCACTACGGCAACCTGCGACCAGTTGGCCTTACTGATTTCTGCTGCGAGGATAGCATAGTGCCCTGTTACGTTTGACGTAAACGAGAGAAATATCAACAGGGAAGCAATATTTATAGTACCCGCCGTAAAGGCAGTCAGCGTTCCCAGTCTTATGTTGTCTCCCAACGTCCTGCTGTTACTATAATTCCTTAACATTTTTAAAATTTTATAAGTCTGATTTAAACTTCCACAAAGATTTCTGCCAGTCTTCCTTTTTCAGGCATGTGTTTTTTAACTTCTAATGAAATTTCGTAGCTTTTAAGGTCTTTGCATTTTTTGATATAAGGAATTACATCAAATTTTCCGTTTCCTTTACTTTTAATAGATGGAGCGTAATAAGCCTCCTCGATATTTTCAGCTTTTACATAATTGTTAAAGGTTCTCTGGAAGCTTCCCGTGAAAATATCACACACAATTTTATTAATGAGGTGAGGATATTTATTTTTGATAATGGTATACGCTTCACAGAATTCCTGAGGCCTTAATTTATTGAAAATCGTACTTTTTGTATTAAAAAGAAGATCTCTGATAGAATCTCCCGTATCGTATCCTGAAACCAAAAGAATAGTATACTGATTTTGGTCTTCAGCAGCATCTTTCTCCCGCATCACTTTCTTAAGGATGTTCAAAGATTCAAGAGAATAATCTGTAGCTATTAAAATCGTTCTGATCATATTTTTAAGATTTAGGTCGTGTTTATCTTTTTTGATGTTACAAAACTAAAATGACCAGATTAGAAGTTCTTTGGAATGGAATTAAAATGTCATTAAAGAGATTAAAATCAGATTAGAATATGCGTTTAAAAAAAAGAAATACAAAAAAAGTGTAACAAAAAGAGGAGGTTGTCAACTAATACCATATAAAACATCAGAAAAACAATGAAAAAGCTATTTTCAATATTTTTTATCGCGCTTTTTGCTTTTGTAAGTGCTCAGGACAAAGATTCTAAAGAAACGGCGAACCGTTTTTTTTATGAGCTTACCTTTAAACCGAAGAAGGATTCTGCAAAACTGGATAAAGTACTTACTGTACTTGATATTGCTAAAGACCGTTCTGTTTACAGAGATTATACCGTAATAGGACAGGATTCTATTATCAAAGTTCAAGTGGAGGCCATGCAAAAGTCAGGAGTATTCAAAGACCTGTCAAAAACGATCAGGATGCCAAAATTTTCAGAGAAGATTGTAAAATATTATCCGGATATGAAAGTGCAGTATGTTGAAAGAATAGCAAGCGGGTTTTCACCAATGGCTATTGCATACAACGAAACCATCAAGTTTGACTGGAAAATTTCTAATGAAAAAGAGAAAATAGGACCCTATAATGCTCAAAAGGCAACAGTAGATTTCGGAGGAAGAAAGTGGACAGCATGGTTCAGTACGGAACTTCCTTTTCAGGATGGACCTTTTAAATTTTCAGGATTACCTGGTCTCATTGTAAAGATCGAAGACGAAGGTAAAAATTATTCTTGGATCCTGCAGGGAAATAAAAAAGTTCAGAATTGGGAAGAACTTTCTTATTCAGAAAAAATTTCCAATATGTCTCTGAAAGTAACAGATATGCCGAGAGAGAAATTTGAAAAGACATTCAGTGATTTCAAGAAAGATCCTTTTGCTACTGCAAGACCAATGATGACTCAGGAAATTATGTCTAAAACAATACCGGGAATGGATGGAACGATTGGAGATATGATGAAAAAACAGGAGAAAATGTACAAAGATTTCTTCAATTCCAACGATAACCCAATAGAACTTACTTATTCCTCAGCAGATAAAAAGAAAAAATAAGCATTCATATTTAACTAATTATATTGAATCAACCCAAGTGCATTTTTGCATTTGGGTTGATTTCTTTCATATCAATTTGTTATTTAGATTAAATTTAAATAGCGTATATTTGCATACAAAATTTTGGCTTTGAAAGAGATGGGTTTACATAAATTAAGTGGATTTCCCAAAAACAGAATGGGAAAGATTTTAGGGTATGATAACGACAGCCTTAAAATGCCTAACAAAATTATCGAAATGGGGCTTCTTCCGGAAACCTCGTTCAGGATTCTGTATCAGGCCCCTTTCAAAGGACCGATGTATGTAGAATTCGGGGAAGAAAAAAGCCGGATTGCGCTTCGTGAAGAAGAGGGCAGATATATTATTGTTGAAGAATTGAATTGATGCAGGGAAATCATACAAAACAAATACTGTTAGTCGGAAATCCTAATGTAGGAAAATCCACGGTTTTCAATGCGCTTTGCAACAAAAAGCAGAAAACAGGGAACTATGCAGGAGTTACGGTAGCCAGCCATTCCGGATTTTATACCTATAAAAATGAAGTGGTGGAAGTGGTGGATCTGCCGGGATCCTACAGTATTTATCCAAGCTCGGAAGATGAAGCAATCTTCTCGAAGTTTGTGATGGAAAATCAAAAAGATTATGCGGGGGTAATCTATATTCTTGAGGCATTAAGCCTAAAAAGAGGACTGCTTCTGTTTCAGCAGATCCAGGACCTCGGAATTCCGATGATTCTGGTGGTAAACCAGATCGATCAGGCTGAAAGAAGAGGAATTTCTATTGATATTGACGCATTTTCAGAATCGATAGGTATTACAATTATTCGTACCAATGCAAAAGAACAGATTGGTATTGAAGAACTGAAAGAAGCTGTTTTCCAGAATAATTTTCTGAAAACTTCTGCTCAATCATTTGAAATACCGTCAGAACATAGAGATTTTATCCATAAAGTTGCTTCACACAAAAGTATAGATAACGAATATAAAACCTGGCTTACATTATCACTCGGAACGGATTTGGGAAAAATTAATTCTGTTGTTGAGCAAATAAATGAGCCCGATTCGAAAAGTCTTGTTCCTAAAAGATTACAGGTACAGGAAACGGTCAGACGTTACCAGAATATTGACGGTATTTTATCAAACGTTATTTCTAAAAAACCTCAGTTTAAAGAATTATTAACCGAGAAATTAGATAAGGTACTGGTTCATAAATTCTGGGGATATGTTGTTTTCATGATGATTCTGCTGGTCATTTTCCAAAGCGTATTTTTCCTTGCGGAATATCCGATGAACTGGATCGATGAATTTTTTGCATGGCTTTCCGCTTTTACGGGAGAGCACCTTCCGGAAGGACCTTTAAATTCACTTATTTCTAATGGAATTGTTCCTGGAATCGGGGGGATTGTCATCTTCGCGCCGCAGATCGGAATTTTGTTATACTTTCTTTACCTCCTTGAAGATTCAGGATATATGGCAAGAGTGGTCTTCCTTATGGACAGGCTTCTTCGTCCTTTCGGACTGAACGGGAAAAGTATTGTTCCGCTGGTTTCCGGTACAGCCTGTGCAATTCCTGCGGTAATTTCAACAAGAAATATAGAAAACCTTAAAGAAAGGTTATTAACAATTCTGGTAACGCCTTTCATGACTTGTTCTGCAAGGCTTCCTGTTTACAGCATCATTATCGGGCTTATTATCTCGGACGGAACGTTTTTAGGAATAAAATATAAAGCGCTGGTATTGATGGGAATGTACCTTCTGGGTTTTGTGGTTGCTTTGTTTTCAGCCGCCGTTCTTAACAGGTTTATTAAAAATAAAGGTAAAACGTATCTGGTAATGGATTTGCCAACATACAAGAAACCGCTTTTCGGATATGATTTTAAAATGGTTCTGGGGAAAGTGTGGGACTTTATTACAGGAGCTGGGAAAATTATTTTCATCGTAAGCATTATCATTTGGTTTTTAAGCTATTTCGGACCCAAACAAAAACCGGATCAATTTGTGGCGACCAACGTTGAGCTTGATCATTCTTACTTAGCCAAAATGGGTAAAGGTATAGAGCCGGTAATTGCACCTCTCGGATACGACTGGAAAATGGGTGTCGGAATCCTGACAAGTTTTGTCGCAAGGGAAGTTTTTGTAGGAACAATGTCTACACTATACAGCCTTGAAGATGATGCGCCGGAAGTAAAAGTAATTGATAAAATGAGAAGAGATGTAAAACCGAACGGCGAAAAAGTGTTTAGCTTTGCAACAGGGGTTTCAGTACTTCTCTTTTACGCATTTGCAATGCAGTGTATTTCTACACTCGCAGTAGTCTACAGAGAAACCAAAAGCTGGAAATGGACAGCTTTACAGGTGATCATGATGACAGGATTGGCATATTTTGTGTCCATGTTTGCATATCAAATCTTAAAATAATGGATTCTTCCTTGCTTTTACAATATATTGTTGTTCTTCTTGTGGTAGCATTTGCCTGCTACTCTTTGTTCAGAATACTTAGAAAGAATTTTGCGCCGAAAAAGTTCAGCTCCAAGCGAACAAACTGTGATAAGGATTGCGGTTGTTCATAACTTTCTGATGGGGTGTGACAAATAATATTTAATTTTGCTTATAATTAAATTATTTAAAAATTAAAACTATAAAACACCCATAATGTCACTAATAAAAAGTATTTCAGGAATCCGTGGAACGATCGGAGGAAAAGTAAATGATAACCTTACACCGCTTGATGTGGTGAAATTTGCTTCCGCATTCGGAACCTGGCTTCAGAATAACAACAATAAAAAAGACCTTACCCTCGTTATTGGTAGAGATGCAAGGATTTCCGGGCAGATGGTGTCCTCTCTCGTTACCGCTACATTACAAGGGTTGGGAATTAACGTAATCGATCTGGGGCTTTCCACTACGCCAACCGTGGAAATTATGGTCCCTGAACTGAAAGCCGACGGAGGAATTATTCTAACGGCTTCTCATAACCCAAAACAATGGAATGCCCTGAAATTACTCAATAATAAAGGTGAATTCATCAGCGGAGAAAACGGAGCCGAAGTTTTAGCCCTTGCAGAAAGTGAAGATTTCAACTATGCGGAAGTTGATGATCTTGGAAAATATGAAACAAGAGATGATGCTTTTGATATTCATATTCAGCAAATTTTAGATCTTCCGATGGTTGATGTAGAAGCTATTAAAGCTAAAAAGTTCAAGGTAGTATTGGATGCTGTAAATTCAACTGGAGGAATTGCCATTCCAATGCTGTTGGATAAACTTGGTTGCGAAACAGTAAAATTATACTGTGAACCAACCGGCCATTTCCCGCACAATCCGGAACCATTGAAAGAGCATTTAGGAGACATCTGTGAACTGGTAAAAAAAGAAGGAGCAGATTTCGGAATTGTAGTAGATCCTGATGTGGACAGATTAGCTTTAATCGACGAAAAAGGTGAAATGTTCGGGGAAGAATACACGTTGGTTGCCGTTGCAGATTATCTGCTGAAAAACAAAAACGGTGTAGCTATTTCAAACCTTTCATCAAGCCGTGCATTAAGAGATGTTGCAAAAAGTCACAACTCAGACTATTTTGCAAGTGCAGTTGGAGAAGTGAATGTAGTTACATTAATGAAGGAGAAAAATGCTGTTATCGGCGGTGAAGGAAACGGAGGAATTATCTATCCGGATCTTCATTACGGTAGAGATTCTCTAGTAGGAGTTGCTTTGTTTTTAACGCATCTTGCCAAAGAAAACAAAACGGTTTCTGAACTAAGAGCAGGGTACCCGAGCTATTTCATGGGTAAAAAGAAAATAGAGCTTACCCCGGAAATAAATGTAGATGATATTTTAACCAAAATGGAAAAAGAATATCAAAATGAAGAGGTCTCCACCATCGATGGAGTAAAAATAGATTTTGAAAATAACTGGGTTCACCTGAGAAAATCAAATACGGAACCTATTATCAGAATCTATACCGAGGCTAAATCGCAGGAAGAAGCCGACCGGTTAGGTGATGAAATGATAGCTAAAATCAATAGCTTGATTTAATAAAAGTTAACAACCTTTTCATCATTTTAATCGTATTTATTATTAAATTTAAAACTAAGATTTTCAGAAGCGAGTATTAGTATATCTCATATCTCTGGTCTTAAATCTTAAAACTGTTTTATATTGGAAGAATATTTTGGAAATGAACTTGTAAAAAAGTTCGAGGAAATGATGGAAAATAATGATGAATTCTACTTTGATACAGAAGAGCTGGAAGACATTATTGTTTATTACCTGGAGCTGGGAGACTTTAATTATGCAGATACTGCAGTAAATTATGGACTCAAGCTTCACCCAAATTCCTTAGACATCAAGATCAAAAAGCTTGAAATTCTTTTGGAATGGGAAGATTATAATACGGCTAAAGAGCTGATCGATGAGCTGAAAGGTTCTTCTATGGAAAACACAGACTTTTTGGTCTGTTATGCAAAGTATTATTCGAATTTAGGAAACCCAAGAAAATCCATTGATATCTGTAAAAAAGCATTAGAACTGAAAGAAGAAGAAAACTTCCTTCACAATTTTATTGCTGATGAATATGTAAATCTTGGAGATCCTTTTAACGCCCTTAAACATTACAGAAAAGCACTTAAAGAAGATCCTACAGACGATTATGCACTGGAAAACTGTATGGTCTGCTTTTCCGATCTGAATAAGAGTGATGAGGCAATTGCATTCCTGAATGAATATCTTGATGAATATGCCTATTCGGAAATTGCCTGGTTTGAATATGGACAATTTTACTTTAACCGGAAAAATTACGACGAAGCCATTAAAGGCTACGATTATTTACTGGCCATCAACTCAAGCTCGGTAGGAGTGTATGCCAACAAGGCAGCCTGTTATGAAGCTTTAGGAGATTATAAAAAGGCGATATCCGTTTACGAAGAAATGCTTGAACTGGAGTACACAAAAGCATTTACCTTTTATAAAATCGGACTTTGTTATAAAGCCTTAAAACAACCGATTGTGGCTTTAAACGCTTTCCAGAAGTCATTACGGGAAGATCCGCAATTTTATCTTGCGATGATGGAACAATCCTATATCTACGAAGAAATGGGCGGGATGAGCGAAGCCTTACATTTTGCAAGAGAGGCGACGCACTTAAATGAAAACAATCTTGATTATCAAAAAAGACTGGCATTTTTATTTATTGATGCAGGGAAATTTGAGGAAAGTCTTACCTGCCTGAAAAAGCTGGTAGATACAGAGCCGTCAAGGTTTTATAATTGGTACGCTTATTCTGAAGTGCTGATGCTGTTAGGCGAATATGAAGAAGCCATCTTGGTTTTAAATAATGCCGTAAAAACACATCACAGAGCAGAATTATATTACCAGCTTAGCAATTGTTATTTCAACCTGAAAGACCAGGAAAAAGGCAAAGAAGTACTGCTTCAGGCTTTGGATCTTGATCCGTCTCTGGTTTCGGATATGCAGAAAAAATATCCTTTCATTAAAGATGAGGTGAAAAAAGCAAAAGCCAGAGTGAAAAAGAAAAATTCCGAAGGTTAATTAAAACTCACTTACGATAAAAATAAATCCCGCAATTTCGCGGGATTTATTTGTTTATAACATTAGGTTTACTTCTCAGAAAGATAAGTCCGGCAATAATAACTCCAGCTCCTGCAAACTGTAGCGAAGTAAGCTTTTCGCCGTCCAGAATGCCCCAGATGATCGCGACAATAGGCATCAGCAAAGTGACTGTTGAAGCAAACAAGGGAGAGGAAACTTTCAGGAGGCGGTAATTCATCATCATCGCCAGTCCGGTTCCGAAAATCGACAGTAAGCTTACAAACATCAATCCTGTAAGATGATCTTTATCTAAGCTAAAGGTTGAAAAAAATCCGGTAAAGGTAAGAGCGATCACAGAAGGTAAAAACAACACAAACGTAAAAACGAAGGCAGATAATACTGTCGAAGAAATTTCCATTAATTTTGACTTTACGGTAGTTGTGCTTACTGCATAGCACAAAGTAGCCAGTAAGAGCAATAAAATAGGAATAAGCTTAAAAGTTCCGCTTTCCGCATCCCCTCCGAAAGCAAGGATACAAACGCCGGTAAAACTTATGAATGTTCCCGTAATCTGTCGCCTCGTAGTACCAAAGTTCCATACCAGCGCACCCACTATTATTACAAAAATCGGCATCATAGAATTCACAATTCCGGCAATACTGCTGCTGACTTCTGTTTCGGCGATAGGAAACAGAAACATCGGAATAAAATTTCCTGTAAAAGCTGCCAGCAAAAGCCACTTCAGATGTTTTTTGGGGAAAAGTTTGTATTTTGAGATCGCAATCGGCATCAGAATGATTCCGGCAATCAATACCCTTAAAGCACCCACCTGATAAGGACTGAAATGTTCCAGGGATTTTTTAATCAAAATAAAAGACGATCCCCAGATCATGCTCAGGAGAATCAGAAGAACCCATTTTTCTCTATCAGTATTCATTGTTTTTATGTAAAATTTTCAGGAATTCCCGCTTGGGAATCATTTTTGCGCCAAGACTTTCCAGGTGATCGGTATGGGATTGGCAGTCGATGAGCTCCAGCTTGTTTCTATATTTTTGAGCAAAATGGATAAATCCCGCTTTCGATGCATTGCTTACTTTGGAAAACATACTTTCTCCACAGAAAATATTTCCGATCTGAAGACCGTAAAATCCTCCCACCAGCTCTTCATTTTGCCAGACTTCCAGACTTTTTGCCAATCCATAATCATGAAGCTTGATGAAAGACTCCATCAGTTCATCCGAAAGCCAGGTTCCGGATTGTCCTTTACGGCTGATATCCCTGCAGTTTTTGATGACTTCTCGGAAGTTTGTATTTTCTGTGAAGGTAAAGACGTTTCGATCCAGTATTTTTTTCATGGATTTTGAAACCTTTATTTCCTCGGGAAAAAGTACAAATCTTGGGTCCGGACACCACCAGAGAATCTCTTCCCCCGGATTAAACCAGGGAAATATGCCCAATTGATAAGCAAACCATATCCTTTCTACCGAGAGGTCTCCGCCAAAAGCAATGATCCCTTCGTGGCCGTCGTACAGCTCCGGATCAGGAAAAGAAATCTCGTTTTCGTCTAGTCGAATCATTTTTGGGAAAAAAAATCCCACTTAAGAAAGCAGGATTTGTATTTCAATCGTATTTTTTAATTATTAGAAAGGCAAATCATCATCATCGTCTCCGGCGAAAGGATTTTCGTTGGAAACTGAAGATGCAGATTGTGAAGGAGCTGCCTGTGTAGGTTCTGAAGCATTATCAGAAACTTTCTCCACTCTCCACCCTGTAATGGAATTGAAGTATTTTGTTTCGCCCTGCGGAGAAACCCATTCTCTTCCTCTGATGTTGATTCCTACTTTTACATTTTCACCTTCTTTCAGGTTATCCAATAAACTGATCTTATCAGACAAAAATTCTATGTTTATCGGCTGTGGATATTGCTCCTGGGTTAAAATAACCATTTCTCTTTTTTGGAAACCGCTCGCAAAAGTCTGAGCATCAAAAAGTTTCTTTACCGTTCCTTGTAATTCCATATCATATTAATTAACGATGTAAAAGTAATAAAATGAAATGTAATAAAGGGGGTCGGGAATAAAAAATGTAAAAATTTTAATTTTTTCTTCTGAAAAGTTTGGAGGTAAAAAAATTTATCCTATCTTTGCACCACTGAAAACGAGAGAAGATCATTAAAAATCAGTAAAACAAAAAACACGCGGATGTGGTGTAATTGGTAGCCACGCCAGACTTAGGATCTGGTGCCGAGAGGCGTGGGGGTTCGAGTCCCTTCATCCGCACAGTTTGCGAAAATAGCTCAGCTGGTAGAGCACAACCTTGCCAAGGTTGGGGTCGCGGGTTCGAATCCCGTTTTTCGCTCCACGCCTGCCCTGGTGGTGGAACTGGTAGACACGCAGGACTTAAAATCCTGTGCCTCTTTTGGCGTGCGGGTTCAAGTCCCGCCTGGGGTACTAGCTGAAAGATTCAGCATACAGCTCTCTTTTTTAAGAGAGCTTTTTTTATACCCGAAAGTGAAGCTTATCTAAAGGAATAATATTCCGGTCATCTTAACCTTTACAAACAAACATCCTCTTTACCTTTGATACCCCAATAATTTTCTGATTTGGTAGAAGAACCTTTCGATGAGC
>NZ_JAYEDA010000007.1:0-262111 GCF_034651565.1 Chryseobacterium sp. MHB01 | reverse complement strand
GTACTGTCCGTTTGGTTCGGTAAAAGTAATATTTAACTTATCATAAGTCAGTTTACGGAATATATTGACTCCGGATGAATTCTTGCTCAGGGAAAACTTTCCGCTGCGCCCTAATACGTTATAATAATAAGTATCTTCAGGAAAGCCATTAAAAGGATTAATGTTCCTGTAAATAAGAGCCGTTAATCCGTAGGTTGACCATCCTAAACCCAGATCTGAGGCCTTGTTATAGCGTCCCGAATTGTTGGGGTGGTAATTCATACCACAATTGACAGCAATTTCTTTACGATGCGTTGCTAGAGAAAAGAACGGAATATTGGTTTCCGGAATACCGGAAGATATAGCTACGGGAGTTTTTACATAGGTTGGTAAAGAAGCGGCAGACGGAGCTGAAAGAAAATTCTCTTCAATAGTAGCCGACTGGGCTGAAATAAGGCTTACAGAAAACTTTGCTATAAGCAGTATTGTTATAAGGTTCTTTATTCTCATGGTTATTTCTTAATCAGTTTAGCACTCGCTATTTTATTATCATTCGTTTTCACCGTTACCAGATACGCTCCCTGAATAAGATTCTGCGTATTGATCTTGGTGACTTTATTTTTTGTTTTCAGGCTCTGCAATTGTCTTCCGCCCATATCGTACAGCACAATATCCGCTTCCTTAAAGTCATGACCGACCTCCACATACGCATAATCTGATACCGGATTCGGATAGATCCTGATATCCTGCTCTTCAATCAGCTGGTCAATCTGCTTGTCACCCAGCTTTACGATCTTCCAGTTCTCTTTTCCTAATTCCTCTGCACTCGTTCCGGCCAATACAATGGACCCGTCCCTGTTTAGTTTTATGTCAGATAATCTTTCCTCTCTTTTCCTGGATTCTCCTTTTACATGCTTTCTCCACTGCTCATTTCCGTTCTGATCCAGATACAGCATCCAGAACGTTTCATCATCACTTTCAATCCTTCTTCCTTCAGCCTGCGTGTAGCCTCCCAACAAAATGCCTTTTGAAGATTTGTCATCAGAGCCATATACGACGCTCATTCCCATCAGCACATCCCGGTTCTTGAAATTGTAGGATTTCTGCCAGATCTCTTCGCCTCTTTCGTTGAGTGAAATCAGCCATAGGTCCGTTCCTTCTTCAATGCCTACCGTTTTATTTCCTGACCGTTCAGACCTTGATTCTCCACCGATTAAAAAACCTGTGGATGTTAAAGCCAATGTCCTTAAATGATCATCGCCTTTTCCTCCGAAATTCTTTTCCCATTCTACTTTGCCTTCTTTATTGAGCTTGATAATCCAGTAATCGCCCTCACCGAAGTTTTCTGTCTTTTTGGATCCTCCGGCATTACTTCTGGAATACATTCCAAGTAAAGCGCCTCCGTCTTTCGTAGGAATCATTTTCTCAACTTCATCCAATCCTTTTCCGCCTACAATGAGTTGGGATACTTCTTTTCCGTTTTTATCCAATCTTACAATAAGGACATCTTTAGAACCATAACCTTTAGCAGCATTCTGAATGTTGCCTGCTACAAAAAATCCCAGATCCGTTATCTGGATCACCGCTCTTGCTTCCTCATCTGAAGCACTGCCAATGGTTTTCTGCCACAACTCATCGCCGAATTCATTGATGCGAATCAGCCAAAAATCGCTTCCGCCTTTGGAATCTTCTTTTTTATCCAACCCCTTACTGCTAAACGAAGTTCCTGAAATAAGGAACCCGCCATCCTGTGTATTCACGGTAGCCGATAAAAAATCATGATTTTGTCCCGAGAAATATTTCTCCCAGACTTCTTCGCCCTGCTGGTTCAGTTTAACCAAATGGAAATCGTAACCGTTGTTTTGCTGCTGGTTGTTGGCTGTTGGCAAATGGCTTTTGCCTCCAGCTTTGGACATGTTATTTCCTGTCTGGATAGAGCTTCCTGTTATTAAATACTGCTGGTCAATGGTAGTAGTGACCTGGGAGAGAAAATCCTGCGTTGAAGATGTGATGTCTTTTTGCCAGACTACTTCCTGGCTATAGCTATAGCCAGGGATGCACAATAGAAATGCATATACATAGAGTCGCCTCATAGTTATATTGTTTTTAATTTATTAGATGGGGTCTGTGTGTTATATCCTGACGATGAAAAGGTGGGCTTGGGATGCCCTTCATTCAGGTAACATTCGATGGCGCGAAGATATTGGCCCTTAACGACAAATCATGTCGTATTATAAAGTGACGTATAAAAATTGTGGGTAATTTTTATAGAGTAATATTATAAAATATGATATTCATAGCGTTTAGGTTATTGTTTTGGGTTAAAGATAGTTGAAATCTGATATACCAGACAATAGGGGTTTCCCCCTAAGACATACCGGGTTTTTTCGGATGTCTGAACTCTTGGCAGAGTATTTTTCGGGAGGCAAGCTATCAATAAAAGATTAGTTAGAATAGTGTTTCGGTTATAAATTTTATAACCAGTGGTTATAAAATTAAACTACCAGTAAATTTAAATTCTTTAAATTAGCATATCTAAATTTTCGGCATGATAACATTGGGAACTAAGCTGGCTAGACTTAGGACAAATAAGGGATTTACACAGCAGGAAGTCGCTGATTCATTAAACGTATCGCAACCGGCTTATCATAAATGGGAAACTGATATCGCAAGACCAACGACAGAAAAACTTTTAAAGATTTGCGAACTATTCGACGTTGAGATAAGTGATCTATTGGAAGATTCTCTAGTATTTAACATTACCAATAACGATTGTAAGATCCAGAATATGGGTAATACCAACTCAATTTCCTATAATGAATCTCAGGAGATTGTTAAAGGTATATTAAGAAATCAGGATGCAATAACAAGTTTACTGGTCACCCAAAATAAGTTGATAGAGAAGCTTATAGATAATAAGGGATAAACGTTCGATGGCGCGAAGATCATTGCGTTGGACGACAAAAATCCGATGTATTATGAGAGTATAAGGTGATATTCGCACTTAATTCTAAACAGTAGCCTTAAAAAAAAGACTGACAGGCTTTGGTTTATCGTTTTTGGGTAAAGATCGAATAATTCTTATACAAAAGACAATATATGTCTTGCTTAAATTAAAATGCTCGTAGGTTAGCGCTTGCCTAAGAGTAATACTGTGGTATAAATCTTCCAAAGCAACAGCAATCTAATACAAAGGCAAAAAAATTGTTTATTGTATTATTTTTTTTTATAAATTTACACTACAAAGTGAATTAATATTCAATTAATAGAATTCTCATTCTATTATTTTGATATTGTAGAACGACACGGCCAACCCAGTAGCCGATCTGTATTCCTTTTTCAAGGATGTAATTTTAAGTACCGTACCGATTAATAAAGTATTGCATCAATATCTGTTGAGATGTCTTGTCTCAATCACTGCACGCTATATAACCGTCTATTATAAGGACCCTTCAAAATACTTTTAATTTTAGGTTAATCAAATATCCGGTTACATATACTGAAGTTTCATACACAATTTTAGTGCTTCTCCTCAAAATTGGCATAAGTCATCCGATCAGACCATAATACAATACTTTTCAAAAGATATAACGTGCCATGCCCAGCGTATAATGGGCATATAATCAAAAACTTTATATCATGATTAAAAAATCCTACCGCCAACTATTGGCAAGTATGGTAATGTTATTGATGGTTTTATCCTGCAACAGAGACAATACCATTACCGAGAACAATGACACTAATCCTTCGGTGACAGGGAAGGGAGATTTAATTACGCTGAAATCAGGAGTCCAGGTCTTGTTGAAAGATGGACAATATTATCTATCAGATGATATTATTCTTAATAAAGCACAGCTGGAATCATTAGACAAATATGGTGATCTGGTGCCCGCTAATTCTAGCCCTCTGAGTGCCGACCACACCACCCATCCGGCTACCGGAATGCCACTGAGTCTTACGCAAGGCAATAAGGCCGTTGGCCAGTATCCGACCTCCTATAATATGTGGGCAATGGTAAGGTATGTTTATGGACCAAGTCTGTCAACAGTCCAAAAGGATATTATGAGATTGGCAATTGAACATTGGGAGGCCAATTCAAACATCCGGTTTTATAATGCGACCGGAATGCCTACCGTAGATCCGACGTATGGGTTTGCTTATCCTTACATAGAGTTTGTGAACGGCGGCAATACTAATAGTTCCCAGATCGGAAGAAATGCTAATGGTGGTCGGCAGGAACTTAAAATACAAACGGCATCTTTTGTCTATAGTGGCGTCGTGGGTGCTGCTATTCACGAATTAGGACATGCAATTGGACTGGATCATGAGCATAATTCTTTTGACCGCGACAACTATGTTAACCTTAATTTAAATAATGTACTTCCTGAAAAGCGGTTTAATTTTAATAAAAGGACAAGCAATTACTACAATATTGGGTCTGTGGATTTTCAGTCTGTTATGATCTATGATTCCCAGGCATTTGCTAGCAGCCCTAATCTAATTGTGATGACCAAAAAATCTGATGGCAGTACCTTTACGGGTAATGATGTCACATCATCTACCGACAGGCAATGGGCCAACAGCTTTTACATTCCCTATATCGCCCGATCCGATGTGTACAGGGAGCTTGCTACCACGGTATATAAGACGGACAATACGGTTATGACTCCGCAGGAAAGGCTGCAGTTCCAGGCTCAGCTAAACAATGGCAATCCCAATCCACCCGCTGGGGGAAGAATTCCCAATGACCATTCCAGATACCAATAAGGTGAGGATAAGAGAAAAAAAACAGTTTAATTTATGTCTCGATGGTGTGATATTTTTTATAACTTTGTCATAATCAAATTGTAATATTATGAAAAACTTTATGACGTTAATGGCTTTGTTACTGACCTTATCGCTTGGCTTGGGGTGCAGTAAAGACGATGAGCCGCAGGTTAGAGAGGCTGAATTTGAGATTGCTTCTTCATACAGCAAATGTAATCCTAGCTTTAATTCCACGGAATCTAATACTTGTTTAACCATCAAAGAAGCGGGTACAAACAATAGCTATACGGTGAGTGACGGAACGATCTCTGGCTTTAGCTATGAGCCGGGGTATCAATATAAGTTGCGCATTAGGCTAACAAAGCTTCAAAATCCACCGGCTGACGGAAGTGATACCCATTACGAGCTGATACAAACGCTTTCTAAAGAGAAGGTTGACTGATAAACACCTATTAATTTATTCTTACCGTCTTAGCCGATTTAGTTAAGACGGTTTTTTATTTTAATAATTTATAAAAAGTAAAAGCAGGCTTAAAAGATATGTAGTCCATTAAGTTTCCTGCGCGTTTTGCATTTACAGGCAAAACTCCGTTCCTAATTAGTTTTTAATATTTATCGCTTATTATTTAACACTGTCTGATGAAAACCTTTTTTGCTGCTTTAATAATCGTATTAATATCACACACCATACATGCACAAGAATTTACATATTTTTTATATATCGATGAGGGCATGAGGTTCTACCATGGAAAACAATATGCGGATGCCGGAAAATCATTTGACCGCGCTTTCGAGGACTTTAATGGGAAGAGTACCCAAACCAACTTCTATAATGCTGCCTGCGCCTGGAGTTTAGCTGGAAGTAACAATAAAGCTTTTTTTTACCTGCAAAAAATCCTCGCAGGAAAAACAATCAAAGGATGGGATGACCCGGTTGAGTTTTACAGTATGCTCAGTAAAGACTCAGATTTTAATAACATTAAAAACGATCCGAAATGGACGGGTGTATTGAGTCATGCGGAACGTAATAAACAAGCGTTTTTAAAAGGCATAAAACAAGATATTGCTAACCGTATTAAGGAGATGGGGGAATCGGACCAGTCGATCAGGGTAAAGCTGGATTCTCTAAGAAAGGCTTCTGGATTAAATTCGTCAGGGGAAAAAGATTTAATTGATGCCATGAAAAAAGTGGACGCAAATAACTTTAATGCGTTTGAGGAAATTATTAATCAGTATGGATGGCTTGGTCCCTCTGAGATTGGATACAAGAATAATCAATATCTTTTCCTGATACTTCAGCATGCAGATCTTACTTCTCAAAAAAAATATTTACCTCTTTTCAGGAAAAGCTGCAAGGCTGGTAAAGTACTTCCAAAAGATCTGGCCTATTTAGAGGATCGAATAAATATGAGAGAAGGAAAGATGCAGCAGTATGGATCACAAACTGTAATTGATAAAGTAAGTAAAAAATTTGTAATCTTTCCAATAGAAGATGTTGATCATGTAGATCAACGGCGTGCTTCTGTTGGCTTGGAATCATTAAAAGCTTATGTGAAGTCTAGCTTTAATATTGACTTTAATCTACAACAATACAAAGAAGAGCTGCCCGCACTCCAAAATAAATATATCAAATAAACCTGCTGAACTATTTAATGATGGTCACTGCAAGGGATGCGCTCAAGCTAGATATTTAAATGTCTGACGGTATTAATGTCAGAAAACGTTAAATATTAAATATTAACAATGTGACATTATTATAGATTTGGTATCATTATATCCGCTATAACGTAGCATAACAAACCGCAATGATAAAAAAACAGTCTGTACTTCTCTTTATTCTCATTTTACTAGCCACATCTCTGTTTGGACAAACCTTCGAAAGATACAAGAAACTAAAAGATACAACACTAAAGTCTAACCATCTCAGATATGACAAAAAGATATCTATTACGGTTCCAATTGAGTGGCAAAAGGATTTAAAAAATGATTTTCCATTAATTATTGTATTTGACAGGCAAAATAAAAGAAGTCATAATTACATTATTAATGCAATTGATTACCTGACAAGTAATGAACAAATGCCATCATCAATAATTATCAGCGTAGAATCGGACCAACGTTATCGCTATGTCGAAACCCAGTATAAAATTTCTGATTCAAATGGACTGGCTTTGGAGAATGAAAAATTCATTTTTGATGAACTCATCCCTTTAGCCGAAAAAGAGTACAAGGCTTCCTCTTTTAGGTTATTTATCGGCCACTCGAGATACGGCTATTTCACTTCTTCTATTTTTAACTCCAGAATAAATGATCTGAACGCAGTTATTTCCATGAGTCCTTTTTTTACCCAAAAAAATATTGATTTAACAGATTCAATTATGTTGTCCAATAAACATGCTTATGGTTCAAAAAAATATTATCGGTTTGGAATTGGTGGTGATTTTCCGGAGGATTTTGTTAAGATGGACTCCGTTATAAAAAAATTTAACCCAAATCCTTTTTTAGATGTTAAGGGGGTTAGCTTTAAAGAAGCCGTCCATAATGCTACACCTGGTTTATTGATCAGTTCGGCACTTTATGAAATATTTGAAGAGTGGTTCGCTATTCAGGCGAAGTATTCCGCGAATAAACAGAAGGATTTGAAAATTAAAACAAGTCTTGACCAGGAAGTAATCAAAAACTACGGAACTAACATTAATTTTTCCATTGGTGTTTTAAATGGTAAGGGATGGAGTTTTTACAATGAAAAACAATACGATAAAGCAATCCAGGCGTGGAAGATCTTAATGTCGTTATACCCGAATTTTTCGGAGGGTTATCTATACATCATAAATGCCCAGATTCAATTAAAACTTAACTTTAAGAACACCGTGGATGACTTTAAAAAGTCTTTGGATCATTCTGAATTTTATACAGAAGAACAAAAAATGGACTTAAGGAATGAATTAGCTGAAACAATAAGTAAACTCTAATACATAGGCAGTTAACTGCAATGATCACTATTAGTTTCTTTTGCGTTTAGGCTTTGTTTTCATTTTCTTAGCAAAATCCTGTTCCATATAATCTTCGCCTTGGGCTTCGGGTAGCAAACCGCCCAATGCTTCAATTAAGCCGTCTTCGTGCTTATCCGTAGTCAAGAAGTCGAACAAGTGGTGTGGTTCTTCCGTAGGAAGATCCGCATCATTTGATGTGGTTATTTGGGGTTGTTGTAAAGCGGGTTCTTTTATCTCCGGCTTGATGTTATTGTTCCAATAATCGTTAAAGACATTGGCAGAAAGTTCCTTGTCTAAACGTGAACCGTTCCAAACCGTTTTGGAATTATGGTCTATAAAAGTCATTCCGTAAATGCGACCTGTATCATTCCGGCGTACCACTACGTTAATGCCCTGTTCAGCCAATTGCTTTTTAAAAGCCTGCTCACCGCTTGTGGTTTTCAGGGCGACCGTAACCGCGGCTTTTAAGGTCTGCTTGCTGGGGTGGCCTTTTAAAGTTATTTTACATTTCTCCAAATGCAGTTCCAAAGCCGGAAGCCCTGCATTCTTTCCGAATAACGATGCCTTAAACGGATGCCCGGCTCTTTGGCCTTTTTCATTTAAAGGAATATACAGTAAGCCCTGCCTTAGTTGTCCCTGTAATTCGTTCTCCACTTTTTCCGTAGTAATATTGAAGAGGGATAATAAGGCATTGTATTCGCCTAATGTCTGGTAGTGGTAATAGTTTGGCAAATGGCGAACTACTGAAGCGATTTGACTTTTTACATCGCCTGCCCGATAGTCCACCGGACGAAAAATCCTATCATTCTGATTTCGCTCTTTATCGAGTGCGGGTATCAAACCGTGTTTTCGTTCCAACTCCCGGCACAGGTTCATAGACCGCATTTTCTCAAACTTGTCTGAAATCTTTTTCCCTTCCTCATTTACGCAAACCGATACGATATGGATATGCACTCGGCTGGTATCGGTATGTTTGAACACGACAAAAGGTTGTTCGCCGTAACCCATTTCCCGCATATACTGTTCTGCCATTTCCCGGAACTTATCATCACTTACTTTGTCATTGGGGTCGGGATTAAGCGAAATATGCAGGGTATGCTTCTCTGTATTTCGGTTAGCTATCAGGTAAGGGGCAAAAGACTGTGCTAACTGGCTGGCAGAATAATGACCATTTGCGGTTTCAATCATCTTGTTGGTAAACAGAATTTGCCCGTTTTCATTTTCGACTTTGAGTTGATTATATGCCAACGTCCCGTATAAATTTCCGCTTCGACCAATCTTTGCAATCATATCTACCACTATTTTTTGAGATATTTCGTCTCAAATTCCTCCGTTAGCTGAATGATTTTTTGACAAAGCATCGCCATTTCAGCGGTTTGTTTTTCCAGTTTATACAGGAATGCGGCAGCTTTTTTCTCGGAAAAATTCTTGTACAAGAGCTTTACGATCTGGTTATAGTTCACGCCTACGGAACGGAACTGGCTGTGAAAAGAGGTCAGTCGCATATAAAAATCAATGGTTCCTTTATCGATCTTAACCGATTTCATTTCTTTATTAAACAGTAGAGAAATAATAAACTTCGCTTTATTGGTCATTCCCGAGGCTTCAAAAAGTGATAAAAACTTGGCGTTTTCTTCATCTGTAAGACGGAAAACGTGGCGATGGATGCTTGGGTTGGTTTTCGGGGTCCGTCCGCCCTTATTCTGTTTGGTGTACTTGTTCTCGCTCATCACAAATCCATTTTAAATTTCATGCAAAACCCTGACTTCGGAAGGTGTTTTCTGCCCCCTGCAAAGGGCAAGTTGTTTTGAGGCACGAAATGAGTTTCGAGTGCCTCAAAACACAACTTGCCGTGTTCTGATGAACACAAGAATCCACCCTGCGGGATGGATTGAGTGTAACAGGGAAAAACAACTCGATGCCATTCCTTTTACTCCCTGATAGGCCAGTACACTTCTGCATAAATCTGTTAATAAAAATCATTTTACAAAGTACGCCCCTCTTTATGAAAGCATTGTACAGTACGGCAGTGCCAAATATTGCCCCTGAACGCCAAGTAGTGCCGTAGACGCACAGCCGAATGAAAATGATGAGTTCTTTGCCTTTGAATGTCGGCAGACCGGCAAACAGTCCGTGCTTCATGAAGAGCAGACGATACATTTTCAAGACGGCAGGCTATCCTGCCTGCCTGATTGCAGGAATGCAAGAAAGCAAGATTGCAGGACAGCCTGCTATCCGAATATTTTGCCCGCCTGATGGACGGGTTGACAGACAGAATGTAAGCAAGGCGGCAATCCTGCTTGATAAGATGCCAGAACGAATGGAATGCTGCCGTACAGCAAACAAGCGGACAATCAGCAAAGCCAGCCAGCAATTCTGAACGCTATCCTGAAAGAAGGCGTGAAATCAGTGCAGCCTGCCGAAACGCCTGCAAGACTGAAAACTGGAATAAGTAAAACTTTAAATTTTAAAAATATGGACACAAAAAAGAAACCTCTGTTCGTCGCCTTTTCTTCTCAAAAAGGCGGTGTTGGCAAAAGCACTTTTACCACGCTTGTTGCAAGTACGATGCACTACCGGCTGGGTTACAACGTAGCCGTATTTGATGCGGATTTTCCGCAGCACAGTCTGATAAAAATGAAGACAAGGGATTTGGCAATGGTAATGGAAAATGAAGCTTTGAAAAAACTGGCATACAAGCAATTTACCACCATCAATAAAAAAGCCTATCCTATTAACCAAAACAAAGCAGATAACGTACTGGAAGCTGCCCACGAATTTGTAAACGCTTCTTCCTTGCCGCTTGATGTGCTGTTCTTTGATCTGCCCGGAACTGTGAATACACCCGGCATCCTCAAAGCGTTAGCGGGAATGCATCACATCTTTACGCCGATCACAGCGGACCGTGTGGTAATGGAAAGTACGCTCATCTTCACACAGCTTTTGCAGGACGTGATTATGAAAAAGGGCGAAACTTCCATACAAACCATAAACCTATTTTGGAATCAGGTGGACGGCAGGGAAAGCACGCCACTTTACGGTGTGTACAACCAGCTTATTACGCAATTGGGATTAAGCTTGATGCAAAGTCAGATTAAGAACAGTACACGCTTCCGAAAGGAAAGTGAAGCGGATAGCAAAACCGTTTTCCGTTCTACTGTAATGCCTCCTGATGAACGGCTGATGAAAGCCTGCCACTTTGATCTGTTCATTGACGAATTTCTAAAAATCATTCAATTGTAGTCCTATGGAAAAAGATAATAAAAGAAAGGTCACGCCGGACATTAACGAGGAAATGATGATGAACCTGATGGTGGATGGCATTAAAAAGGACGGCTTGAAGCCTCCGCCTGAACCACTCGAAGAGCCTGAAAAGGAAGCTATTAAAGAAGAAACAAAACAGGAAGAATTACTGCAAAGCAAGCCTGTACAACGAGAAAGGAACCGCATAAGGAAAAATCTTGACGGAAGCTATGGCGAACATTTTTTAAAAACCCACTCGATGACGAAACGGGGCGATAAAAGCATCTACATCCGGCAGGAATACCACGAACGGCTATCCCGCATTGTACAGGTCATTGGCAAAGATGAGATACCGCTGTATGCCTATCTCGACAATATACTGGAACATCATTTTGAAATGTTTGAGAAAGCAATTACAGATGATTTCAACGAAAAGTTTAAGCCCATTTTTTAAAGCATTTGATTATGGAAATAGTAATTGTGATATGCCTGCTGATCGTTATCGTCCTGCTTTTGCAGGATAAGATCGTCATTCATAGAAAGGCGAAAAAAAAGCAGAAGCAGGAGAAGGTAAATCCTAACCTGCCCGATATTATGGGGCAGCCCAAGCCAGTACGAAGCCATTCAATGCCAAACACCGCCCATGAAAGCCAAATAGCTGAAGAGGAAATAAACCCCGATAATTTAGACATAGAATACGACGAGAATGAAACCGTCGACATTCAAATTCCGCAGGAAGAGCTGGACGAAGTTTTCAGTAATATGCCTGATTTGGAAGAAGAGGAAGAAGAGTGGAACAGGTACGGAATATCTGGTGGCGATAATAGTCTTGCTCAAGGGGTTACCTACGACGAACTAAGCTCTGTCGGGGCATTGCTCCAAAAAGATAATTTGGATCAGGCTCAAAAGGAAACAGCGGTAGCGATAGTTCAAAGATTACAGGGAACTGAATTATTCAGCCTACTGGAAAATTCCATAGAGGGTGCCTCCAGAAAGATTGCCGAACTTTTGGATAGGACACTATCAAGTGAAAGCGACGAAGGTTCTTCCAGCTTGCGGAAAAGTGGTTTAGGTGATTTTGACATTGGGGAGTTTACTTAAACTTTCCAATGTCTTTTTAAAAAGGTACTATGGAAGAGGAATTTAATCAGGAAGTCTACGACCTTCGTGTGAATAAAGGAATGTTGCCAACCATTGATATTGTAGGGCATACATTCTATGTAGATATTCGGATGGATATGCTTCGACCTAAAGATGACTTTCTTTCTAAAGGTATTGTGTTCTCGGATATACAGAATTACTACGATGAAAAGAAAAGGACCTATACTATACCTTATAATCCTAAGACGCACGAATTTCAGGAACCTGACTACCGTAACATGAAAATGCTACCTAAGGATTTAATAGCGGTGAGTTTTCCCTCTGAAAGACTGCTTGACAGGATTGGTTGGAACAGGCAGTATGGATTTGAGCTTACCCATGGACTTGCAAAGCAGGGCCTGAAATTGGAGTTTGAAGCAAAACAAATACCCTGGGAAAAAACCTTTCTTATTGATTTGATCAAAAGTAATCTCAAAACGTATAAAAACATACAGAAAGCTTTAGAAATACAACAGCCAACTCTACCAAAGAAAAATAAACCGAGAGGGAGAAAAATGTAAGTCGGAAACACTTGAAATGAAAAGGAGCCGGCACCTTTCACCTTACGGAAAAGTGTTTGGGAATTTTGACATTGAGGAAGTTGTTCGTTCAAAGTTTAAATTATAGCTTATCTAAATATTTGAAATTGTACTCAATTAAATGTGATGTTGGCGGTTTTCCTTCTGGTGCATGGTACCAATGAACGTTTCTGTATTTCTCTGAAATGAGGTGTAAATTCTTTCTTGCTCTTGAAGCTAATACATACAATAACTTCTTTGAATTTTCAGCACCATTGTTATCATTAAAGTGGGGAACATAGCCATCTAACAAGGCAAAACCTATAACTGTATCATATTCTTCACCTTTGGTTCCATGAATAGTGGATACTGTAATTCCATCTCTTTGTCTGAACACTTTTCGGAAGTTTTCAATATCACCGATATACGGATTACCTTCGTCAATTAATCTCTGAATTCTGCTTTCTGAACTTGCAAAAAATGAGTTGAAATGTTCCTCCAAGAGAGGATAATTAGGTAGTACTATTCTTAACTTTTCGCAAATCTCATTAAAAAATGTTTTAAGGTATGTTAATCCATCAGTATCGATGATAACTAAAGAATTACAAATTCTTAAAAATTTTTTACTACTTAGTTCTGAAACATCAACACCTGCTGAATCCAGTTCATTTAATATTTCCTTGCTCCACCTTAATCTTCTAATATACATAAATGGCGACGGTTCTGTCAATGCAACTCTTGAAACTTTGAACCAAAAATTATCAATATCGCGAGAAAAAGGTGCCATTCCCGGTCCGTCAAAACTGAAATCAGGAAGTCGGATTATCAGTTTTCTTGTAATGCTTGCTATGTGTACCCATTGTGGCGCAGTAATACAGATTTCGTTAGGACTAATTCCTGCCTTTTCTATATTATAAAGTATTAATTGAGCCAACTCTTCAATCAAATTATCTACTGAAACGGAAGTATTGAATGTGATTAAACTTGGATAGTCTTTTCCACTCCCAAATGCTACAATTGGAGTATCAAAAGTTTTATAATAATCAAAATAGTCAATAATTGCTGACGAAGACCTATAATTTTTGTCTAGGCTTAATGAAGTCAATTCAAATCCCAATAATTTCTCTAACTCTTCTTTTGGCATCGGATATCCTCCCAACGAATCATAAATGGATTGATTCGGATCACCCACTATAAGTGTCTTTGAATTTCCTTTGTTTACACATAAAATCTTCGATATTATGTGATACTGAATTTCTTTAGTGTCTTGATATTCATCGATCAATATAAATGGAAATAATTTGCATAAAATATTTGCTATAACTGGTTTTGATTTAAGTATTTCATGAGCGTAGAATAAAATTTGTTCAAAATCAATTTGTCGATTTTTTTCAAGGATTTTAAAGTATTCACCTAAAATTTTTTTTAATGAATTATGTTTCCTACTATCAAGGCAGGTCAAGTAAAAGCCGTTTGTTTTGGCTAGAATACCACAGTCGTAATATGTTATTTTCTCTTTTTTATAAGGCTCACATAATTCGGCCAAGATCTTTTCTGAATCAAACGAGTTAATCACCTTGAAACCATTCTTCAATCTTTCAGAATAAAGATGATATGGTTTTAAAATCCATTCCATGCAAAAGGCATGGATAGTGCCTATCCACAATTGTGTTGTATCTACACCTAATAATTCAACTCGTTCCTTAATTTCATCAGAAGCTCTATTTGTATACGTTATAGCGATTACAAATTGCTTGTCAGACTCCAATCTACTTAGCTCATAAGCTATTTTGAATGTCAGTGTTCTTGTTTTACCGCTTCCGGGACAAGCAATCAAAAGCACGCTGTTATTTTCAAGAATCGCGTCTTCTTGTTCTTTATTAATACTATCTTTTTCCCAAATAAACATAACTAATTTAGTTTATCAATAAGGGTTAAAATTTGATCATGAGGGATGATAAGGTCGAAATCAAAAGCTAAATCTTTCAATTTAATTTCCCCATTTCGATATTTTGCAAGCTCTACTCTGCAACTTGCAAAGTCTAATGCATCATTTTCTTCTAAATTTTTCTTAATTCGATAGTCAATTATGTCTGCAACAATATTTGCGGAATATGTGTCCTTTGCAAAAAAGATAGCATCTAAGATGTATGCGGGTATCACAGTCCTATAAGAGATGTAATTACCCAATAGAATTGCGAACCAACCTTTTCCTTCTTGCTTGGCCATTGTTAGTATTCGCCTTCCGTATACAGCTACATCTGCATCTTCGAGATCAGCCTTTGCCAGATCAATAGTACCTTGGTCAACGTACACTTGCTTAATTATTTCTTTAGCTTCCCATTCGTTACCTTCGCTGACAAAGTCAACTTCGAATGTGTGTTTCGCATAAAATGCTTTGACCCATGGATTACCTATTTCAAATGCATCCAATACTGCTTTTCTTTCTAGGCCTCTTTTTTTTGAACCAGCAACTTTCTTTTTATATTTTTTTAACGCATCATCATCGCTGGCCATTATGGTAGTGTCGCAGATGGCATCATCTAAATCCGTAAGAATTGCGCACATTCTTTGTATTCGATCATCATGAAAAAGTTGAGCCACGTTTTCAAAGCCTGTACTTCGGATATTTATAAGACTTATGCCGAGTTCATCAAGACTTATTCCAAGGACTTTCTTAACCATTATAGGAATCAAGATTTCCTCAGCATCACCCTCAACCAAGACTACGCCTTTAGCAAACAGCAAATTAGTTCTGACAGCATCTAAATAACGTTGAACCTGATTTATGCTTTCAGCATTCAATCCCGTTGAAGGCTGATAAACTTCAGCATAATTTAATTTCTTTGCAAGTATATTTATATTCTCGACGTTACTGACTTCAGATATTTGTGTTGAATGCGTTGAATATATAATCTGTGTATCACCATAATCTAGCTTATCGAATAAAGTTTTCTGAATGTGATTATGGATATGGGCTTCCGGCTCTTCAATAATGAGAAAATTAGCAAAAGTATCTTTTGATTTTCGATACTTGAACTCTAAAAGTTTTAAGGTCAAGAAAATAAGATTGGCACCTCCCAAACTTAATTCCTGGATGCCGCCTTCATACTCTTCTCCAGGCTCTCCTATAAATAATTTTAAAGATTGGAGCAGCTTTTCTGCTTCATTAGGAACGCTTGATTTTATCGATAATGATGATGGAGAATAAGTAAGTCCTACGGCATCCTGAATTGTAGATTTAATATCATCTCTAATATTTTGTACATCAGGGAGTGCCTCAATGCTTTCATTAAGCGTTTTTACTAAATTGCTAATTGGTTGATATTCCGCCTCATTAATTTCCCCACTGTTATTTTTCAGAAGTGTTAATAGTGGATTAGTCCTGTTATTGTGAAAATCACTTACAACATCCCGTAGGGCTTGAATGAAAGTAAATGAGATTTCCTTAGCAACGGATAGTTGATGAGGAATTTTTGATCCAAATTTTGCGGCATCTATAGTAGGAGGAAAAATTACATTTTCAAAATCACCCACAAGTTCTTTATATATTTCGGGATCATTAAAATCTGCCGTACTTTTTCCTGTAAAAAAAGTTTCGTAATTATCCTGGATGGTGATGTCGTTAAGTAGGGTTTGTAGTCCAACAATATCTCCTTTAGGAAGTTCTGATAGCTTTTGCCTTATATCCGCTTTAGGACGAAAGAATAGGTTGTAGGTAGCCTTTTTTACATAATTCTCTTCAGCAATGCCGGCTCCGTGAATAAATAAGGATTGAATTGCTTCTTCGTCATTTAGTTCATCAAACTCAATACTTATTATAATCCAATGTCCTTTCCATTTATTCTGATCTAAACTTCTGTTAAAGTCACCTTCCGTAAGTTTATAAGCATATTGTAAAGATGCATCTTCCAAAAGCAATCTTATTGCTTTAAACACATTTGTTTTTCCGGATCCATTCTCACCTATGATAGTGTTAATTCCTTTATTGAAACGAAAATTTGCATTTGCAAAATTTCTATAATTGATGAGGCTAACTCTAGATATGTACATTAGCAAATAAGGTTATTAGATTGAACTTTTTAAATGTACTAATATAGTGCATTTCTTCTTTTGAAAGTCATTTCCTGCCAAATAATTCCTCTGACTGCCACTTTGTTAGGCTGCTTTTTTTTCTGAAACACCTTTGTTCCAAGGCCCGCAAAGCGCGGGACCACAGTAACAAAATCATGTGTTTCAGTTATGGAAAAACAAAGAAAGAAAGTCTTGCTGACGGCATTTGCTATGCTTTTGGCAGTGGGTTCCTTTGCACAGGGCAACGGAGCATCCGGCATTAATGAGGCGACCCAGATGGTCACCTCTTATTTTGATCCCGCGACGAAATTAATCTATGCAATCGGCGCGGTGGTTGGGCTTATCGGCGGTGTTAAGGTATACAACAAATTTAGTTCCGGCGACCCTGATACGAGTAAAACGGCAGCCTCGTGGTTTGGCGCGTGTATCTTCCTGATTGTTGCGGCTACGATCCTGCGTTCATTCTTCCTTTAATCCCTTGCCCTATGAAGTACAACATCAACAAAGGCATTGGAAGAACCGTGGAATTTAAGGGGCTGAAAGCGCAATACCTGTTCATTTTTGCAGGAGGCCTTCTTGGGGTACTGATCCTGGTCATGATTATGTATATGATAGGTATTAACTCATACCTGTGCATCGTTCTCGGAGCTGTCGGCGCTTCGCTCATTATCTGGCAGACCTTTTCACTAAACAGCAAATACGGTGAGCATGGACTCATGAAAATAGCTGCAAAAAAAAGGCATCCGCGCTTCATCATCTGCCGCAGGACTGTACGACGCTATATCCAGATCACTCCTAAACAGAATGCCGTATGAGAAATGTAGCGAAGACCACAACACTGGAACATAAGTTTCCATTGATGGCTGTGGAGAACAACTGCATCCTTTCCAAAGATGCTGATATAACCGCCTGCTTTGAGGTGCATTTGCCTGAACTTTTTACGGTAGCTTCTGCAGAGTATGAAGCGATGCACTCCGCCTGGCACAAGGCGATCAAGACCCTTCCTGATTTCACAGTAGTGCATAAACAGGATTGGTACATTAAGGAAAGCTATGCCCCCGATTTGACCAAAGAAGATCAGGGCTTTTTATCAAAATCCTTTGAGCGGCATTTCAATGAGCGTCCTTTCCTTAATCATTATTGTTATCTGTTTTTGACCAAAACCACTAAGGAAAAAATGCGGATGCAAAGCAACTTCAGTTCGCTTTGTAAAGGTTCTCTGATCCCAAAAGAAATCAGAAACAAGGAAACGATACATCGTTTTATGGAAGCGGTGGAGCAGTTTGAACGCATCGTGAACGATAGCGGTTTTGTAAGCCTAAAACGCCTCGCAGAGGATGAGATCGTCGGAACGGAAAACGCGCAGGGACTATTGGAGCAGTACCTGACACTCTCAAGAGAAGCCGGAACAGCGATGCAGGATATTGCACTCGGCACAGAGGAGGTCCGCATTGGCAACAAACGGCTGAGCCTGCACACGCTTTCCGACACGGATGACTTGCCGGCGGCAGTATCGGCGGATACACGCTATGAAAAACTATCTACGGACCGGAGCGACTGCCGCTTGTCTTTTGCTGCGCCCGTGGGCCTACTTCTAAGCTGTAACCATATCTACAACCAATACCTGTTTTTGGATAACAGTGAATCGAACCTGCAAAAGTTTGAAAAGTCCGCCAGGAATATGCACTCGCTGGCACGGTACAGCCGTGCCAATCAGATCAATAAGGAGTGGATCGAAAAATACCTGAATGAAGCCCACAGTTTCGGACTGTCTTCCATCCGTGCCCATTTCAATGTGATGGCCTGGTCAGAAGATCCCAGGGAATTGAAACAGCTTAAAAATGACTCAGGAAGCGCTTTGGCCCTGATGGAATGTAAGCCCCGCCACAATACTACGGATGTGGCTACCTTGTATTGGGCAGGAATGCCGGGCAATGCCGCTGATTTTCCGAGCGAGGAAAGTTTTTACACGTTTATCGAACCGGCACTATGCTTCTTCACGGAAGAAACGAACTACCATAATTCGCCCTCGCCGTTCGGTATTAAGATGGCTGACCGCTTGACGGGAAAACCGATCCATTTGGACATTTCGGATTTGCCGATGAAACGCGGAATTATCACGAATCGCAACAAATTCATATTAGGCCCGTCAGGTTCAGGGAAATCGTTCTTTACCAACCATATGGTACGGCAGTATTATGAGCAGGGCGCCCATGTCCTCATGGTAGATACCGGGAACTCATACCAAGGCCTCTGCGAATTGATCAAAGGGAAAACGAAAGGCGAAGACGGGGTGTACTTCACCTATACCGAAGACAATCCGATTGCCTTTAACCCTTTTTATACCGATGACGGGGTATTTGATATCGAGAAGCGAGAAAGCATTAAGACTTTGATCCTTACGCTTTGGAAACGAGATGATGAACCGCCGACTCGCTCCGAGGAGGTGGCTTTATCCAATGCGGTAAGCGGCTATATTGAAAGAGTCAAACATACGCATATCCATCCGTCCTTCAACAGCTTTTACGAATATGTGCAGCATGATTACCGCAAGATCCTGACGGAAAAACAAGTCAGGGAAAAGGATTTTGACCTGGCTAATTTCCTGAATGTGCTGGAACCTTATTATAAAGGGGGCGAATATGATTACCTGCTGAACTCTGATAAACAGCTTGACCTCTTATCCAAACGCTTTATTGTGTTTGAAATTGACGCCATTAAAGACCACAAAATCTTATTTCCCATTGTGACCATCATCATTATGGAGGTCTTTATCAACAAGATGAGAAGACTAAAAGGAATCCGGAAGCTCATCCTGATTGAAGAAGCGTGGAAAGCAATTGCGAAAGAAGGAATGGCGGAATACATCAAATATCTTTTTAAGACCGTCAGGAAATTTTTCGGGGAAGCCATTGTGGTGACACAGGAAGTGGATGATATTATCCAGTCGCCCATTGTGAAAGAAAGTATCATCAATAACTCCGACTGCAAGATCCTGCTCGACCAGCGCAAGTATATGAACAAGTTTGATGATATACAAGCGATGCTGGGGCTTACAGACAAGGAGAAAGGACAGGTGCTGTCGATCAACATGAACAATGATCCCTCGCGACTCTATAAGGAAGTATGGATTGGATTGGGCGGTACGCACTCAGCGGTATACGCTACTGAAGTGAGCCTCGAAGAATATCTCGCCTATACGACTGAGGAAACAGAAAAGCTGGAGGTCATGCAGCTTGCTTCGGAACTCGTTGGCAATGTAGAGCTCGCCATCAAGCATATCGCGATGAAACGTCGGGATCAGGAAAATCAATAGTCATTAACAATTTAAATTTTACGAACAATGAAAAAAGTAGTGTATCTGGTGTGTACGGCATTGATGCTTGCCGTGGCACCGTCGGCAAAAGCCCAATGGGTGGTAACCGATCCGGGAAACCTGGCATCGGGCATCTTGAACTCTGCCAATGAGATCGTACAGACTTCCTCAACGGTAAGCAATGTAATTAAAAACTTCAATGAAGTGAAGAAAGTGTACGAGCAGGGAAAAGAGTATTACGACAAGCTGAAAGCCATCAACAATCTGGTGAAGGATGCGCGCAAAGTTCAACAGACCGTTCTTTTGGTGGGTGATGTTTCGGAAATGTATGTGAAGAATTTCGGGAAGATGATGAACGATCCGAATTTCTCCCCTCAGGAACTTACCGCTATCGGCAATGGGTATGCGGCGCTGCTTAATGAAAGTACGGAACTGCTAAAGGAGCTGAAGCAGATTGTCACTGCTTCGAGCCTATCGCTGAATGATAAGGAGCGCATGGATATTATTGACCGGGTGTATAAAGAGGTGAAGGATTACCATAGCCTGGTGCGCTATTATACCAACAAAAATATCTCAGTAAGCTACCTGAGGGCAAAGAAAAAAAATGATGCCAAGAGGGTGCTGGAACTCTACGGAACCGCTAATCAAAAATATTGGTAATCATGGAATGGGATAATCTTCACGAACTCCTGCGTTCGCTTTATGACGACATGATGCCGCTTGCAGGCGACATGGCAGCCGTAGCGAAGGGTTTAGCGGGATTGGGCGCACTGTTTTATGTGGCCTTAAAAGTCTGGCAGGCACTTAGCCGAGCCGAACCGATTGACCTTTTTCCGCTGCTGAGACCCTTTGCATTGGGGCTTTGCATTATGTTTTTCCCCACCATTGTGCTCGGAACGATCAACGCAGTGTTGAGTCCTCTGGTTACCGGTACCCATGCGATCTTGGAAGACCAGGTGCTTGACCTGAACAAACTTCAAGCGCAGAAAGACAAGCTGGAATATGAGGCGATGGTCAGAAATCCTGAAACTGCTTTTATGGTTTCAGATGAGGAATTCGATAAGAAACTGGACGAGCTGGGCTGGTCACCATCAGACATTGGGACGATGGCAGGGATGTATATGGATCGACAGTCGTATAAAATCGAAAAGGCTATTAAAGATTGGTTCCGCAATTTACTGGAGATCTTATTTCAGGCGGCCGCTTTGGTGATCGATACGATACGAACGTTTTTTCTCATCGTACTTTCCATTCTTGGCCCGATTGCATTTGCTATTTCGGTCTGGGACGGGTTCCAATCTACACTTACGCAGTGGCTCACGAGGTATGTGAGCGTATACCTGTGGCTTCCGGTTTCCGATCTGTTCAGCTCGATGTTGGCAAGGATACAGTCGCTAATCCTGGAAAAAGATATTGCGATGTTAGAAGATCCAACCTACATTCCGGATACTTCGAATACCGTGTACATCATTTTTATGATCATCGGTATCGTCGGGTACTTTACCATTCCCACTGTGACAGGATGGGTTATCCAAGCAGGAGGTGCAGGGAACTTTACCCGTAATGTTAATCAGACAGCGATGAAAGTCGGAAATATCACCGGTGCAGGTGCCGGTTCGGTGGCCGGAAATATCGGTGGTCAGCTTCTCAAATAATTTCAAATCATAACCTATCAAGAAAATGGAATTTAAAACGCTAAGAAATATCGAAAACAGCTTTCGGCAGATCAGATTGTACGCGATTGTATTTGCTTCGCTCTGCATTGTGGTGGTGGGATATGCCATTTGGCAATCCTATCATTTTGCAGAACAGCAGCGTCAAAAAATTTATGTGCTCGACAATGGAAAATCACTGATGCTGGCATTATCACAAGATGCCAGCATCAACCGCCCTGTAGAAGCCAGGGAGCATGTTCGGCGCTTTCATGAACTTTTCTTCACGTTGGCTCCTGATAAAAGGGCTATTGAAAGCAATATGAAAAGGGCTTTTGACCTCGCTGACAAAAGCGCCTTCGACTATTACCAAGACCTTTCGGAGAAAGGCTATTATAACCGGATCATTTCGGGAAACATCCAGCAGCGGATTGAGGTGGACAGCGTGGTGTGCAACTTTGACAATTATCCTTACTCGGTCCGCACGTATGCCCAGCAGTTTATCATCAGATCCAGCAACGTGACCAGGCGCAGTCTGACCACTACGTGTCTCCTGGTGAACTCGGTAAGGTCGGACAGTAATCCGCAGGGCTTTACAATTGAAAAGTTTGCCGTTGCAGAGAATAAAGATCTGGAAGTTATTGAACGCTAAAACAAATCTTTTGAAGACATTATCAGATGTAGACACCTTTGCCAAAATCCTCAGCGACAAAGGATATGACGGCTATTTCCATACGCAAGGTGCGTATCCCGGGAAATTAAAAGACAGCATCAGCGAATATTTCGAAAGCTGCCAAAAAGGTATTGATAGTTGGCCAAAGCAAGATTTACTGGTGACGGGTTACCTGCAATGGTCGGGTGAAGACAAATCCCGTGTAGAATGCCAGATGTGGGTAAAATACCAAGACGGTAAATTATCGCTTAACCGAATGGAAATTACAAAAAAAGACTGTTGGGGACAATTGCTTAAAAAATCGGAACTGGCAGGCGTGTCAGTGACATCTGTACCCAAAGCAGTCGATGCCGTCGCTTTGGTCAACAAACCTAAGGAAAATGCGAAGATAAACTCTAAGCGCTTCAAGCTATAAAACAGAAATAGTAAGTATATGAAAATATTAAGAGCCAATATGGACAGGTACCTTGATAAGCTTGATCACCGTTGGCGGACACAGCCAATTCGTAAACAGCATCAATATACATTGTATCTCTTTGTAGGTTATCTGCTGCTTACCGCAGGGGTCAGTTGCAAAATATGGTACGATACCTCAAAGTCTGATAACGATATGGTCATTGAGCATATCGAGAACCCCGTCCTTAGAAGTAAAGATCCTGTAAGGTTGCAGGACAGTGTATCAACAATTTTAAAAAATAAGATATATGCAAGACAATGAAAAAAGGGTCAGCATCATCGTTGATGATGACGATCATAACAAAGCGTCCGATGGATCGGGCCTTGAGAAAATGAATAAGCAACACATTAAAAAGCTTGTGATCTTCGTGCTTATGGGAATTGTATTCCTGGGTTGCCTGTTTCTCATTTTTAAGCCATCACAAGAAAATAAAACTCCTGAAGATGCCGGACTCAATGAGGCGGTTCCGGAGGCAACGGATGCCGGGATGCAATCTGATAAGCAAAAGGCCTATGAGCAGGAACTCTTGGAACAGAAAGACAGGGAAAAGCGTAATGCCCTGACCACGCTTTCAGACTACTGGAATGAGGACAGTACTGCTACTGATAGTGAAAACGTAGCTGGACAGCAAAAAGCGGGTGGCCTCGACGCTCGGGATGGTATCACTGTTCCATCCCCTAATCCAACACTGCAAAGTTACCGCAATGCACAAAGCACGCTGGGATCTTTTTATGGCGGCGATAATGGAGAAACCATTGAATTGCGGCGACAAATTGATGAGCTAAAAGATAAACTTGCCGAAAAAGAGGTGCCCAAGCCTAGCACCGTAGCCGATCAGCTGGCTCTGATGGAAAAGTCGTATCAGATGGCAGCGAAATATCTTCCTTCAGCAAACGGTGGACCGTCAACTGTTACCGATAGTGCTAACCGCAGATCCTCTCTTCCTACGCAAAAAGAATATTTTGTGTCGTTCACACCCCCAAGAAGAAACATTGTATCAGCTCTGTATCGTGAACCGTCAGACAGTGCTTTTGCGACAGATTGGAGCCAAACAAAAAATCGGGTTTTTTATAACGCGGTTGCTATGCAGCAAGCGGTACAGCCTAAAAACAGCATCAAAGCCATTGTACACGAAACCCAGACGGTAGCGGGCGAAACAGGTGTACGTTTACGGCTGTTGGAGCCTGCCCAAACACCGCAACGTGCCATACCCAAAGGAACGATGGTAACGGCTGGTGCAAAGTTTCAGAACGGAAGACTGCACTTAAAAGTTACCTCCATAGAACTGGATGGCAACATCATCCCGGTCGATTTAACCATTTATGATTTGGACGGACAGCAAGGTTTAGCTGTACCGTATTCTCCGGAAATGAACGCCCTCTCTGAAATGGCGGGCAATATGAGCCAGACCGGCGGTACCAGTGTCATGCTCACGCAGAATGCCGGACAGCAGATAGCTGCTGACCTGAGCCGAGGAGTGGTACAGGGAATATCCGGCTACTTCGCCAAAAAGGTACGTACGCCGAAGGTGACCCTGAAGGCAGGTCACCAGGTCTATTTGGTTTCTAAAAAATAATGTTGAATGCAATTTATTTGGAACAATGAAAAATCATTTAAAAATCTTTTGGGCTTTGGCCCTGATCTTCGGCTTTGCCGTCACATCCTATGCCCAGGACAATATTAAGACCCCTCTCTTGTTAGGCAGGATTGAGCCCTATCATTTGCAGGTTACCTACGATAAAACATCACACCTGATTTTCCCATCTGCCATCCGCTATGTGGATTTAGGCAGCGAATACCTAATCGCAGATAAAGCGGAAGATGCGGAAAATGTCTTGCGTGTAAAAGCTGCCGTAAGGGATTTTGAGCCGGAAACCAATTTCTCGGTAATTACCAATGACGGACGTTTTTACAGCTTCGATGTATATTATAGCTCTTATCCTGATGCGATCAGCTATGACCTGCTTACCATGCAAAAGGCCGTTGATCAGTCAAATGGTAACGATGTACTCTTTGAAGAACTGGGCAAGAGTTCTCCTTCACTGGCAGGCTTGCTGCTTGAAACCATCTACAAACAGGATAAGCGAGTCATTAAGCACATCGGGTCTACGGTCTTTGGCATCAAATGTATTCTCAAAGGAATTTACATCCACAATGGTAAATACTATTTCCATACGGAGATACAAAACAAAACCAATGTGCCTTTTGAGATCGATATGATGGGTTTCAAGGTTGTTGATAAGAAAGTGGCTAAACGTACTGTCGTGCAGGAACATCCGTTGAAACCGCTTAGGACGTACAAGCCACTGGAGGGCATCGCAGGGAAATCTACCGAACACAATGTATTTCTGTTAGACCAGTTTACAATCAGCGATGACAAGATACTGCTGATCGAGATTTTCGAGAAGAATGGCGGAAGGCATCAGACGCTTCAAGTGGAAAATGCGGATTTGATGAAGGCCCGTTTGATCAATGATATGCACCTGAAATTTTAACAACCTTACATCAATTATATGAAAAAGTATATCTATACCGTGATGCTTGTTTTAATGGGTGTTACGGCTGTAAAGGCACAGCGAATGCTGCCAAAACAGAAGGGATTGGAACTCAGCGCAGGCATATTATCCAATGATAAGATCGGCAATGATTATTACCTCAGTGCCGCAATGACCGTCAATGGCAGAAACGGCAATTACCAACTTTGGGCATTGGAATATATGCACCGGTACCATGAGTATAAAGATCATCGCATTCCGCAGGAAACGTACTCGGCAGAAGGTGGCTACAGCTTTTATTTGTTGGGTGACGGCGGAAGAAATATTGCCCTCAACTTGGGGATAACGGGTGTGGTCGGCTACGAAAGCATTAACCGGAATGAAGTAATGTTGTACGACGGGTCAAAGATTTTGAATGAAGGTAATTTTATCTACGGAACTGGTGCGCGGATTACCTTGGACACCTACCTGACCGACCGTTTTGTATTGGTCCTGCAGGGACGTACAAAAGCCCTTTGGGGTACGGACCTCAAACAGTTTCGACCATCGGCAGGTGTAGGACTAAGATTTAACTTTTAAAACGTAAAGCAATGAGAGCAATATTCAATAGATGTAAAATGGGGTTATTGCCGATATATGTACTTCTGGCAATTCTCACCGTTTCGTTTACGCTGGTATCCTGCAACAAAGATGATGAACTTGAAATACAGAGCAACTTCCCTTTTGAGGTGAAAGTGATGCCTGTGCCTAAAGATATTAAGAAAGGGCAAACGGTGGAAATACGAATGACCTTACAGCGAACAGGCAATTATAGTAACACCCAATATTTCCTGCGTTACTTCCAGTTTGACGGTCAGGGCAAGTTACAATACTACGATGAGCCGCCCTACCAGCCCAATGACCTGTACCCATTACCAACTGAGCAGTTCAGGTTGTATTACACTTCAACCTCTGCCACATCACAATCCTTTGATGTTTGGATTTCGGATAGCTTTGGTAATGAAAAGCAATTGAGTTTTCAGTTTAACAGCGTCGACTAAAACAAAAGAATTCCTGCCATTAAAGCAGGAATTCTTTTATCAGTACGTAGGACAAATTTCATCAATTTAGAAGATATCTTAAAAGTATTATTTCCTTAAAGTAGTCCTCCCATTTTTAAACACTGGTGTATTGCTGAATTAAACTTGGGAACCCACCAAATTTCAAAGCGTCAAAAATCTCCTCTTTTGTAAGCCCTGTATATGCTTTTATTTGCTCTATTACGGTTTTTCGTCTATTTACCAGACTTCTGTCTTGTAGATTGAAGACCTCTATAGTTTTTTGAACTTTTGCTTGTAAAACAGGGTCAGATAAAGTTGGATGTGGTTCTATTTCGCCTCTCTCATTGTAATAGAAATAATCTTGAACAGAATCCACTACAGGATTAAAAAACCCTGCATAATCAGGTTTCTTTATGCCTGATTTATTGTCCTTGTATTTTGCACCAAAATCTTCATCATTACATGCAGCTACAAGGTTATCCCAGTTGAAAGTATGCTCAGGGAACATATTTCGCTTTCGAAAATGATCAATATGACAGTCTCGCTCATCTTCTATGGGTATTTCAGAATAGCCACAAAAACAATCCTGTTCACTAATTAGGATGGTTGCTCTAGTCTCCAAATAAGTTGGATGCCCAGCACAACCAGGTTTACTAAAATCAATATTCCAATCGGCTCCAGGGTTCTTGTCTTTAAAATCAGTAAAGGAAGCCAAAGGAGAATCTTTATTTATCTTTCTCATTGAGCTTATTCCTTTTTGTTATTTCAAGCCTTATATCCGTTAGAGCCTTATCCGATTTACCCAGATCCTTTTCCAGTTTTGCGAATAATTCACTAAACTCTGCTGATTTATAATTATTAGCCCTGATAAAGTCCCAAATGTCATTTAGCTGCTGTTGCACTTTTTTATAGCGCAGTCCTTCTAAATCAAAGAAATCTGTTAATATGTCATCAACGGGTTTACCATAAGGATTAAAAGAAATATTCTTAATCCTAGATTTTCCATTTTCATTTACAAGAACATTCAATTGTCCTTTTTTTAATGCAGAAAGAACATTTGGTGAATGGGTAGTTATGATAGAGAAATTCTTGAATAAATCTTCTTCTTCCTTAAATAGGTTGTACACAAATTCACGTTTCCATTCAGGATGGAGATAAGTGTCGGGTTCATCTAGTAAAAACAAGCTATTATCAGCGGCCAGTAGTTCTTTCAAACCCGTAATAATCAATAATTGCTTTTCACCCTCGCTCAGGTTGTTGAAGCTTACCTCTCTTCCATTTTTAATGAGGTTCAGATCGATACTTTCAAGAAAATCATTCGATTGCAAGGAAACCAAGTATTCAAAAAGCCTTTTTTCTGTCCCGTAAAAACTCCAAATATTTTCGAGTTGTGATTTATCGGATATACTAAAAGTGATTGAGTCAGACTGAAATTTTGCTGTAGTTGCCCCTTTCAAGATATTCATGAACTGATTCAATTCTCCCATTGCTCCCCAAAAGTCCTCAATCGTAGATTTCGACTTTGCCCAACTTGGCTTTTTGAAATTGAGTTGAATAGTTGAGAAGCCACTAATGCCAAATTGTTTTTGCAATGCGTCTGGCACATCACCATATTCATAACTCAACAATCCTATCAAAATAGCAGGTAGGTTCTGAGGTAGGAAATAATAGAAAGGCTGATCGAATTGAACTTCTCCAGTAAGTGTTCCAGTAATTAGCTTCCGCTGAAACTTAGTATAGATTTCATAAATACTGTTGGAAATACCAGAATAGTAAACCACAAAATTGTCAGGCAGAATGTAAGCCAACTCTTCGCCCTTGTTACGCAAATGCTTTTCTATCTTTGGTAAGCCCTCTATAATATCGTTACCCTCAAATAATTTGATGTGTAGTTTATCTTCAAATGATACCTCTACACCTATGTAGTTTACAAAGGATTCACCAAACATGGATGTTTCAGTGATTTTTTCCCTTCTTAATAAATAAGTGATAGAAAATTGGACAGTAAAGGTTTCTTTCTCCAATGACTTAAAATCCTTTGTACCTAAAAGCGTAGCGAAGATTTGTGTCAATGATTCGATTAACGTTGTTTTCCCAGAACCATTTTTACCGATAAAAACTGCTATATGACCACTGTCCTGAAAGTCAACTGAGAGGTTTTCGAAAAGCTTAAAATTCTTTATGTCTAATTTGAGTAATTTCATAACTGTCCATTCATGATGAGTTTGATTAATTCCAGAATTTCACTGGCAGCTATTTGATTCAATTGCGTTCGGTTTTTATGCCATGAACGGTGATTGGTTGACCAAATGATTTCGTATTGATGGTTTCGGTGTAAATCTTCTACAGCGTCTGCTGTTGCACCTCTGGAGCGGCACGAACAAATAATAATGTCGCATCCCTGAGCTACGAATTTTTGAAGGCTCTGAAACACTCTGCTATTCGGATCTCCCTGGCTTTCTATACCGACTTTTATGCCATTGATGTCAAGGATATAAGTTATATCTGCACCAGTGTTAATAGCCTGAAGGGTGTGGTTTGGAAAAGCTGCTATCAACAAATTAGCGGTTTCACGAACCGTTTCTGATTTCCCTTGACTTGATGGTCCATATATGGCAATGACTGATTTTTTCATTTTAATCGATATTGAAGATTGCTGATTCAAATTCCCTATTTGCCAGCTCCTGTTCCTTTTCCGCCAATTTCTGGGACGTGACTACGTCTTTAAGCTCAAAATTTACTTTTTCGACTATTTCATTTTGTACTGAGAGAGGAGGGAAAGGAATCAAAATGTCCTGTAGTTTACTCAGAGTAATTGCTGGATATAATGCCCCAGACATATTATTCTTGAGTTGCTCTATTCCATACTCAGAGATAAGAAACATCCTCAAATATTCAAGATTATAATTCTCGTTAGGAGCCACAACAGAGAAACCTGAGGAGCAAACTTGATTATGAAATTCTGCACTCACAATCGCAAATTTTTTCAGATAAGGCCTTGTGGTTCCAATTATTAAGTCATTTTCAAAGACAAGTTGTGAAGCACGACTTGGAGCTTTCCTAGTTTCGGTCTTAGTACTATTGACAATTCCTCTTATTGGATCAACATCACCAATTTCTATGTAACTAATATACTTTTCTGTTTCTAATTTCGGAGACCATTTTCGTCTTGTAAATAAAAATGCTTGACCTAGAGATTTTACTTCAAACTTGGATTTCTTAAGACTAGCATAAATGGTATTATCTAATGAAAAAACATCCCAGCGACCAAAATCCTTAAAGTTGAAAATTTGAAATTTTTTATTTTTGTAGACTTTGTTTAATTGCTTTAAATCAAGAAGATTAAGGAATGTTTCATCGCTTTTTAGGATTGACTTTTCAGAACTTTTAATGTATTTATCTGATTTTCTAATCCTAATAAAATAGCCCTCTACTAATTTCTTCTGAATATCTTTATCAGGCACAGGAATCCTAAACCCTAAAAAGGCTTTTTCATCTACCCTTTGGCGACCTGTAGTACCAGAGCTGGCTTTTTGGCACAGTTCGGCAAAGTGTTTCGTACCTGTGATCAGGTTGAAAAACTCAGGTAGTATCTTTTCTCTATTGATGTTGTAGCTCAAGAAATCCTGCGTGGTAATTGCGCCCTCCAGTTCAGCAGGTACAATCCCAAATGCTCCATTACGGGCATCTATTTTGCTCATAATAAACTGCCCCTCTGAAACACGGAACTGGTTCTTTGTGCCAATGTCTTTGCCAAAAATCAGTTCGTCACCACGTTGTACTACGCCTTTACCATATAGCTTAATGGTTACTTGCTTGTAGGCTTTATCATCTTCCAAAATTTCTTTTTCCCGATTACGGATGATAAGGTTTCCGATAGGTTCAAGTTTGAACCCTTCTTTGTAAAGGACTTTATCGCTTAATATAGCCCCGACGCTCCAATTGGAGAGGGTCATGAAGCGTACTTCATTGAGATATTTGAATGCTGTCTCAGTGGGCATATGGTTCATAGAATATTTCAGGTTCGCTTACAAGGTTTCCGTCAATTAACTGCAGTCTGGAAATGTTACCTTCATCATCTACAGGGTATTGTGTTTCTTTCTTTGGCTCATCCCATAGTTTGTTTTTTTTTCGGTATGCCCTGAACTCTATGGCCACTTCTTCTAACTCATTTTCGCAGGGTGCACCTGTACTGGATATTCCTGCTTTCTCAACTTCAATAACAGGAATAGGGTAATCGAAACGCTCTTTTACAAGCGGTTTAATCTCCGTAGCAATGAGCTCTTCTATTTGCCTAATATCTTCTGCATATTTCTTTTTCAACGCATGAAACTCTTTGGAAGACTTACTTTCTTTCAATTTCTTCTCTTCCTTTTTGAAAGTCGCTTTCAGTTCATCCAATTTGGGCTGGTACTTGTCTTTAATCTCTCTGGTGGTGTCCTCCGTGATTTTTTGATAGGTTGCCAATTCTTCTTCATTGAATTTTTTAAGGAATAGCAAACTGGGTTTCACTGTAGCCCCTGAGGCAATGAATACATCCTGAGGGATGGAAGTGATGTTGATTAATTTAGCTTTTCCTTCAATGTAATCCCTGATTTTTTGCAATGCACTATTATTCAATACGCCTTCTGGCAATACTATCCCCATTCTGCCACCTGGTTTTAGAAGGTTGAGGCATCTTTCCATAAAAAGAACTTCCGTCAAACCACTCCATACACCTACATCAAAAATGTCTAACAAAGCTTTACCACGGCTTTTGCCATGACCATTATCGTGATTTGCCCAATCCTGAATTTGCTTTACTACAGTTTGTCTGTAATGGCTGCCGTATCGATCTTCATAGAATCTGATTTTGTCCTCGTTGGGAACATCAGAAGGAGTAACTTTTAATGTTTTGTTGACTCTGGAACCGAAAGGAGGATTGGTGAGTATGACATCAAATCGCCCATCAAATATGCCGTTGACATTCAGTAACCCATCATGATGATGTACGCCTCCATGGCCATCTCCATGCATAATCATATTCATTTTGGCAGTACGCGCCATCCTTGGGTTGGCGTCCGTTCCAAAAATGCAGTCATACGAAAGCGTTTTTAAACGGCCTTTGGGATTGTGTATATCCAACTCAAAATTGAGCTTGGCAAATAGCTCATCTACTTGTTTTGCTATTTCTTCTTGCTTCTTTTCCGGCAATCTTTCATAGTCCTGGCCAAAGTAGCGTTCCTTGATTTTCTCTTTTTGGGTTTGGACATCCTTTTCGATCTTATCCCTCACATATTCAAATGCTTTAATCAAAAAACCGCCACTGCCGCAACACGGGTCACAAATTATGTCACCTTCTTCTGGATCAAGTACATCTACCATATAATCCACTATGGTACGTGGGGTAAAGAACTGACCTAACTCTCCGCGAAATGTTCTACCCAAAAACTCTTCAAAGGCAATACCTTTTATATCATCAGAAGTATTAGATAAATTGTATTTCTCTAACTCCTTCACAATTTGCAGGAAGCTAGTTTCTCGAATTTTTATACTGTCATTATGATCAAAAATTTCATCTGCTTTGAAAACTTCTTTTGTCTTCTCAAAAAAGTGTTGGTAAAAGGGAAGTGAATCTTTGCCAGTAATTTTTTCATAAGCAAATTTCAATTCTTCAAATTCCTTTCTGGAAAACAGCGCCTTCGTTTTAGCTTGTTCTCTTTCGTAGCGAATTTTCATAAATAGAATCTTGCTGATTTCATCAAACGCGGCCTCTGGCGATAGCTTATCGTTATTCCGGATGATGTTATGGCATTTGAACAACAATTTACTAAACTCGTCCCGAGTAAACTCTTTAGTCTTGGTTAATAATTCTTCAATCTTATTTTCATCAAATAACTGAGAAACATTAGGTATCTCCACCACTTCCTCTAAATGCTTTGGCATTTTACCTTTGACCACTTTAAAGAATTTTGTTTCCTTTAAATTGGTAGTAACAAAGAAGTCGGCGCCAGCCCAAGAAGCATAATTGTAGCCTTGATAATAATCCTCCTCATGGATAGTAATTTGCTCTGCCTTACATTCAATCACTATCACTGGACTGTTATCAGAGTTACGATCTTCTTTTGTTTTCCATATAACAATGTCAGCTCTGGCTTTCCCTTGACCTCTTTTGGAGTTATTTACTTTTACCTCTTGTGCCATTTGATCAAGGGAATAACCATATTGATTCACTAAGTGAACAATGTATTCCTGCCTGACTTCTTCTTCCGGAGTACAGATTAATTCTTTTCCGATCAATGGGGCAAAAATCTTGTTGCCGTTTTTTTTGATTTCTATAGCCATTGCTCAATTATTTCGATTTCTTTTTTAGTTCCTGTTCGGCATGTTTAAGTGCTGCTAATGCAGCCATTTCATTCCCAACATTCTCAATGATTTTGTCTGACAGCCAAATAGTCAATAATTCCTCCTCATTTATGTTCAGCAATTGAGCCAAAGCGATTACTTGTTCTCTTTTTGCTCTTCTTTCGCCTCTTTCAATTTTGCTATACATTGGAGTATCAATTTCAAGGCTTGCCGCTAGTTGTCGCTGCAACAGCTCTTGTTTTTCTCTCAATTCTCGAATTTTTTCACCAAAATGCATGACCTGTTAATTTTTGACTTGTCAAATTTTGGCTAAATTAGTGAAATATACACAAGGATGAGGCAGTAGGTGTTTATTTTTAGCCAGAAAGTAACGAAATGATAAGTAGACGTGCAATGATAAGTTTACGAGGCGGGAATTTATAATCTGTAACAAATAGGCAGTCATGCTTATTGCATTCATTGTTACGCAATTTTATTAGCAATTTATAATGAAAGGTATAAGGAATATAAGTTAATTGTCCTCTTTCCAATTTTTTATGTGGGGCTTAAAATGAGGGCAGACGGTGGAAATACGAATGACCTTACAGCGAACAGGCAATTATAGTAACACCCAATATTTCCTGCGTTACTTTCAGTTTGACGGTCACGGCAAGTTACAGTACTACGATGAGCCGCCCTACCAGCCCAATGAACTGTACCCATTACCAACTGAGCAGTTCAGGTTGTATTACACTTCAACCTCTGCCACATCACAATCCTTTGATGTTTGGATTTCGGACAGCTTTGGCAATGAAAAGCAGATCGGTTCTGAATTTAACAGCATCGATTAAACCCAGAAATTCCGCCAAATACAGGCGGGATTTCTTATCTAACTACGTAAAACAAATTTTTGTAAATTTAGGTGGTAACTTTTAAATGTTTTGTTATGGTCGCTTCATTGGTTATCGGTATCATATTTTTGGTTGCAGGCCTGGCACTCCGCTACTGGATCAACCGTCGTAAGTTTTATAGGTGCGGCCCTATGGGGGCCGAGGGTTTTTCATCGTATGAAGGTTCGGTCTTTATCAAATTCATCGAACGAATTGGCAAATGGATAGCCTATGCCCTGATCATATTTGGTCTGCTGTCGTTGTGGGTGTACTTTCGGGAGAAAAAAGACCGTGAAAAAATAATTGAAATGCAAAAGTTGAAATGACCGGTATTTTAAATTAAAACAATTAACATTATTAGAATTTATTTCAGCGTTTAACATTTATAAATTCATTAAGAAACTAATCGTTATTTGAGATTTATTTTCCTATAAACTTTACACCACCCATATGCTCTTTTCAAATAGAATAGTGAATTAAGAGGACCATAATTCAAAAGAATATCATTTTCGTAACTTGCTTTGATAATGAGTAACATGCCAACTAATCCAATGGACTTTTCAAGTTTCGCTTCTTCACTTTCCTTTCTTGAAAGCGAAACCAAAGCTGTTTTACAAACAAAACTTTACCACAAGAAATACCGAAAAGGCGAACTCATCCTGGAAACTAATACAGTCTGTAAACGAATTTATTTTGTAGACAGCGGTCTTGTAAAAACCTTCTTTTATACGGATACCCGCGAATTTATCATGCGCTTTTTTCCTGAAGGCAGCATGTTTACTGTTCTCGACAGTTTCGTTCTTCAGAAGCCTTCATCATATTCCGTGCTGGCTCTTGAAGACACCACGATAACCTGTCTCAATCATGATGATCTGGAAATGCTTTGTCAACAATACCACGCCATCGAAACTTTTTACCGCAAACTTATTTCGCTGGCTGCGGTGAATATGATGGACCGAATTAGCGGTACGCTAGAAGAGAAGGCCCAAACAGCTTATCTCAAATTTCTGACAGACTACGGTCCGTTGATGCAACGGATCAGCTTGGCTGATCTGGCTTCCTATCTTGGGATTACCCAGGTATCTTTAAGCAGAATCAGGGCGATGAAGTAGTTTTTATCATTTGATAAATGCCGGCTCATATAACGGAAGTACCTTCAGATAAAATCTATCCGTTATGAAATATTCATTATCACTAACGCAGAAACTAAGCTTTCTCGCAGCCTGTCTTTTCACCATCATAGCTCCGGTTATGGGATACCTTACCATTGGGCTTGCACCCGTAATTATTGTTGGGGGTTCGGCATTAATCGGTTTACTTTGCTGGTCGTTCACGTATTTAAGAAAACCCGTGGAACCCAGAATTATTCTTCCACTATTTATCCTTACAGTTGCTGGTCTTCAGATTCACATTGTTGAAGAATATTTGATGGGGTTTGCACCGGCCATGAGCAGGCTCTTCGATATTCCGTGGAGTGAGAAAAGCTTTCTGATGGTGTTTGCGCTTATCGGACCAATAATTTATACGCTCACTTCTCTGGGACTTTACTATAAAATCCCGATTGCCGGATTTGTAGCCTGGTTTATCTTTATCGGTCCGGGAGTCGCAGAATTCACCCACTTTATTTTTCCATTCATAACTCCCAACTTGCTTCCCCATAATCCGCGTTCGTTGACTGCAGCTATAGAAGGCACAGTGATTCCGGAGATGCCGAATTTCTATTTCAGAACTACAGGGCATTACTATTTTCCCGGAATGTGGACTGCTATTCTTCCCATGGTACCTGGCTGCCTGGCTATTTACCGTTTACTGATTAAAAATAAACCGACTTAAATCGTCGTGCCCCTTTGGGGGTCTACGGTATAAAATAATCCTTTCGATAACGAAAGGATTACAGCACACATCTACAAAATTATATTATGATTGTGGATCTCATAAAAGTATCACTAAAGTTGGTGTTGACTTTATGATTTGGATTATAAAGTCAGATACTTTTTAGAGCACCACCAATAAGAGAAATAAAACTACTGACTATATACAGGGACGTGAGCTTGCTTCATGGCAGCAATCCGCTTTAGCATTCATACAAAATACTAACGATTTTATTATTATCTAGCAAAAACTTTACGTGCTCATATTTCTGGAAGGGATGCATATTTTGTTCTGTCGGGGGTGGAAAATATTTAACTCCAATGGTTACATTCGGTAAGCTAAAACTCCAGGATGATCTGATTTTAAAATCTTTACCACACAATTGCTGTTCGGATGAATCCAAATATTGTCTAAACGTTGAAAGTCCTTCGATTTCTGAGATGGTTTGCCAATTTTTACGTACTCGAAAAACAACATTCTCATCAAGATTTTTCAGGATACTACTGATATCGGAGCTGTTGCAGGCATTTATAAAATCTCTTATTATTTTTCGAGGAAGCTTTTGAATGGCCCTGATTTCTTTCTTTTTATTTTCAATGTAGGTATTAAAATCCTTATCTACCACTTCGGCCAACTTATAATAACCTGAATGAAACGCATCTAGAGGGGATTTATACAGCCGATCTTTAAAAAATGTAGCGTCGTCAGTTTTATTGCTTGTGAAATGATCGAGAAGCAGAAAGCCATTTTCCTCGGTTGCACGGTTCGTACCTCCTATAATATTTATAAAATAATACTGCTCTTTATCCTCAAACAAAACCTTGATTTTAGGGCTGAACTTTTCAGCCTTATGGACAGATGATTTAACGAGATACTTCGTCTCATTCAAAGGATTTTCAATTGGTCTTCCCCAGCCATCGGTCGATAATTCAGATTGGTATCGGGAAATTTGGATTCGTATTTCCTTTCGTCCCCTTTCAAGGTCTTTGGTGTATTCATACCCCGGAAAAGTGCTGAGAATGGCGGTGTCCAATTCCCACTGCTCATAATCACTGGTGAAATTTATTTGATAGCTGAATTCATATTCCCGAATGTAGACCGGAAACATGATTTTATTTTCAATAATTTTTTGTTCGATTAGATCAATATCGGATTTCCTGTTAACCGTTATTGCTATTTCAGTTTCAATCATTTTAAATGTTTAGGCATTATCAGAACTCAAATTTACTCAATTTACAGGTTCGCTAATCTCATAAACAATCCCAATTGATCAGGCGGTGTTCTTTTACTTCTTTTCTTTGGCCGACGTGTGGAAAGAAAAGAAGTCTGCAAAAACAACAGATGAGATATTGTATCTCCCACGCAATACCATCGCAACCTTTTTGGTAAAATGAAGAAGAAAGGGTATGTGTTTCGGTGCATTTTGGCAATGGGGTTGCACTGCTTAGATGCAAAAAGACAGCCCCGACCAACGGTGAGGGAGTGTCTTTTTGCCGCCCGATTTTTCGGGTCAGGCGACTTTTATCGGATGGGTTCGGAAGTCTTTCAGGTTATGAAAAAAACCTTTGTATTCGGTCATTCCCCTGCGAAATAAGTTCCATAATAGGGAACATCCCATTTGAGCCAATGATGCATTGATAAACAAATCTTGGTGTTCCAATGCTTCGGCAAGGGAACAGCTTGGCGTGTTATCCTCTTGTTCCGACTGTTTCAGCAATTCCCCATATTCATCGGTAACAAATGGCAGGCTTGCCACCGTTTGGTATTTTTCAGAATGGGGCTGTTTGATCTTTCCGATGGTACATAACAACACTTGTCCCGTATCTTGGCTATTGCCGAAATCCAGCCAATATTTCGGCTCGTCGTGGTAGTGCCTGCGGCAGCTTGCTTCTTTCAGAATTTCAGCAACGCCAAACCTTGCCCGTATCGTATCCACACAGGTAATGGTAATGGTTGCCCTTGCATTTTCGGGCAATCTACCGAACCTGTCCTTTTCAAACTTTGCTGTTTCGGCTTTCCAATTGGAGCCAATACAACGGTTTATACGGTTAATGAGTGCAACGGATTTGTACAGTCCTGTTTCGCATTCAAAAAATCGCTGTCTGCCTAAATTGGCGCTTGTGATTATATCATCGTCCCACAAACGCACCTGTAACCCTGCGTGTCCCAATGCGATCAGGCTCTCATTTATTTCCATTAAGGCAGTCAACACCTTTGAGCCTGTGCCCCCTGCACCGATAAGGTTTACCGAAACGGGGTTGGTAGGGCTTATCAGATAACTATCCGTAAAATGGACGGCTGTTTTTGCTGTTTCCATCACAATAGATTCTTGAGGGTTCTGTTATTCTTTTTCAGTACGTCTTTAGGAAAGGGCTTCGCTGTTCCGATAAGGTCTTTCCATACCTTTACGCAATTCACTTTAATGGGGCTGTGGCTTCCCAATAAATGGCTGAAGTAGCTGTTAAAAAAGTAGCTTTCCCACGCACCAATAAATTCCTCAACCGAAGACGAGTTTTTGATGTCAATCGTCACCGTACCCATACACACTTTACCATCTTCATAAATATTGAAAAAGGGAGCGTAATGTAGTGGCGTTTTCTCGGTTGGCCTTCTGTCGGTTGCAAGGGCAAAAACGGCAAGGCTGTTTTTATTGGCATACCACAATATTGGCGGTGTGTGTGCCACTCCGTTGGGTACACCCAAACTTTCCACAAAATACATCTGCCGTTCTTGTGCTTTGGTGTACCATAAGACCGTACCTTTTTCGCTCGGATTGATGTGCAGGATGTTGGTAGGTAACACTCCCTTTGGCTTTAAAAAGGCATGACTCCTTTCTTCATCGGTCTGTAAAGCCTTTGCCAGTACATTGGCTTCTTTTACTGTCAATGGGTGGGCATTGATGGGCATTCCGTTTTTGTCCATATCAAAATGCTCCACGTACATATTGTTTTCCGTTCCTTTTGCTTCATAGAAAACCAATGTGGATGTTGGATGGTATAAGGTGCCGAAGTTTTCGGCAATGTTATTTACGTTGTTCATTTGCTTATTCTTTAATAGTTATACAATAGGGTGCAGAGGTCGTCCAGTAAGGAAAACAGGCGGTTCTCAAAATCAAGATTAGCGTTTGTTATGTTGCTTCCATCGAACGCCTTGCAAATGGTGGGTTCTTCTATTAAGCCGTACTCGTTAAATTCGTTGTTAATGGTGTCGGTAAGGCTGTCATGGAGCCACCCTTTTGTGTCGGCAATAAATGAGATATACTTGTGCATCCCGATGGTTCCATTTTCATACTCATCATGATAGGGGTCGTTTTCGGGTAATGGTGCATTTCTGAAAATGCTTGCTGTCGGATATTCCGTGTACAGGGCAAACGCATCACAAGCTACCTTTCGGCACTCTTTGTCGAATGGATCAAGGCTCTTAAATCGGTTCAAACGTTGTTCAAAAAACTTCAGATTGATACGGTTAAATAGTTTCTGTTCTATCCTGTAGCCAATATATTCGGCATTGCGCAACTCGCTTAGGTAGGTTTCGGTGGCGTCCGTTTCCTCGTCCTGTTCCACCCATTCTCTATGCATTTCGTACTGCCAGTACAGATAACTGTCTTCCTGCCTGTAATAGGGAATATCAGCAATATGGTACAGGTAGCTGAATACGGATAATAGCAGTTGTGCCGTATCTTTTCGTCCTCTGTCGTGGAGCATTTTAAAGAGCGGTACAACCGGAACATAATACAGGGTTGTCCCCACCTCGTAACGTTCTTCGGTTATGAAAAAGGTTTTCTTACGATCCTGTACCAATTGGAAATGATTCCAGTTGATGTTGGTGCGTTTCACTTTAGCTTCCATATCCCACATAGACAGGGCGATGTTGTAAGGGAAACCATAATTTTTGGTCTGCATGGGCTCAATTTTGTAATGCTCGGCAAGTCTGGAAAGGGACTTGTAAAAATCCCTCTCCGTTAAAGTTGTTTCTTTACAAGCCTGTACGGGTTGTGCCGTTTTCAGTTTTGGCAAAAAGGTGCATTTCAAAATACCATTGGTAGCATGGCTATCGGTACGGACTTCTGCCTGTCTTTCAGCACTTGGTTTGCATCTTTTGGTTTTTGCATCCATTTTGCGAATTCGCCTAACTGTCGGTGCAAATGCTGTTGCCGTTTTTGTTCGGGTAGGCTGACCATTCCCGATATGATATGTGGTTGCATAATTCATTGTTTTTGATTTTTGATTTACCCTTTCGTCCCCATTACGCTTTCAAATTTGTACTCAACGGCATCGTCCTTAATCTTTGGTGCCGATATTTTTGCGGTTGTTAGAATGGGATACAGGTTGGCGTAAAAATTCATTACCGCTTCCACGCTCCAACGTGGTTCGGGGTCGGTCAGTCTGATGTCCTGTCCTTTATCTTTGAGTATAAAAACTCGCTCTAATGGCGTTGCTAACAACATAACGTTCTGATTTTAGATTAATAGTTTATTCCCCCTTTGGCTTCGTCCGTTTCATCGTCAAGGTAGTTGGCAGTAGCTTCCACCGCCTTTGGCGGTTCGGTGGTCGCTTCTTCCATTGCTCCGAAAAGGCTCGGTGTGGCAAACCTGTCAGATAATGATGTTTTGCGCTTGCGTATCTCGTCTGCTTTTTCGGGGAATTCGGCTATGTCGGGAACTTTCATCCACGCTTCACGGAATTTGCCCTCTTTCTCGAGTTCGTCCGCTTTTGCCATACCTTCCTTAAACTTCTTGTCTTTGGCTTCCTGTTCTTTTTTCTGCTTTTCGGCTTTGTCTTTTTCGATTGCCGATTGCTTTTTGGCTTCATCCAATTGCTTCTGGAATTTTTCCATATCCACCATTAGTCCCGATACCTTTTGTATCGGTGTGGTGATCTGCTCAAAAAATCCCTCGTCAAACTCTTGGGGCGTGGCGTTGAATGTCAAAGGGGGAATTAGGTTTTTGGCACTGTCTCCGCACCCATCATTATTGACCAATACCGTTACAATCAGATTTGTGTCTATCCCTTTTGAAATGTTCAGTTGCAATACTCCTGTAAAGTCCAACTGCTGTATCTGCTTAAAAAAATTGGTATTCATTGCTGTAAAATTTTAATGTGTTGTTGCTCGTATTGCTTTCATATCCTTATCTAGTAGGCTACCACCGATTAAAGTGGTAGCCTATGGTTATCTAATTAAGGTTTAGGATTTCCGCACCGTCTAAGGCAAATGCGGTACACAGTTCAAATGCTTTCTGTGATTTGAGTTGCGCAGTACCACCCAATACAATGCTCTGTAACTTGGCTTCATCGTTCTTGTAGTTTCTTACGTTCTGATAATAGCCTGTCACTGCATTGTAGGCTCCGAACAATGTGCCTTTGGTGGTATCCATTTGCTGGGTGTCGCTAATCATCGCATAGGCAAATGCGTCCTCAACGGTGTTTTTGAACACAGTGGAAATTTCATCGTCAGCGCCTTTTTTGATAAGGTCAAGCGTTTCCTTGTTGGGGCAAAGTGCCAACTGGATGAGCTTTCGTACTTCTTTGTCGTTTACTTTTACCTTAGTCCACTCATTAAAAATACCCTCCAACTGGTTGCTCAATGTGTTTGCCAATCCCATAATCTTGTGGGCATTCTCGATACGCTGTTTCGCTCCCGAAGTGTGTTTGATACGCACGACATTGGTCATACTGCGCAGGGATGCGTTAAGGGTATTCTGGCATACAATCCTAATGGGCGTAAATGCAGCGGTAATGCTTCCGCTACCATCGTGCGAAGTTGTTAGGAAAATGTACTTTTCGGTGACATCATCACCATTTCCCACACGGATATAATCGGGCAGTTTCGCGGTGATAAAAATGCGCTCTCCGTTACCTAATGCCCCTGCGGTTTCATATAGAATGCCCTCGCCACCACCTACGATAGCATCAAAAAAATTGAAGGCTTCCCGGTTCTGTACGATGTGGTAATCCTTGCCGACTACACCCAATACGGAATTGTTATCGGTGCGGATATTGGCGAAATAATCAGGGACTTGCAGTTCCGTACTTCCTATCTCTATTCCTCCCGAAGTTTCGATAATACCCGAACCTTTGGTGAACAGTGGGGATTTTACTACTTCGTAATCTAACCCTGCATGTTTGATCGCTTCTTCGCTTGTTGGGTATTCTTCCACGATTTGCCCCAAACCGTGCCATGCTTTTTGTTGTACGCTAAAAAATGAATAACGTCCTGTTTGCTCGTTGAAATTAATATTATGTGCCATGATAAAATGATTTTAAGGGTTTGAAATATTTTTTGTTAAAATGGGAGGTCGTCATCTGCTCCCTGTGCTGTAATGCTGTTGTTGACGGTTTGTGCAGTAGCCTGTACGGTTTCGGTTTTCTTGCCACCGCCGTGCAATTTGATTTGGGAGGTGTGAAAATTCAGACCTGCTCTGGCTTCACCGTCTTTGCTTATCCATGCCCTTACGCTTGCCCTGCCTGTGAGTTCTACCAATGTGCCTTTAGTGAGCAGTCTTGCCACGTTTGCCGATAGCCAGTAGGCACAATCGAAATAGGTAGTTTGCTCGATACGCTCGCCCTGCTTGTTAAGGTAGCTGTCGCCCACCGCTACTGAAAAATTCACTACTTGTTTGTCCTGTGACGTTGTGCGTACTTCCGCATCTCTTGTCAGTCTTCCGATAATGTTCATAATCTTCCTGTTTTAAAAGTTTTACATTTTGTTATGTCCGCTTTTCTCGTTCCCTGCTTCCTGTTGTGGTCTGCTTCGCTTCGCTTAAATTTTTCCAAAAGAAAAACCGGAAAAAAGAAAGCAGATAATCCAAGCGGGCTGAGGGGAAAACCAAAAGGAAACGGAATAAGTCCCGGCGGGTGGCAAGGCAACACACAGCAGTTCGGCGAAGCCATCACTTTGCCTTGCCATTATGCCGTAGTCTTTTGGTTGGCTGTTTGGGGTGGCTGCCCGCTATAACTTAGCTGCCTTTTTACCGGTTGATTTGGAAATAGTTTGATTGATCCAATCATTTTCCAACAGGCGATAGCAACTCCAACAATTCCAACCAGGGGTTAGGCAATCAGAGATTGCTGTAAAACAGAATTATGTAAGGTGATAAATGTTCAGAAACCCATTTTGCGACGATATTGTACCGATGCCATTTCGGGAGATTAAGTTCCAATATTGGCGTGAGTATAGGAACGGCAAGAACGCGATAGTGATTGCAAGGAAACCCACAGCTTCCGAAGACTTGGAACGTAAAGCACTGTGCAAAGCGCTTACCAAAAAAACGGGAATAATCTGACGACGATCCCCGTTCTAAATTATTGCTCTCGGATTAAATATAGAAAATCGATTGGAAAATTAAATTAAAATATAGTTCAACCTATAAATTTAAAAATGGGTGAGACTTGAGGTGAATATGCATTCTATTAAATAAATAGAAAAACTATTGCTAAATAAATAATCTGTAATCGTAGGATCGCCCTTCATATCTGGCAAGTAGCTTTCCGATTCTTGCAATCTGATTAGATGAATCAATAGTAGAAGGGAGTTTTGAGTAGAGATCTAGTGAATTCCAGTTCATTTTTGTTAAACCCAATATTTCAGTAGCTATAAGGTCTATATTAGATTCGCCATAATGTTTTGTGATTTTTACTGGAGCTGGTATACTCCTTCCGCCCAGATAAAACTTATGACTCTGCTGCTTTACAGATGGAACAATACCATGCGTCCAAAGTAGCGCTGTTCTTTTATTGGTCACAATACAAGTTCCGCGGGAGATCGGAAATCTATCGACTTGCAGACGGTTATTGTAAATGCTCATCGCTACAAATTTCGCATCGACATCGTAATTTATCTCAATCAAGTCGATTTTTTTAATACCTGCCTGATTAAGACTTGCCTTAATCGCGTTAACTTCATCTTGGGTGAACTTCGTTCTTTTATGTATAACGACGCGTTCAGGCAGAGTATCCATTGATTGATAAAATAATTCCCTGATGGACACCCCAAATTGAAAGGCATCTTTATAGGAAAGATAAGGATTATTCTGTTTATCCAAAACATAGTTGTCTATTTTAGAAAGCCTGTACTTCAAGCCCTGTCCATTGGAGTCGTAAATATGGCTGCATCCTATAACAATGTCGATTAGCCCCTTAGTTTTTGAAACACTATAGCCTATTCCCGCGTAAGCAGTTTTTCTCTCCTGGTTGTTTAATATCCAAGGTGTTCGGAGCGACTTGACATAAAAAGATAAAGATAGCCACCAGTAGATCTGACATTTCAGGGGATCTTCCAAAGTATCCTCTCGAACCAGCTGAGTAGCGATTCCCTGGGAGGCGGCAAACGCTTTGATATAGTCGTGCAGATCAAAACTCTCGACCTCGTTCAAATAGGTTTCAAAAGGCTGCCATTCCTCTGGTATAAAGATAACGACGGGACCAGAACCTCTTACGGCTGAAATTTTCTTGAGTTTGTCGGTGATTTGATGTGCCAACGCAATAGCATTTTCGTGTGTCTCCTTGCCGTTATCCGCCGAAAAATTAATGTCGATCCAAGACGAATCATCCTCAACAACAGGTATGTTGATCGGTATATTATATGCGGAAGCAAAACCAGGATAGTCGATAAGGTAATCTGCATTTTTTCCCTGAGTTGGGTGTTTGACATTAAGTCCTGAAAGAAAGGTAAACAGTCTATTGGCATAGTTCGATGCGCAGATTACCGAAAGCTCAATTTCATTGGAGTGTATGATACCATTAAGATTAACGTCATAAGGACGATTGTTAATCAAGCCACGCATAGGATGAAAGTCCTTAAAATCGTTGTTGCTCGAAATGTTCTTAAAAATCAACTGAGGTTCTAGAAACTGTACACCCCTAAACTGGGTCTGTTTATAATTATAATATTGTGGGATGGCTGGCCTATATTTGTTGTCCAGTACATCAATTTCGCCGAAGGCTGTATTTGAGCTTATTTGAAACTCAAAACCGGTTCCCGACTGAAATGGATATTCAAATACCAACTTCCTATTGCTAAATAAGGTTGTCGTCCACAACTGTAATTCATGATCATATTTATCATTAAACAGTTTTTCAAGGATTTTTTTGCTAATTTGTTGCTTACGGGATTTATGGATTTCGTTATCCGAATCTAAATATACGGTTGGAGCTAATGCAAGATAGCCAAAAACCGGATTCCTGTCGAAGTACAATGATACGTATGCTGCCTTATGGATCGAAACTTCACCATCATTACTACTTGGATTCTTAAACCAAATTTTATCCTTGTAGTTGGACAAGACTTCTTTTGTGGAACAGAAGTATTTTAGAAGGGCGGTCAGCATCAGGTTTTTAAAAGCCGAAACATTTTCAATATCATAGCGTGAAATTTGTTCACGCTGTATTTTGGATTTGATATATGGCCTAAATACTGTATTGATTTCGCTGAGCGATCCCAATGCAAAAACTTTTCCTCTAAACGGCACGGCTGCAATGCTTGTATTTTGGGTAAGTTCTCTTAGGAATGCCCACGGCCGGTTTTCGCCGTAATCTACCTCAAATTGAAACGCTTCGCGTGGAAAAACAATAGGGTGCAGATTGCTTTTGATGTACTTGTCAGTTTTAGTAACCTCAAGCTTAAAATCAGATGTTACTGTTTCTTCGTGATCTGAAATCTCAAGCAGTTGCTGGATTTGATTGGAAATTTCTTTATTGTCTTCAAATATGGATTTGGATAAATGTATAAGAGTTTTATCAAAGCCATCAGTTGATATATAAAAAGCCTCTCTCCCGTAAGCTCGTGCGTGTTCGATCAGGTCTTTGACTTCAGGGCTGATACGATCTCCAAATCCGCACCAATAGAGACGGCCTGTACCTCTTCTTGAAAATGCGGTCTTAAGTGCATCCATCAGCGACACGTCGCGGCCGCTGTAGCCGGCAACGATAAGGTTTTTATCAGTATGGTAATTTGCGATATGCTCCTTAAAAATCTCGTTCTGTGTGTCCAGTTCGTTATCGGTGTTTTTAAGCTTAGTATACTTATAGTCACCGTGTAAGGCAATGCACAAAAGTTCCTTTGTACTTTGATTTCGATATATACGATCCGCATTGTCGAGTGTTATTTCAATAGGCGTTAAATTATTCTGATGGGCTGCCCGAACCATTAGACCGTCGAAATTTGTAGTCCATACAGCTTTGAGGATATTTTGGCCTGCAAGAAAGCAAAGTAATTTATAACCAATATAGGGCTCTTTGCCTTCAATCAAGCTAAAAAAATATTTCCTTCTGTCTTCTGCAATCGGGTAGGCTTTTTCTGCATAGTAGGAATATTCTTGCGGTGCGTCCAGCTCTGGAAAGCCGCCGTGATTGTCCAACCATTTTTGGACGCTTAGTCTCACATTTTCATTTCTGTGATTTTTGTAATAATCAGCGGCATTAACGTTTTTCGAAACATAGATATCTCTTTTCCATTCCCAGATACAGTCGTAAGCAGACTGTATTCCTGAACTGATGGATGCACCAGCACCTAATAGGAAAGAGTGCGGAACATCAATATTTCTTTTTATAGATCGTAGAAATGCATCATAATCAAGGTTTAAATTGTCTTCCATTTATTATTAAAAATCATTAGTTACGCATTAAAATGTAAATTGGAGATCTGTAGTTACAAATAATATCCAAGTTTAAATACTATAAATATAACAAATCAAAATCGACCAAACATTACGTTTTTCCGTAAGACTATAATTATCATAGACAAATTTTTGGAAAAGATAATGTGGTGTGGTTTTTCCAGTTGAAATATTGGAATACAAATTTAGATACTACATCTTTCTAAGCCCTTCAGCATTTCCTTCTTTTCAAATCGCTGGTAAGAGAGATCACTCAGTACGCGGTCACTTATGTTCTACGAGCCGACTTTTAGATAAATACTTACGAATTATCATTCCCGAGCACTTGTATACTCTGTGTATTTGCGGTATTAATATTTGAATATCATTTTGAGATAGTATTGAAGTGAATGGCTGCGCAAAAAAGCTCAGGAATCACATATCATAATTGGTCATGGGTAGCCATAACGTGCCACTAAGTGCCATTTTATCTTATTAGGCATTGTTTAGGTCTATTTTAGTATAGCCCGGGAGATCATAAATGGTACTTCCGTGATCATTATGGAAATAGTTGTTATTACTTTGAAGGACCTGCTACAGTTCAAAAGCGAAATCCTGGAAGAGCTAAAGGCTTTGATGAATAAGGAAGGAGGGCAAAAGGAAAGTAGAGAGTGGCTAAAGAGTTCAGATGTTCGGGAGTTACTAAAGATATCACCCGGCACACTGCAGAACCTTCGGATGAAGGGTACTCTTCCGTATCGGAAAGTGGGAGGCAGCTTCTACTACCGTCAAGAGGATATCCTTAAAATGCTGAATAAGAATGGGTGAGTGGAACGAAAATGCTTTGCTGCGCTCTCTGTGTAAAAAGCTGGCAGAGGACAGCAGGATTGTACCGACCCATATCGGACTATTGATGGCTTTGTTGTATCATCACAATGGTGCAAAGCTTTCTGATGATTTTCATGCGAGCCGAAAAAAGCTGATGTGGTTTTCGGGCATACGGTCAATCACAACCTATCATAAGTACCTGGGAGAACTGGTTACTTACGGATATATAAAATATGTTCCTTGCTGGCATCCGGAACAGGGCAGCAGGTTTAGCTTTACCTTTGATTGATAGCAGTTTTATACATTGGCATTTTTAATGATTAAAATCCTTTTAACATTTCTATCGCCTTAAATGACTTTCCACCCGTTTGATATCATCTTTTAAGGATAGGAACATCCCCTTAATCTCCTGGGTATTAAAGTCTGAAAAATCATAATCCTTCATTAAACTGTATTCATATTCCCAGATTTCCAGGAGGTCATGGAACGGTATTCGGTAGGGTTCGTAAAAGCTGTTATCCGACACTACCCTAATAGACTTTTCGTCCATCTCAGCCAGCCTTTTGTAAACAAACCCTGTACGGGTAACCAACAGATACGTTTTCCCAATTTTCATTTCCTGTATATTTTCGATGTATTTACCGATAATAAAAGTACCATCTTTAAAGGGCGGCATGGAATCTCCCTCTACCGGAAAAGCCCTGTAGTTTCCGTTGCGAAGAAAAGGAAGGGAAAGGTGCTGAAGGGTTTCAATATACTCAGGATCAGCATAGCCGTTGAGGTATCCCATCGATGCTTTGTAGGGAATGATTTCAATTTTATTCTCACCCGAACCGTCAATGGTAATGGGTAGCAAGATGCGGTTATCCGGGAGGCGCAACAGTTCATCCATCGGAAATCTTCTAAGCTCCACAGAAACTAATAGGTCTATGCTAACGCGGAAATACCTCGAAATCTTCAAAAGGATTTCGATAGGTGGCTCAGTATCACCGTCTTCATATTTTGCATACCTTCCTCTGGTGATCAAAAGATCATCTGCGATTTTCTGCTGGGAGTATTTCAACTGAGCTCTCAAATACCTGATGTTTTCTGATAAAATTGACATTGCTATAAATTATAGCAACAAATATATGATATTTTGCTAAATAAGTTAGCAATTTTGTACTGTACAGTTTATAGAAAATTAGGAGATGGATCGTGCAATAGTGCATATGGATTTAGATACTTTCTTCGTGTCATGTGAACGAAGAAATAATAGTGAGCTTACGGGGAAACCGATCATCATCGGCGGTGGCGACCGCGGAGTAGTGGCTTCCTGCTCGTACGAGGCCCGATACTATGGGGTGCGTTCTGCCATGCCTATCAAAATGGCGATGAAACTTTGCCCTGAGGCGAGAATAATCCGGGGCGATATGGATCTTTATTCCAAGCTTTCACATGAGGTCACTGAAATTATCGAAGAAAAAGTCCCCTTACTGGAAAAAGCCAGTATTGATGAATTTTACCTGGATCTATCCGGAATGGACCGTTTTTTTGGAACCTATCAGTGGACCAAGGAATTGGCTGCCCATGTAGTCAAGCATACTAATCTGCCGATCAGTTTTGCCCTTTCCAATAATAAAACCGTATCGAAGATCGGTACCGGAGAAGCTAAGCCCAAAGGGCATATGGAAATACAGCCCGCCATGATTCGTCCATTCCTAAATCCGCTTTCCGTACGAAAAATTCCGATGGTCGGTGAAGTGACCTATCAACTGCTTTCCCGGGTTGGCATTAGGACAATTCATACGCTCGCTGAAATGCCCACGGAAGTGCTTCAAAAGATTTTAGGAAAAAATGGCATCGAGCTATCCCGCAAGGCTAATGGGATTGATGACAGTCCGGTAATTCCGTACACCGAGCGGAAATCAATTTCATCGGAGCATACTTTTGAAAAGGACTCGATAGATATATACGGGATAAAATCACTGATCACCGGCATGGCCGAGCAACTTGCCCACCAGCTTAGACAGGAAAAGTGGCTGACCTCCACCATCGTGGTAAAGATCCGCTATTCCAATTTTGATACGGAAATTAAACAATGCAAAGTCTCTTATACCTCGGCTGACCATACGATCAGCAGGTATGCCTTGGAATTATTTGACAAGCTGTATACCCGCCGAATGCGGATACGTTTGGTTGGATTGAAACTGACCGGACTGGTTCATGGAGAATACCAGATGAATATGTTTGAAGATACGCAGGAAATGATAAACCTCTATCAATCCATGGATAAGATTAAGAACAGGTTTGGAAAAAATGCGGTCGGCCGTGCCTCAGGATTTGATTTCCCTTCAAAACAGTATTAGCCATGTATCTGAACTGCCATACCTATCATAGCCTGCGTTACGGAACCTTCTCTGTTCAGAGCCTGGTGCAATCTGCTGTAGAAGCAGGCGCTCAGGTGCTTTGCCTTACCGATATCAATACGATGACTGCCATTTATGAGTTTTTAAAAACGTGTAAAGATGCAGGGATTAAACCTGTGGTGGGAATGGAATTCAGGGATGAAGGGAAACTCTTATATATCGCATTAGCAAAAAGTGAACGAGCGCTTTCCGAAATTAACCAGTTATTGACAAGTCATAACTGTGATAATGTTCCCCTGCCACGGCACCATCCCGAATTCAAACAATCTTTTACCATTTATCCCTTAGAAAATTCACCAGTAAATCTCTTGGATCATGAATATATTGGTATACGGCCCGACCAGGTCAATCTATTGTTTCAGAAACAGTGGCGGCAGCTGATCCATAAAATGGTAATCCTTCAATCCGTTACCATTAAGAATGAGCAGGAGTATGAGCTCCATAAGGTATTGCGGGCTATTGACCTGAATACGTTGATTACCTTGCTAAAACCCGATCAGCACTGCCGGGCAGATGAGATCATGCTGCATCAGGAAAAACTGCTGTACTATTTTGAGCGGTATCCGGAGATCGTGAGTAACACGCGAATGATCTTAGGCCAATGTAGTTTTGATTATGATTTTTCCTATCCAAGAAATAAAAAACATTATACGCGCGATAAACAGAACGATATTAAACTGCTTACCTCTCTTGCCTATGCGGGCTTAACAGCCAGATATGGGGATCATCACGTGGCAGCCAGAAAAAGGGTTGAGAAAGAATTGAAGGTGATCGATCAACTTTCCTTCAGTGGTTATTTTCTAATAACCTGGGACATTGTTCGCTACAGCAACAGCATGGGCTTTATGCATATTGGTCGTGGAAGCGGAGCGAACAGCATTATTGCATATTGTCTGGGTATTACCGATATCTGCCCTTTGGAACTTGATTTATATTTTGAGCGTTTTCTGAACCTTAACCGGAAAACGCCGCCTGATTTTGATTTGGACTGGAGCTGGCAGGATCGGGATGTCATTCTGCAATATATTTTTGACCGGTATGGTAAGGACTATGTAGCGTTTTGCGGTACCAATGTGGAATTCAAATACAGATCGATCTTGCGTGAGGTGGGGAAAGTATTCGGGCTGCCTAAAGAAGAACTCGATGCACTGACTACGCAGTCTATGGATTTGCATGATGACAATTCGGTGGTTCGGCAGGTGCATCAATACGGTACGATGCTGGATCAGTTTCCAAACCAACGAAGTATGCATTCCTGCGGGATTTTAATTTCGGAAGAACCGATCAGCAATTATACAGCACTTATTATGCCCCCGAAAGGATTTCCAATTGTACAGTTTGATATGCATACGGCGGAGGAAATTGGTTTTGAAAAATTTGACATCCTGAGCCAAAGAGGAATTGGCAGCATCAATGATGCCGTCAAGCTGATTAGAAGAAACAAAGGTATACAGGTGGATATTCGCAATACCTCCCTGTCCAAGAATGAAAAACAATGCAATGAATTTTTAAGTATTGGAAAAACCATAGGGTGTTTTTATATCGAAAGCCCTGCCATGCGCGGGTTATTACGCCGTCTCAAATGTGATAATTATAAAGTCCTGGTCGCAGCTTCATCGATTATCCGGCCGGGGGTGGCGCAGAGCGGAATGATGAAAGAATATATTTTCCGTCACAATAATCCTAACCAGTTTGAATACTTTCATCCCGTTTTCGAGCAGCAATTGGGAGAAACCTATGGCATTATGGTGTATCAGGAAGATGTGATTAAAATTGCTTTGCATTATGGAGGGCTCCCGGCTACGGATGGCGATGTGTTGCGCCGGGCGATGAGCGGTAAGGGTAGGTCATTGGCTGCGCTACAAAAAGTGAAAGATCACTTTTTTGAATCCTGCAAACGGCTGGGACACCCTGAAGCATTAAGTGCTGAAGTTTACCGTCAGATTGAAAGTTTCGCGGGCTATTCCTTTTGTAAAGCCCACTCTGCTTCTTATGCGGTAGAGAGTTATCAAAGCTTGTATTTAAAGGTGCATTATCCCCTTGAATTTATGGTCGCGGTCATCAATAACCAGGGAGGATTTTACCGCACAGAGGTATATATCCATGAAGCAAGAATGTCAGGCGCCAATATTTTAAACCCGTGTGTCAACATGAGCGAGTACCAGACCACACTGTACGGTAAGGATGTTTATCTTGGTTTCATGCACTTACAATCAATAGAAAAAGCCGTAGCTGAGCTCATTGTAGAAGATCGTGTAATAAGAGGGGCTTATAAATCTCTGGAAGACTTTATCAAGAGAATCCCCATTGGCATAGCTGGAATAGAAATCCTTATTTTTATCGATGCTTTCAGGTTTACAGGCAAACAGAAGAATGAACTGTTAATCGAAGCCAGAATGCTCCTTAACGACTTCAAGCCTGAAAAAAGAATGGAAGCATTGTTTGACGAACCGGTAAAAGAATACCAGCTTCCGGTGCTCAAAAGGGATTTGTTTGAGGATGCTTTCGATGAAATTGAACTTTTGGGATTCCCCGTTTCGGTAAGCCCCTTTGATCTGCTGGTTTCCAGATACCGTGGATCGGTGATGGCTAAGGATTTGGTAAAGCACCACAAAAAACAAATAAAGATGCTGGCTTACCTGATTTCCAGAAAGCATGTGCCTACCAAAAGAGGGACTATGTTCTTTGGAACGTGGATTGACGCAGAGGGCAATTATTTTGACACGGCGCACTTTCCCGATTGTCTGGAGAAGTATCCCTTCAAAGGCGGTGGTTGCTATTTACTGTTAGGAACCGTGGAAGTTGATTTTCATTTCCCGACCATTACTATCATGAAAATGGCCAAAATGCCGTTTATTCCCGATCCGAGGTATTACCATGACGAAGATAAAAGGTATATAGCACATGAGCGGATCAAAGAAGATGTAAGCATGACCCAAAGACAACCCTATCCGCAGGAGCATGAAATTGGATTGCCTCGGTTAAAAATGAAATGATCTTCTTATGTGGTGTACATGACACATCGTGTCGGCCCTATTAGAATTGGGAATCCCTTTCCAAATTCACTAACAATTTATTAACTTTAAGGTCATAGTGCTCAAAGAAATGACCTCCTCTTTAATATCATCTGAAAAAGAACTGCTGCTTCGGTTGCGTGAAGGGGATTACACTGCTTTCGAAACCATTTACAACAAGCACAGTCGCGCCATTGGCCAACGCCTTTTCAGGTTGCTTAAATCCTGGGACCTGGCAGAAGATGTTTTACAGGAACTTTTTATAAAATTATGGAACAGCAGAGGTGTTATAGACCCTGAACGACCGCTGGAGGCCTATTTATACCGTATCTCGGCCAATCTTGTCAACGATTATTTCCGAAATGTCTCCAGGAACAAAAAATTGGCGGAGGAATTATGGCACCGCATTTCGGATGCTTATAATCCTTTTGAAGAGATGTCCGCTGTGGATGCCGACATGGAGCTCTTCCGTTCTATCGATCGGCTTCCTGAGCAACGGAGAAAAGTATTTCTTCTATGCAAAATGGAAAAGAAAAGTTATGCTGAGGTGAGCCGTTTGTTGCAGATTTCAGAAGCTGCGGTTAATGATCACATCACGAAGGCCAACCGATTCTTAAAGAACCATTACAACAGGGCCATCCCGTATGTAGTTGTGTTTTTCTGTCAGAACCTCTTTGGACAGTAATTACAAAGTTAATAATTAAGATGGTGCCTAGCTGTATCGTTTCATTCCCTGTCACCATATCAAGCTCAGGCGAAAGGGGAACGCAAAAATGCTTATCTTTACGAAGAGAGAAACTGTTTTAATAGAATTTCAATGATAAAAGATATTGTTACGGTTTTTTTTAAAAGGAAGTTAAATGTAAGAGATCAGGTGGTTGGACTGTTATAAGAATATGATATTCCTTGGAACTCTCTGGATTCATTTATCGTCCCCTCAACAATTAACTTGCCTATGAAAAAAATACTTTTTTGTTTTATCGCTCTATTTCCCCTATGTACGTTTGCCCAAAATTGTGATTGCCTTGTGAATTTTGATTATACCACCAGTCACATAGCGGATAATTATTCAGGGTACAGCGACAAAGTAAAAAGTAAAAACCTTAATGAGTTTACCAATTTCACCGGACAACTTCGGCAAAGAGCAGCAAAAGCAGCCGGTACGGACTCTTGTTATGTGATATTAAAAACATTTGTTAACTACTTTAAAGATAAGCATCTGCGGGTGCAATTAGACTGGAGATACCGGGAAAAGTATCCCGAGCAGGTTAAACAGCTTAATAAGCTCTTTAAAAAACCGGCTTTACCCGCATCGGATGAGAAATTGAACAATCAAACCAGTATAAAGCAGTTAAGCGCAAGTACAGTACTATTAAGGCTGCCTTCGTTTGAATGGAGTGAGAAAAAAATAATTGACAGCTTGTTTAAAGTTAATGATGAAAGTTTTAAAAAGACAACTAACTGGATCATTGATATTCGTGGTAATGGCGGCGGAACAGACTACGCCTTCAATTCTCTAATGCCGCATATTTACGCCAACCCCATTTATATTAAACCGGATGAGTATCGATCATCAGAAAATAATATCTCTGTTTTGGAAGGTAATTTAAAAGATCCTGACATTTCCGAATCGGCAAAAGAGCTTCTAAGCAACATTATTGGCCTGATGAAATTACATCCTAATCAATTTGTAAATCCATCCGGTAAAGAGTCGTTCGAGGTTAGGCTTGACTCTATTTATTCATTCCCCAAAAAAGTAGCGATTTTAATAGACAGAAACAGTGCAAGCTCTACCGAATCATTTTTGTTGATGGCGATGCAAAGCAAAAAGGTAAAAGTTTACGGAGAAAATTCGGCAGGGATGTTAGATTATAGCAGTAATCAATATTTCGATATTCCATGTGCCGACCTCAATCTTGTTATTCCCATCGCTAGGTCTAAAAGATTACCTCAATATCCTATCGATAATATTGGAATAGCTCCAGACGTCAAGATTAAAGCTACTGAAAGGGACAAAATCAAGTTTGTTCAAAAGCAATTGGAGCGATAAGCAGACATCTTATCCCTTATAAAAGGAATCACTGGAAGGATTTCGGTGTAAATCTCTATACGGGCGTTTCTTCTTGTTATCGGTTAGCACTTCAATGCACCAATGACCCTGGCTCCCGATTATCTTCGGAATTATAAATTCGATCTGTGGTTATTGATATCCAGTACAGAATTTTAAAGTATTTTCATCATACAGCTATTGGTTTCTGCGCAACCTGCGTAATATCCTAAAAACAAGCTGTGGAAAATAATCAAAACATTCAAAAGATTTTCGCCAAATACCTGGATAACACCATCAATGCAGATGAATATAAGGTTTTGGTGCACTATTTTGGAAAGGAAGAGGATGATGGAGAGCTTTATGAATTGGTGCTGAAAGAATTATCCGGTGGGCTTCCCGAGCATAATCATATAAGGTTGGAAAAGGCAGTTGACGCTGTTTCCTACCGATTACGGGAACAATTGCAACCTAAGAAGACAATCAGGCTCGGAAAGTATATCCCCTATGCAGCAGCAGTATTTTTATTTCTTGCTATCGGAATCAGCTTTTATCTTATCTCCACGAATAGCAAGCAAAAAAGAGCCGAGTTTGCTGCGGTTGCAGATGTCAGTCCCGGACAATCCGCAGCCACATTAACCCTTTCCAATGGAAAGAAGATCAGGCTTAATAGTCTTTCTGCCGGTATCCTGGCATCCGAACAAGGTATAGAAGTCACGAAAACAAAGGATGGAGCGGTGGTGTACACGGGCAGAGGAATGAATGAAAGTTCGAATACTGGTGTTAACACCTTATCTACAGCCAATGGACAGACCTACCGGATCACCTTATCTGACGGCAGCAGGATTTGGCTTAATGCCGCTACCACGTTACAATACGCTGCCAACCTGGGTTCCCAGGGAACGCGGAATGTAAAGCTTTTAGCCGGAGAGGCTTACTTTGAGATAACCAAGGATAGGAAACACCCCTTTATTGTTGAAACGCCATCCCAAAAAGTTGAAGTTCTGGGAACCCATTTTAATATCAACAGTTATGCTGATGAAGCTAAGACAGTGACCACGCTTGCAGAGGGCTCGGTAAAAGTGTCAACCCCAGGAGATAAGGATCGTCCCGTCATTCTTAAGCCTGGCCAGCAATCTTTCGCAACTGATAGCCGTATCATTGTTCAGGAAGCGGACCTGCAGTCCGCACTGGCGTGGAAGGACGGTAAAATTTATTTTAAGGATGCCTCGATCCAGGAGGTACTACATCAGGTCAGCCGATGGTACAATATCCAGGTCGAATATAAAGGAGAACCTACCAAAGAGGTATTTAACGGCGGTATTAAACGCAGCGCCAACCTGTCAAGCGTGTTAAGGATACTTGAACTTAGTAATGTGAATTTTAAACTCATCAAAAAAAATGGTGCAACTGTATTAATGGTCGCACAAACGAAATAAATGTCCAGTAGATCACCCATAAACCGCCGTAGCCTATGAAGTAAGTTTTTTTTAAGTTAATAGTTAATGATACCTACGAAAAACCGGAGACATCGTACGAGGATGCTCCGGTTCAGTAGGTCTTGTCAACAACCGGTGCGAACCGATTTTATCAACAATCCGCAAGGCATTGAACATGTTCTCAATGTGACTGCCTTGCATAACCCAAACAAACTTATGACTTTTTCACCAAACTGCCGCTATCGCAAAGGACATAGCCATGCCGTTTATTGGCCGCTTTTTCGGCACCATGAACTCATTACACCCCTAAAAAAAATACTAATGAGGCTTTCTGTTATTCTGATTTTATTGACTTCGACTTTTATGACCGTACTGGCCGCTGACGTACATGCCCAACGTGTTACCATTGAAGCCAAAGCTACACCCATGTACCAGGTTTTTAAACAGATAGAAAGGCAAACGGGCTATCTATTCTGGTACAAAGGAAAAATGATCGGCAAGAATACCCCCGTAACAGTAACGGTAGTCAACGTTCCGCTTTCCGTGGCCTTGGATAAGATCTTTGCCGGTGTACCCTTCGCCTACGAAATTGTTGAAGAAACAATTGTCGTAACAGAAAAGCCCGTCACTCTAGAGAAGAGTGGCAAAGCGCAGGAAAAACAACCTTTAACCGGACTTGTCATTGATGAAAATGGCAGCCCACTGGCGGGTGCTACGGTAACGGTGAAGGGAGGCTCCCAGACGACGATGACCGATAATGAAGGGAAATTTTCTTTCCAAAATATTGAGGAAAGTGCGGTTCTCGTTGTTTCCTATATCGGTTATCAGACCCGGGAAGTTCCTGTGAAAGATGCCGGAAAAATCGTTCTTCAACAAAACGATTCAAAATTAGACGAGGTGCAGGTGATTGCCTATGGGACAACAACAAAACGTTTAAATACAGGATCGGTTGGCAGTATCTCTGCCAAAGATATTGCTCAGCAGCCTGTTAGTAATCCTTTGGCTGCGCTCTCGGGAAAAATTCCGGGTCTGGTAGTAACCCAATCCAGCGGCGTATCCGGCACTTCCTTTAGTATACAGGTTAGGGGGAGAAATTCACTTGCACAAGGATCAGATCCCCTTATCCTTATCGATGGTATTCCTTTTGCACCGCAAAATCAAGGCATTAATGTATTGAGTTCAGCCATTACAAGTAGTAATGGAAGTTCGCTAAGTCCTTTCACGACCATTGATCCTGCCATTATTGAAAGTATTGATGTGCTCAAAGATGCTGACGCAACCGCAATTTACGGGAGCCGAGGTGCCAATGGGGTAATTTTGATTACCACAAAGAAAGGCATGGCCGGTAAAACTAATGTAACGGCCCGGATTGATCAGGGCATACTCTCGGCTCCACGCGGAATGGAACTTATGAATACGGGGCAGTATCTCGATATGCGCCGGGAAGCTTTTTCAAATAGCGGTATTACGCCCACTAATGCGAATGCGCCTGATCTAACCCTATGGGATTCAAAGCGCAATACCGATCTTCAAAAGGATTTAACCGGAAATACCGGATATGCGACCCAAGCCCACCTTTCCCTTTCGGGCGGCGGTAACGCGGTACAGTTTCTGATCAGTGGCGGCTATAACAGGGAAACCAATGTTTTGCCAGGTAAACAGCCCAATACCCGTGGCAATGGGAATTTTAGTTTAACCCACAACTCCCAAGACCGCCGATTAAGTCTTACCCTATCGGGCAGCTTCACAGTAACTAAAAACACGTCAAATTCGGGAGACCTTACCAATTATGCCTTTTTGCCACCAAATATCCCTGAATTCTTTAATAGTGATGGCACGCTAAAATGGAGCGAGGGCGGCATAGAATATGAAAACCCCTATGCTTATCTTAAAAAAAGCTATGAAGCGAAAAGCAACAGTTTTGCCACGAGCCTCAATCTATCATACCGTATCATGGACGGGTTATCAGCAAAGCTACTGGCGGGCTATAACCAGCTCAATGCCAAAGATTACTCAGCATTCCCCAAGAGCTCTAATTCTCCGAGCTTTATCGGTGAGAATGTGGCTTCTCACGGCAACAATGCTTTTACCAGCTATAATTTGGAGCCTCAGCTCACGTATCAAAGGAGGATATGGAAAGGGAATCTTAATTTTCTTGCGGGCGCAACCTTCCATAGGAAGGAAAACGAGCTTACTTACCTGCAACTCCAGGGCTTCGCTTCGGAAGCATTAATGGCTTCCATCCAGGCCGCAAGCACTGTTTCGGCTAAAACAGATAATTATACCGATTATCGGTATACCGCCGGTTTTGCCCGTATCAACTACAACATCAATGATAAATACCTGATTAATCTTACCGGCAGAAGGGACGGCTCAAGCCGTTTCGGACCTGACAACCGTTTTGAGAATTTTGGCGCTATAGGCGCGGCCTACCTGATTTCATCGGAACCTTGGATGGAAAGGTTCAAACCAATAATCAGTTTTTTAAAGTTGAGGGGAAGCTACGGCGTTACGGGTAACGACCAGATTGGCGACTACCAGTACTTAGATTCGTGGGGAAGCTACAGCACTACTTACCAGGGAGCTAATACGTTAGCACAGCTAGGTCTATTTAACGCGGGATATGGGTGGGAAAGAAACGTCAAAACGGAAGCTGCTGTTGATTTTGGCTTTTGGAATGACAAGTTGCTTCTTAGCGCCAATTATTACCGGAATGTAAGTGACAATCAGCTGGTACAATACAAATTGCCCTATATTACCGGTTTTGCCAACATCACCCGTAACCTGCCTGCCAAGGTAGAGAATACAGGCTGGGAGCTGCAACTCACTGGCATGATTATCCAAAAGAAAGATTTGCAGTGGAGCATGGGGGGCAATGTGACCATCCCTAAAAACAAGCTGCTTGAATTTCCAGGCCTTAATGAATCAAATTATGCCTATAAGTACAGCATTGGTTATCCCTTAAGCCTGATCAAAGGATACCAATCAACTGGTTTAGATCCCGCGACCGGTAAGTACACGTATAAAGACCTGAACCAGGATGGGTTCTTAAATACTGCCGATTACGAAAACTTAGGGAGTACGGACCCTAAATACTATGGTGGGATCACCTCGAATTTTAAGTATAAAGGTTTTGAGCTCGATGTTTTTGCAGACTTCCGCAGACAAACGGGAAGGGACTTCCTGTTTTCGATTTATTCTTTGCGAAGAGTCGGTGGGACCATGTTTAATCAACCCGCAGCACTGCTGAATCATTGGACTCCGGCGAATGTTTCAGCGCCCTACGAAAAATATCTTATGAGCGCGACCAGTGAAACCGATAGACTGCCCCTTTCTGACAAGGGCTACAGCGACCAGTCCTTCTTTAGGCTGCGGAACATAGCAGTGGCCTTTAACATACCTTCAAAAGTGATGAGGACATTATCAATACAAAGTGCAAGGGTTTACTTCCAAGCACAAAATCTTTTTACTACTACAAAGACTAAGGGCTATAATCCTGAAACACAACAATTGTATGGACTTGCCCCTCTGAGGGTTTTGAACCTGGGGGCTTCCTTGACTTTCTAAATCCTGAATCAGTATGAAAAAAAAACTTACTTTCTTATACATTTTAGCGCTTACGATTTGTAACACGTCGTGCAAAAAATTCATCGAAGTCGAACAGCCTTCCAACAGAATCACCGGAGATGTTGTATTTCAGGATCAGGCGACGGCATTAGCTGCCGTCAACGGTTGTTACGCAAGGCTTTCTAATATCTCATTAACTTTCGCTAACGGCGGATCATCGGTTTTTCTGGGCATGTATGCAGATGAACTTACAACCAATATAACCGTGACGGACTATACGGATTTTGCTAATTCAAACCTGAGCAGCAATAATTCAATCGTCCTCTCCAACTTCTGGCGAAATGGCTATGAAACCATCTATCAGGTCAACCGCTGTCTCCAGGGACTGCAAAATACCACATCAATCCCTAAGCCTTCACAAGATCAATGGCAGGGTGAGTGTTATTTCCTTAGAGCGTTCTGTTACTTTTACCTGGTCAATCTCTTTGGCGATATTCCCCTTACAACAGTAACGAACTATGAAAATAATTCATTGTTGCCCCGATCGGCATCTGCTGAGGTCTATAAGCAGATGAAAGATGACCTTATAAAAGCAACAACCCTACTAAAACCCGAATACCCGAGTGAGGGTAAATTCCGGGCAAACCGTTATGCAGCCTTAGCATTATTGTCGCGATTGTGTCTGTACGCAGGAGATTGGAAGGATGCTGATAGGTACAGCACTGAAATAATTTCTTCAGGTTTATACCCACTTCCATCACCCGCTAATTCCTTTTTAAAATCAAGTTCAGAAGCCATCTGGCAGACCACGATAGATGGACAAACGGTAAATACCTACGACGGCGGTAGTTTTGTTCCAAGGGTTACCGCTTCGGTGCTGCCTTCCTATCCGATAACCGACATGCTTCGTTTTGCCTTTGAAACCGGCGATCAGCGATACAGCAATTGGGTAGGAAGTAAAACCGTTAATGGCATTTCCTATTATTACCCTAATAAATATAAGAGCCGGGGAACGGCTGTTACCGAAAAAGTCGAGCAGCCAATTATGTTACGGTCTGGGGAGCAATATCTGATTCGTGCTGAAGCGCGGGCAAAGTTGAATGATCTTAGTGGATCTGAAAGTGATTTACGTTTAGTGCGGGCACGGGCAGGGCTAGCAACTGCTTCTTTCGGCAGTGAGAGCGTATTGCTTGCCGCCATTAACAGGGAAAGAAGAATTGAACTTTTTGCGGAATTCGGACATCGCTGGTTCGATCTGAAAAGGAGTAGCCAACTGAACAATACCCTGAGCTATAAAGCAGGATGGCAGGCAACGGACGCCCTGTTTCCCATACCGCAGTCTGAAATCAATGTTGATCCCAATTTAACTCAAAATCCAGGATACTGATATGAATACCTTTAAAATACTTTCATTCTTATTGCTAACGCTTTATCTCAATGCCTCAGCACAAATTAAACCTTTAAAGGTAGGTGACCGTGTACCAGACATAGTGTTTACACAGATGCTCAACCATACCGCATCAAACGCAAAATTATCGGATTTTAAGGGCAAGGCTGTTATCTTAGATTTTTGGTTCCGCGAATGTGGGAGCTGTATCGAACTTTTTCCCGAGCTTAACCGAATCCAGAACAAATATAAAAACGACCTTAAAATAATACTTGTCACCTGGCAATCCAGAAAAAAAATCGAAGAGTTCTGGCGGGAGCATAAAGAGGTTGGAAACCTGATCTTTACGCAGGCTGTAGAAGATTCTACTGCAAGACAGTACTTTCCGGCGACCGCCTTTCCGCACCAAATATGGATCGATAAAAACGGGATCATCAAATCCATCAATGATGGAATGCAGCTAACAGCTGAAAACCTCGAAAAACTCATCCAGGCGAATGATCTGAAATTAAAGGTCAAAGAGGATGAAATTAATGGTGCCATAAGAAATGCTGTTGAGCCCATGGCAGGAATTAAATTTGAGCAGAATAAAGATAAGATTATCCATTATTCATACTTGAGTAAGCCTAGGCCTGAATTTGCAGGAATGAGACAAGTTGGTAAGGATGGCGAGGGAACGGTAAGAGTCAAATTCATGAACGTAGACTATATTTCAATGTACCATTATGCCTACGCAGGAAAGACAGGCGTTCCTTTGGATCCTAAAAGCAGGGTCTTACGAAAAGATCATAATCCATTGCCAAAGGAACCGGATTACAAGGACTTTACCAATGTCTTTTGTTACGATCTCATATACCCCGACACTACTGTCTCCGGCTTTGGATACCGGATGATCAGGGACCTCGATCACTACCTGGGCTTTAAAAGTAGAGAAGTTACCAAAAAAATACTTTCCTATGTGATTGAGCCTGATGGCAGAGGTTTACAATATTTTGAGCCACTGGAAGCGGATAAACGCCCGTATATGACCAATCAGCACCTGGAAAAACTCACGAATGTAGAAATCAATAAAATACCAGCTATGTCGATGGCAACTCAATATATTAGTAGGTCAGATATTCCGGTTGTTTTCAATTGGCCGCTGGACCACAGACGCGTCAGCTTCAAAGTGATATGGGACCCGGAACATTTAGACCTGATGAATGAACAATTGAAAGCGTATAATCTTAAAATTTCCCTTAAAAAATGGAAGACCAAAGTCATTGAGTTAACAGATCCAAAGTAAAGTAGAAATACAGTAGCCGCAGAGGCTACTGTATTTCTGATACTATTGTCTTGTTGTAATTGCCACCGGAGCGCTTCCCACCGGTTCTTCATTACCGGGTGTTCCGGTGATTTGGTTGTAACCATCCGCACAGATATTACTTCCCGGCGTTCCACAATCCTGTTGTTGGTCACTGTCAAGTCTTTGTCCGAGATAATCTCCTGTGTTATGGTCAAACCAATAAAGAACCGTATCATTGGATTTTGTTTCTTTTTGATTTGTTGTGAAGGCGAAAGCGGCTATGGTGCCACCAGCAATTAATAACGCTGCAATGGCTGTTTTTAATGATTTCATTGTGATATATTTTAAGGTTATTAATAATTTGGCAAATGCAATTGCCGTTATTGGATTAAAAAAGATATAGACAAACAAGAGGTCTATGGGTTACTTTAAAATCCTGAGGTGTTAGAGTAATGATATTATAATTCTCACAAGAATCCTTTTTTTCGGTTTTGTCTGACATTACCGTTACATTCATACAAGAAGATTTGGGGTCCGCTTATTTTTTTGCTGCGATATGAAGAATCTTCATGCGTCAGATATTAATATTTTTTGTAGATAGTTATTCGTTACTCCGTGACCTTCCATTGATCGCGATCTTTAGGAGGTGGATCTGACAGGATAATACTGCCTTCCAAATTTATCGTATCTCTGGAAGAGCCTGATTGGTAGGTCATATCAGCACTATCTGCTTTTGTCTGCAACCCTTTGTTTACAGATTTGCTACTAATGTGCTGAATTTTCCCTTCGTCCTCGTCCAATCCACTACACGAGTAAAGTGACATCATAAACACTATGGGCAAAATTGTGGAGATAATCGTTTTCATAGGTAAGTAGTTTTGAGATTATCCCGGCCGGATCTATTTGAATTCTGAGATCGAAGGTAGCAAGCTTTTTTAGCCGAAAAAACTGACTTCTGCACCAATTCCAGAATAGGGGCGCACTGATTCATGAATTAGTGCATTGTTAAATAATTGAAAGACAAAATGTTAAAATAATATTCAATAGGTTTTGGCAAACGAGGGTTTCACTATTTCCAATTGCGTGATTTTCCTTAAATTTGATAGGAAAGTGCCTATTCCAATGAATATAAAAGTTCGTATTTGTATTCTGCTTCACTTCCTATTTTTCTTTCAGCCTCTCTTCGCACAAAGAGAGGAAATCAGTGGCTACTATAAAATCAAAAAGAATTATGAAAATAGGTTAGAGAATGATGCAAGTGTTTTACCCCTAGTACAAAAGTTTATTAACAAAGCCCGACATGAAAAAGAATATGCGAAACTGGTGGAGGGTTATAAAGACGGTCTGCTGTTCTCCATTTCCGCTGACCGCAAACTAAAATATGCCGACAGTGCATTATGGGCTGCAAAATTGACAAGGGATGATGACCTGATCGGAAGAGCGCATACCTCAAAAGGCATCGTATACTATTTTCATTTAAAAAAATATAATCTGGCACTTCAGGAATTGCTCATCGCCTACGATTATAGTCAGAAAAGCGGCAATCAGTATGATAAAAATAAAGTGTTGTACCTGCTGGGAGTTGTCAAAAGCTATATTGGTTATTATGAAGAGGCACTTATTATATTTCGACAAACAAAGGTGTTTTTCGAGGAAGAATCTGCAAAGGACCAACACTCCAATCTTGTGTATGGAAACAAAAGAGGATACTACAACACTTTACACCAGATGGCGGTATGTTACCGGAATTTAGGTCATCAAAAATTAGCTGATTCAATAACTGATGTAGGGCTGTCCGGCATTGGCATGGACAAAGACTATAAGCAGGAAAAGGGATATTTTTTAAAAGAAAAAGGAATATCCGAGTTTAATAAGAGAGATTATACAAATGCCCTCAATTCTCTGCAGGAAGCAACACTTGATATTGCTGCTGTTAACGATTTTTCGTGGATGACCGTATGCTACTCCTACATAGGTAAAACATACAAAGAGCTTGGTGACAAAGATAGGTCGCTTCGGTTCCTTCGTAAAGTAGATTCAATTTTCGACACGCATCATTTTATCCTTCCGGAAGTCAGAAGCAGTTACGAACTAATGATCGACCACTATCGAGAGTCTGGTGATTTAAAAAAACAGCTCTATTATACAAAACAACTTTTAAAAGCAGATGAGCAGATCTCCCGTGACTTCAAACACCTTTCTTCTAAAATACACAGAGAGTATGACACAAAGATATTGCGTGAAGGAAAGAGTCTATTAGAGAAAAAAATTAGCCGGGAGGTGTGGCTAACCCGTATATGGTGCACACTTACCGTAGGATTAATAATAATCCTGTTATTCAGATACAGAAGAGAGCAGCAAATTCGTAATAAATATCTTTCCCTTGAGCGCAAGATCTTAAGTGCTCATGCACCTGGTGAAATAAACGGTATTAAAGAAACGCCAGAGAATAATATAAGTGCCGAAACAAAGATAAGGGGCGACCTTTTAAGAAAATTACAAGAGTTTGAGGATAGATATGAGTTTACAGAAAGCGGACTTACTCTTGGCAAACTAGCCCTACGATTCCATACCAATCAAAAATACCTATCATCAGTAATCAACGAATCCAAAGGAATGAATTTTAACAGGTATATCAGTGAGTTAAGGATTTCATTTATTACAAAAAAATTGTATAACGAAAAAAAGTATCTCTATTACAAAATCGAAACTTTGGCGGAAGAGTGTGGGATTGCTTCCCGCAACAATTTTTCAGATTTATTCTTTCAGATTAACGGCATTCGGCCCACTGATTTTATTAGAAAAAGGCTTGCTGACATTACTAATGAAGAAGTGAAAAAAGGCAATAATCGAGAAACGCCTGATAAATAAACATATCAGGCGCTTAAGGTAGTCAATGTTATTTCCTACATCAACTGTAATTTTTGTTCTAAGATATCCATATCGCTTCCAACCCTGGTATCAAGGAGTTTCGCATAATGTTGCGTCGTCTTAATATTAGTATGACCCAGCATTCGGGATACGGTTTCTATCGGGACATTATTTGAAAGTGTTATTGTTGTAGCAAAGGTATGGCGGGCTTTATGGAAGGTGAGTTCCTTTGTAATCTCGCATAGATCGGCAATCTCTTTAAGATAACTGTTCATTTTTTGATTACTTAAAACAGGTAGAGCCAATCCTTTAGCTGCGCTTGGAGGATAGTCGGAGTATTTATTGATAATAGCAAGAGCGTTGGGGAGTAAAGGGATATTGGAATTGATCTCAGTTTTAGCCCTGCTTGTCAATATCCATAATTTGTTATCGACCCCTTTAGCAATATCCGTGGTGCGAAGCTGCTTAACGTCGATATAAGATAATCCGGTATAACAGCAGAACACAAAAATGTCACGAACATGATTTAGTCGATCGATTCTGAATTCTTTATTTTCAATTCTCTCCAGCTCTGCCTTTGTTAAAAATTCTTTTTCTTTGGCTTTTACCTTTGTTTTATACAAAAGAAAAGGATTTTCTTTAACCCATCGGTGTGCCAGGCAAAGGTTCATGATCTTTCTGAAATTCTTGATGTATTTGGCAGTGGTTACGGCAGAGCAATTCGCTGATGATCGCAAATAAAATTCAAAACCCACTATAAAGGCATGATCAACATGCCGGATATCAATATCCGATGTTTTATATTCCTTCTCTATATATTGCTGGATATGGCTTGATGTCGTTTTGTATCCTTTTAGGGTATTCTCTTTGAAACCGTTCCCAAGCAGAGCTTCCATTTTTTTATTATGGTCAGAAAACTGCTGTATTAAGGTTCTGCGCTCAATATCCTTTCCTACGAATTTTTGCTTAAGGATTTCCGCGGTTATTTCGGCTCCGCTTTTAAGTAATTCCAAGTGTATGTTCATTACCTTATGCTCAAGTGCATCAAGGTATAGATTCAGCGTTTTGATTTCCTCCTTGGTACCAGAGGCTCTATTTGCTTTAGAATTCCAACGGGTCGGATCACATTCACGGTTCGTCGAAATTTCCTTTGGAACTCCGCTAACAGTGATACGCATATAAATTGGTTTAGGTCCGGCTAAGTAACCTTTAGGTTTCTTCAGGTAGAAGAGTAGTGAATAATTTGCACTCATGATTTTACTCATTAGGTTAAACAAAGTTAGCCCTGCAGTAAAATGAAGTCAAGATGTCCAATATTTGGACTTGGTTATCAGAGTGTTATCTGTTTTCCAGTGAGTAAATATTTTCAAAGAAGCAACTCACCGAATGACTCACTTTTCTTTTGAGAATATTTGAATATTTTGGTACCCATGTAAACTAAAAAAAACCTGCATATCATATGATTTGCAGGTCTTTACAAGCTTTCGCTTGCTAATAAGTAGCCCGTAGGGGAATCGAACCCCTCTTACCAGAATGAAAATCTGAGGTCCTAACCGATAGACGAACGGGCCAACTATACTTATTAAGCTAGTTTATTAACGTGCTTAGTTAATTTGCTTTTTAAGTTAGCAGCTTTGTTTTTGTGGATAATATTTTTCTTAGCTAATTTATCCAACAAAGCGATAACTTTTGGCAATTGCTCTGTAGCAGCAGCTTTGTTTTCTTCATTTCTTAACACCTTCATTGCTGTTCTAGCAGTCTTGTGGTAGTATCTGTTACGAAGTCTTCTTACTTCGTTTTGTCTAATTCTTTTTAATGCTGATTTATGATTTGCCATATCGTTCAAATGTGAGTGCAAAAGTAAAAACTTTTTTTTTATCTGCCAAATTTATCTTTAAAAATTTTTAATTTTCTTCTGATAAATATTTTCGGAGTTTTCCTATTGCCTGTTCTATTTTAATATTCTCTTCTTCTCTTTCTAATTTTTTGATGGTTGCGGTAAGCATGGCCATCGCGTTGTTCCATTCTCCAGTGGTGTTGGTGAAGGTAAGTCCGTCAATCGTTACTGCAAAATCGACTCTTTCTTCTGTCCTGTAAAGTCTGAAACTTATTTCATCATCATTGCCTGTAATCCCGTCTTCATTGATTCTTAAATCGTAACTTTTTGGGTTAGAGTGGATTTTTTTGAAAAGCAATTTCGCTTCCTGTATTTTTAAATCCGGCATGATATACATTTGTGGCTTTGAAAGAATAACTATTCTTTTTTGAAGCGGTGCAAAGATAATATTTTTTTCTTTTCAACAAAATGCCTCTGTCTATTTTTGGGTGTTTTTTAAGATAAATAATTCATAATGTGTATCATTTTTTTATTAGGATTATTGGGTTTGGAAAGTCGTCTGATGGTAAAATGAATTATAAGTAATAAAATTGAATGATGAAAATGAATGTAATTATTTATCTAATTACAGTCAAAAAAATCTCCAATCTTTACAGATCAGAGATTAATTGTATGTCGTAGCCTATAGGGGAATCGAACCCCTGTTGCAAGAATGAAAATCTTGAGTCCTGACCACTAGACGAATAGGCCAAATTTTGAGGTTGCAAAAGTAGTTATTAACTTTTTAACTTCAAAATTATATTGCTTTATTTAGCTACTTTTTGGATGACCGTATTCTTAATGCCTTTATTTTCAAGATCTTTCTGAAGTTTTACTGCATCTTCCAGTGTCTGTACTTTTCCATACGTATAATAGAAAACACCGTTTTCCTTATTTCGTTCTACGTCCTTCAGGTTTTGCAGGATAAATGAATTTCCGTTCAGTTTATCACCTGCATACACTTCAATTGTGTAGTATCCTGTATTCAGCTTTTGATTCGGCATAAAACCTACCGCATATGCATTTCGGAATCCCGCATCTTTAGCTGTTTTGATATTAATATCCCGCACAGAAGCGAGATTTGTGACACCGTAATAGTATTTATACTGTCCGTTTTCCTTAATGGGAAGAATGTAGTTTAATCCTTTTAATGCAGGGTCTCCGTCGTTGTATTTTGTTGGAGAGCTTAGAAGTAAAATTCTGAAGTCATTTTTCAGGGCAACTTCCACAGGTTTTTCCGGTTCCGGTTTTTTCGTTGATGCAGCATATCCTGATTTACGGTCTACCGCTTTTTTGTAATCAATAACCGCTCTGTAAATACTTTCTGCAATTTCATCCTGTCCTTTATCTGAAGCAAGGTAATGGCTTTCTTCGGGATGGTTGATAAAACCAGTCTCAATAAGAACGGAAGGCATCGCATTCATACGAAGAACGTGCAGGTTTTTCTGGAAAACACCACGCGAGCTTCTTTTGTCTTTATTAACAAAGTTGTCTTCCACAAGACCGCCCAGAAGCAAGCTGGATTCCAGGTATTTGCTTTGCTGAAGTTTCAGTGCAATCAGGGATTCCGGTGAACTCGGATCGTAAGAACCGAAGGTCTGTTTGTCTTTTTCGTCAAGAAATATCACGTCGTTTTCCCTTTTGGCAACTTCAAGATTAGTGTCATTCTGGTCCGGCCCCTGTACAAAAGTTTCCGTTCCGTAGGCGGTAGGCTTTTTGGAAGAGTTGCAATGTATTGAAATAAAAAGATCCGCTTTGCTTCTATTGGCAAGGTTGGTTCTGTCCGACAATGAAGGGTATTCGTCTATTTTTCGGGTATAAATTATTTTGAAATCTTTATTTTTTTCGAGCATTGCTCCAACTTTTAAGGTAATGGCAAGCGTGATGTCTTTTTCAGCAATCCTGCCTATATCTTCATAAGTTCTGTTAGCCCCATGGTCATTTCCCCCATGTCCTGCATCCAGAACAATGGTGAATTTCTTTTGCGAAAAAATAAAGTTGATCGAAAGAAGAAGGAGAAATGATAAAATTATTTTAAAATTTACTTTGTGCATCCTACAGTTTTAAAAATTATATTAATTTTGAGCCTTAATTGTATATAAATAAATATAACAAATAAATTGGTCAAAACCGTCTCCAAAAATATATTACAAATTTTAATTATCCTAATTTTTAACAATTTTTTAGCACAGGAAGCTCCCGAAAAATTGACTAAAAATACGGTTAATGATACTATTCCCAAACAAGATACTGTTGTTCTGAAGAAAGAGCCTCTCGAAAGTGTTCTTCAGACCAAAGCAGATTATAACCGCCGGGATTTTCAGAAAAAAATGATTTATCTGAACAAGAATGCACAGGTAAAATACCAGGATGTTCAGATCGATGCGGATTATATTTCCATCGATGAAACCAAAAGTCTTATGTACGCGCGCGGGAAGCAGGATTCTTTGGGAAGATATATCGAGCCCGCTGTTATTACACAAGCCGGTAAAAAATATGAAACCGACGAGTTTCAGTACAATACAAAAACAAAAAAGGCTATCGCATTTAATGCCAGGACCGAGGAAAATGAAGGGGTCATTGTTGCTGAAAAGACAAAGAAATATAATGATTCTGTTTTCGCCATGAGGCGGGCGGATTATACAACCGATGATTATTTCATTAAAAAGAAAGATACTACGGCAGACTATTTTTTGCGTGCTTCCAATATTAAACTGGTTAAAACAAAAAATAAATCTTCTATCATCTCAGGACCTATTCAGATGTATATCGAACAGGTTCCTACTCCGTTAATCATGCCATTTGCGATTTTGCCGTTCTCAGACAAAAGGTCTGCGGGAATCCTGATTCCGAGTTTCGGGGAAAGGCAGGATGTCGGCTTTTTCCTGAACGGACTGGGATACTATCAGCCGATTGGAGAGCATTTTGACCTTAAGATTCTGGCCGATATTTATACAAAAGGAAGCTGGAACTTACGCCCGGAAATGAACTATGTCAAGAAATACAGGTATTCCGGAAACTTCTCCGCAGATATCGGAACGGCGGTGCGCGGAATTAAAGGATTGGATGATTACGGAAAAACAAGTACCTACAGAATTGCGTGGAGACATACTCAGGATACCAAATCAAATCCGTTTCTTAATTTTTCTGCGTCGGTAGATATTGTGAGTACCAAATTCTACAACAATACCCTGAACAACAATTATATTTTAAATCAAAACGTATTAAATACCCAGCAAAATTCAACCGTAACGGTTACTAAGAGATTTTTGAGATTACCGGCAACCATTACAGCAACAGCATCTTATTCCCAGAACTTTGCTACCGGATTGTCAGATCTTCGTCTCCCGCAGATGAATGTGGCAATTAATCAGTTTTATCTTTTCGGCTCCAAAACCGGAACAAGAACAGGATTGCTGGAAAATATCACGGTAAATACTGGAATCAACCTTACCAATTTTGTTCAGACGGATGAAGGAGAACTTTTCAAAGCGGCGATGTGGGATAAATTGCAGACCGGACTGAAAAATAATATTGCCTTAGGAACCAATACCACCATCGCGAAATATTTCACATTCAGTTTAGGAGCTAATATCGATAATGCTTTAACGACTAAAACTGTTAGAAAATATTATGATCCTATAGCCAACAAAGCTATTACGGCAACCGATAAAGGAGTTGCGGGATATTCTACTTTTTCAACGACGGCGAGTATTCAGACTACTTTATACGGGCAGGCAAATTTCAAGAAGGGTTCTGCAATTGAGGCTATCAGGCATATGATGACGCCAAGCATCGGCTTTACCTATTCTCCCGATTTCGGAGGTTCCGGTTTCGGGTATTATAAGAATTATTATGATGCCAACGGAGCTTTAACGCCTTATTCTATTTTTGAAGGCGGTATTGTAGGAACGCCAAGCAGTGGAATGGTAGGCGCGCTGGGATTCAATATCGGAAACAATATTGAAATGAAGGTGAAGTCTAAAAAAGATTCTACGGGAGTAAAGAAGATAAAAATTTTCGAATCTTTAAATCTTTCAGGAAATTACAATTTTGCCGCAAAAGACCATCCTTTTTCCATCCTTACCATCAACGGGCAGTCTTCATTCTTTGATAATAAATTAAGCGTAAACACTAGCTTGTCATTAGATCCGTATAAAATCATTTATCTTCCCGGACAGGATACCGGAATCAGAACGGAAGAACTGGGAGGTTTCAGCGTACAGGGCTTTAATGTTCAGCTGTCTTATCCTTTAAGCAGCGAAATTTTCGGTGAAAAAACAGATTATTCCAAAAAGTACCAGTCGAAAGGGGAGGTGAGAAATGAGAATTATTATTTTGATGATGATAATTATGCTCATTTTGATCAGGCCTGGACCCTGAATGTAAATGCGAATTATGCTTACACAAAAAGCTATGCTTCAAGAACGCCCACGAGATTAGCTTCTGTAGGGCTTGACGGAAGTATTAAGCTCACACCGTTTTGGAATATTAATGCAAGTACTCACTATGATATGGTGACCAAACAATTGGCATATACCAGGATTGGTTTCGCAAGGGATCAGCGAAGTTTTACCATCAATTTTAACTGGGTACCTTTCGGGCAATATAAGGTGTATGATTTCTTTATCGGTATCAAAGCCAATATCTTAAGTGATGCACTGAAATATAAAGACAGAAGTTTTACACAGCCGAATGCACCATTCTAGCATTAGATTTGATATTTGATTATAGAAATAGAATATAAATTTTATATTTGCACCCAAAATAAATTCTAATGAAAAAAATAATCAACACTGTAAATGCTCCTGCAGCAATCGGACCTTATTCACAAGCCAATATGGCAAACGGAATTTTATACATTTCGGGTCAGATTCCTGTAGATCCTGCAACAGGTAAATTGGTGGAAGGAATTGAAAAGGAAACACATCAGGTAATGAAAAATCTTGAAGCTATTCTTACGGAAGCAGGAATGACATTTAAAAATGTGGTGAAAGCAACCATTTTCCTTAAAAGTATGGATGATTTTGCAGTAATGAATGATATTTATGCATCTTATCTTGATGCAGAAAGCTTCCCGGCTCGTGAAACAGTACAGGTTTCCTGTCTGCCGAAAAATGTGGATATCGAAATTTCTATGATTGCTCATCAGGATTAATGAATTTTATAAGAAATACAATTGCGGTTATTGTAGGTCTGGGAATTGCCGGGCTTATTATTACTCTTGGGATAAGGGTGTTTCCGCAATGGATTACTTTTGAAGCTTTTGCTCCCTTTGAGCATTGGGAAAGATTTCTTCAAAGCATGCAGAATGATGATGCATTCTTTGGTTTTCTTTTGTTTATTTCAGGACTGGGAACAACAGTAGGAGGCGTTGCTACGGCGATGATTGTAAAATATGCGAAGGTGGCTTATGCTATTCTAATCGGTTTCATCATGTTGTTTCTGGCTATGCTGGATATTATTATTTTCCCGTATCATCCTACCTTCTATAAAATTTCCATTTTCTTAACTTTTTTTCCGTTTTCATGGATAGGAGGAAAGATTGTAGAAATTATTTATGAACGTAAGAATAAAAGAAGAATTTCCGAAAAAGTAAATCAATCATAAAAACATAAAAAAAACGCTGCCAACGGCAGCGTTTTTTATTGATATGAATGTGAATATTTGTTAAGGCATTTTAAATCCTCTGGTATAAATCTGTCCGTAAGCATCCACAAATTTTACCGATACATTCCCTGAATATTTATCAAGAATCTTTTCTACATCTTTTTGCGAATTCACAGGCTTGCCATTAACCTCAATAACAATATAGTTGTCTACGATTCCTATCTTAGCAATCTCGCTTCCTTCTGTGACATTTGTCGCAATTACGCCACTATTTAATCCGTAATCTGTTTTAAATCTCTCATCAAGAGGTTTGAATTCAGCTCCGATTTTTTCTGTAACACTAAGGTCTGCTTTAGTTCTTGTTGAGGTTCCGCCTTTCTGATCTTTCAGCGTTACGGTAGTCATGTTTTCTTTTCCGTTTCTTACATAAGTTACCGAAACTTTATCACCAGGACGTTTGCTTCCGATAGCTATTGATAAATCTGCAAAATCCGTTATTGCCATATTATCTATTTTTGTAATAACGTCACCAACTTTTATACCTGCATCTTCAGCCCCACTGTTGTCTCCGAACCCGGTTACATATACTCCTGAGCCAGCTTTGATATTGGTTTTTTTCTCTTTATTATAAGCAGCTACCTGCATGTCATTGGATAAATCTAATGACTGTACGCCCAGGAAGCCTCGCTGTACAATACCGAACTTCTTGATATCTTCAATAATTTTTCTTGCTAAATTGGATGGAACGGCGAAACCGTAACCCTGATAATATCCTGTAGTAGACTGTATTGCAGAGTTGATACCGATAAGATCTCCGTTCGTATTCACCAAAGCACCTCCTGAGTTTCCGGGGTTAATGGCTGCATCGGTCTGAATAAAGCTTTCAATAGGGTTGGCAGCTTTACCTTGTGAACTTAAAATTCCGATCCCTCTTCCTTTTGCAGAAACAATCCCTGCAGTTACAGTAGAATTTAATCCAAGTGGATTTCCTACGGCAAGTACCCATTGTCCTACTTCAATATTATCCGAATTAGCAAAATTCAGGTAAGGAAGCCCTTTTTCTTCAATTTTTAATAAAGAAATATCAGTGTTTGGGTCTGTACCTACCAAAGTTGCGATATAAGATTTTTTGTTGCTTAAAACGACCTCGAGTTTATTAGCTCCTGCCACAACGTGGTTGTTTGAAATAATATAACCATCAGGAGAAATGATTACTCCGGAACCCATTCCTGAAGGCATATTATCAGGAACCTGTTGCTGCTGTCGTTGTCTTTGCTGTCCTCTTCCTCCGAAAGGATCCCCGAAAAAGAAATCAAATAAATCCTGCTCGGAAGCTCTGTTGGCCGTTCTGGACTGGTAATTTTTAATGGTTACTACGGCAGGAACAGTAGTTTTTGCTGCTTTCACGAAATCATCACCCACAGCAGATGAATTCATCCCAGCAAAGGTAACATCAGAAGCGGATTTGGTAAAGTATGACTGGTCCGCACTGTTGGAGTCATGATTAAAATATTGTAAGGTTCCAACGGTAGTAGCTCCTGAGATCACTCCTACTACGGCAAATGGTAATAGCTTTTTTAAAGTACTCTTCATTATATATCTTTCTTATTTAATTATTATGTGAAATTTTCATTATTGTTGTGAACAAATTTAATGCTAAATAAGTATGCACTTGGTATGTAATGTTTCAATTTTAACTAAAATTTAACAGCAATTGTAATACTTTATATAGTTTCCTGTAAATTTGAAATCTTAATTAACGAAACTTAAAAAAAACTTAATGACATTATGACATATGGATGTCTTTATTGTCATAAAGTTAAATTTAATGAGTGTTATAACACCAAAACAATACCACGTCACCGGCCGATATGACAATTGTTATTTTTTCAATAGTTAGAAATAATTATCTTTGCAAAAATTTTCTCACTTAAAACGTTTATAGCATGCAACTGTACAACACCTTAAGCGCAGAAGAAAGAGCTCGACTTATAGATGAGGCCGGAAAAGAGCGTCTTACATTATCTTTCTATGCGTATGCCAAAATTGAAGATCCCAAAAAATTTCGTGACGATTTATTTGTAGCCTGGAATGCACTGGATGCATTAGGACGGATTTATGTTGCTCATGAAGGTATTAATGCTCAGATGAGTGTTCCTGCGGATAATTTTGATGCATTTCGTGAAACGCTTGAGGCATATGAGTTCATGCGGGGTATTCGTCTTAATGTAGCAGTGGAGCAGGATAATCATTCATTCTTAAAATTAACCATCAAAGTCAGAAATAAAATCGTTGCCGATGGCCTGAACGATGAAACTTTTGATGTTACCAATAAAGGCGTTCATTTAAAGGCAAAAGAATTTAATGAATTGCTTGAAGATCCTAATACGATTGTTGTAGATTTCAGAAATCACTATGAAAGCGAAGTAGGCCATTTTGAAGGGGCCATCACGCCGGATGTTGAAAATTTCAGAGAAAGCCTGCCTATTATCAACGAACAATTACAGGATTTCAAAGAAGATAAAAACCTTTTGATGTACTGTACCGGAGGAATCCGTTGTGAAAAGGCAAGTGCCTATTTCAAGCATCAGGGTTTTAAAAATGTTTTCCAGCTGGAAGGAGGAATTATTGAATATACCCGCCAGATTAAAGAAGAGGGGATTCAGAGTAAATTTATCGGAAAAAATTTTGTGTTTGACCACAGGTTAGGTGAGCGAATTACCGACGATATTATTGCACAGTGCCACCAGTGCGGAAAACCGTGTGACAACCATACCAATTGTGCAAACGATGCCTGTCATTTATTGTTTATTCAATGTGACGAGTGTAAGACGGCGATGGAAAACTGCTGTTCCACAGAATGCCAGGAAACAATTCATATGCCATGGGAAGAACAGGTAAAACTGAGAAAAGGACTGCAGGTTGGAAATAAAGTTTTCAGAAAAGGAAAATCCGGAGCATTGAAGTTTAAAAAGTCAGGTGATTTACCGGATGTGCCTTTAGCAAAAGCAGCAAAACCTGAAATAAAGGATATCCGCCAGAAAATCAAAATCAAAAAAACATTGATCGGAAAAGCAGAGCATTACTATTCAAAATCTAAAATTGCCCAGTTCTTAATTGAAAATGGGGAGCTTACCGTAGGAGATAAGGTTTTAATTTCCGGGCCCACAACAGGGGAACAGGAAGTGACAATATCTGATATTTTTGTTAACGGAAGTTTTAACAATCTGGCAAAAGCCGGAGATCAGATTACTTTCGGGCTTCCTTTCAGAGTTCGTTTATCGGACAAATTATATAAAATTACCGAGTAATGTTTTAGGCATTGAAACTCCGTAGAGTTTTATTTGTGTAGAACAAAGTTTTGAAAATAATAAAATGGCGCTCCGTAGGAGCGCTATCTTTTTTATAAATTTAACTATGAAAAAGTCTGAGCTTAGAAAAAAATATTTGGAGAAGAGAAAGTTCTTATCTGATGAAGAAATCTTTCAGAAATCTGAAAATATCTTTAAAAATTTTATTGAATATTTCAAGCCTTTACCACAGCAAAAAGCACACATTTTCATTCCTATTAATAAATTCAGGGAAATTAATACCCGGTTTTTCACAAGTTATTTTTTTAGTCGAAATATCAGGGTATTTGTGCCTAAGATAGTTGATACAATGCTGATTTCTGTAGAAATTTTTGAGGATACGGCATTCTCTTTAAATCAATGGGGTATCTTGGAGCCTGTTAGCAATGAGGATTCAGGGATTACAGATTTTGATTATGTAATTACCCCTTTGCTGTATGCTGATAAAAACGGCAATAGAGTAGGATACGGAAAAGGTTTTTATGATGATTTTTTCAGAAATATTTCTGCTGAATCAAAAAAAATCGGAGTTAATTACTTTAACCCCGATGAAAATATCGATGATGTCCGGGAAGAGGACATTTCTTTGGATTATCTGGTTACACCTACCGATGTGCTGTCTTTCTTTAATAAAGGATTGGAATAAAAGTTCAGAAAGAAAAATTTAAACTCCTTTTTTGTATTCGGTGTGGAAACAAGAATGTATTGTGCAGTTTTCTCAAATGTTCCCAACGTTTTATTCTTATTGTCGAAATATTCTACACTAAATTTTGCAAAATCCAGGGTATCCTGATTGTAGATGTCTTTATATACTTCCAGGTTATTTACCTTAACGGTTTTTACCTTCAGGCTGTCCAGCTCATGAAAAAGATTTTTGAAAGTAAGACTGTCAGGTTTATGAAAATAGCTCTGCATCTGGGAATAGATCAGGGTATCAATTTCCGTATTTTTATTTCCGGATAAATACAGTGTTGACAGGTCAAGAAGTTCCTGAACTTTTTGTTTGGTAATGTAATTAATAGCCTGTGCGCTATCCATCTGTACTGCAGGATAGGTTTTGGTATTATTGCTGTTTCGAAGCTTGTCCAGGTCACTTATTTCAGTTTTTTTGTTGTTACAGGAAACAAATGCAAGAAGCAGAACTGTAAATATTAAAAAGTTATTTATTCTTTTCATCTGTTGCAATTTTAAATTTGATGGAGATGATTTTTCCGTTATTGTCTTTTTTCATTTCAATAACACTTAAATTTTTCAGGGATGTAGTAGGGGTTGTTACCAGAGTAATATATTTTTGTTTGTCCAGCCTTTCTATTCCGTAGATATTATTGTCATAAATTTGGTAAATAACAGCATTACTGCTGATGAGACTTTCCAGCTGATTTCTTTTTCTTTTGAGTTCCTCAGGATCTCCATTAGCATCTTTAATAGAGAAATAATAGGCCGCCATCTTATAATCATCCGGTTTCAATTCAATAATTTCTTCATCCGGTGCGTTTTCCAGGCTTCTGTTGATTTCAAGGTACTCATAAAATGGTGAGCTGATCTGCATTTTTAGATTCTTATCTTTCGTAGAGTAATAAAAACATTCTCCAGGCTTGATTTTATAAAGAATCGGGGATTCGTTTTCCTTGATCACTTTAATTTCGATGGTGTTTACAACACCAACCCCTCTGTCTGCGTCAGTGAAACAGTATTTATACGTTTTTGAAAAAATAACATCTTTGAATCCCAAAAGCCCTGTAAGAATTACCAGAACAGAGGTTACAAGAGCCCAGACGTTTTTTCGAACGAAGCTTTTCTTTGGTTTCGACTCATTGGTACTGATTGCGACAGGCGATTCCTGTTTTTGGTTAATTGTTTGATTTTCAGTAGTTGATTTTTGTAAATCTGTATTTTCAGGTGCTTTTCGGTCCTGTTTTTGAACTGAAATTTCATCTGCTGAGAAAACAGGGGATTCTGAAACTGTTTTTTCAATTTCAACAAGATCTTCATCGGTAATTTCTTCGTCATCCTTTAGAAATTCTCCGGCAAAAAGGTGTTGCTTTTTGAATTCGTACCAAGACTCATAACCCGCATAAATACTCAACAAATTAAGCATATCAATTCTGGGTAATTTGGTAACGGGTGAATTTTTAAAATAGGTATAAAAAGATTTTTCGCTGATGTTTCCTTTCGCTTTTTTGCGAAGGTCTTCCTGAAAATAAATGATATCAATTCCCTTCCATTTAGAAATATCATCATAGGAAGGGGTATGTTCTTTCAGGTATTGAGCCTGTACATCCTTTTTCAGCTGCTCAAAGTGTAATAAATCTAAATCAGTCAATTTATTTTAAAATAATTAAATTATTGATTATCAGGTATATTTATTTGTAAATCTATTTTACAAAGGTATTACAATTATTTTTCTTAAACAAATTTTCTATCTGCTATACCTTTGTCTCGTTCAAATAACCGAACAGAGAAAAGATTTTATAAAACAATATTAACAAAATTAAATTTAATTTATTATGAAAAAGTCATTATTCGTAGCTGCTATCGCTGCTATCTCTTTAGTTGCTTGTAAAAAAACTGAAACTAACTCAACTGACGCTGCTAAAGATTCAGTAAACGCTACTGCTGATTCAGCTACTACAGCTATCGATTCTACAGCTGATGCTACTAAGGATTCAGTAAACGCTAACGCTGAAGCTGCTAAAGATTCAGTTAAAGCTGATGCTAAAGTAGCTAAAGAAGAAGTTAAAGCTGAAGCTAAGAAAGAAGAAGCTGCTAAATAATTAAAGCACGCTTTAAAAATAAAAGAACCGCTCACTCAGTGATGCGGTTTTTTTATGCTCAAAATTCTCCAATATGGTAATACTGCAGTTATCAAACTGTTTTTTGTCTCAGTGCTTCATAGCAGGTAATAGCTACGGCATTACTCAGATTCAGTGAATCGATGCTTCCCGTCATAGGAATGAGGGTGTTTTTTCCTTTTCCTATCCAGAAGCCACTCAGGCCAGAATGCTCCGTCCCAAATACCACAGCTGATTTCTCTTTGAAATCTCTTGTATATAGATCTTTTGAACTTTCATCCATAATGGTAGTGTAAATTTCATAACCGTTTTTACTCAGGAACTCTAAAGTCTCCTCATTTGCTGCCTGAAAAACGTTCATTCCGAAAAGACAGCCTACACTTGATCTTATGACATTGGGATTGTAAAAATCTGTTTTTCCGTCGGAAACAATAAGTCCGTCAATCCCAAAAGCTTCACAACTCCTTAAAATGGCGCCTAAATTTCCGGGCTTCTCAACACCCTCTACCACAATGATCGTAGAATCTGCTTTAGGCTTAAATGAAAATAAATCGGTTTCTTTTGTTTTATAAACCCCGATAATTCCTTCTGAGCTTCCGCGGTATGCAATCTTTTCATACACTTTTTCGCTTACAAGATGAATTTTACCTTTTGGAAATTCTTTCTGAAAGATATTTTCACATATGAAAAACTCAACAGGTTCAAAACCGAAGGTTTGTGCCCTCTCATTTTCCTGCTGTCCTTCCACCGCAAAAACTTCCGACTTTTTACGAAATCTGTTATCGGTAAGGAGTTTAGTAATGTATTTTACTTTTTCGTTCTGAAAACTTTCTATTAACATGTTGCAAAATTATGTAAAATCTTTTTAAGATCCCTCTGATAAATGCGCCTTAAGATTAAGCTCCGGCCGAAGGCCGGAGCTTAATCTTAAGACTATATTGATAATTTACTCCCCGGAAATATCAAGATGTACCTGCGAGCTGTCGATAAGGCTCTGAGGGAGTTCTTTTTTGTTCTTTATCCCCAGCTGCTTAAGTTTTTGAGTTTGTATTACCAGATTGTCATTTCCTGTAGACAGCTGTTTAAAAGCATCATTATAAACGTTCTTCGCCAGATCAAGATTTTTACCTACTTTTTCCAGATTATCGATAAAACCGACAAATTTATCATACAGCCGGGCGCCGCGGTCTGCGATTTCCATAGAGTTCCGGTTCTGGTATTCACGTTTCCAGAGATCGGAGATCAGTTTTAGGGAAGTGATCAGATTACTTGGATTCAATAATAAAATCCGTCTTTCGTATGCATAATTCCAGAGATCCTGGTCTGCCTGCATAGCTGCAATATAAGCCGGTTCGCTCGGAATGAACATCATTACGAAATCAAGAGATTTCCCGTAATCATCGTAAGCTTTCTGGCTCAGTTGAGTGATATGGTTTTTGATGGATGACAGATGCTGGTTCAGTTTTATACGATATACATCCTGATCGGCTTCATCCACAAGCTCAGTAAAAGCGGTAAGAGAAACTTTTGAATCAATAATTACATTTCGTTCGTCCGGATATTTTACCACGGCGTCGGGGCGCATTTTCTTACCGGAGAATTCTGAAAACAGTGCTTTATTGTCTTCGTCTCTGAGCTCGTGTTCCAGAAAATATTCCCTGCCTTTTACCAGCCCTGATTTTTCAAGGATGCTTTCAAGGATCATTTCTCCCCAGTTACCCTGCGTTTTGCTTTCGCCTTTCAAGGCACGGGTCAGTTTTTTGGCATCTTCTGAAATTTGCTGATTCAGCTCGGCGAGTTCTTTAACTCTTTCTGCCAGTGAAAAACGCTCTTTATTTTCTTTTTCATAGGCTTCATTAACACGGTTTTTGAGATCAGTAATTTTTTCCTGAAAAGGCTCCAGGATGGTTTTGAGATTATGCTGATTCAGAGTGGTGAATTTTTCTGCCTTTTCTTCTAAAATTTTATTGGCGAGATTTTCAAACTGCAATTTGGATTCTTCCTGAATTTTGGTTATTTCCTGTTTTTGGGTTTCAAGAGATTTCTGTAAGCTTTCATTGATAGCAGAAATTTCAGAGTTTTTTGCAAAGAGTGCCTGTTTCTCTGTCAGAAGACTTTCGATCTGGGAAGTTTGCTTTAAATGTATTTGTTTTTGCTCAGTAAACTGGGTGTTCAATAAGGTGTATTCTGCTGAAATTTTTGCAAATTCATTTTTTAAGTCATTCAAAAGGTCGGTTTGCTGAAGGGTTATTTCTTTATCATTCATGATTTGTAGATTCAGCTCCTGGATTTTGAGATTTGAATTTTCCAGATCAGAATTGCTTTTGATATAAAGATTATTCAGTTCGTCAAAGGATTTTCTTGAAATCATTGACGATTTTAAGGCAAAATACTGAATGACAGACCCGATAAATCCGCCTGCGATACATCCTAATATTAAATATGTGATCTCCATTTTTCAAAATTACAAAAAGCAAAGCTGATTTCTTTTGCGGGAAACCGTAAGTTTTAATTCGGGAATAAAATTTTAAATAGTATTTTATTAAAAGGTTTTACAGCTCGTTTCAAAACGTATATTTGTACTGTTATTATTGCATCCGTTTAATTTAAATATTCTTTAATGAAATTCTTAAGTATTGCAGCTATTATGTTTTCAGCCGTATTGTCAGCACAGGATTTTGCCAATTATGCTAAATATGAAAAACAAAATCAGGAAATTTTATCCCAAAATATTGCTCCGAATACGGTTTTTATGGGTGATTCCATTACAGAGGGCTGGTTTTCTACAGATCCGTCATTCTTTACAAAACATAATTTTGTAGGGAGAGGAATCAGCGGGCAGGTTACTTCGCAGATGCTTTTGAGATTCAGGGAAGATGTTATTAATCTGAAACCGAAACGCGTAATTATTCTTGCAGGAACAAATGATGTTGCAGAAAATCAGGGGCCGATTTCCCTGGATAAAGTATTTGGAAATATTGTTTCAATGGTAGAGCTTGCAGAAGCAAATAACATTAAAGTTGTTTTATGCTCTCTTCTTCCTGCATATGATTTTGGGTGGAGAAAGGATATGCATCCCGCAGAAAAAGTAATTGCCCTCAATAAAATGATTGAGAATTACGCCAAAAAGCGAAATATTCCCTATATAGATTATCATTCCGAAATGAAAGACTCACGGAACGGACTTGATAAAATTTATACGGAAGACGAAATTCATCCTACCGCAAAAGGCTATGAGAAAATGGAATCTATTCTGATTAAAAAATTAGGAATAAAATAGTCTGTTTATAAATTCTTAGTTGAGGCAAGAATCTCAATGTTTTTCACAACATTGTTGCTTTCGCATTTTTTTAATTCTTTAAGCAGGGCTGAAGTTGTAAATTTTGGATTAATAATCTGCGTGGCAACTTTTGCTGCGGCATAATCAATGATGCCAATAACGGATTCACGTAAAAATGCGGGAGTATTTGAAGTGATAACGGCTGATGCCCATGAGGTTTCCCTGGCTTTTGAAATGGCAAAATCCAGAACAGCATTGTCCTTGCCGTTTGAAATTTTATCAACTAAATCTACAGGATAGCAGATTGTATTCAATGAATCCTGAACATTTTGGTTGATCGATGCAATAACGTTGTTGATGTTTTCGAAATCTTTTTTTAAAGGATTAATTTTCCGGTACGGCATAATGGATGCTGCAGAAACTCCGAGGTCAAGATTGATATGAGCATTCATGCCGAGAAAAATATGCTGGAGAATCAACAGGTTTTGATTCTTTGTCGCTTCAAATGCGATATACCATGAATTGGTGCATTTTTTACCTTTGAAATACGCTTCCCATGCCTCAAGATAACGGGTGGCAAAGGCAATGTCAAGCTGTATCATCCTGGGATTGTCCTCGAATTTTTTCTGCTGGATTCCTTTCAGAACCGCTGCGGTCATGATTCGGTAGGTGCAGGCAAAATATCCGATGGGACTTTGGTTTTGCTTAGCCCAAAGGATAATGTCGTCTAATTTTTTAAGAACTTCTTCAATGGTTTTCATGGTTTTGTTTCTTTTAATAAATATAGTAAAACCTCACAAATTATGCGAGGCTGTGTTTGGATAATTTATATAGCTAAGACGCTATTATCTTAGTAAAAGAATAAATATTAAAACATTTAAAACTGTTGCTATAAAAGTTGCAAGAAAGACCACGATATTATCCCTTGTTTTCCGTGTTATTGATTTTATGATCAGATAATTGATGATATAAACCGGAACAAGCAAATAAAAATGAAATGCTGCCAGGAACTCAAATTGATATAAGCATAGGAGAAGAATGACAGAACTTGCAACCGTTGAAACCATAATTCCTAATATACTGAATAGAATCGTGTCCGAATCAACTTTTAGGTTTTCAACATTCTTGCTGATGTGACCATACTTCTGATGAATCATTAAATGGATTTCCTTTTTAGTGTATATATCAGAATCGATCTGTCTGAGGCATTCCAGTTCAAGAGATTTATTCATATAATGCTGATGAATTTCCCGAATAATTCTATTTCTTTCATCCAATGTCTTTTTTTGATCCTCAACTTTTAACTGAAAATCTTCCAAAGAGCCTCTTTTTTTAATCTCTTCTAATAGCTCATTACTTGGCTTACCTTGGTAATCAATTTGATTTTTATATGACTCAATAAGATCTTGCTCTGAAAACTTAGTGTAAAATCCCATTTGATTACGGATTTTCTTTTGCAATTCCCTTATGATGCTTTAAATACATCGGCAACGCAGCCGATCCATACCACGGTAAAATTTCATAACTGAAAACTCCAGCCTGTACGGCGGGATCGGTTTTTACCCATTGTTCTGCTTCTTCTTTTGATTGAGTGTTGAAGATAAACATACCACGATAGTCTTCTTTATTTTTCTCTAAAAAAGGACCTGCAACAACAATTTTCCCTTCGTCGGAAAGTTTCCTGATATTGGCTAAATGTCCTTTCATTAATTCTCCCATTTTGGTTTTATCCTCAACTTTTGCAGAGCCGGTGGTGAGCATTACGATAACGTAAGGCTTCATACCATATTGATCGGCACCAAGCTTTGTGGCAAGTTCCTGATCGAATATAGTTGAAGAACCTGTGTCTGATCCATTCTTTCCGGGCTTTCCCGGTTCACCGTCTTTCCCTCTTGTAATGACACAGGAAAAGAGAAAGGTAGACAGGAACAGTAGTAATAAAAATTTTTTCATAGCGTTTAATTTTTTATTCTTAGAAATTCCTTAGCCAGTTCAATCATTTTAGGATCACCGGTATATTTTCCATGTTCGTCGGAAAGTTTTACGGTAGGGATCCATTCTTTGTTCGGAGCCTGAACACCTATTAATTTCATCACAATGTTCATAGGTTTTAAGCCTACATCATTGGTAAGATTGGTGCCAATTCCGAAAGATACCCCGATTTTTCCTTTGCAGTAATTGGTGATTTCTTCCACTTTTTCAAGATTCAGCCCGTCGGAAAAAATGATATATTTAAATAAAGGATTAATGCCGTGTCTCTGATAATGAGCAATGGTTTTGTCTGTAAACTCAAGCGGATCTCCACTGTCGTGGCGCACTCCATCAAAAAGCTTGGCGAATTTTTTATCAAACTGCTTGAAAAAAACATCCGTGGTATAGGTGTCCGAAAGGGCTACCCCCAGATCACCCCGATAAACATCTACCCAATGTTCAAGAGCCAGTTCGTTAGCCATTTTAAAACCGTATTCTGCGGCGTGAAACATAAACCATTCATGGGCATGGGTTCCAATAGGCTTTACGCCGTATTTCATAGCGAAGTGTACGTTTGAACTTCCAATGAATGTAGAGTTTTTGTTCTGAGTAAGTGCTTCCATTACCAGGTTTTGCACTTTATGAGAATGTCTTCTCCTTGTTCCGAATTCAGCAAAATTAACTCCGAGTTTCTCCAAAGTGGCAGCTTTTTCTAATGTTCTGTTCATGATCACTTCATTAGAATCTCTTTCCATGTGGTTCATTTCATAATGAAGCTCACTGATTAAGGCTAACAAGGGCACTTCCCAAAGGATTGTTCTGTACCAAAGACCTTCCACGGTAACGGAAAGCTCTGTTCCTTCCTGGTGTATTCTTACTTCAGAAGGATCATAATGATAGCCTTCCAGAAAATCAAGGTAAGGTAAATCGATATATGGACAGGTTCTCGCCATATATTTTTTTTCTTCTTTAGTAAGCTTTAGTTCCGCCATCTTATTAACTGCTTCCCGTAAAGCAATATCAAAACCGGCCGGAAACTGGTGTTTTCCGCGGTTGATGAATTCATATTTTACCACAGAACCAGGGAATAGTTTTACCACAGCATTCTGCATGGTAATTTTATAGAAATCATTATCAAGAATAGAATTTAATCGAACGTCGTGCATAATTGTGTAATTTATACGCAAATATAATTAATAAAAATAAAATCACCTAAATGTAAGGTGATTTTTTTAATTGCTGATGCGAATTTATTATTTACCAAGATAAGAGTTGTACATCCACACTTCTTTTTCCTGTTCGGTAATATAGTCGCTCATCTGAGAATTCGTTCCTTCGTCTCCAGCCTGATCTGTGATGTCGAGAAGTTCTCGCTGTAAATCAATCACTACTTTAAAGGAATTAAGAATATTTTCTACACTTTTTGTCGCATCATTTACTTCCAGGCTCTCTTTAATGGTTGCCACTTTCAGATAATCGGAATAATTGTGAGCAGGTGTTGAACCCAAGGTGAGTATTCTCTCTGCGATTTCGTCTATTTTTAATACCAGATTGTTGTATAATTCTTCAAATTTAGGATGGAGCGTAAAGAACTGATCTCCTTTAATATTCCAGTGAGAACCTCTGGTATTCTGGTAAAATATTGAATAATTGGCCAAAAGTACATTCAGCTTTTCAGCTATTTTCTGGCAGTCGTCCTCCTGAAGTCCTATAATATTAGCATTTTTCATATTGATGATAGTTTATTTTTGTACAACAAATTTAAGTAAATATTATGCCGAAATGCTAAAATCGTGATTGATGATACTTATCTTTGAAATTCTTAGAATTAATTTTTATGTTGAGTAAATCTAAGCTTGCCTTAAAAAGCTTTTTCATTTCAATGGCTGTTTTTACAATGGTATGCGCCGGATATTATTTATTATCGGTTTCTAAAACAGATGGCTATTATATCTATCTTATAGATGATGCATATATTCATCTGGCAATGGCTAAAAATTTTGCGCTTCATGAAGTTTGGGGCGTTACCAAATATAAATTTTCCTCCACTTCTTCGTCGCCGTTTTTTACTTATATTCTAAGTTTGCTGATAAAATTTTTTGGAAATACAGACCGGTTTTCCCTTTATGTTAATATTGCTTTTAGTTTCGGGACCGTATATTTTTTAAGCCGGTATTTTTCAGGAATGTTCAGTAATGCTAAATATATCGTAATTTCAGTGCTTTTCACATTGTTTTTTTCAGTTCTGCATCTACAGGTTTTATCCGGAATGGAACATGTTTTCCATGTTTTTTTATTCGTGCTGAATATATACTGTTTATCAACAATTAAAAATAAATTTTCGCTTGCGGGATTTTATCTGTCGTTATTATTGATGGGATTGGTACGTTTCGAAAGCATGTTTTATTTTGTTACGCTTGCTTTTGTCTTTGCTTTAATGAAAAAGTGGAAAGAAACTTTTCTGGTTTTAATAACAGGGTTTATTCCGATTGTTCTTTTTTGCTGGTTTAATTTTCAGCAGGACGGATATTTATTCCCGAACTCCGTAATCGTAAAAGGGACAAAATTAAGCTTCAATTTGAATTTTCCACATCAGTTAAAAGCCATTTTTTTAGATAATTTTTTATTGAATGTAAGTTTTTATAAAGTCGGGTTTTTTCCTATTGTGTTAAGTACTATTTTCATAATAAGGAATTCGAAAGGTAAAAATTTTCAGGATATTATAAGGGGCAATTTTTTGTTAATCGTTATTTCTTTACTGATGATTTTTCATTCCATGTTTGCAGACCTTAAAGGAATGTTCCGTTACGAAGCATACATTCTCACCGGATTTTCAATGGCTCTTATTCCGAAACTTAAAGGTCTTTTTGAAAATTTCAGAAGCTATGTTAAAAAGGAAAAGTTAATTGCCGGAATTGTATTGATAAATATTTTTCTGCTGATTTACAAATTTGCCTTTGCTCACAAAATGCTGGAAAACGGCGGGAAAAATATTTACGAACAGCAAATACAGTCGGCAAAGTTTCTTCATACTTATTATAATGAATCAAAAGTAGTGGCAAATGATATTGGAGCGATTACCTACTTTACGGAGATTCAGTTATTGGATACTGCAGGGCTGGGCTCGTTAGAGACTATTGTCTTTAATGAAAATAAAAGGGTTCCCGATGCAGAATTTCAAAATTTTCTAACGCATTATACGATCAATAATAGATATGATATTGCTGTTATTTATGATGCATGGCTCCATAATAATATTCCTGGGAACTGGAAAAAAGCAGCTGAACTGAAAATAAATAATCCTATTACCGTAGCAAGAGATAAAGTAAGTATTTATACTGTTGATCAAAAAAATCTTGAAAAGCTAAAGGAGAATATCAGAAATTTTAGATGGAACAGAAATATTGAGGTTACTGTAGTAAAGTGAAACGTAAGTATCTGTTAATTAATTTTTAAATAAAAATATTATTTCTGTATAACTGCTTGTTAATTAAAAAAATATTATTATTTTTGCACCCTAAAATAAAAAGCAATTAAATGCCTACTATTCAACAATTAGTAAGAAAAGGAAGAGCCACGCTTGCCAAGAAGAGCAAATCGGCTGCCCTTGATTCTTGTCCACAAAGACGAGGTGTATGTACGAGAGTATATACTACCACTCCTAAGAAACCGAACTCTGCACTAAGAAAAGTTGCAAGGGTAAGACTTTCTAACGGTAAAGAAGTCAACGCCTACATCCCGGGCGAAGGACATAATCTTCAAGAGCACTCGATAGTATTGGTAAGAGGCGGAAGGGTGAAAGACCTACCGGGAGTACGTTACCACATCGTAAGAGGTGCTTTAGACACCGCTGGTGTAAATGGAAGAACACAGAGAAGATCGAAGTATGGAGCTAAGAGACCTAAGCCAGGTCAGGCACCAGCTGCACCAGCAAAAGGAAAGAAAAAATAATCATTAAATAAGGAATAAAACAATGAGAAAGACGAAAGCTAAAAAAAGACCGTTGTTACCAGATCCGAAATTTAATGATCAATTGGTAACTAGATTCGTAAACAACTTAATGCTTGACGGTAAAAAGTCAATCGCATTCAAAATTTTCTATGATGCGTTGGATATCGTAGAAACTAAAAAAGGAGATACTGAGAAAACAGCCCTTGAAATCTGGAAAGATGCATTAACAAACGTTATGCCTCACGTAGAAGTACGTTCCAGAAGAGTAGGTGGAGCTAACTTCCAGATCCCAATGCCAATCAGAGCTGATAGAAAAATTTCTATGGCAATGAAATGGTTAATCAAATATTCTAAAGCTAGAAATGACAAGTCTATGGCTTTGAAACTGGCTAATGAAGTAGTAGCTGCTGCAAGAGAAGAAGGTGCTGCATTCAAAAAGAAAACTGATACTCACAAAATGGCGGAAGCAAACAAAGCTTTCTCACACTTCAAATTCTAATCTGAAATGGGAAGAGATCTTAAATTTACAAGAAATATTGGTATTGCTGCTCACATTGACGCAGGAAAAACAACCACTACAGAAAGGATTTTATTCTATACAGGTGTAAACCACAAAATTGGAGAGGTTCACGATGGTGCTTCTACAATGGACTGGATGGAACAGGAAGCAGAAAGAGGTATTACCATTACTTCTGCTGCAACTACTTGTAACTGGAATTTCCCAACAGATCAAGGTAAGAAATTACCTGAAACAATGCCTTACCACTTCAACATTATCGATACACCGGGACACGTTGACTTCACCGTAGAAGTAAACAGATCTTTGAGAGTATTAGATGGATTGGTATTCCTTTTCTCTGCCGTAGACGGTGTAGAGCCTCAGTCTGAAACAAACTGGAGACTTGCAGACAACTACAAAGTGGCGAGAATGGGATTCGTAAACAAAATGGACAGACAGGGTGCTGACTTCTTGAACGTTGTAAAACAAGTAAAAGAAATGTTAGGATCCAACGCCGTTCCAATCGTTTTACCAATCGGTGCTGAAGAAGATTTTAAAGGAGTTGTAGACTTAATTAAAAACAGAGCGATCATCTGGGATGAAGCTGGACAAGGTGCTACTTATGAAGTAGTTCCAATTCCGGAAGATATGAAAGATGAAGTTCTTGAATATAGAGAGAAATTAGTAGAAGCGGTAGCTGATTATGATGAGACTTTGATGGAGAAATTCTTCGAAGATCCGGATTCAATTTCTGAAGAAGAAATCAACGAAGCGCTTAGAAAAGCTACTATCGACCTTTCTATTATCCCAATGACTTGTGGTTCTTCTTTCAAGAACAAAGGAGTACAGTTTATGCTTGATGCTGTTTGTAAATATCTTCCTTCTCCACTGGATAAGGATAATATCAAAGGAACAGACCCAAGAACTGATGCTGATATTGAAAGAAAACCATCTGTAGATGAGCCTTTCGCTGCATTAGCTTTCAAAATTGCTACTGACCCGTTCGTAGGTAGACTAGCATTCTTCAGAGCTTATTCAGGAAGATTGGATGCAGGTTCTTATGTATTGAACACCCGTTCAAACAATAAAGAAAGAATCTCAAGAATCTATCAGATGCACGCAAATAAACAAAATCCGGTTGAGTATATCGAGGCTGGAGATATTGGTGCTGCTGTAGGATTTAAAGATATTAAAACAGGAGATACGTTATCTGACGAAAAGAACCCTATCGTTCTTGAATCAATGATCTTCCCGGATCCGGTAATCGGTATCGCTGTTGAGCCTAAAACGAAAGCTGACCAGGATAAAATGGGTAACGCTTTGGCTAAATTGGCTGAAGAAGATCCAACGTTCCAGGTTAAAACTGACGAGGCTTCAGGACAAACAATCATCTCCGGTATGGGTGAGCTTCACTTGGATATCATCGTAGACCGTATGAGAAGAGAGTTCAAAGTAGAGGTTAACCAAGGACAGCCGCAAGTAGAATATAAAGAAGCTCTTACACAAAAAGCTAACCACAGAGAGGTTTACAAAAAGCAATCCGGAGGTAGAGGTAAGTTCGCAGATATCGTATTCGAAATCGGTCCTGCAGACGAAGGTAAAACAGGTCTTGAATTCATCAACGAAATTAAAGGAGGTAATATTCCTAGAGAATTTATTCCTGCTGTTGAGAAAGGATTTAAAGAATCAATGAAGAACGGTCCTTTGGCTGGTTTCGAAGTTGAGGCAATGAAGATTGTTCTTAAAGACGGATCTTTCCACGCGGTTGACTCCGATCAGCTTTCTTTCGAATTAGCTGCTAAAATGGGATTCAAAGAAGCGGGTAGAGCTGCTAAAGCAGTAATCATGGAACCTATCATGAAGCTTGAGGTGGTAACTCCTGAAGAATACATGGGTGATATCGTAGGTGACCTTAACAGAAGAAGAGGTACAGTAAACGGTATGGATGACAGAAATAACGCTAAAGTTATCAAAGCTTTCGTTCCGCTTTCTGAAATGTTTGGTTATGTAACTTCTCTTAGAACGTTATCTTCAGGTAGAGCAACATCTTCTATGGAATTCGAGAAATACGAAGCTGCTCCTAGTAACGTTGCTGAAGAAGTAATCGCTAAGGCTAAAGGTTAATATTAAATTAGATTAAAATGTCACAAAGAATCAGAATAAAACTTAAATCTTACGATTACAACTTAGTAGATAAATCTGCAGAGAAAATCGTAAAAACGGTAAAGGCTACAGGTGCTGTTGTAAACGGACCTATTCCATTGCCAACAAACAAGAGAATCTTCACTGTGTTAAGATCTCCACACGTAAACAAGAAAGCAAGAGAGCAGTTCCAGTTATCAGCTCACAAGAGATTGATGGATATCTACTCTTCTTCTTCTAAGACTGTTGATGCTCTAATGAAATTAGAACTTCCTTCAGGTGTAGACGTAGAAATTAAAGTGTGATAAATCTGCTGGAAAACGGAAGTCTGAATGATAAAGTTTTCTGAGCATCACAATTGAGTTTCCAAACGCTGAGCATAGTCGAAGCGTGCTATGATAATAATCCCTTTTCTAAAGAAGAGGGATTTTTTTATGCTTCAAATTCAAAATAAAATGTTAAAATTAGTATTATGTATTGCAAGGTTCTGTTTATTATGTATATTTGGAGAAAATTATTACTATGAATAAACTCATGCACCTGATCATACTATTTGCTTGTTCAGTGACCGCACAGACCCACCGTTTTATATACGATGTCGTTTACCGGCCGGATTCTGCATCAACTGAAGTACGTAAAGCGAATTATTATCTTGATATTAATCCGGATGAAACATTTTATTATGAACGTCCTTTCTTTGTAAGCGATTCTATAGAAAAGGCTTCCGGTTTAAGAACTTTCAACGGAAAGGTTACGGATCTTATGAGTAAAAAAATTAAAACGCAGGAGTATGTGCTATACAGCATCCAGAGTTTTGATATTTATCAGTTAAAAGACAACCCTAAAATCTCTTGGAAAATTGAAAAGGAAACCAAAAAGTCTTCTTCTCTGCAGCTACAGAAAGCGACGGCGAAGTTTGGAGGCAGAAACTGGATCGCCTGGTTCTCTAAAGACATTGCTTTTCAGGAAGGGCCTTATAAGTTTCACGGTTTGCCGGGATTGATTGTTGAAATATATGATGATAAAAAGAATTACCATTTTTCATTAAATAAATCTGAAAACTTTACTGAAACACAATTCATAAGTTTCTACAAAAATGCAAAGGCAAGAGGAGTGGAAATCCCGTATTCAAAATACCAATCGATGCTATTGAGCTATTATCATGATCCTATAAAGTTTATCAACAGTGGTCAGATCGAGATTAATGAAGAACATAAATTGGGATTGGAAGACGGAAGGATAATTTATAAGCCTGAAGAACTTCGCCAATATGCACTTGAGGAACAGCGAAGAATTAGAAAATATAACAACCCTATCGAGATCGATCAAGCAGTTCGCTATCCGAAAATAAAAAAATAATAAGTAAACGTAAAATTACTATGCAAAAATATCTATTTGTAATGATACTATTTAGCTTATCATTGAGTGCACAAACGCACCGATTCATTTATGAATATCATTTTAAAACGGATTCCACAGCAGCCGAAAAAAGGAAAGTGAGCATGGTGCTGGATGTGAATCCTGACGAAGTAAAGTTCTATAACTATGATTTTGTTGTTACAGACTCTATCAATAAGACAAAAGGTGAAAACAATATAGTTTGGGATGATACTCCTGCGCTTACAAGAAAGAAAAATTCACTAGTAACTTCAAATTATATTATGGTTCAGAATATGTTTATTGTGGAAACCACTGATAAAATAAACTGGAATCTTGATAACGAGACAAAAATAATCGGAGGTTATAAGCTTCAGAAAGCAACGGCGAAATATGGAGGAAGAAACTGGACCGCATGGTTTACTAAAGAAATCAGCCTGAATGAAGGTCCGTACAAATTTAATGGCCTTCCAGGAATGATATTTGAGATTTATGATGATAAAGATAACTTCAGATTCTCATTAGTGAAAAGTTACAAACTTTCTAAAACGTACGAAACCAGAGAGATCCTCGAAAATTTTGGCGGACAGAAACCTGTCAAAATCCCTGAATCCAGACTTAAGAAAATGTTGCTTGACCATTATAATGATCCGCTGCATGGCTTTAAAGAACAATATAAAAACAACACCCATCCTGATGCACGTTTTATGGTAATGGGAATCGAAGTAAAAAGCCCTGAACAGTTCAAAGAACTTTCTGAAATGATGCGGAAAAATATTACGAAAAATAATAATCCTATAGAAGTGGATAAAGCGATACATTATAACTAATCTTATTACCAGTTAATTTAACCAGAAACTCTGCTACTTCGGCGGAGTTTTTGCTGCTTTTTATTGAAAAAATTAGTGTAATGTCTAAATCAGATCAAAGTATATTTGAAAGATTTTCAAATTGGGCAACAAAATTTACGGGAAGTTCCTATGCATTTATAGGAGCAACATTAATTATAATCATCTGGGGTGTTTCAGGACCTGTTTTTAATTATTCGGAAACATGGCAGCTTTTTATTAATACCGGAACTACAATTATCACTTTTCTGATGGTGTTTTTAATTCAGAAGGCACAGAATAAAGATTCAAAAGCAATTCAGATCAAGCTGAATGAGCTGATTGCCGCCAATGAAAAAGCGAGCAACAGAATAGTGGATATTGAAGACCTCACGGAAAAGGAGCTGGACCAGCTGCACTGCTATTATGAAAAACTTGCGGATTTTGCGGAAGAAGATGATGATATTCATTCCTCACACTCTATCGATGCGGCGCATAGAAATCAGGATCATAAAGACAGAATCTTCAGGAAAAAGCATGAAGAGTGGCTGCAGGAACAACAAAAGAAAGAATCAAACTGATTCTATTCAGATAATTATTAAAATCAATAAGGTTTAATGTTTTCAATAGATGGGTCTTATATAATTGTTAATTAATTTATAATTTAAAAGTTATTATTGCTGTTTTGTTATTAAATTTTAAATTTGTTGCCCTAATTTTAATTTATGAAAACAAAACTACCAATTCTGTTGCTGGCTGTTGCCGGAACAATGGTAAACGCACAATGGAGCAGAACACTGCCTGGAAAAGATGCTGTAAGAAGAAATGATAATCCTATTTATTACAAATTGGATATAGATCAAATTAGAACACAGCTCTTGCAAGCTCAAAAAATAGGCGAAGGTAAAGCGGTCACAATCAAGATTCCTACTCTGGAAGGTAAGATTGAAATATTTGCCGTAAACAGCTTTCCTGTAGTTGACGAAGCAATGGCAAATCAATATCAACTGGGATCTTACGTAGGTAAAGGAATTGATGACCCTGAAAAATATATCAGATTTAGTGTGGCTCCTAATGATTTTCAATCGATGATTATCAGCAATGGGAAATATGAATTTATTGAGCCGGCATCTGCAGATAAAACAGTTTATTTTGTTCATGGAAAATCCAGTAAAAGAGGGGCTTTTACTTGTACTACAAAAGAAAATTCTGCATCTGTTGCAAGATTAAATAATTTATTGAAGAATGGAGCTCTAGAAAAGTCGGGGAATAAAAAATTTCATACACTTAGATTAGCTTTATCAGTTACTGGAGAATATGGCGCATATTATGGTGGTGCAGCTGGAGCACTTGCCCAGATGAATGCTACAATGACAAGAGTAAATGGAGTTTTTGAACAAGAATTTAACTTACATCTGAATATGGTAAGCGCTCCTAATCTCATATTTACTAATGCTTCTACCGACCCTTATAGCAGTTCAAGTAACATGTGTAAATGGAATTATGAACTTATGAATGTATTGCATGGAGGAAATTATGGAGTGACTGATGGAACTTTTGATATTGGTCATTTATTTGGTAGAAGCGGTGGAGGTGGTAATGCAGGTTGTATTGGTTGTATTGGCAGCAATACGGTAACGTATTCAACATATAGCGGTGGATTTTCCGGATGCTCGTCGTCAACATATTTTTCCCCTGATGATTATAAAGGAAGCGGTATTACTTCTCCCGGATCCGGAGCACCACAGGGTGATAATTTTGATATTGATTATGTAGCTCATGAAATGGGACATCAATTAGGAGATTCTCATACATATAGTTTTTATGAACAATTTCTAGATAATGAAATGGAACCCGGTTCCGGATCTACCATTATGGGATATGCTGGAATTACGGGAGATAATACAGATCTTCAAATGCATTCTGATCCTTATTTTCATAGTGCAAGTATTGATCAGGTTCAAACAAATTTAGCATTGAAAACAGTAGATGTGGAAACGGATATTGCAAACAATCCACCTGTAGTTACATCAATGACCAATACTTATACCATCCCAAAATCTACAGCTTTTGTTTTAACTGCAAATGCTGTTGATCCTGATGGTGATGCATTAACATATTGTTGGGAAGAAATGGATGCAAGTATTATTGATGGGGGCATAGGAATGACAGTAGGAGCCAATGATTATGGTATGGCAGAAGCTATTGGCAACACTACTTCCGGAGCAAGTTTCAGATCATGGCCTGCTACATCAACCCCTACAAGATATTTTCCTAAATTATCAACTGTTTTGGCAGGAACGGTAAAAAATACTGCTGATTTTGAGGCTGCTTCTACTGTGGCAAGAACTACAAACTTCCGGGTAACTGTAAGAGATAATAAAATCGGTGGACAAGCTCAGACTGCATATGCTACTCAGACAATCGTCGTAGGATCTGCAGCGGCGTTTACTGTTAATGCAACAACATTAACTCCTAATACCAATTCAACTGTAACATGGGTAGTTTCCGGAACTACGGCTGCTCCATATAATGTTGCCAACGTAAAGATTGATTATACTTATGACGGAGGAGACACCTGGACTGTTTTAGCGGCGTCCGTTCCCAATTCAGGTTCGGCGACGGTTTTTGTTCCTGCAGCATTGGCCGGGAAAAGTGGACATATAAGAGTTTCTGCCATTGGAAATGTCTTCTATGCGGTAAAACAGAACAATGTGGGAACATTGGCAACATCAGAAACCGAAAATGTTAAAACTGTTGAGATTTATCCAAATCCTGTTGATGACGTATTAAACGTGAAAAATATTTCATCTAAAGCAACATATGAAATCTATAATGCTCCGGGGCAGCTGATTAATAAGGGATCAGTAGGGGATGGTAAGATTATAGTAAGAGGTTTGGTTAAAGGTGTTTACTTTATTAATATCGATGAAAAAGGAACACTATATAAAAACAAGTTTATAAAAAAATAATAATGACAAGAAAAAACCTCTGATTAATCAGAGGGTTTTTTTAATAATTTATTGCATAAAATAACCAAAATAAGTGCAGCTTCCCAGCAGGTCTTTAGCTGTTTCCGTATCTGCATATTGTGCTTTTAGCAAAGCAAAATAGGTTCTGTACTTCTGATTTTTAATCTGATCAAGCTGTTTCTGATAAGCATTGCTTTTCTCACTGTATTTAGGATCAGAATAATCAACGGTTGAAGGGTGTGAGGCCTCATACTGGTAATATTTTCCCTGTTCGGCACTTGCCATCTGGAAAAGAATTCTCGCTTTCTGTTCTTTATTGGCTGAAATGCTCAATGCTCGTTTATAATAATTGATCGCCAGATCAAAATTATCCGGTTCGATATAAATTCTGTCCGGGAATCCTTTGTAGTAATACTTGTAAGGATTTGTTCGTGGCGACGTGTCAAAGTAATATTTTCCTCCGTTTGAATTGTCAAGATCCATTACAAAAAGCTGCCTGTAATATCCGAGAATCGAAGTATTGTACAATACATTTCCTATCAATTGATTGGCTATAGCAGATTTTTCATCTTTTCCATTTCCGATTTTCTTCAGTTGGATCAATGCATCCGCCAGTTCGAGTTTATTCATAGCTGGCTTAATGAATGGAAATGCGGAATAATCTTCCTTCTTCATACTTTCATCAGGAGCACTCTGATAACTTACCCAGACATTATGGCCAAAAACAAGATCGGAGATATTGCTGAATCCATTGTAAGCTCCTGCCTGATATTTCAAGGGAGTAAGTTTTTTCTCATCATAGTTCCAATCGGATCTTGGAATTCCGGAGAAGTTCTGGGCTTTTGCATAATATGATTTAGCTTTTTCAAAATCTGCCTGCCTCATGGCCCGGTCTCCATAAATTACGGCAAAAAAGGCATCAATATTTCCGACGTCGTTAATGTTTTTAGCAATAATCTGCTGCTCAAACTGTGTTTTGTTTGTTTTTCTGTAGAAATCTTCCACACTTTTCACAAGACTTGAATTCGGGCTATACTGCAGGTCGGAAAGCTTATTGTTCATCAGGAAAGATTTGCCATCTTCACCCTGAAGAAAATAACGGTTGGCAAGAACATCTTTCAGAAAGTCTGCTGTAGAAGGAACTTCACCGTAATAATTATATTCATCTGTTTCGGTACTATCCTTTTTTACTTCCGGTTTTTCTGTAAAATATTCTGAATAGTCTTTCATTAAATGATCTTCGTAATCCGCATCAATTTTCGGCTGGGAAACAATATCATTCAGAACTTTCATTCTTTTAATCTCTTCCGTGTATTCCGGATTGGAGGTTTTGATGTTCTCTAGAATTTCGGTGCTTGCTTTATAATCTTTTTTCAGGAATTTCAGATATGCATCAGCAATCTGCCAATATTCATCTTTGGATTTTTCTTTTGTTTTGGAGGTGAATTTTTCCAGGTCATCCAGAAAATCTTTAGTTTTGTCATCATACCAGTAGTTATTTCTGGTGAATACAGGAATTCTGTCCGGATTATCAAGAAGTTCATCATCACTTTGATCTGCTTTTCCATCAGGAGAATTTTTATCTTTCTTACTGCTGAATAGGTTTTTGAAAAACCTTATTATTTTCTGCCAGAACGATAGTTCCTCTTTTTTAGGCTCTGCAGTTTGTGTTTTACCCGGATCCGTATTGTCTGTTCCGGTAATTGTTTTCTCACTATTGTCGTCGTTTGTATAGTAATAAATAGGAAGGTAGCTTCTTTCCAGCTCATTGATGCTTCTCACCGCCATTACTTTCAGGATCTCAGAATCCGGATTGATCTCAAACATTTTTTCCATTACAGGAATGGGATTATTGAAATCTTCATACCCTAAAAGAAAATAAGCCATGTTTTTGTCTTCATTAGTATCGGCTCTTTTTAAAATATTATTAAATGAGGCCGTATCTGAAAGTTTCATAGATATGAAAGCGGATTCTTTTCTGCTTTTACTGTCCCTGAACACCTGGAAGAAGTTCCAGTTGGCTTCGCTGTTCATTCCCAATCCGCGCTGAGCTCCTGCAAGCTGATCAAGCGCCATAATGTATGGTGCACCTTTCAGTTTCAGAGGTTCTACATAAGTTTTAAATGCTTTTACCGCCGCATCGTAATTTCTTGTGTAATGATTGAATCGCACAAGCTGATAACCGTACCGCTGTTTTATTTCGGGATTTTTTGCAGCATTATATAATGAGGTAAGTGCAGCAATGGTTTTATTGTAATCGAGATTGGTTGCGTTCTTTCCTGTTCCGGGCTCTCTGTAATAATAAAATGAATCTGCGCTTTCAATATAATTAATCTTCATGTATGGTTCCAGGTATTTGGCCTCAATAAGATAATCGAGTCCTTCACGGTATTTTTGGTAAAATCCAGGTCCTAACGTTACCAATAGCTGGTTGGTGGGCGATCCTTTTTTTAAAGCATTAAGATCGTTAATATTCATTTTATTAACCAGATATTCCGTCTGCGCATAGCTCAGCTGATTGCTGAAATATCTTTTCCATGAATCGATATTTTCATCAGGTATTATGGAAGGTTTAAAATCAGTATAAAATCTGGTCGAATAGCTGTGAAGAAAAGGCAGGTAAGATTTATCCTTAATAATACTCTGTGTAAAAAGATTGAAATATTCGTAATCCGGATCAGACCAGGCACAAGCCCCGGATTCTGTATAAAAAAGAGAAACAACAGCGAGTGAGAGAAGGTATTTTTTCATTGTATAGCGGTGTTTAGTGAGCATTTATTTGTTTACTATCATCCGAAGGAACTAAAAATTTAAATTTCGGTTCCTGACAAATTTACCATCCAATTGATAATAAATAATATGGTAACGGGAAATTTTTTTATCGAGAAAATCGGTGACTGCTGTGAGCTGACTGTCAGAAATGGATTCAATTTTAATCCTGAAACCCTTATTCATATAGTTTCCGAAATAAAATCCATCTTTCATAATTTCAATTTCATGATCTGAAATCTTTTTAAAATCTGAATTTTCAAGATCTTTTTCTGCTAAAGCGTTAATCAGCTTATGCTTTCCCAGATAATTGGTTACAATTCCCCAGGAATAGATAGGCAATGCTACCTCTATCTTTTTTATAGGATATTGATCAACATCTGCCAGATAACTTTTCAGAATCTGGACATCCAGGATAGAATTTTTATCAGAGTTTTCCAACGGTGAAGAAGTGGAGTAGCACATAAGGTAAACTTTATTAACCGGCGGAATGCCTGTTGTGGATTTATCCCGTACTTGATGAAGACGGAGCGTACAGGTGACTTCTTTGCCTGAAATTTTTTTCAGTTCTTTTAAAAATGTAAAATAATCATTACGTGTTCCCGCCGTCCAGTCGCAGTCGATCTGTATTTCTGATGCGGAGTTCAGATGATAGTCTGTAATTTTCTTTTTTACCAGCTCATTAATGCTTCGGGCAAGAAAATTTATTTCATCTTTTTTGATGTAAAGAAAAGTACGGTTGGTAATGAAAACAACGGGTATTATTTTCTGATGGACTATAAAACTTTTGTCCTGAATTATAACCCCTAAAGGCTGGAATTTGTCTCCGGATTTATCAACATCAAAAAAGCGGGTATAGAGATAAGGGACGGTAGTTTTATTCAATGCCATTTTTTCGTCCGCATTGAGAGCAAGTTTAGTTTTCCAGTAATAAAAAGTGTAAGGATGATCTTCCTTCGTGCTGCAGGAAAATATCAAAAGCAGAATACATAAGAATCTGAGTGTTCTCATTACTGATACAAATCAATATCATCAAAGGTAAAAGCAGAATTTATTGCTTCTACGGCATTACTAAGGTTTCTTTCAAAAAATTTAAAAGGACTACTGAATGCATTTTTCAGATGCGGAATAAGTTGGTTATATGTATTTTTCATATCATCAGGAGATTTATAAATAAATTTAACCTAACAAAAATCAAACCGTAATTACAGCAATTGAAGAACGGTTGTAATGAAAAAATTTTATTATTCACAAATTATTCCTCTGAATTTTTCTCCCGATTTTACAAAAATGGTCTAATTGATTAAAAATCAAAATATTTTGCATGAAATATTTGTCAGTTATAAAAATATTCATAAATTTGCACACTCATTTTAGGGGCGTAGTATGCCTACATCAAACGTAGAAATTACTTCAGACTTCCTGAAAATGACGATAAATAAAGGATAAATTTTATTATAACATAAACAATGTCAGGTATTATTGGTAAAAAAATCGGTATGACTTCTTTGTTTGACGAAGCAGGGAAAAATATTCCTTGTACAGTTATTCAAGCTGGTCCGTGCTCGGTTTTACAGGTCAGAACCATTGAAAAAGACGGTTATAAGTCAGTTCAGTTAGGTTTCGATGACAAGAGTGAGAAGAACGTTGGTAAAGCGTTAGCTGGTCATTTTAAAAAGGCTGGTTCTGCTCCTAAAGCTAAATTGGTAGAATTCTACAGAGAATTCGTTGATGAAGTGAAAGTAGGAGAGGAAGTAACTGTAAACTTATTTGCTGAAGGTGAATTCGTTGACGTAACAGGTACTTCTAAAGGTAAAGGTTTCCAAGGTGTTGTTAAAAGACACGGCTTTGGAGGTGTAATGCAGGCAACTCATGGTCAGCACAACAGACTTAGAGCTCCAGGTTCTATCGGTGCTGGATCAGACCCTTCAAGAGTATTCAAAGGGATGAGAATGGCTGGTAGAATGGGAGGTAAGCAGGTAACTGTACAAAACCTTCAGGTATTAAAAGTGGATCAAGATCAGAATCTTTTAGTAGTAAAAGGTGCTGTTCCGGGAGCTAAAAATTCTTATGTAATTATCAGAAAATGGAACTAGTAGTATTAAATACATCAGGAAAAGAGACCGGAAGAAAAGTAACTCTGGACGAAACAGTATTCGGAATCGAGCCAAATCAGCACGCGGTTTACTTAGAAGTTAAACAGTACCTTGCTGCACAAAGACAAGGGACTCATAAAGCAAAAGAAAGAAGCGAAATCACTGCTTCTACTAAAAAACTTAAGAAGCAAAAAGGATCTGGTTCTGCAAGATACGGGGATATTAAATCTCCAACATTCAGAGGTGGAGGTAGAGTATTCGGACCAAAACCAAGAGATTACAGATTCAAATTGAATAAAGCTCTTAAGAGATTAGCTAAAAAATCTGTTTTATCTCAGAAAATGAGAGACAACAGCATCAGAGTTTTAGAAGATCTGAGCCTAAATGCTCCTAAGACTAAAGATTTCATCAATGTATTAAATGCATTGGAACTTAACGGTAAAAAATCTTTATTCGTTCTTCCTGAAGCTAACAAGAATGTATATTTATCTTCAAGAAACTTACCTAAAACTAAAGTAATGAACTTCAATGAAATCAGTTCTTACGATTTAGTAAACGCAGGTGAGATCGTATTCTTCGAAGGTGCAGTTGAAAAATTCCAGGAAAATTTAAAGAAATAAATCATGTCAGTTATTATTAAACCAGTTATTTCAGAAAAGGCTAATTACCTTACGGATTTAAGAGGTACTTATTCTTTCTTGGTAGATACCAAAGCGAATAAGATCCAGATTAAAAAGGCTGTTGAAGCAGCTTACGGTGTAAAAGTAGCAGACGTAAATACAATGATTTATGCTCCTAGAGTATCTGCGAAATATACTAAAAAAGGTCTTCAGCTTGGAAAGACGAATAAATTGAAAAAAGCGGTAATCAAACTTGCTGAAGGTGAGGTTATCGATATTTTTGCTGTAAATTAATTATAATTATAAATAATAGTAATGTCTGTTAGAAAATTAAAACCTATCACCCCGGGACAGAGATTCAGAATTGTAAACAATTTTGAGGAAATTACTACCAACAAACCAGAGAAATCTCTAACAGTTGGTATTAAAAAGTCAGGTGGACGTAACCAAACAGGTAAAATGACCATGCGTTACACCGGAGGTGGACACAAAAAGAAATACAGAATTATTGACTTCAAAAGAAACAAAGCAAACGTTGAAGCAACTGTAAAATCTGTAGAATACGATCCAAACAGAACTGCATTTATCGCTTTATTAGAATATGCTGACGGAGAGAAGAGATATATCATCGCTCCAAATGGTATCAAAGTAGATCAGAAAGTAGTTTCAGGTGAGAGCGTAGAACCAAACGTAGGTAACGCAATGAAATTGAAAAATATTCCATTGGGTACTGTAATTTCTTGTGTTGAAATGAAGCCTGGTCAAGGTGCTATTTTAGCAAGAAGTGCTGGTTCATCAGCGCAATTAACTTCAAGAGACGGAAAATATGCGATCATCAAATTGCCTTCAGGAGAATCAAGAATGATCCTTACTGAATGTATGGCAATGATCGGTTCAGTTTCCAACTCTGATCACCAATTAACTGTATCAGGTAAAGCTGGTAGAAGCAGATGGTTAGGTAGAAGACCAAGAACAAGAGCGGTTGTAATGAACCCTGTAGATCACCCAATGGGTGGTGGTGAAGGACGTTCTTCTGGAGGTCACCCAAGATCTAGAAACGGTATGCCGTCTAAAGGTTACAAAACTAGAAAGAAAAACAAAGTGTCTAACCGTTACATCGTATCTAAAAGAAAATAATTATGGCAAGATCACTTAAAAAAGGACCGTTCATTCATCATACTTTAGATAAGAAGGTTCAGGCAAATATAGAGTCTGGTAAGAAGACAGTTATCAAAACTTGGTCTAGAGCATCGATGATCTCTCCGGACTTCGTAGGACAAACTATTGCTGTACACAACGGGAAATCTTTTATCCCTGTATATGTTACAGAAAACATGGTAGGTCACAAGTTAGGCGAATTTTCTCCAACAAGATCTTTCAGAGGTCATGGTGGTAACAAAAACAAAGGAAGCAGATAATCATGGGATCAAGAAAACAAGATAGTTCAATCGCAAGAAAAGAAGCTAACAAAGACGTTGTTAAAGCTTCATTAAATAACTGCCCATCTTCTCCTAGAAAAATGAGATTAGTTGCTGATATCATTAGAGGAGAGCAAGTAGATAAAGCTCTTTATATCCTTAAATATTCTAAGAAAGAAGCTTCTAACAAATTAGAAAAATTACTTCTTTCTGCAATTGCCAACTGGCAGGTAAAAAACGAAGGTGCAGACATCGAGGAAGCAAACCTTATCGTTAAAGAAATATTCGTGGATAGTGCAAGACAATTGAAGAGACTAAGACCAGCTCCGCAAGGTAGAGGGTACAGAATCAGAAAAAGATCTAACCACGTTACATTAATCTTAGGTAATAAAGAAAATTAATCAAGGTATGGGACAGAAGACAAATCCAATTGGTAACAGATTAGGTATCATCAGAGGATGGGATTCTAACTGGTTTGGCGGAAACGATTATGGAGACAGAATCGCGGAAGACTACAAAATCAGAAGATACCTTGAAGCTAGATTATCTAAAGGTGGGATTTCAAGAATTTATATTGAAAGAACATTAAAATTAGTAACAGTTACAATTACTACTGCTAGACCGGGACTTATCATCGGTAAAGGAGGTCAGGAAGTTGATAAACTGAAAGAAGAGTTGAAAAAATTGACTAAGAAAGATATTCAAATCAACATCTTCGAAATTAAAAGACCTGAGCTGGATGCAGTATTAGTTGCTGACAGCATTGCTAAGCAAATCGAAAACAGAATTTCTTACAGAAGAGCTGTGAAGATGGCAATGGCAGGTACCATGAGAATGGGTGCAGAAGGTATCAAAGTTCAGATCTCTGGTAGATTGAACGGTGCTGAAATGGCAAGATCAGAATCTTTCAAAGACGGAAGAATTCCATTGTCTACTTTCAGAGCAGATATCGATTACCATATCGGTGAGGCATTAACTCAGTACGGAAAGCTAGGTGTAAAAGTTTGGATCATGAAAGGTGAAGTTTACGGTAAAAGAGAACTTTCTCCGCTAGTGGGACAACAGAAAAAAGGCGGTCAGTCTGACAGAAGAGAAAACAGAGGAGGAGACAGAAGAGACAACAGAGGACCTAGAAAGAACAATAACAATAATAACAATAATAATTAAAATTTTAGATTAGACCATTTTGAATTTTAAATTACCGTTACTTTTTTAAAATAAAAAACAATCTAAAATCTAAAATCTAAAATCTAAAATTTAGAGATTATGTTACAACCAAAAAGAACCAAGTTCCGTAGAGTACATAAGATGAAGATGAAGGGGAATGCCCAGAGAGGTAGTCAACTTGCTTATGGAACTTTCGGAATCAAGGCGACAGAAGGTGCTTGGATCACTGCAAGACAGATTGAAGCTGCTCGTATCGCTGCGACAAGATATATGAAGAGAGAAGGTCAGCTATGGATCAAAATCTTCCCGGATAAGCCAATTACTAAAAAACCAGCTGAAGTAAGGATGGGTAAAGGTAAAGGTGCCGTGGAATATTGGGTAGCTGTAGTAAAACCAGGTAAAATTATGTTCGAAGTAGGAGGAGTTCCTTACGAAGTAGCGAAAGAAGCTCTTAGACTTGCTGCACAAAAATTACCAGTTGTTACTAAATTTATAGTTGCTAACGATTTTGTTAAACCTCTTTAATCTTTGAATACAATGAAAAAAGCTGATATTAAAAATTTAAGCGCGGGTGATATTCAAAACCAATTAACTGAAGCAAAAGCTCAATATTCTAAATTGAAATTGGCTCATGCAATCAGCCCAATTGAAAACCCGATCCAAATCAGAGATTTGAGAAAAACAATCGCAAGACTAAACACTGAGTTAACTAACAAACAATAATTTCATTTTACAATGGATAGAAATTTAAGAAAAGAAAGAATCGGAGTGGTTTCCAGCAATAAAATGGAAAAAACTATTGTTGTTAGTGAAACTACGAGAGTAAAGCACCCGATGTACGGTAAATTCGTATTGAAAACGAAAAAATATACTGCACACGACGAGAACAACGAATGCGCGGAAGGAGATACAGTTTTGATCCAAGAAACTAGACCTTTGAGCAAGAACAAAAGATGGAGATTAGTAAGAATCATTGAAAAAGCTAAGTAATAATGTTACAAACAGAATCAAGATTAAAAGTTGCTGATAACACAGGTGCTAAAGAAGTATTGGTTATCAGAGTTCTGGGAGGAACCAGAAGAAGATATGCTTCAGTTGGTGATAAAATCGTTGTTACTATCAAAGATTCTACACCATCAGGAAACGCTAAAAAAGGTCAGGTATCTAAAGCTGTAGTAGTAAGAACTAAAAAAGCAGTTAGAAGAAAAGATGGTTCATACATCAAATTCGAAGACAATGCTTGTGTATTGCTAAACGCAGCGGGAGAAATGAGAGGAACCCGTGTTTTCGGACCAGTTGCTCGTGAGTTGAGAGACAAAGAATATATGAAAATCATTTCATTAGCTCCTGAAGTACTTTAATATTTAAAATTTTAAAAAAATGTCAAAGTTAAAAATAAAAAGAGGAGATAACGTAATCATTACTACCGGTAAGAAAGATATCAAAGGTAAGACTGGTGAAGTTATTGAAGTGATCAAAAAAGAAGGAAGAGACCCTAGAGTTATCGTTGCAGGACTTAACATTGTTAAAAAACACGTTAAGCCTTCAGCTTCTAACCCTCAAGGAGGAATCACTGAGAAAGAAGCTTCTATTCATATCTCAAATGTAGCTTTAGTTGGAAAAGACGGAAAAGCGATCAAAGTAGGTTATAAAACCGAAGGAGATAAGAAAGTAAGAATCAACAAAAAAACGGGTGAAACTTTATAATTTTAAATAACACATGGAATATATAGCAAGACCCAAAAAAGCATATAAAGAAACGATTGTTCCTGCAATGATGGAAGAATTCGGATACAAATCTGTAATGCAGGTACCAAGACTTGAGAAAATTGTTTTGTCTCAAGGTTTAGGAGATGCTACAGCAGATAAGAAAATTATCGATTATGCTGTTGAAGAATTAACGAATATCACTGGTCAGAAAGCTGTAGGTACGATCTCTAAGAAAGACGAAGCTGCTTTCAAACTAAGAAAAGGTATGCCTGTAGGGGCTAAAGTTACGCTAAGAGCTAACAAAATGTATGAGTTCTTGGATAGATTAACTTCTTCTGCTTTGCCACGTATCAGAGATTTCTCTGGAATCAAAGCGGATGGTTTTGACGGTAGAGGTAACTATAACTTAGGGATCACTGAGCAGATCATTTTCCCTGAGATCGTAATCGACAAAGTGAAAAAAATCCAGGGGATGGACATCACTTTCGTTACTACTGCGAAAACAGATAAAGAAGCTAAAGCATTATTAACTCACTTCGGTTTACCATTCAAAAAGAACTAAGAAATGGCTAAAGAATCAATGAAAGCGCGTGAGCGCAAAAGAGAAGCGTTAGTAGCTAAATACGCTGATAAAAGAAAAGCTTTAAAAGAAGCAGGTGATTATGAAGGACTTCAGAAATTACCCAAAAATGCTTCTCCTGTAAGATTACACAACAGATGTAAACTAACAGGAAGACCAAGAGGATACATGAGAACGTTTGGTATTTCCAGAGTAACTTTCAGAGAAATGGCAAACAACGGTCTTATCCCGGGCGTTAAAAAAGCTAGTTGGTAATAATTACTAATTAAAAAATCGGGACAATTAAGTTGTCTGGATACTAAAGATAAAAAATATCAGACCGAAGATTTCTGAAGTCTGATATTTTACTCTTCAAGTCCTTACAATACTGATTGTTCTTTAACCAATAATTTATAAAGAAAAATGGTAACAGATCCAATTTCAGATTTCCTAACAAGAGTAAGGAACGCACAAAGCGCAGGCCACAAAGTGGTGGAAATTCCTGCATCGAAAATCAAAAAGGAGATTACTAAGATCTTATTTGATCAAGGGTATATCTTAAACTACAAGTTTGAAGATAGCGCTGTTCAGGGAACGATCAAAATCGCTTTAAAGTACGACAAGCAAACCAACAAACCAGCTATTAAGTCTATCCAAAGAGCTTCTAGACCAGGTTTGAGACAGTACAAAGGTTCAGGAGAACTTCCAAGAGTACTAAACGGTTTGGGTATTTCTATCATCTCTACTTCTAAAGGAGTAATGACTGACAAGAAAGCTAGAGAAGAGAAAGTAGGCGGTGAAGTAATCTGCTATGTTTATTAATTTTTAATCACAGGAAAATGTCAAGAATTGGTAAAGCAATTATAACAGTTCCAGCAGGAGTTACAATCACTGAAAAAGATGGTGTGGTAACTGTAAAAGGTCCTAAAGGAGAACTTTCTCAGGAGCTTACAGCAGGAATTACTATAGAACAGAAAGATGGTGAACTGAACGTAAACAGACCATCTGATGCTAAACAACACAAAGCGCTTCACGGTTTATACAGAGCGTTAATCAACAACATGATTGTTGGTGTAAATACAGGTTTCGAAAAGAAACTGGAATTAGTAGGGGTAGGATACAGAGCTTCTCACGCAGGTCAAAAACTTGAGTTGGCTTTAGGATTCTCTCACGGTATCGTATTAGAACTTCCAAGCGAAGTAAAAGTAGATACATTGACTGAAAAAGGTAAAAACCCAATTATTACTTTAACGTCTCACGACAACCAACTTCTAGGGATGGTAGCTGCAAAGATCCGTTCTTTCAGAAAGCCTGAACCATACAAAGGTAAAGGGGTAAGATTCGTAGGAGAAATTGTTAGACGTAAAGCTGGTAAATCTGCTTAATAAATTATAAGTATTATGGCATTAACTAAAGTAGAAAAAAGAATAAGAATCAAAAGAAGAGTAAGAGGAAAAATCTCTGGATCTTCTGAATTGCCAAGATTATCTGTATACAAAAGTAATAAGGAAATTTACGCTCAGTTAATCGACGATAACAGTGGAAAAACTTTGGCTTCTGCTTCTTCAAGAGAGAAAGGCGTTGAAGCTAACGGAACTAAGACTGAAGTTTCTGCTGCCGTAGGTAAGGCTATTGCTGCCAAAGCTATCGCTGCAGGAATCGAAAATATTGTATTTGATAGAAACGGATTCGTATATCACGGGAGAATCAAAGCTCTTGCGGACGGTGCGAGAGAAGGTGGACTTAAATTCTAATCATTAAATTTCGGAAATATGTTAGGACTAGATAATATAGAAAGAGTAAAACCGGGAGGATTAGAACTTAAAGATCGTCTCGTAGCTGTAAACAGAGTAACAAAAGTAACTAAAGGAGGTAGAGCTTTCGGATTTTCTGCAATTGTTGTTGTAGGGAACGAAGAAGGAGTGATCGGGTACGGTTTAGGAAAATCTAAAGAGGTTGCTTCTGCAATTGCTAAGGCAGTTGAAGACGCTAAGAAAAACCTTGTGAAAGTTCCTGTAATGAACCATACGATTCCTCACCAGACTACTGCTAGATACGGAGGTGCGGATATCTTCTTAAGACCTGCTTCTCACGGTACAGGGCTTATCGCCGGTGGTGCGGTAAGAGCGGTACTGGAATCTGCTGGTATTCACGATATCCTTTCAAAATCTAAAGGATCTTCAAACCCTCACAACGTGGTGAAAGCTACTTTCAAAGCGTTATTGGATATCAGAAGACCTGAAGAAATTGCTAGAATGAGAGGAGTTTCACTAAGTAAAGTGTTTAACGGTTAATAAATAAGACAATGGCAACAATCAAAGTAAAACAAGTAAGAAGCGCTATTGGAAGAACAAAAACCCAAAAGAGAACGCTTGAAGCATTAGGATTAAAGAAACTTCACCAAGTTGTAGAACACGAAGCTACTCCTTCTATCTTAGGAATGATAGCTGCAGTTAGTCACTTACTTGAAGTTCAAAAATAATTTTTAAAATAATTTTAAAATGAATTTAAACAACATAAAGCCAGCTGCAGGATCTACTTTCAATTCAAAAAGAATTGGTAGAGGACAAGGTAGCGGAAAAGGTGGTACTTCTACAAAAGGACATAAAGGACAAAAAGCAAGAGCCGGATATTCTCAGAAAATCGGTTTCGAAGGAGGTCAGATGCCTTTACAAAGAAGATTACCTAAATTCGGTTTCAAAAACGTAAACAGAAAAGAGTTTAGAGCTATTAACCTTGATTCTATCCAGACTTTAATTGAAAATAAATCCATCACAGGAGATATTACAAAAGAAGTTTTGGTAGCAAACGGTTTGGCAACTAAAAACGAATTAGTGAAAATTATGGGTAGGGGAGAATTGAAATCTGCGGTTTCTATCTCAGCTGACAAATTCACTAAATCTGCTGAAGAGCTTATCGCTAAAGCAGGTGGAAAAGCAATTACCTTATAATAATTACTAATGAAAGAATTTATACAAACACTCAAAAATATTTGGAGTCTTAAAGAACTTAGAGATAAAATTATCTTTACTTTAGGAATTATCCTTGTGTATAGATTCGCATCTTATATCTCTCTGCCTGCAATTAACCTTGCAGAAGTGGGAGATCTCTTAGAGCATTATAAAAATCAAGGCGGTAACAAGCAAGGAGCAGGTCTCCTTGGCTTGCTTTCGTCGTTTACGGGGGGAGCTTTCAGTCACGCTTCCGTAATGGCGTTAGGTATCATGCCTTATATTTCTGCTTCTATTATTGTTCAGTTGATGGGAATGGCTATTCCTTATCTTCAGAAGCTTCAGAAAGATGGAGAGTCCGGTAGAAATACATTGAACCAGATAACTAGATGGTTAACAATTGGAGTTTGTCTTGTACAGGCACCTTCTTATTTAACTTCTATTACTCAATTATTCTTACCATATGCTCAGTTCTCATCTGCATATTATGTAGAGCCAAATTCCATCATGTTCTGGTTACCAAGTATTGTAATCTTGGTTGCCGGTTCAGTATTCGCAATGTGGTTGGGTGAAAAAATCACCGACAAAGGTATCGGAAACGGTATCTCTATCCTTATTATGGTGGGGATCCTTTCAAGATTACCGGAAGCATTCGTACAGGAAATGGCAGTTCAGAACGGAAAAGGAGGAATGGGATCAATCATGATCCTTATTGAAGTAATTTTCTGGATGTTGGTTGTTCTTTTAGCAGTGGTATTATCCGTTGCTGTGAGAAAAATCCCTATCCAGTATGTAAGCAGAGCTCAGGCAAGAGGAGGTGTAAACAGAAATCTTATGCAAGGAGCAAGACAGTGGATTCCATTGAAAGTAAACGCTGCCGGTGTAATGCCGATCATTTTCGCTCAGGCGCTGATGTTCGTTCCGGGGCTTTTAACTAAAGTAGATGAGTCAAACACTTTTCTTGCAGGTTTCAAGAATGTTTTTAGCTGGCAGTACAATGTATTGTTTGCGCTATTGATTATTATTTTCTCATTCTTCTATACTGCGATCACAATTCCGGTAAACCAAATGGCTGATGATTTGAAGAGAAATGGAGGTTTAGTACCAAAGGTAAGACCAGGAAAAGAGACCGCTGATTATTTAGATGATATTTTATCAAAAATTACCTTGCCAGGTGCAATTTTTTTATCTATCTTTGCAGTCCTTCCGGCAATTGTACACGGAAGCTTTGTTCAGACAGATGCGTTCGCCTTATTTTTCGGGGGAACGTCACTATTGATTATGGTGGGAGTAATTTTAGATACTGTTCAACAGATTAATACCTATCTGCTGAACCATCATTATGATGGCTTAATGCAGTCTAAATTATCAAGAACGACTGGATATTAATTTATGGCAAAACAAAAACATATTGAACAAGACGGCGTTATAACGGAAGCACTTTCGAACGCTCAGTTCCGTGTAGAGCTGGAAAACGGGCATGTTCTCATCGCCCATATCTCCGGCAAAATGCGTATGCACTATATTAAGTTATTACCTGGTGATAAGGTAAAATTAGAAATGTCTCCTTACGATTTGTCGAAGGGGAGGATTACATTTAGATATTAAGACAATCTGCCAAATGGAGCGTATGTTCCATTTGGCTATTGTTAAAGAAATAAATACTATCAAATGAAATCGAAGGATTCTTTTGGCAGTTAAAAAAATAAATATTTTCAAATGAAAGTAAGAGCATCAATTAAAAAAAGAAGCGCTGATTGCAAAATCGTACGCAGAAAAGGTGTACTATTCGTAATCAACAAGAAGAACCCAAAATTTAAACAAAGACAAGGCTAACATTAAATTATGGCGAGAATTTCAGGTATTGATTTACCAAAAAACAAAAGAGGTGTTATCGGTTTAACTTACATCTACGGAATTGGAAGAAGTACTTCTTCAGAAATCCTTAAAGCTGCCGGTATCAGCGAAGACAAGAAAGTCAACGAATGGAATGACGATGAATTGGCTGCAATCAGAAACTATATCTCTGAAAACGTTAAAGTAGAAGGAGAATTAAGATCTGAAGTGCAATTGAACATTAAGCGATTAATGGACATAGGATGCCAACGAGGAATACGTCACAGACTTGGATTACCTTTAAGAGGCCAGAGAACGAAAAACAACTCTAGAACCCGTAAAGGAAAGAGAAAAACTGTTGCTAACAAGAAAAAAGCTAGTAAATAATCGTTAGGAATTATGGCAAAACAAACTAAAGTAGTTAAGAAAAGAAAAGTAAAAGTTGAGGCTATTGGTGAAGCACATATTCAGGCTTCTTTCAATAACATCATCATTTCTTTAACAAATAAAAACGGAGAGGTTATCTCTTGGGCTTCTGCCGGTAAAATGGGTTTCAGAGGTTCTAAAAAGAATACTCCATTTGCTGCTCAGATGGCAGCTGAAAATTGCTCTGCTGTAGCTCACGAAGCTGGATTAAGAAGAGTAAAGGTGTTTGTGAAAGGACCAGGTGCAGGTAGAGAATCTGCTATCAGATCTATTCACAATTCAGGAATTGAAGTTAGCGAAATCATTGATGTGACTCCTATGCCACACAATGGATGTAGACCACCAAAAAGAAGAAGAGTTTAATTTTTAGAATTTATCCATTATGGCAAGATATATTGGTCCTAAAACTAAGATTGCGAGAAAGTTTGGTGCTGCAATCTACGGAGATGACAAAAACTTCGAGAAAAGAAAAAACCAACCGCCGGGACAACACGGTCCTAACAAAAGAAGAGGTGCTAAGAAATCTGAATACGCAGTTCAGTTAGCTGAAAAGCAAAAAGCTAAATATACTTACGGTATTTTAGAAAGACAGTTTGCTAACTTATTCGACAAAGCACACAGAAGTAAAGGTGTAACAGGTGAAGTTCTATTGCAACTTTGCGAATCAAGATTGGACAACGTAGTGTACAGATTAGGTTTTGCTAAAACAAGATCTGCTGCAAGACAGTTGGTTTCTCACAGACACATCACTGTGAACGGAGAAATCCTGAACATTCCTTCATATTTGGTAAAAGCAGGTGATGTAATTGCTGTAAGAGAAAAGTCTAAGTCTCTTGAAGTAGTTACCAACGCATTGGCTTCTAAAGCAAATTATGAGTGGTTACAATTCAACGATGAGAAGAAAGAAGGTACTTTCGTTTCTGCTCCTGAGAGAATCCAAATTCCGGAAGACATCAAGGAACAGCTTATCGTCGAACTTTACTCTAAATAATTTTTTAATCAAATTTTTGCTCAACCCAATAATATGGCAATTTTACAATTCATAAAACCCGATAAAGTAATTTTACTTAACTCTGATGAATTTAGAGGTCAATTTGAATTCAGACCACTAGAACCAGGTTTCGGGCTTACAATCGGTAATGCTTTGAGAAGAGTGTTGCTTTCTTCTCTGGAAGGTTATGCTATTTCATCTATCAAAATAGAAGGTGTAGAGCACGAATTTTCAACTATTCCAGGAGTAATCGAAGATGTTACCGAAATTATTCTTAACCTGAAGCAGGTAAGATTAAAAGCTACGGCAGAAAACCAGTCAAACGAGCAGGTTAATGCCAAAGTATCAGGTCAGACGGTTATTACTGCTGGTGATTTAGGAAAATCTATCAACGGATTTGAGGTTCTTAACCCGGATTTGGTGATCTGTAACCTAAACAGTGATGTAACTTTCGAAATTACTTTCAATATTGAAAAAGGTAGAGGATATGTTCCTTCTGAACAAAATAAGTCAAACAATGCACCGGTAGGTACTATTGCGATAGACTCTATTTTCACGCCAATCAAGAAAGTACAATATAGCATTGAAAATTATCGTGTAGAGCAAAAAACAGACTACGAAAAACTTGTATTAGATATAGAAACTGACGGATCTATTAGTCCTCAGAACGCTTTAACAGAAGCATCCAAGATATTAATTTATCACTTCATGCTGTTCTCTGATGAGAGAATCACGCTGGAAACGGAAGCTGTAAAAGCATCTATCCAATATGATGAGGAAACTCTTCATACAAGACAACTCCTTAAGTCTAAATTAGCAGATATGGATCTTTCTGTAAGAGCCCTTAACTGTCTGAAGGCGGCTGAAGTAGAAACTCTTGGAGAATTGGTTTCTTACAGTAAGTCTGATTTGATGAAATTCAGAAATTTTGGTAAAAAATCTTTGACAGAACTAGAAGAATTAGTGCATTCAAAAGGTCTTAACTTCGGTTTCGACGTTGCAAAATATAAGTTAGACGCTGATAAATAATTAATAATGAGACACGGTAAAAAATTCAATCACTTAGGAAGAACGGCTTCTCACAGAAGTGCTTTACTTTCTAATATGGCTTGTTCTCTAATTGAGCATAAAAGAATCAACACTACTGTTGCTAAAGCAAAAGCTTTAAGAGTATATGTTGAGCCTCTATTAACAAAAGCAAAAGAAGATACTACACACAATAGAAGAGTTGTTTTTTCATATCTTCAAAATAAAGAAGCAGTTGCTGAATTGTTCAGAACTGTAGCACCTAAAATCGCTGAGAGAAACGGTGGATACACAAGAATCATCAAAACTGGTTTCAGACCTGGTGATGCTGCTGATACTGCTCTTATCGAATTGGTAGACTTCAACGAGCTTTACAATCCTAATGCTGAAGAGAAGAAGACAACAAGAAGAAGCAGAAGATCTGCAACAGCTAAGAAAGAAGCTGTAGTAGCTGAAGCTCCTGTAGTAGAAGAAAAAGCTGCTGAGCCTACGGCTGAAGCTGCTGATTCTACAGAGGAAAAGACTGAAGAATAATATTCATTCAGATATAAAATGAAAAACCGTTCAGATTCTGAACGGTTTTTTCATTGCTTAGATTTTAGTTTTTACCAGCTCAATGATATTATTGTCCTGATCAAGAATCAGGCTGTCTCCTTTTATCGTAGCTTTCATGTCCATTTTCTCATAAACGGCCTCATTGCCTTCAGAATCAACTTTATTCAGAATGAAAGTTTTATTATTGCTTCTGATGCTCATCGTCTTTTCATTATAATTGAAGACAACCTTGGCAAGACTTCCGTCAGTTGCCTTATACACAAAGTCTGTTTTTACATATTTTTTTCCGTTAACGTCAGTTTCATACTGAATATTAGGATCTGCTTTACCGCTATCAGTCATAGATTTTTCGGTACCATCTGATTTTAATACAGCTTTATTCCCCGTTTCACTTTTTTTGCAACTTGTAAATGATAGTGCAATGACTGCGAATGCTGCGAAAAGTCCCTTTTTCATGATGTTAATTTTTTTTAATGTGATGATTGCCAAATATTTTTAGAAATAAAATATTTTTTATTAAATTTAATAAAAACAAAAACTAAACCAACAAATGAAACTTAAATCTTTTAAAATTACCCGAAAGAGTAATTGACTTCCGTTTATTTTCTGTTGAAATTTGTACCTAAACAATCACAGACATGAGTATTTCCATAGCCATCGTAGAAGACGAAAAGAATTATAACAATGCGTTAAAGAAAGTCATCAATTATCAGGATGATATGAAAGTAATTGCCCAGTATTTTGATGGGAATGACGCGTTACATAATCTTCCCGATATTTCTCCGGATGTCGTAATGATGGATATCCAGCTGCAGGATATGCTCGGTATTGAAATTATTGAAAATCTAAAAAAAGAACTTCCGGATACTCAGTTTATCATGTGTACCAGTTTTGAAGATGATGAAAAAGTTTTTAATTCTTTAAAAGCCGGGGCAATGGGATATTTGGTAAAAGGTGAAAGCATGGAAAAGATTCTCTCTTCCATCCGGGACGTCTACAACGGTGGCGCTCCCATGAGCTTTTCCATCGCCAGAAAAGTATTAAGCCATTTCGAAAGAAAACTTCCTGAAATAAAGGGTTTCGATGAATTGACAGTGAGGGAAAAAGAAATCCTTGAGCTGCTTTCCCAAGGTCTGCTGTATAAAGAAATAGCCGATAGGAAATTCATCAGTATTGATACCGTCAAAAAACACGTCGGAAACATTTACAGAAAACTCCATGTCAATAATAAAGTGGAGGCTATTAATAAATTTAACCATTTTAAAAACTAAGAACTTATGAAAAATTTATTTAAAGTGTTTTGTATTTTAGCTGTATTAGCTATTATATGCAGTTTAGAAAGTTGTGGTGATTTAAATAAAAAAAAGAACCCTAATAATAAATTTATGCCATCTCCTGATCTTGTAAAGATTCCGGCAGAATTGGCAACAGTTATGAAAAAGAATTTTGACAGTTGTCCATATAATGTTTTGAAAAAGATTGTTACATCTCATCCAAAAGATTATTATATTACGAATGAACAATTTACAAACATATACAATAATTTTCCACAAAAATCTGAAACGTTAAAAATCCATTTTATTCAGTATCGTAAGGAGCAAAACTACAATAATAATTATCCAGAACTAATTCCTTTTGACAAACAATTATATATTGTCTATTCTTATGCAGAAAACGGCAGCATTGAAAAATATCATGGAATTTTTAATCTAGAGAAAGATATTTATATCTCCCAAGAAGACTTTGAGAAAATGAAGAATAATTATAAAGAATATATAAAAAAAGAGATCGGCCGATTTAATTGTATTCCTGAACAAGAACAAACTGATTATGTAAACATTAAGAAACAAGAAATAAAAGATTATTTGATTGACGTCCAGAAATATGAGTTGTCAAATGCTGTAAAAGGAAATATTGTGAAGTTTATACTTTCTACTGTCAGCGATATGGATAAATATAAAAATTACTATCAAAAGAAAAATGACGATGCAAAGCCTGGCCAACTAACACTAATCACAGATACTTGGGCAGATAATAATAGTTCTTCTAGGATTTCATTATTGTCAGATTATGATTTAAATACTTTATGCCCTTCCAATTGTGATGCAAAATAGCTTGAATAATATCTATTACTTATCGCTTATAATAACTTTCTTTTTATCATTGTATTTAGCATATAAAAGAATAAATAAAGATCAGAATCATATTTATTTTTATTTATTTTTTACAATTTTAAATGATATTATTATTGCCAAGACACAGATAATAGGTCAAAATATCTCAATATTTATTTACACATTATTTTCTATAGGGTATTTTTTCAACGTTTATATAAGGAGATTCAAAATAGAATATATCAGATATTTAATAGTTATTTTAACAATCTGTATTTTTACGTTTGGTATTTTTAGCCAGTTTAGTAAAGGATTTCATATATTAAATATAAATTTTTTAGTCGGTCTGGCTATTTATTATATCATTTTGAGTTTATGCTGGTTTTTACAAAAAGTAATGGATTTAGACTCAGAAAGAATGTCAGAAGATTTTACATTTTGGATATCAAGCGGGATATTGTTATGGGGTTGCTTTTTCATATTCAGAGTTCTCCCGACATATCTTTTCAATTCACAAGATCCAAGATTTTTGATTATGATTCAAAATATTTTTACAGGTGTTAATATATTGACTTATTGGATCTTATTTTTAGGATTGGCTAAAATTCTTAAAAAAAATAATTGAAAAGCTATGTTGCCAACCGAAATAAAAATAATGTATATCATTGCTGTAATTTTGGTAATGATCTTTGTAACATTTATAATTTTTGTTGTTTTGATGTATAACCGAAAACAGTTTCTCTATCTCAAAGAAAAACAGCTCAAAGAATCCGAACACCAAAACCAGCTGCTCCAGAAAGAGCTTGAAAAACAAAAGCTCATCGAGAAAGAACGGGAACGGATTTCCCACGATATGCACGACGATCTCGGGGCCGGAATTTCTGCATTGAAACTGCAGGCAGAATTTTTAAAACAGCGTGCCGAAGATGAAGAACTCAAGAACGATATTGAAGAACTTCTGAAAACCTCAGAAGAAATGAATCTTTCCATGAGAGAAATGCTTTGGAGCCTGAATTCAGGGAATGATACACTGGGAAGTTTTATCGATTATGCTAAAATATATGCTCAAAACTTTCTTAAGAGAACAACAATTGTAATCATTACAGAAAGCGGAAAAATAGCTGAAGAAACAACCATTTCAACCGAACAGAGAAGAAATCTGTTCTTATGCTTGAAAGAAGCTTTGAATAATATTTATAAGCATAGTCAGGCCAGTGAGATTAAATTATCATTCACCCAAAAAGAGAAAGAATTTATCATGAAAATTTCCGACAACGGAATTGGCATTAACCATAAAAATCCGGAAGGCAATGGTCTCCGAAATATGAAAAGAAGAATGCAGGAGCAGAACGGTCATTGTGAAATTACAACTGAAAACGGAACTCATCTGTTTTTCATTATAAGTTTTTAGGATAATTTTTTTTAACCGGAATATCACTTTCTATAGAATTATCTTTTTGAATAATGTTTAGAAGTAAATTTTTTAAATAACTTTGAAGTACAAATTAAAAATTAATAACCATGAAAATTTTATTCGAATATGTTCTTCCTGTAGCCATTTTTATATTCGGAATGTGGCTTGCTGTTAAAACAGATTTATTAAAAGACACACAGGTCGACAATGGATCAGAAAAAACATACAGCTTTTCAAGAAGTCAGTTGTTTTATTGGACAATGATTGTAATAATATGTTTGTGCGCTGGTATGGGAAACAATGGTAACTTTGATTTGCTTTTGAAACTGAAAGAACCTTCAATTTTACTTTTATTGGGAATAAGTGTGGGAACTGCAAGTGTAGCAACATATATTGATAACGAGATACCAAATCCTAAAAAAAATACTGATAGTAATGGTTTTATAAGAGATATATTATCAGATGCGGGCGGAATAAGCGTACACCGCTATCAAGCTTTGTTGTTTAATATAATTTTCGGTTTAGTGTTTGTCTGCCAATTCATTACTAATACTACGGAGTTTCCTGTTTTTGATAATTATGCTTTAGCTTTAATGGGAACAAGTAGCGCGGGCTATTTACTCATTAAAACAAATGAAAAACAGAAAAAAACTGTTTCTGATAGCTCGGTTATCAATGTTAACACAAATACATCTGTAAAATAAAGTTCTTTATAATACACTAACTTAAAAAATTGACCATGAAAATAATTGTTGACTATTTATTAGAATGGAATTTATCTTCCAAAAAAGGAAAGGTTATATTAAAGCTTAAAGATGCAGATCCTGAAATAATAGATGATCTGAACTTTCAGGAATTTTCAGCGTTGGCAATAGTGCTTGAAAAAGGAAATGCAAGATTTGATGAAACAGAAAACTCAATTTATAATGTAATGCCATGAAAATAATATTTTATCTACTCGTAATTTTGTCATGTATTTCATGTAATATAAGGCATAAAGCCACATTGAAAGAACTGGAAAATAAAGGTTCAAATTATCAGATGTCGTACGATGCTACACGCCGGGGAGCTGTCATAAGTCTTGATAATAATGGTAAGATTGATAAAATTTTATCAGAAGTTCAGCCTGATGCCGCTATAGCAACCACGACGGATATTACCAGCAAACTCACCGGCAAATTGAAAACAGGAGATAGTGTATCCGCCGAACAAATTACAAAAATAGCTGAAACATTATCCAAATTGGGAGAAAGAACAGCTCCGGTGAATATGCTCAGAGACGCCCTGTACAGATTAGAGGAGCATTGTGTGAATTTTCCTGAGCAATGCCAAGATGAAAAGTATTTTAACAGCTTTAATAAAGTTGTAGATTTAATAGTCTCATTACAGGAGAAAATTTCAGAAACAGCTGCTAATGAAGCTAGAGTGGAAGAAGCCAAAACAATGAGAGCACTTAGCCCGCAGGAGAGGGAAAAATATAATTTAAATAAATAAAAGAATAGGCCACGATATAGGTGATGATCATTCTCATTATGATTTAAATGATAACGGCTCTGTTTTTATTTCAGTTATTTTTTAATTCATATATTAACTAAAATTTAACTCTGAATAAACGTATAAATTACGTGTCATCTGCTTTTTAAAGTTAAAAATTGATTAAATTTGTCTGAACTATAAAAAAACGAACAATGAGTTACATTTCTTACATAGAAGCGAGACAAATTTTAGATTCAAGAGGAAATCCTACAGTTGAAGTAGATGTATTCACGGAAAGCGGTGCTATGGGTCGTGCTGCAGTACCTTCAGGAGCATCTACAGGAGAACATGAAGCAGTAGAACTGCGTGATGGCGGTTCAGAATATATGGGGAAGGGTGTTCTTAAAGCTGTTGAGAATGTAAGAGAAGTAATCGCGCCTGAATTGGTAGGGCTTCCTGTTTATGATCAGAATCTTATCGACCAGATTATGATCGATCTTGACGGAACAAACAATAAAGGAAATCTTGGGGCTAATGCCATCCTGGGAGTTTCCTTAGCTGCTGCTAAAGCTGCTGCTACTGAACTGAGAATGCCTTTATACAAATATGTTGGCGGTGTAAATGCCAATACCCTTCCTGTTCCTATGATGAACGTTATCAATGGTGGTTCTCACTCAGATGCGCCAATTGCATTCCAGGAATTTATGATCATGCCGGTGAAAGCAGATTCTTTCTCCCATGCATTAAGAAAAGGAACTGAAATTTTCCATAACCTAAAATCCATACTTCATTCAAGAGGCCTTTCAACTGCCGTAGGTGATGAAGGTGGTTTTGCGCCAACTTTCTCCGGAACTGAAGATGCGTTGGATACATTGCTTCAGGCCATCGAAAAAGCGGGATACAAGCCTGGTGACGACATCATGTTGGCACTGGACTGCGCTGCTTCAGAATTCTACAAAGACGGAATTTACGATTACAGAAAGTTCCAGACTCCGGATGCCGCTCAGTTTTCAAGCAGTGAGCAGGTTTCTTACCTTGCTGAACTGGCTGCGAAATACCCGATTATTTCTATCGAAGACGGTATGCAGGAAAACGACTGGGAAGGATGGAAAATGTTAACGGATAAAATCGGTGACAGAGTACAGTTAGTAGGGGACGATTTATTCGTAACAAACGTTGAAAGACTGTCTAGAGGTGTTAAAGAAGGTATTGCCAACTCAATTTTGGTTAAAGTAAATCAGATTGGTTCTCTTTCTGAAACGATGGCTGCCGTACAAATGGCACAGAATAACAGATTCACATCCGTTATGTCCCACAGATCAGGGGAAACAGAGGATTCTACTATTGCTGATCTTGCAGTAGCAATGAACTGTGGACAGATTAAAACCGGATCTGCTTCAAGATCAGACAGAATGGCAAAATACAACCAGCTGCTGAGAATTGAAGAGGCACTTGGTGAAACTGCAGTATTCCCAGGATTGGATGCATTTAAAATCAAAAGATAATTAATTGAAATTATAAATAACGGCAAGCGAAATTTTTAGTTTGCCGTGTTTTGTAATAAATAGTATATTTAGAAAAAAAATAAATAATGTCAGACAACAAAGTAATATTGAATTACGATGGTAATTCATATGAATATCCAATTGTGGATAGTACTATCGGAGACAGAGGAATCGATATTTCAAAATTAAGAGACCAGACTGGTCTGATTACACTTGATTTAGGGTATAAAAATACCGGGGCTACACTTAGTGACATCACTTACTTAGATGGAGATAAAGGAGAGTTATTCTACAGAGGATACCCAATTGAGCAGATTGCCGATAAATCAAACTTCACAGAAGTAATGTACCTTTTACTGCACGGTGAATTGCCTACTCAGGATCAGTACAGTTCTTTCGAATCAAACATTAAAAAATATAACTTCGTAGCAGAGGAGATGAAAAAAATCATCGATGCTTTCCCTCGTTCTGCTCACCCTATGGGAGTTCTTTCTTCATTAACTTCTGCTTTAACGGCGTTTAATCCAAAAGCGGTTAATGTAAATTCTAAAGAAGAAATGGACCATGCTGCAGAATTGCTTATTGCAAAATTCTCTCACCTTTGTGCATGGACATACAGAAAAACCCAGGGATTACCGCTTAACCACGGAGATAACAGCCTGAATTATGTAGAAAACTTCTATAAAATGGCGTTCAGAATGCCGAACCAGGAATTTGAAATTGATCCTGTTGTTGTAGGGGCTTTAGATAAGTTATTAATCCTTCACGCAGATCATGAGCAAAATTGTTCTACCTCTACGGTAAGAATGGTAGGTTCTGCTCATACAGGTCTTTTTGCATCGGTTTCTGCCGGAGTTTCTGCGCTTTGGGGACCACTTCACGGTGGAGCAAACCAGGCTGTAATTGAAATGCTTGAGCTTATCGAAAAAGATGGCGGCGATGTAAACAAATGGGTAGCTAAAGCTAAAGATAAAAATGACAGCTTCCGTTTAATGGGCTTCGGACACAGAGTGTACAAAAACTTTGATCCAAGAGCGAAAATCATTAAAAAAGCTGCTGATGATATCCTAAATGCATTGGGTATTCAGGATAAAGCATTGGATATTGCCATGCAGTTGGAAAAAGTGGCTTTGGAAGACGAATACTTCGTGGAAAGAAAACTATACCCGAACGTAGACTTCTATTCAGGTATTATTTACAGAGCTTTAGGAATCCCTACAGAAATGTTCACGGTAATGTTTGCGTTGGGAAGACTTCCGGGATGGATTTCTCAGTGGAAAGAAATGAGAATAAAAGGAGACCCTATCGGAAGACCAAGACAGGTATACCAAGGCGCTCAAAAGAGAGATTACATGGAAATGGTAAACAGATAATATTTCCTGTTATAATAAATAGTCCCAAAGCTTGCTTTGGGATTTTTTATTTCGTAGAATTTTTTTAACTTAAAGTATGGAAAATGAGAAATTAAATTCGTTAAAAAGAACAATGAGAATTAATATTGTTCTTTATATTGTCTACGGACTCTTCCTCCTGATTGAAACATTCGATTTTCTTGAAATGTTACATTCCAAACCTGCGGATTATTCGCCGACATACAGTCTTGTAAACGTTATTTTCTACCAGATGGAGATGCTTATTTGTTTCCTTTGTGCCTTTAGTCTTATTATTCTTGTATCAACAAGACAATCTGTAAAGATGTTGTTTTATATCAGCCTTAGCCTTTTCATTTTCAGAATCGGAACAGTGTATTATCTGTATTTTTATGAAACCGAAGAACGATGGGTGCCCTTTATCTACAAAAGAGCCAATGATTTCAGCATGCTTTTCAGAAGGACTCTCGTTCCGGGGCAGTTGATAGTGAGTTTGATTGCAGTTTGGTATTCAATTAAAGCTTTGAGAAAAGTAGAAAAATAAAATTATTGCAAATTCATGTTTAAATGTCGGTGGTTTATTAGATGCTAGTGTTGAATTTTTATTACTGTCACTATACTCTGAATCATTACCATAGAAGCCTTTCCTGTTTCGATAAAGTATTTTAAAATCAATTCATTCTCAAGTTCTACAGAGCCAAAGGTAAACTCTTCTTTTTCACTTTTAAAATGTCCGTAAAACTGATCTTTTGCATTTTTCAGATCTCCGGAAAACAATATTCCATTTTCAAGAGTAATCAGTTTTCTCGTGGTCAAGATGCTGAAATTTTCTGAATCAATAATAGTAGAGGATATAATTAATTCTTCATTGTCCAGTTTGAAAGGGTAGTATTTAAATAAATCTTTGGAATCCATTTCGTAAAATTTTGTCCATTTAAAATCGTAGGGCTTCATTGTGCTCCGTTTAATTTTTGCGATGCAGATATTATGAATTGATTTATCAGATTTTCTCATTTTACTTTTTACTCTGTGAAAGAACAATATAACAAATAATAAGTTTTGTGCACAACTGCAAGGTCTATTTTATTTTACAGACAGCGATTTTGACATTTTGATTTATATAAATAGCTTAGAGTTTTTAATTTGATGCTGAAAATTATTTTAAAAATTATCTATAAAATGGCTGTCGTTAAGCGAACAATTGTTTTAGTCTATTAAATTACTCAAGTAAAAAACTGTCATACGACAATATAATAGATTAATATTATCCGGACAATCTAAAATGCAACAAAAGTTTCCCAGATTCACTCCTTTACTTATATTTGTAGCATTGCATAAATCTTTATGAAACTAAATATAAAAAACGAAACAGGAAGGCTGAAATCAGTGGTTCTGGGACAGCCAAATTCTATGGGAGGTGTTCCGACTCTTGAGGAAAGTTATGATGCCAAATCCTATTATTCCATACAAAACAATATTTACCCGAAAGAGCAGGATATTATTAATGAAATGAATGCTTTCGAATCCGTATTGAAAAAATACGACGTGGAAGTACTGCGCCCGAGTATTATAGAAGATTATAATCAGGTCTTCGCTAGAGACGTTGCTTTTGTTATTGATGATAAAATGATCATTTCTAATGTCATTACCGACAGGGCAGATGAACAGGGGGCTTACAGGAATATTTTTGAAAAAGTGGAATGGAGAAAGATTATCAATCTACCGGAAACCGCGCATATTGAAGGAGGAGATGTAATTGTCTGGGACGATTTCCTGTTTATCGGGACCTGCTTCAGCGAAGACTACAGAAGCTATAAGACAGCAAGAACTAATGAATATGCTATAGAAATTCTCAAAGAATACTTTCCTAAAAAAAGAATTATCGACCTGGAACTGAAAAAAAACGATAAAATTCCATACGAAGGCATTCTGCATCTGGACTGTACTTTCAACCCGATCGGTAAAGACAAATGTATTATTTACAAAGACGGTTTTGTAGATGAAAGTGATTATCGCCTGATTATCGACATTTTTGGGGAAGAAAACTGTTTCCATGTAACGGCAGAAGAAATGTTTGAAATGTTCCCGAATGTTTTTTCGATCTCTCCGGAAGTAGTGGTTTCAGACAAAACTTTTACCAGGATGAACAACCACCTGAGAAACGAATGGGGAATGACCGTTGAAGAAATCCCTTATCGCGAAATTTCAAAAATGGGAGGGTTGTTAAGGTGTTCTACGATGCCACTTGTGAGAGAATAAGTTTGAACGTTATAGGGTTTTAGAGTATGAGTGTATCAGTGTAATTGTATTTTGTTTAAAAAGTTTTATATTTTTAAACTTAAATACAAATGATTATGCCAACTATAAAATTTCATCAGGATCTGCGGGTTATCAGAAATCTTTTGATACAGCAATGGAAATCTATCAGCTTTCAAAAATTTTCCCTGCAGAAGAACGTGATTCTCTTACGGATCAAATACGAAGATCCTCACGCTCAGTTTCAGCCAATATCAGTAAAGCATGGGGCAAAAAGGAAATATGAGAAATCTTTATTTCAAAACTTACAGATTCTGAAGGCGAGGCAAGAGCAAACTCAGACCTGGCTGCAATTTGCAAGAAGTTGTGAGTATATTAATGAAGAATAATTTAAAATTTTAAACAATCAATACAACCAAATAATCGGGATGTTAATGAATATGATGAGTTCAGTCACAAACTTGGTGTACATTTTCATCAATAAAAGAAGAAAAGTAATTTTGTACTAAACACTAAACACTAAACACTAAACACTAAACACTAAACACTAAACACTAAACCACTCAGACTCTCAAACCCAAAACCCCCCTCCAACACAAACTATGCAGACAACAGATACCGTATTAATGATAGAGCCGATTGCATTCGGATTTAATGCAGAGACGGCAAAAAATAACTATTTTCAGATAGAGCAGAAAGGATTTGATACGCAGTTCAAAGCGTTGTCAGAATTTAAAGCTTTTGTTGAAAAACTTAGAAGCAAAGGAATCAATGTCATCACCATAAAAGATACATTGGATCCCCACACTCCGGATTCTATTTTCCCCAATAACTGGGTAAGCTTTCATAAAGAAGGAAAAGTGGTTTTATACCCGATGTTCGCTTCCAACAGAAGAGTGGAAAGAAGAGAAGATATCATCGAAACCATCAAAGACCAGGGATATGAAGTTTCGGAGATCGACGACTGGTCTTTCCCTGAAACGCAGGGTCATTACCTGGAAGGAACCGGAAGCATGATCTTCGATCACGATAATAAAATTGCGTACGGCTCGGTTTCTTTAAGACTGGATGAAAATCTATTCAGGGAGTTTTGTGAGAAATATGGTTTTACACCGGTTGTTTTCCATTCATTCCAGACGGTTGGAGAAGAAAGACTTCCGATTTACCATACCAATGTGATGATGTGTGTTGCAGATCAGTTTGTAGTTATTTGCCTGGATTGTATTGACGATGAACTGGAAAGAAGCAAGGTTATTGAAACCATTAAAAATTCTGGAAAAGAAATCATTGAAATTTCTGAAGAACAGATGCAGCAGTTTGCCGGAAATATGCTTCAGGTAAATAATAAAGAAGGGCAGAAGTTTTTGGTCATGAGCGAAACCGCTTATAAATCTTTACATGAAGATCAGATTTCTGCGATAGAGAAATACTGCGAAATTATTTATTCAGACTTAAATACGATTGAAGTAAACGGAGGAGGCAGCGCACGTTGTATGCTTGCAGAAGTTTTCTTACCGAAAAAATAATATATTTGCTGAAAATATATTGAATTGGAATCATTTACCAGCAAAGGTTTACATATTCTTCTGACTTTGGAAACGGAGTCAGAAGCTTTATTATTAGACAGTGAAGGGTTTTTGGAATTTACCCGAAGTGTACTCTCAACAAAAGATGTTGAAATTGTAGGAGTGACGAGTCATGTTTTTGAAAACCATAGCTTTACAGCTGCTGTCTGCCTTAAGGAATCTCACCTGTGTATCCATACCTGGCCGGAATTCAGGCAGCTTACCTTTGATGTTTTCCTCTGCAATTATTTACAGGATAATACGGCAAAAGTTGAAAAAATTGCCGAAGAAATGATACAGTATTTTAAAGCTAAAACCATTCAGAAACACAAAATTTACAGATAAACATGCATTACATTTGTCCCGTATGTAAAACCGAGAATACAATTGATGCAGATTTTGAAATCAGTGAATATATCTGCAAATCCTGTTCAAATCTTATTGATATTTCTAAAAATATTTCCGCAAAAGTTGTTAAAAAGCCTGTCGAAAGTGTTGTTCTGGAAGTCGGGCAGAAAGGAACAATTGACGGAACAGACTATACCGTAACCGGAATTATCATCCGAAAATACGGAAGTACTGTTTTCTGGAGGGAATATTATTTAAAAGACAAAAAAGGACAAGACGCTTTCCTGAGCGAAAGCGACGGACACTGGGTTTTTCTGCATGTGATTAATGCTATGGATGTTAAGAAAAAGCTTAATGATAAAGTTGCGGAATTCCATATGAAAAACTACAGATGGTACGAAACTACGCAATGTACAATACATGCGGCGGCAGGCTTTTTTGAAGACAGTCTCAATTTTTCGATTGCCAACTACAAAGAATATGTAAACGGAACCCAAATGATTTCTCAGGAACGGTCGGGCAGTAACACCGAGTTTTTCTTCGGGAAACATATTTCAAAATATAAAGTAAAAAAAGCATTTAATATTCTTAGTCTTCCGAATTATTCAGGAATAGGAATTGTTCAGCCTTTTTATGTCAATGTAACACAGGCTATCAATATTCTGGCTGTATCGGCGTTGATAATCTGCCTCATTCAGCTTTACGTGGTCGGTACCAGAACAAATGCCCTGGTTTTTGAACAGGAAATTAACTTTGCCGATGTTGCGGATAAAGAAATGGTAAGCAAAAGCTTCGAATTATCCGGCGGTTCCGCACCGTTGAATGTTGAAGTTTCTTCCAATGTTGATAATTCCTGGGCAAATGTAGGATTAGGCCTGGTTAATGAAAAAAACAACGAAATTGTTTTCGCTTCAAAGGATATCGAACAATACCATGGCTATGAAGATGGAGAAAACTGGAGCGAGGGAAGCCAGCGTGAATCATTTAATTTTTGTGGCGTTGCTCCCGGAAATTATCATTTTGTGATTTCTGCTGAAAGACAGGAGCCTCTTAAAACTTCGCAGCCTGCAAAATATATTTCTCCGGATGGTAATCTTTCGATATCGAGGGAAGAGAATGGAACCGTCAGCGTAACTAATCAGTCGACCTTCGAAACCACATCTTTCGGGGATGCTAAAATGATTAAAAAAGATTCGGTAAGTACACTCGGACAATTGGTTCACAAGATACTGGGAAAAGCGGATATTGATTCTTTACTAAATGCAAATGCTCAGGCAGAAAGCATATCTGCAACCCCTGAAAATAAATCTGTAAAAATAAAAGCAGAATGGTTGCCGGTCTCTTTCAGGAATTTTGTATTTGTTCTTTTATTTCTCATAGCATTGGTTTTGGGTCTCTATTTCGGAAGAAGGGCCTTTGAAAGATCAAAATGGTTCAACAGTTCAAATTCACCGTATACCTATTCATAAGATGGAAAATATACTTCATTACTTAAAAGAAAACTGGATTTTGTTTCTGTGCGGAATTTTTTTTATCGGCTGGTTTACCTATCTTACTTTCGCAGGAAATCAGTTCTGTGACTGCGAAAAAACAGAAACCTACCGCGACGGAACAACAAGAAGATATCATTCTTCAGGAGTCGGCTATTACAGATACTATCACAAATAAAAATATAAACTATGGATCAGATCAACTTTTTACCGGTCATCAATTCAGTGATTTATTCCTTTCTGGGAATAGCCATATTGCTGGTTTGCTATGTAATCATTGAAAAATTAACCCCTGAAAAAACCTGGCACGAAATCGCTCACAATAAAAATACAGCTTTGGCTATTATTTTCGGAGCTTTCATCATCGGGATTTCAATTATTATAAGCGCGGCAATTCATGGATAAAAAGAGGATTCCTCTTGAACTGCTGCTGATGTTCTCAGTATTTGTCATTGCTACCTGTGGACTTATCTACGAATTGGTGGCAGGGGCGCTGGCAAGCTATCTTTTGGGCGATTCCGTAAAACAGTTTTCCTTCATCATCGGCGTGTATCTTTTCTCAATGGGAGTAGGATCGTATTTTGCCAAATTTATTAAAGGAAATTTAATTGATAAATTCATAGAAATTGAAATTCTGGTAGGCATTATCGGCGGAATCAGTTCTGTGGTTTTGTTTATTTTATTCAATACGCTGGCGCATTTTGAAGCTGTTCTTTATCTTTTTGTTTTTTTTACCGGGTGCCTTGTTGGCGTTGAAATTCCGCTTCTGATGAATATTTTAAAAGACAGGGTGCAGTTTAAAGATCTGGTGTCAAACGTTTTTGCATTTGATTATATCGGTGCATTGCTGGCTTCTATTTTATTTCCATTGGTTTTAATTCCGAATCTTGGTATCGTAAAAACGCCATTGTTTTTTGGATTGATTAATATTTCGATAGCGATATTTTTATGTTTTTACCTTAAAAATGAATTGTCAAGACCGGTTTCATTAAAGATAAAATCGATTGGCGCATTCATTTTATTGGTTGTTCTTTTTATTTTTTCTGATAAAATTTTATCATTTTCGGAAGAAAAATTATATGGTGAAAATGTTGTATATACCAAAAGCTCACCGTATCAGAGAATAGTTTTAACAAGAAATAACCGGGAATTCAGGTTGTATTTAAATAATAACTTACAGTTTTCTTCTGTAGACGAATACCGTTATCATGAAGCATTGGTTCATCCTGCAATGTCGATGGTTAAAAAAATTGATCATATTTTAATTCTCGGCGGTGGAGACGGTTTTGCGGTTCGTGAAGTCTTAAAATATGAAGCCGTAAAAGACATTACTTTGGTAGACCTCGATGGAGAAATGACGAATTTTTTCAAAAATAATGAAACCATGCGTCGGTTAAATCAAAGCTCTTTATCCAGCCCTAAACTTAAAGTCATTAATAAAGATGCTTACATCTGGGTGAAAGAGAATACTAAAAAATACGACGTTATCATTATTGATTTTCCGGATCCTTCTAATTATAGCTTGGGAAAATTATACTCTTTACAGTTTTACAGGGAACTCGAAAAACTGACAACTTTGGACACTAAAATTGTTGTGCAGACAACTTCTCCTTATTTTGCTCCGAAATCCTTCTGGTGTATTGAGAAAACAATTAATCAGGTTTTTCCTTTTACCTCGGCATATCATACATATGTTCCGTCATTTGGAGAATGGGGATTCTCAATGGCTTCCTTTGAACCTATTAATAATAAAAATTACCGAAAAATTCCGAATCTGAAATTTTATGATTACAATTTTTCCCAACTTTCATACTTTACGAAAGATATGAAGACAAAAGATATTGAAGTGAATCGTTTGGATAACCAAATTTTAGTACGTTATTTTGATGAAGAGTGGGGGAAAGTACAATAAAGGGTATCAATTATTTGCTATATTTGTATCATAAATTGATATTTAAAATATAAAATTATGATAGCTGAAATTGAAAAATATATCGAAATCCAAAATAATATCGATCAGATTCTTAAAGATTCGCCCTTTAAAATCTCTTACATCATTGAAAAAACAGGAATAAAAAAACCAACTTTTTTTAAAAAGATGAAAGAAAAAAGATTTACTTCCGAAGAACTGCTTTCGATTGCTAAAGTAATGGAGCCAGTTTATAGAAATGAAACCCATGAAGAGATTTTAGAATCTTTAAAAAGGGCTGAAGAAGATATTGAAAATGGCAGAACTGTTTCCTTTAGAGAATTTTTGGCAGAGAAAAGAAAAAATTTGATACAGTCTAAGAATGATAAGAGTCGAAATAACTGAAGAAGCTCAACAGGATATCGACAATATTGGAGAATTTCTTCTGCAAAATTGGAACGAAAAGGTTTTGTTGAATTTTTATGATAAGCTGGAGAATGCAATTACAATCTTAGAATCAGGAAAAGTCTTTTTTGAAAAATATGAAGATACCAAATATAGAAAATTCCTTCTAACAAAACATAATACCATGATTTGTGACGTTAGATCAGATGTTCTGTATGTTTTAAGAATTATCAACAATTTTCAGAATCCTGATGATAACTATGAAAGCATCTCAAAATAAACTTTAAATCTTGTCAAATCAATCCACTCAATTTTCACGGAAAGATTTCCTTAAAACCTTATTTTTAGGCAGTCTGATGCTTCCTTTTTTACAGTATTGCAGTAAGAAAGGCAAATCATTATTGCTTAAAATCACCGGAACCAATCATATTTTAGGCCATAAACTCTGGGCAAAAGATTTTCCTAAACCTACAGAAGAAATTCATACGAAATATCTTATTGTAGGAGGCGGGATTTCAGGGCTTTCGGCCTGCCGGTTTTTCAGTCAGAATAATGAACAAGATTATCTCTTACTGGAAATGGAAAACCATTTGGGCGGAAACTCATCCAACGGACAAAATCAATTCTCCAAATTTCCTCTGGGAGCACATTATCTACCGTTGCCCAATAAAGAAAACACCGAAATCATTGAATTTCTGAAAGAAACCGGAATTTATCAGGGCGACGATGAAACCGGTGACCCGCTCCTGGATGAATACCAGATGACTTTTCCACAGCAGGAACGGCTATTCTTCAAAAATTCCTGGCAGAATGATATCGTTCCCCAAAACGGAATTTCAACAAAAGCAAAAACGGAATTCGACCGCTTTTTTAAACGGATGGACGATTTCAAGAACAAAAAAGACGAATCGGGGAGCTATTGGTTTGCCATTCCGGTTCATGATTCCAGCCGCGAAGATGAGGTTTTACAATTGGAGAAAATTATTTTTAAAGACTGGCTTAAAAAGGAAAATTTTATGTCGGAAGAATTGTTATGGCTGCTGGATTATTCGTGCCGCGACGATTATGGATTGGGAATCGATTACGTTTCGGCCTGGGCGGGAATTCATTATTTTGCCGGAAGAAAAAACAACTGGAGTAAGAAATACAAAGATCAGGTTTTTACCTGGCCGGAAGGAAATGCACGATTGGCAAAGCATTTTTCAAAATATATAAAAGATAAAGCTTTATCTAACCATTTGGTTTTTGATGTTAAGATTAATGATAATGTTGAGGTTTTAAGCTTTGATAATATTCAGAACAAAACAAAGAAAATTGTAGCTGAAAAGGTTTTGTTTGCAACACCACAGTTTGTGAACGAAAGAATTTTAAATCATAAAAAAGCAGGAAATTTCAATTATGTTCCGTGGCTTTTAACAACGATTATTTTACGAAATGACTTTGGAGGAGATGAAGAATTGGCTTGGGATAACGTAATTTATGGTTCCGACGGTTTGGGTTATATTTATGACCAACATCAGAATGTAGAGCAAATTATGGGCGAAAAAGTGATCACTTATTACAGGAGTTTTTCGACGGATAATTGTAAGAAAGCACGGAAAAGATTATATGCTTTAAAAGAAAATCAGCTGAAAAACCTCGTTTTGGAAGACTTGAAAAAAGCACATCCTCTGATTGAAGATTTTATTATCGAAATGCAGTTTCATAAAATAGGGCACGCAATGATTGCACCGGTTCCGGGGCAGATTTTCGAAAATTCCGAAAATGCAAAACAGCCGATTGACGGAAAAGTTTTCTTTGCACATTCGGACCTTTCGGGAATTTCAATTTTTGAAGAAGCATTTTATCAGGGATGGAGAACTGCAAAAAATATGTTATGAAACAACCCTGGATCCATAACGCAAAAACAGACGGCTGGTTTATTTTATCGCCGCCTTTTATCATTTTGCTGATTGTTTTCTTGTTTCAGAAACAGATTCAGGGACTTGAAAATCATTATTCCTTTTACACATGGCTGTTTCTGATTGTTTTTGTAGATGTTGCGCATGTCTATTCAACTTTGTTTAAAACATATTTTGTTAAGCAAGAGGTTAGAAAGAGAAAGCTCTTGTATTACGGAATTCCTGCTGTAAGCTGGATTTTGGGATTGGTTTTATATCAATTCGGAAGTTTGACGTTCTGGTCGGTTCTCGCTCTGATTGCCGTTTTTCATTTTATCAGGCAGCAATACGGTTTCATGAGAATTTATGCCCGATTTGAACCGAATAGCTGGAGTAAAAAAATAGACGGAATTGCCGTATATTCTGCCACCATTTTTCCAATGTTGTACTGGTTTAAAACACCCAGAGCTTTTACATGGTTTGTTGAAAATGAATTCAGCTGGCTTCAGAATATTCCGGATTATGTTCCTTTGATTACTTTCCTGTATTTCGGAATTTTAATCGTCTGGATATTGAAAACGATGTATGAAATATTTAAAAAGAAACAATATAATATTCCTAAAATTGCCTTAATATCCGGAACCTATCTTTCCTGGTATTTTGGAATTGTTTATTTTAATAATGATCTGGTTTTCACTTTCCTGAATGTTATTTCACACGGGATTCCTTATGTCGCCTTAATTTACATCAGGGAAATAAAACAGAAAGATGAGCAGAAATTAAATAATTTATCTCTTTTTAAATCAACTTTCGGAATATTCCTGTTTGTTGTAACGATTCTTGCCTTTGCATTTTTTGAAGAATTTTTATGGGAAATTTTAATCTGGAACGAACATTTTTCTTTAAATCTAAATATTTCACTTATCTGGTTCCAATTTTTAATCCCTTTATTGGTCGTTCCTCAGCTTACCCATTATTTATTGGACGGTTTTATTTGGAGAAAACCCAAAAAAGTTAATTAATTTTGTCTTCAAAGTTAAAAAGTATGAAAATGCAGAAGTACCTCTTGTCAGTAATGCTCCTGTTGGGATTGTTTAATTTAAAAGCCCAACAGAAGACATTTTGTAACCCCATTAACATCGACTATGGTTATACCCCGTTTGAAGTTTTTTCAAAACAGGGAAAACACCGTGCTACCGCAGATCCTGTAATTGTTAATTTTAAAAATAAACTCTTTCTTTTTTCTACCAATCAGGAAGGATACTGGTACAGTGATGATATGCTCGACTGGAAATTTGTAAAGAGAAAATTCCTGAGAGATAACAAATACATTCATGACCTGAATGCTCCGGCAGTCTGGGCCATGAAGGATACATTATACGTTTTCGGATCTACCTGGGAACAGGATTTCCCGATCTGGAAAAGCACCAATCCTACAAAAGACGACTGGAAAATTGCTGTTGATACACTAAAAGTAGGAGCCTGGGATCCTGCCTTTCATTACGATGAAGACAAAAATAAATTGTATCTGTACTGGGGTTCCAGTAACGAATGGCCCTTACTGGGCACCGAAGTGAAGGTAAATACGCTTCAGTCGGAAGGTTTTGTAAAGCCAATTGTAAGACTGAAGCCTGAAGATCACGGCTGGGAAAGATTCGGGGAATACAATGATAATGTTTTCCTACAGCCTTTTGTGGAAGGAGCATGGATGACAAAACACAACGGGAAATATTATATGCAGTACGGAGCTCCGGCAACAGAATTCAGTGGATATTCAGACGGAGTGTATGTAAGCAACAAACCTTTGGAAGGCTTTGAATATCAGCAGCACAATCCATTTTCTTATAAGCCCGGAGGTTTCGCACGGGGAGCGGGACACGGCGCAACTTTCGAAGATAATTATAAAAACTGGTGGCATATTTCTACCATTTTTATTTCCACAAAAAATAATTTTGAAAGACGTCTGGGGATCTGGCCTGCAGGATTTGATAAAGATGATGTGATGTATTGCAACACGGCTTATGGAGACTATCCCACCTATCTTCCGCAGTATGCACAGGGAAAAGACTTTTCCAAAGGGCTTTTTGCCGGATGGATGTTACTGAATTATAACAAACCGGTTCAGGTTTCATCAACACTAGGAGGATATCACTCTAATTATGCGGTGGATGAGGATATCAAAACCTACTGGAGTGCCAAAACAGGGAATTCCGGAGAGTGGTTTCAGACGGATTTAGAAGAGGTTTCCACCATTAATGCCATTCAGATCAATTATGCGGATCAGGATGTTGAATTTATGGGTAAAACGCTGGGCAAGATGCATCAGTACAAAATTTACGGTTCCAATGATGGCAAAAAATGGAATGTTATTGTTGATAAAAGTAAAAATACGAAAGATGTTCCGCACGATTATGTAGAATTTGAAAAACCGGCAAAAGCGAGATTTTTAAAGATGGAAAATTTAAAAATGCCGACAGGAAAGTTTGCATTAAGCGGATTCAGGGTGTTTGGAAAAGGTGCAGGAGCAGTTCCCGGAAAAGTGCAGAATTTCGTGCCTTTACGTTCTGATCCTAAAAAATACGGCGAAAGAAGAAGCATCTGGATGAAGTGGCAGCAGAATTCCGATGCAGACGGATATGTAATCTATTGGGGGAAATCTCCTGAGAAATTATACGGAAGTATTATGGTGTACGGGAAAAATGAATATTTCTTTACCGGAGCCGACAGAACCGATGCGTATTATTTCCAGATCGAGGCTTTCAATGCCAACGGAGTTTCGGAAAGGTCAGAAATCTTTAAGTCTGAATAAAAAAAGAAAACGCTCTGAAATTTTCAGAGCGTTTTCTTTTGATCGGTATTCTTTAAAAACATATGTATTTTTTGAATAAGAAAATCAGAATTTGGTTCATTGATCCAGTTAACATGGTTTCCATTAAATTCATAGGATTCATGATATACATTATTTTTTTCTAATACGGAATCTAAGGTTTTCATTTGTGATAACGGGACAATATCATCATAAATTCCATAAAAAGAAAGAGTAGGAGGAGCGGTTTTATTTACCCATCGTACAGGGCTTCCGAAATCCATTAATGATCTATTTTTGGGAACAATAGCAGGATCAATCATATGTTTTTCAAGAAATGAATAATCATTGTAATTTTTAAATCCGGGATCATTGAGATCTGCAGGCCCTACGATATTGATTACTGCTTTTACCTTATTATCCCGGTTAAATTGATAGGCGTATAACATGGAGATGTTTGCCCCTGCGCTGTTTCCTAAAAGGATATATCTGGGTTTGAATGATAATGTCTGATCGAAGTACTTTGTTATAGTACGAATATCATCAGTTTGGCCCGGAAGAGCAAAATTTGTTGTGGAAGCGAGTCGGTAATCTGCATTGACAAAGATATTTCGCGGGAATTTTTCCATCAGTTTGTGGGTAAAAGCAGTGAGTTCAGATTTACTGCCGGCGCGCCATCCTCCACCGTGAATAATGATAAAAATATCTTTTTCTTTCTTACTGTTTTCCGGAAGATAAATGTCCATTTGCTGCTGGGAATCTTCTCCGTACGGAATATTTTTCTCAATCGTAAATGATACCCCATTTCCGAAATTAACTTTTTTTTGCCTGCAGTTACTGCATATTATAAGTAATATAATACTTAAAATGAATAAACGGTTGTTCATGTATAAAAATATTTCCTGATTATATTTATCCTGATCAAAAATTATGCTTCATTATATATGCCAGGATTCAACAATAAAAAACCCACCGTAAAACGGTGAGTTACCACAAAAAATAATATATATGAAGAAATGATTGTTGTTATCTGGTTCTGTTTTTAATAGCGTCCGAAGCGCTTTCGATATCCCTTACTTTTTTCACTTTCTGATTTCCGAAATTGTAGGTAATGCTTACGGTAAGATTTCTTCTGTATTGGTCATTTCTGATATAATTGTAATTTCCACTCGACTGAAAATCTTCTATTTCCACCAAATTGGTTCTTAAAACATCATTCACATTTACTGCAAAAGTCCAGTCGTTCCAGTTTTTCTTGATGCTAAGGTCAAGACTCATCAGGTCTTTCAGAATTCCAAGCTCGATTTGCTGTTGATCTACATAGAAGAAGTTTACTCCCAGGAACCATGTTTTCTTCTTGTCAAGACGCAGGGTATTGTTACTGGTGATGACTAAGCTGGTAGATTTTCTGTCGTTGATATAAGTGTCAAAAACCTGCCCGGTTGTAGGATCCGTATTCAATGTTCCGTTGTTGATATTGTGCTGAACTCCCGCATTGAAATTCAATGTCAGATATTGCTTGAAAAGCGACTTTTGAACCCCAAGCATGGCAGACATTTCCTGCTTGTCTCCGAAATTTGTCCTGATGTAAGCCAACTGAACTCTTTTCTGGTTGGTTTCAGGATCAATATAGCTTCTCTGTAAAGGCACCTGTGTAATCTGGTCTTTTTCATAAGTGTGATTCAGGATCAGGAAGTACGAGTTTTTATACATATACGTTAATTCCTGGTTGTAAGTGGAAGATGCTTTTACAAAAGGATTGTTCTGTGTATAGTTGTCCTGTGTAATGATGTTTTTCACAGGATTAAGCTCCCAGAAACTTGGTCTTCTCATCCTGCTTGAAAAGGAATACGAGATATTGTTCTTATCATTAATCGCGTAGTTAAAGCTTAAATACGGCAAGAAGTTGTTATAGTTTCTTTTTATTCTCTGATATTCAGGTTGTTTTGCATTGTCAGATGTTCCAAGGCTGTTGGTGATTTCATATCTTGCGCCGATTTTTCCCGAAAATTTATCTGAGAATTTTTTCTCTAAAGTAAGATATGCTCCATAAATATTTTCGTCATAAATAAAGTGGTTGGGATCTGTGGTTAAGTCAATCATTTGTAACTGTCCCGCATTGTTGTAGATGTAATCGTAGGTGTAATTTTTAGTGTCGTTATCTGTTTTGGTCTTATTAAAATTTCCTCCGACAGAAAATGTAAAATCATTTTTAAATTTCTGAATATAATCTACCGTTCCGGAAAAATTATTGATGATCTGCGGAATATCCTGAATAATTTTCTTCCCTGTTCTTGAAAATCCGGAAGTGCTTCCCTGAACATCTGAAATCATCGTATTGTTGTCAGAATACTGAAATCTTTTATAATTGAGATAAGCGGCATTTACATTGAATTTACTTCCGAGAGAATCAAGTTTCAGCTCATAGTTCAAATTAACTGAATTATTATAATTTCTTGCATTTTCTTTATTTTTAGTCCTCGTATAATCTGTTGATATCAAGTTATCATTATTATCATATCTCGTGATGGTATTCAGCAAGTTGATGGTAGAATTATAGCTTTTATTGGCCCATGAATTCCAGGATAATGCAAGATTGCTCTTTTCGGTCAGCTGATAATCAACATTGAGATATCCTCCAAGGTTTTTGTTAGGATCATCAATATCACCCACAGATTCGTTCTGAACATTTCCTGATCTGTTCCTCAAAATGTATGTTTGTGGATTAATATTTTCTCCGCCGCTAAGGTTGGCATTGATCCCTAGTTTATCTTTTCTGTAATTTACAGAGAAACTTGCGTTACTGGCGTTATATTTATTCTGAGAGTTAGACATTCTCATGTTTCCGCTTGTGCCGTCACTCATTTTTTTCTTCAGAACAATGTTGATGATTCCGTCAGAAGATTCTACCTGATATTCGCTTCCGGGAACCGTAATCACCTCTATTTTCTGTATATTTTCTGCCGGAGTATTTTTTAAAAACTGTGTTAAAGATTCTGCATCCATATTGGTTTTTCTACCGTTAATGTATATTAATGCATTGTTTTTCCCTGCAATCTTTAAAGTCTTATCATCGGTTGTAGACAACAGCGGAGTCTGCTTCAGCAAATCAAAAGTAGTATTTCCTTTTGCTACTGGGGAAGCTGCTACGTCATACACAAAACGGTCACTTTGTTTTTTGAAAACCTGTTTGGTCATTGTAACGCCTTCTATACTTTTCGTTTTTACACTGTCTTGTTTTTTCTCCTGTGCGAAGGTCATTCCGCTGAAAAATATAGCTGCAATTAAAATTGTCGTTTTCATGTCTTTAATTTTAGAAAGTTTAATAGCTTGTATTTGTTATTATTTAACATTGCAAAGATATATAATAAAGTAAGTATCTTGCAATACAAAGTACTTAAAATGTTTTTAAATATACTTTAACTAATTGATTTGCAGTGATTAAAATTTTAGTTAAATTTTTAACTTATTAAGTCTTCGTTACTGTAGAGACAATTCAGCTGAATAAAATGTTACATGTTAAGCTAAAAAAATAAATAAAGAAAAAAGGAATTATAATAATCAGCAGGATAACTATTCCGGGTTGATTACAAAAAAAAGGAGCTGAAAAGATCCTGTGTAGTATTATTCTCTGTCAAAACGCGCAAGTTTTTTATCGACCCAGATAGTGGCAAAAGGAAAAAATGCCGAAAGAAGTGCAAATACAAAATCTTCATCGTCCCATTCATAAATCTTTCTTGCAGGAAGGCAAAGCAGCAAATAGAGCGTAAAAAAAAGACCGTGTATATTTCCAATGATAATGATGAAAATGGTAGGCAGCAGTCCCTCATCATCGTACCGTTTCCAGATCATGGCAACACCATAGAGCAGGAAACACGTAATTGCTTCGGCAACGCAAACCTGCTTAAACCATTTGATTATTTTTTCCTGCGGATATTTTGAGAAAAATTTTTCGATGAAATTCATTTGAATTATTTATAATAAATGATAAATGAAGTTTTTAATCCGTTATACCGTCCTGCATTTTCAGAGAGTACAAAGATAGGAGAATTAATAAAACCAATGATCATTCTTTCAAAAGAAGGAATGAACTTTTGGTTATGAGCATCAGATATTTGATGCCTAAAATGATCAAGTTTTAAACTATGAGAGGTATTATCATAGGAAAGGTAAACAGTAGTAAAGGAATCTTTAATGTTTGGTGGTTTTCTGTATCCTTTTGGATACTTATATTTTTTATAGAAAAGCTGATTGATTAATTGGTCAGCTAACATTCCATTATTTTCATATAACCAATCCAAATGATCATTAATTTCAAAAATTATAGAAGGATTTTTTTCAACATAATCAAGAAGCGATTTCCGAATAATATTTTGTATTATTTCTTTGCCAAACTTTTCTTCTGTAAATTCATTCATATAGTGATAATAACACGAATTTGCAGAGTAGTTTCCCATACAATTTCCCATCCATGTACCGCCCCAAAATATTCCAAGCTTTTTTAAAGAAGCTTCTAGTTCTTTATGTGCAGGAAATTCAGAACCATTAGGTGCAATGTTATTTATGAAGTACTTATTTACAGTTTTAGCGTCACGCACGGCTATCAGTGAATCTTTGGTACATTGCTCCTTTTTATATTTCAATATTTCCTGTAGCCTTTTTTCCATCGCAGACTCTCTTTTTATTTCAACAGAATCTTTCTGAAAAATCACCTGGCCGAAAATAAAATAGTGACAAAATAATAAAGCTAAAAAAAAGTACAGTTTCATAAACAATTACTTATAAAAACTACTACCGTCCAAATATTCGAAAACTTCGGGAGGAAGCATAGGTCTTACATTTTTTCCCGTTTTGATCATATTCCGGATTTCGGTTGCAGAAAGCTCAATAACAGGGGCTCCAATAAAGGAAATATTCTCATGCTGCAGATATTCCGAATCTTTTTTTTCACCCTCAAATACCCTTGGATAAACGATGATATGGTGATTTTTAACAAGTGTATCTGCATTTTTCCATTTGTGAAGATTCTGAAGATTATCTTCGCCCATAATTAAGCTGAAAGAATAATCCGGATATTTTTCGTGAAGATAAGTTAGCGTATCAATGGTATAACTCGGCTGAGGTAAAGAAAATTCCACATTGGAAGCGCGCATTTTTGAATAATTTTTCACGGCAAGCTGTACCATGTCCAGGCGGTTATGGTCTTTCAGCAATGATTTTTTTTCTTTGAAAGGGTTTTGCGGACTTACCACAAACCAGAGTTCGTCCATATCCGTATGTTCCAGAATATAATTCGCAAGAATCAGATGCCCGATATGGATAGGATTGAACGATCCGAAAAAGAGACCTATTTTCTTCATTTTAATCCCTGAATTTCACATCTTTAATATTCAGATAATGTGTTACATTACCTTTCCAGTGATTTTCTTCAAGAGTAAAAACAAGATCAAAGCTTTTTGTTCTGAAATCATCGGCAAACTGTCCCAATTTGAAACCTACACATTCAATATTTCTTCCCGTTGATTCCTGTCTGATATAAAACTTGAGATGATTATTATCTTTACCCATCGTTTTAATATATCCTGAAACCTTCTGATTGGTTAAAGCAAGGATGGGTTTCATGTTATGAGGCCCGAAAGGAGCCAGCTTTCTGTGAAAATTAATAAACTCCCTGTTAATCTCATCTATCTGAATTTCAGAATCAATGGTAATGGAAGGTTCCTTTTGATGTTCTTTAATTTTCTCCGAAACCACTCTCTCGAATTTTTCCTTGAAGGCATCAAATTTATCTTTTTCCATTGAAAGTCCTGCTGCAGCGTGATGTCCTCCGAATTTCAGGAAATACTCAGAGCACATATCCAAAGCTTCATGAACGTCAAAATCTGCTACAGACCTCGCGGAAGCAACCATTTCACCATTATTTCCGTCAGTAAAAACCAAAGTTGGTTTATAATAAGTTTCAATTAATCTTGATGCTACTATTCCAATCACGCCTTTATTCCACTCAGGGTGGTAAACAATAGTGGTGTATTTTGTTTCCTGCTGAGATTCAATAATTTGATTCAGAGCAGAAAGGGTGGAATTCATATCTAGTTCCCGTCTTTCATCATTGAGATCCATGATGTCGCTTACGATCTGGTGAGCGTGCTTCAGGTTATCAGAAACCATGAGTTCTACAGCAGCTTTCCCGTGAGAAATTCTTCCCGCAGCATTGATTTTGGGAGCAATTTCGAATACAATATTGGAAATCTCAAAATGAGAAAGTTTGTCGTCCGGAATTAATAATCTTAAGCCTAAATTTCTCGTTTTGCGCAGGATTTTAAGACCCATTTTAGCCAAAACCCGGTTTTCTCCGGTCATAGAAACAATATCGGCAGCAATAGAAATGGCAAGAAGGTCTGTGAGTTCAAAAAGCTCTGCTTCAGGAAGTTTGTATATCGTATTTAAACCCTGGCAAAGTTTAAAACCAACTCCGCATCCGGAAAGTTCTTTAAAAGGATAGCGGCAATCGCTTCTTTTAGGATCGAGAACGGCAACTGCACTGGGAATTTCGTCGCCGGGTAAATGGTGATCGCAAATGATAAAATCAATGCCTAAATTCTGGGCATAATTGATCATATCCAATGCTTTGATTCCGCAATCCAGGGCAATGATTAATGAAAAGCCGTTTTCTTTGGCAAAATCAATACCTTCTGTGGAAATTCCGTACCCTTCAGAATTTCTGTCGGGAATATAAAAATCAAGGTATTTTTTCTGAACAATTTTGCTGAGGTACAGATACATCAGGGCAACGGCAGTAGTTCCGTCTACGTCGTAATCTCCGTATACCAGTATTTTTTCTCCATTCTCAATGGCGGTGGCAATACGTTCTACGGCTTTCTGCATATCTGCCATTAAAAACGGATTGTGAATGTCGGTAAGGTTCGGTTTAAAAAATTCTCTGGCCTTTTGATAATTGTCAATTCCTCTAAGAACGAGGAGCTTAGATTCAAAAGTTCCAAAACCAAGAGACGAACTTAATCCATCCACAATTTCTTCATCGGGTTCGGGCTTGTAAATCCATTTTTGACTCATTTCACAAAAATAGGGAAATATATTTTAAAAGGAAAGTTTAATGTTGCCGCAGAATGTTAAAAAAAACCGCTCAGGTTATGAACGGTTTTAAATATTTAAGAATACATTTTCTCTCTTAATTCTTTTACCCTTTTATCGGCAAGGTATTCGTCGTAAGTCATCTCTCTGTCGATAATTCCGTTTGGAGTCAGTTCGATGATTCTGTTACAGACTGTGGAAAGCATTTCGTGGTCATGAGAAGCCAATAAGATGTTTCCTTTGAAGTTAGACAACGAGTTGTTCAACGTCGTGATACTTTCAAGGTCTAAGTGGTTGGTAGGCTCATCAAGCAAAAGTACATTGGCTTTCTGAAGCATCATTCTGCTGAACATACATCTCATTTTTTCACCTCCCGAAAGTACTTTACAAGATTTCAATGCTTCATCACCAGAGAAAAGCATTCTGCCCAAGAATCCTCTTACAAATTCTTCGTGACGCTCCTCATCATTTTTAGTGAATTGTCTTAACCAGTCAACAAGGCTTAGGTCTTCCTGAAAGAAGTTTGTATTATCTAAAGGCATGTGAGATTGGGTAGTTGTTACTCCCCAGGCTACAGTTCCTTTGTCTGCCTGAACATTTCCCGCTAAAATTTCAAAAAATTCTGTGATTGCCAATGAGTTTTTAGAAAGAACGGCAACTTTGTCACCTTTTTTAAGGTTTAAATCGATGTTAGAGAATAATAATTCTCCATCCTTCGTTTTTTCAAGACCTTTTACATCCAAAATCTGATCTCCCGCTTCTCTTTCCATTTCGAAAATAATGGCAGGATATCTTCTGGAAGATGGTTTAATATCATCGATGTTTAATTTATCGATCATTTTCTTTCTTGCAGTCGCCTGTTTCGCTTTCGCAACGTTAGAGCTGAATCTTGCGATGAAGTCCTGAAGTTCTTTCTTCTTTTCCTCCGCTTTTTTATTAGCCTGAGCTCTTTGTCTTGTTGCTAATTGTGAAGCCTGGTACCAGAAAGAGTAGTTACCCGTGTAAAGGTTAAGTTTAGCATAATCAAGGTCACCGATGTGGGTACAAACCGTGTCTAAGAAGTGACGGTCGTGAGATACAACAATTACCGTATTTTCATAATCTGCAAGGAAATCTTCCAGCCATGAAATCGTATCGATATCAAGGTCGTTGGTAGGCTCATCCAGAATCAGTACATCAGGATTCCCAAAAAGCGCCTGAGCCAAAAGAACTTTTACCTTGTCTTTGTTTTCAAGCTCGCTCATCATCTGCCAGTGCATATCATCTGTAATCCCGACATTAGAAAGCATGGTCTGTGCATCCGATTCTGCAGTCCATCCGCCCATTTCATCATAGATTACACCCAGTTCACCTGCTTTGATGCCGTCTTCATCAGAAAAGTCTTCCTTCGCATAAAGCGCGTCCATCTCTTCTTTTATTTCGAATAGTTTTTTATTACCTCTCAAAACCGCTTCCAGAACAGTATATTGATCGTAAGCAAAGTGATCCTGCTCAAGAACTGACATTCTTTTTCCAGGTTCCAAAGATACGTGTCCTGTTGTTGGGTCCTGTTTTCCTGTTAATATTTTAAGGAATGTAGACTTTCCTGCACCATTTGCTCCGATAATCCCGTAGCAGTTTCCTTTCGTAAACATAATGTTTACTTCGTCAAAAAGAACTCTTTTCCCGAATTGTAAAGATAAGTTAGATACTGTTAACATATAGTTTTGTAAATTTGGCGCAAAAATACGAAAAGAATTTGGGTATTTCGTAATAATGTAATATTCAAGTTTTTAAATGTAAGGTATTTTTTATATATTTCATTAATAAATTTATATAAATAAGGATTTCTCAAAAATAATTTAATGAGTATCAGATAGACCTTATTTATTCAGATATCAGACAAATCAAGATGAAAATAGAAAAAACAGTCAATATATTCAATAGAAGAGCCAGATTTGAATACGAAATTCTTGAAGAATATGAAGCCGGAATGGTGCTCACCGGTACGGAGATAAAATCTTTGCGTTCTTCCAAGGCTTCTATTGCAGAATCCTTCTGTCAGTTTATTGACGGGGAATTATATATAATTAATATGATGATTGATGAATATAAATTGGGTACATTTTATAATCATAAAACAAAAAGGGAACGGAAATTGCTGTTGCACAAAAAAGAACTGCAAAAGCTTGAAAAGAAATTAAAGGATGCAGGGAATACCATTATACCTTTGAAATTATATATCAATGATAAGGGAAAAGCAAAGGTGCTCATTGCCCTCGGAAGGGGTAAAAAACTCTTTGATAAAAGGGAGAGCATTAAAGATAGAGAAAATAAACGTAACCTCGACAGAATATTAAAGAAAAGTTAAAAATCATCGGAAAAACTTTGTATATAAAGAAAAATTATATTTATTTTGCATTATCAATTATTTAATCATTTAATTCTATGAAAAATCTAAAATTAGGAATTTCAGCATTGGCGCTTACTGTCGCTTCTACTGTGTTCGCTCAGACTACCAACAATCCGTGGATGATCGGGGTTGGTGCTCATGCGGAAAACCACTCGGCACAGAGAGACAACTTCAGTAATACGTTCTCTGCTAATAATTTGACGAAGAACATGTTCAATGTGAACAACTTCTCTATTACTCCGCCATTATCTAAGCTTACTGTTGCTAGAAACATAGGTAAAGGTTTAGTAATCGACTGGCAAACTACTGTAGGTAATGTTGAAAACAAGAGATTTAACATGGGTAAAGAATTCATGTTAATGACTGGTCTTGGTTTCCAGGCAAAAGCTGCAGGTCTTTTATGGGATGAAGAATCTTGGTTCGATCCTTATTTAAGAGTTGGTGCTAACTACCTGAGACATGATTATACATCTCTTACTTTCCCAAGAGAAGCTCTTATTAACGGAATGCCTACTGGAGAAGTAATTGGAAATGGTGATAACGGTAACGAAAATGGTAAAGCAAACTTCTTTACTGTTGCTACAGGTGCTGGTATTAACTTCTGGTTGACTAAAAACTTCGGTTTAGGTATCCAAGGAGATTACGTATCAACTCCAGGTGATAAATCAAATGTTGCTAACTTCTGGCAAGCTTCTGCTTCATTGAACTTCAGATTCGGTAACAGAGACAGAGATAAGGACGGTATCTTAGATAAAGATGATTTATGTCCTGATACTCCAGGTTTACCAGAATTTCAGGGATGTCCTGATACAGATGGAGACGGAGTTCCAGATAAAGATGATCAATGTCCAGACGTAGCTGGTCCGGTTGAAAACAACGGATGCCCTTGGCCAGATACAGATGGTGACGGTGTAATCGATAAAGATGATGCTTGTCCTACAGTTGCAGGTCCTGCAGAAAACAACGGATGTCCTTGGCCAGATACAGATGGTGACGGTATCTTAGATAAAGATGATGCTTGTCCTACGGTTCCAGGTCTTCCAGAATACAACGGATGTCCTAAGCCTAAAAAAGTAACTGCTGAAGAAGTTGAAAAAGAATTCAGAAATGTATATTTCGATTTCAACAAAGCTACAATCAAAGCTGAATCAACTCCAGCATTAGATAGAGCAGCTGCTATCATCGTTAAAGATGGAGGTAACTATCTATTAGAAGGTCAAACTGATGCTAAAGGTTCTGAAGCTTACAACCTGAAATTATCTAGAGAAAGAGCTGCTGCAGTAGTTGCTGCTTTAGATGCAAGAGGTGTAGATGCTAACGCACTTAAATCTGTAGGTGTTGGTAAAGCTAAAGCTACAGTTCCAGCTACAGCTTCTGATGCTGAAAGACAAGTTGACAGAAAAGTAGTGGTAAGAGCTATCGAAGATATGAACGAATGGAATGCAATGAAGAAGAAAGATTATGAAGATGCTCCAGTGAAAAAAGCTCCTGCTAAGAAAACTACTAAGAAAAAAGTAGTTAAAAAGAAAAAATAATCAATTTTTCTAAATAATAAATACCTCCAGTTTTCTGGAGGTATTTTTTTTTCGTTCACTTTTAATTATTTTTGTTGAAAATTAAAAAATAAAATGGGAAGAGCATTTGAATATAGAAAAGCTTCTAAAATGGCCAGATGGGATAAGATGGCCAAAACTTTTTCTAAGATAGGAAAGGATATCGCACTAGCGGTAAAGGCCGGCGGTTCTGATCCGGAATCAAATCCTGCATTGAGAAGGTGTATCCAGAATGCAAAAGGAGCAAACATGCCTAAAGATAATGTGGAAAGAGCTATCAAAAAAGCAAGTGGTGCAGATGCTGAAAACTATGAGGAAATTACTTATGAAGGCTATGGTCAGGGAGGAGTCGCATTTTTTATTGAGTGTACTACCAATAATCCTACAAGAACCGTTGCGAATGTAAGAGCTGTTTTCAATAAGTTTGACGGTAATCTTGGCAAAAACGGAGAATTGGCTTTCATCTTCGACAGAAAAGGAATTTTTACCATCGATTTGTCTCAGATCAAAATGGATTGGGACGATTTTGAAATGGAAATGATCGACGGCGGTGCTGAGGATGTTGAAAAAGATGAAGAAGAAGTTATGATCACTACTGCTTTCGAAGATTTCGGTTCGTTATCCCATAAATTAGATGAACTTGGAATTGAGGCAAAAAGCGCAGAACTTCAGAGGATTCCTAATAACACAAAAGAAGTGAACGAAGAACAGTTCAAAGCTAATATGAAAATGCTTGAGCGTTTCGAAGATGACGACGACGTGCAGAATGTTTATCACAATATGGAGGTTTCAGAAGAGCTGATGAACACTCTTTAATATTGGAGCATATACAATATAAGCCTCACGGGTTTTTAAAACCTGTGAGGTTTTAAGCAATACATAAAAATAATATAACATTCATATACAGTTAATTTTCAAGTAGTTTCTTTGCATAAAACTATGAAAAGAAACGTTGAATTAGTTGTGATATCGGATGTGCATTTGGGAACTTATGGATGCAAGGCTAAAGAATTGATGCGGTATCTCAATTCTATTCAGCCGAAAACGCTGGTTTTAAATGGCGATATCATCGACATCTGGCAATTCAAAAAGTCATATTTTCCTAAGCCTCATCTGAAAGTGATTAAAAAGATCCTTTCATTTGCTACAAAAAATACGGATGTGTACTACATCACCGGAAATCATGATGAAATGTTCCGGAAATTTACCGATTTCGAATTGGGTAATCTGAAAGTCTGCAATAAAATCTGTTTAAATATTGATGATAAAAAAACATGGATTTTCCATGGCGATGTTTTTGATGCTTCCGTTCAGCACTCTAAATGGATTGCTAAGCTCGGCGGAAAGGGGTATGATCTGTTAATTGTTATCAATAATATCGTAAATTGGTTTTTGGAAAAGATGGGAAAAGAAAAATATTCATTCTCCAAAAAGATCAAAAATAACGTAAAAAAAGCAGTTAAGTATATCGGAGACTTTGAACTGACCGCTTCCGAACTTGCTATTGACAATCATTATGATTATGTAGTATGCGGACATATTCATCAGCCACAAATACGTGAAGTAGTTAATAAAAAAGGTTCCTGCGTTTATCTTAATTCCGGGGACTGGATTGAAAATCTTTCTGCTTTGGAGTATCATGATAAAGAATGGAAAATTTTTTATTACGAAGATCATAAGCATTCTTTGAAAGATGATGCTTCGGACGAAATTCAGGATATTAAAAGTACCGATCTTTTAAAAATAGTAACCAATTTCACGAAATGAAAATCTTATATGCATTTCAGGGAACAGGAAACGGGCATGTTGCCCGTGCTCAGGAAATTGTTCCCATCCTGAAAAAGTATGCGTCTGTTGAAACACTGATCAGCGGTCACCAGTCACAGTTAAAGGCTGATTTTGACATTAATTACCAGCATAAAGGAATTTCCCTGTTATACAATAAAACAGGAGGATTATCCTACCGTAAAACTTTTGTGGATAATAATTTTCTGGAAGCTTTCAAAACGATCAGGGAAATAGATCTTTCTGAATATGATCTTATTATTAATGATTATGAACCGCTTACCGGCTGGGCATGCAAATTCAAAAAGTACCCCATGATTGAATTGAGCCATCAGGCTTCCATGCTATTTAAAGAAACACCTAAGCCGGAAAAAAAAGATTTTTTTGGAGAACTTGTGCTGAAATATTACGTTCCTGGTGAGAGAAGAATAGGATTTCATTTCGAAAATTATCATCCTCAGATTAAAAAGCCCGTTATCAGAAGGAAAATAAGAAACCTTAACCCAAATAAAAAAGGCTTTTATTTGGTCTATCTTCCAAGTTTTTCAGATGAAAATATCATTAAAGTTTTAAAACAAATTCCGGTTGAATGGAAAGTTTTTTCCAAATACTCAAAACTCCAACTTAAAGATAGTAATGTTGAAATTTTTCCTATTGATGAAATTCAATATCTCAGAAGCTTTGAAAATTGCGATGGAATTCTTTGCAATGCGGGATTTGAAACTCCTGCAGAAGCCCTTTTCATGGATAAGAAACTATTTGTGATTCCTATTCATAATCAGTATGAGCAGGAATGCAATGCCTGCGCTTTAGACAAAATGGGAATACCGAATTCTAAAATTTTAAATCTTGAAGAAATTCGTAATTGGGTAGCTTCAGACCGCCATCTGAAAGTGGATTATCCTGATGATATTGAAGAAATCTTAGTGAATGAAGTTTTAGCGTTGTAAAAAAACATCATCCACATCATTCATTCTCATCATAACAGATCTTGCATAAGAACAATGCGGATAAACTTTCCAGTTATTTTCCCGGGCAAATTTTATAGCTTCTTCTACAAGATATTTTCCCATTCCGCGGCCTTCAAATTCGGGATGTACCAAAACGAATGAAATGATAAATTTATTTTCATCCGGAAAAATAGTATAGGTTAATCTTCCGATTTCTTTTAACTCATTATTTAAAGTAATCACACCGCCGTTTCCTGACTTATTATTTTCAAATCTCATAATCTAAGTTTTTATGTAAAGTAAAAATACAAAAACTGCACCGCGGAACTTTTGATGTACGTTAAGAAAGGAAAATGGTGGATTTTGATTCACTGTACTTGTCAATTTCTGATAATGATGTGATTTAGATCTTAATTAGATTGACCATTTTGTTTTAGCTATCTTTACCGGTGTAGTAATTGTAGTCTTTGATAATAATTCCTATAAACTGCCTTTCCGTCATTTTTGTAGGATCTATTTCCAGTTTGAGAATGCTTTTAATCTTATCGGAAAGTTTACTGATAACATGTCTGTCATCAATTCTCAGGGCTTTGAGATAATTATCTTTGATGATTCTCATGTCATTGTCACTCAGAGCAATCACCTGGGGAAAAGTAGGGACATAATCTTCCCGGATATTTTCTAAAATAGTATGTGAAATATTAATCTTGTTTTTTAAGGAAATTACAGCCGTTCCTGAAGCAATATCCCCTAATCGCTGATTATTTTTGGAAACAACCATCGAAACAAGTGCAACAACTCCTGCAAAAGAAGTATCTATGATTCTGAAAACCCATCGGATCAGGTAATCTCCGAATCCCGCCTGGTAACCGTCAATCTTTACAACACGGATTTTCATAACTTTTTTTCCGGGAGTCTGCCCCTCCATAAGGCTTTCAAAAACCACGGGATACACTACCGTAGGAAAAAGCAGGATGATATAAACTGCTGCAATTGACCATTGATCCAACCCCTGTAATAAATAACCAAGATTCAGAACCGTGAAGAAAATATACACAACAGCGATCCCATAAGCTATTTTTATTAAAAGATCAATAAAGAAAGCAATCAGCCGGTCTCCAACACTGGCGATGTTGAAATTAATATTTACATTTTGTGAAGTATTAATCGCAATTTGAGACATAATTTTATTATTTTAGCCTTATAGTTATGAGAGAAGTTTATTTTATTAAACAAAATAAAGAAAAATGGTTGGGAATCGAACAGGTTATCCAGGGGAAAGTTAAAAAAAATCCTGATGACCTCTCTTCGCTGTACATTAATCTTATCAACGATCTTTCTTTTGCACAGACCTATTATCCTAAAAGCAATACAACAGTTTATCTGAATCACCTCTCTTCACAGATCTTTCAGAAAATTTATAAAACTAAAAGAGTAGAAGAAAACCGTATGGTATATTTCTTCAAAACGGAAGTCCCTTTGCTTGTATACCAATACCGAAGATATTTAGGCTATGCATTCTTATTCTTTACGTTATTTACCCTCATCGGTTTGCTTTCTGCAGTCTATGATAAAGATTTTGCTAAAATTATTTTGGGAGAAGATTATGTAAACCAGACCATTGAAAATATCAAAAAAGGTAATGCCGTTGGCGTTTATCAGAGCGGATCTACCTGGGGGAGTACAATCGGGATTATATTCAATAATATCGGAGTAGGAGCCAAACTTTATATTTATGGGATTTTTGGAGGAGTTGGTACTTTGTGGGCGCTTTTGTCAAACAGTGTAATGCTCGGTTCTTTCCAGTATTTTTTCTATGATTACGGAGCTTTGGGCGACAGTGCACGCGGAATATGGCTTCATGGTGTTTTTGAGATCTTTTCCATGGTGGTGGAAGCCATGTGTGGGCTTATTTTGGGAGCGTCCATCTTATTTCCAAGAACGTTTTCAAGGTTCAATTCTTTTAAGAATGGTTTTAAAGATTCATTTAAAATATTTTTAAGTACGGTACCCTTTACCATCTGTGCCGGAATTATCGAAGGTTACGTCACAAGACATGCCCTGAATATGCCCTTGTCTTTAAACCTTATTATTATCTTCGGATCACTTCTCACTATCGGGTTTTACTATTTTATATATCCTCCCATCGTTAACAGAAAAATCAATAACCAGATCCATGATGCAGTTTTATAAAAAGAGAGATTTCGGAACTTTTATCACAGACAGTTTCACTTTTTTCAAATTATACGGTAAGAATTATTTTAAAAATTTTCTGCTCCTGAACGGATTGCTGCTGATTCTGATGTTGGTAGTTATTGTTTTCGGGTATAAAGAATTCCTTGGAGCAATTTTCGGTTCCAATATGGCAGGGCAGAGTTATTATTTTGAGCAGTTTCTCAGTGATAATATGGGAATGCTTATTGTATGCGGAATTTTGTTATTTGTTCTTTCTTCAGCGCTCATGATCATAAACTTTCTGTTTCCTGTTTTTTACATGAAAAGAATTGCGGAAGGAAAAACAAATATAAAGGCAGATGATATCCTCAGTGATTTTAAATCAAACGGTAAAAAAGTAGCCGCTGCTTATTTCGGATTAACATTTCTGGTGTTGCCCATTGCATTTGTCATTTTCGGGATCTCATATATTCTTATTTTTATTATTATAGGATTGGTAATTATGCTTTTTGTGGTGCCTAATTTGTTTAATATCATTTTATTTTTCTGCTTTGATTATTTTAACGGGAAAAGAGGATTTTTTGAATCACTAAGTTATGCCATAAGATCGCAGTTCTCCTATAAAAACGGAAGAGAAAATTCTCCGTATTGGAAATATTGGGGAGCAACCATCATTATGATGGTGTTGTTTTACATTGTGAGCCTGTTCTTTTCATCTATTCCAATGATCCTGTTTATTATGAAACTTTCAACAACAGCTCCTGATGCACAATTTGAGCAAAATCCTTTTGCCGGAAGCTTCGGAACTTTGTTTTTTGTGATGTACGGGATTTCTTCCGTTATTTCAACCCTGCTGATGAATGTTTTGTACATCAACTCGGGATTAATGTATTATGACAGCCGCACAGATCTTCATCAGAAAATGGAGCTGGCAGAAATAGATACCATCGGGATTAATGAATAAGTTTTTTATTTTTTTACTGATTTTTTTAGCTGCAGGATATGTTCATGCACAGGATGATCCGCCGCCGACTGCAGAAGTGTATGTAGATTCTGTCAGTACAAGCCACTACAAAAATATGTACCGGGCAGATTCTGTATTGCAGAACAAACCGGTTACAGATAATACGGTTTATCCTAAAAAATTTAAAGAAAACGTTCCGTCAAGATATAAAGGTGAAGATTTTGACTATACCACAACAAAACCGAGAATGTCAGTATGGGAAAAGCTGATGAAAAAAATCGTTGAAATCCTGAACAGCATTTTCGGAGAAACGGTTTTTACGAACTCAGCCAATATTGCAGGAATGCTTGTAAGGCTGTTCGCAATTATTCTCGTGGGCTTCCTGCTATACTTTATTATTAAATATCTTATCGGTAAAGATGGAGGTTTTCTTTTCGGGAAGAAAAACAAAAAGGTTGATCTTAAAGATGAAGAGCTTCATGAAAATATTCACGAAATTAATTTTCCGGAAAGCATCCTGAAGTTTGAAAAATCCGGTGATTTCCGTTCCGCGGTGCGTTACCAGTTTTTATTTGTATTAAAAAAACTCAGTGATAAAAAACTCATTGGCTGGAATCCTGAAAAAACCAATAAAGACTATGTGGCAGAACTAAAAGCCCCGCATCTTAAGGACGAATTCTTTCAGCTTTCATACATTTTTGATTACGTATGGTACGGAGAATTCAGCATTTCGGAAGAAAGCTATCAGAAATTTAAAACCCAGTATCAATCGTTTAAACCGTAAATCTTGCCATGAATAAAACTTTCAAAATATATGCTGTAATTTTCATCGTTGTGATGATTATTCTGGTATTGTTTGAAGCGAATAAAACGGAAAGAACGGACTGGAGGAAAAATTTTGATATCAACCAGAAATCACCTTTCGGTTTGTTTGTTTTTAACAATGAGGTAAATACGCTTTTTAAAAATAAAATCAAACAAATATCAGAGACGCCATACGATTATTATCAGGCTGATAAGAAGCCGCATAATATTCTGGTTATAGAAGAGACAATCGACAGACCGTCATGGAATAAGATTCTGGATCAGGTATCCAAGGGTTCGGATGCGATGCTTATCGTGAGTGAAATGCCTAAACAAATCTCGGATAGTATCGGTTATTATGATTCACAGATTTCTTTCGAAGATGAAAATGTGCTGAAGCTTACGGACAAAAAATTCAGCAACGATTTTATCCATTTGGATAAATTTCCTTCAGGAAGAGGTTTCACCTTTATAAAGCCGGGTGTTGAGGTTTTGGGAAAAACAGTTGAGAAAAACAATTCAGACCAGGCCAATTTTATTAAGATTGCATTCGGAAAAGGAAAAATTTATGTGCATTGCGAACCCCTTTTCATTACCAACTATTATCTGTTAAAACGTGGGAATGTAAGGTACGCCCAGGATGTTTTTTCTTACCTTGATGACCGTGAAACAATCTGGTTTGTAGAAAACGATGCAAAAGTTTCGCAGTTTTTCCTAAGATTTATCCTCTCAAAACCTGCGTTAAAGTATGCGTGGTGGGTATTGTTAGGAGGGTTGGTTCTTTTTATCTTCTTTAATGCTAAAAGAAAACAGCGTATCGTCCCGATCATAGAGCCGTTAAAAAATACCTCTGTTGACTTTGTGAAAAGCATCGGCAATTTATATCTTCAGGAAGGAGACTTTCATGATATGATGGCTAAAAAAGCACAGTATTTTCTGAATAAGGTAAGAATGGATCTCCTGATCGATACACAGCATCTGGATCAAGAATTTGCCAAGAAACTTCAGCTAAAAACCGGCAAACCTATGGAAATGATTAATGAAGCCATGAATCTGATAAAAAAGGCACAAGATCCGTATGCACAGGTAATGAAAGAAGATCTTGGAAAAATGAATAAATTGCTTGACGAAATAATTTAAAAAAGTATAACAATCTAAAAATATCACAATGTAACAACTCTCCTGGTTGCTACATCGGTAAATTGTTAAATTATATTATAATGGAAAATATAGAAAACCCCAATACAGAAGACCAGCATTCTATACATCTTGATAAAAAAGAAGACCAGTTTCAGTCTAGGATAGATATGATTGAGCTTAGAACAAGTCTGGAAAAAGTAAAGTCCGAAATTGCGAAAGTAATCGTGGGGCAGGAAAGTATGGTAGAACATCTTTTGGCTGCACTTTTATCAAACGGACACGTTCTTATCGAAGGTGTTCCCGGAGTTGCAAAAACCATTACTGCAAAATTGCTGGCAAAAACCATTGATGTAGGCTTTAGCAGAATCCAGTTTACGCCGGATCTTATGCCGTCTGATATTTTGGGAACTTCGGTTTTTAATGTAAAAAATTCCGAATTTGAATTTAAAAAAGGCCCTATTTTTTCAAACTTTATTTTGATTGACGAGATCAACAGGTCACCCGCAAAAACACAGGCCGCCTTGTTCGAGGTAATGGAAGAAAGACAGATTACGATGGATGGAACACGCTACATTATGGAAGAACCCTTTCTTGTAGTGGCAACCCAGAATCCTATTGAACATGAAGGTACCTATCGACTGCCGGAAGCGCAGCTTGATCGTTTCCTGTTTAAAATCAATGTAGGATATCCTGACCTGCAGCAGGAAATTGCCATCATAAAAAATCAGCACGAAAATAAAACGGAAGACAAAACAGATGTAGTAAACCGCGTTATCACGGCTCAGCAGTTGAAAAATTACCAACAACTTGTAAAAGAGATTATTGTTGAGTCGCATTTGATGGAATATATCGCCAAGATTATTGTGAATACAAGGGAAAATCAGTTCCTTTATCTGGGAGCTTCTCCAAGGGCAAGTCTTGCATTGCTAACAGCCTCCAAAGCTTTTGCTGCATTGAGAGGAAGAGATTTTGTAACTCCTGAGGATATCAAAGAATCGAGTTATGCCGTATTGAGACACAGAGTAATCGTATCGCCTGAAAGAGAAATGGAAGGCCTTACCGCTGATGAAATTATCAGACAAATTTTAGAAGGAATTGAAATTCCAAGATAGGAGTAATAAGTCAACTGCTATCTGCAACCTGAAAGCCGACATTTAAAAATGAAAAACTTATACATCAATACGCGCTTTTTTTACGTGCTCATCGGAGTGGGAATTCTGTATGTCTTTGCATTCTTCTTTCCGTCTCTTATGTGGGCGGCGCATATTGCTTTACTGCTTTGCTTTTTAGCGGTAATGGTAGATGCTCTCTTTGTTTTTAACAAAAATAAAGGAATTTCGGCACAAAGGATTTTGCCTGAAAAATTATCCAACGGAGATGAAAATCCTGTGAAAATCGATATTAAAAATAATTATGATTTTGAAATTTCGGTTAAGGTAATCGATGAGATACCTTTTCAATTTCAGAAGAGGGATTTTCTGATTGAAAAACAAATTTTCCCGGGAAGAAATACCTTTTTTCAATATATTCTTGAGCCTAAAGAGCGCGGAGAATATAATTTCGGAAGCCTGAATGTGTATGTTTCTTCACCTTTAGGTTTTGTGTCTAAAAGATTTAATTTTCAGAAAGATGCCAATCTGCCTTCTTATCCTTCTTTCATCCACCTGAGAAAATATGAACTGATGGCTATTCAGAGCGAATTTCTATTAGGAGGAATTAAAAAAATAAGAAAGCTCGGCCATACTATGGAGTTTGAGCAGATCAAAGAATATGTACCGGGAGATGATATCAGGACGATCAACTGGAAAGCAACTTCCAAGACAAACCGGCTGATGGTAAACCAGTTTCAGGACGAAAAATCCCAACGGATCTTTATGCTGATCGATACCGGAAGAACGATGAAGATGCCTTTTAAAGGATTGAGCCTGCTGGATTATTCCATCAATGCAACAATGGCTTTATCCCATATTATCCTGAAAAAAGGAGACCGGGCCGGGATGATGACGTTCTCTAAAAAAACGGAAAATAAAATTGCCGCAGAAAACAAGTCGGGTCAGCTCAGAAAAATATCAGAAGCGCTTTATAATATTAAAACCGATTTTTTTGAAAGTGATTTTAGCAGGCTGTATCAGGATGTAAAATATTCTTTGAACCAGAGAAGTCTTATACTGCTGTTCACCAATTTCGAGACGCTGGACGGACTTAACCGTCAGTTGAAATATTTACGTGGCATCGCTAAAAACCATCTGTTGGTAGTGGTTTTCTTTAAAAATTCTGAACTTCAGACGCTGATTAATAAAAATCCGGAAAATATGCAGGAAATTTATGATGAGATTATTGCCGAAAAATTTGAGTTTGAAAAGAAACTGATTATTCAGGAACTTAGAAAATACGGGATTTATACGGTTTATACACTTCCTGAAAACTTGAATATCGATGTTATCAATAAATACCTGGAGATAAAAGCGAGAGGAATTTTATAATTTTGCAATAAGCAATAAGCAATAAGCAATAAGCAATAAGCAATAAGCAATAAGCAATAAGCAATAAGCAATAAGCAATAAGCAATAAGCAATAAGCAATAAGCAATAAGCAATAAGCAATAATGAAAATAACACTTAACAGAATCAACGACGATTTTTTGTTTGAATGTACCAACGCTCAGGGAAATTCAATTCTTCTCGATAATACAACACAACCGGGCGCAAAAGGTGTTTCGCCTATGGAAAGTGTTCTGATGGCCGTTGCAGGCTGCAGCGGGATTGATGTTGTTTCTATCCTGAAAAAGCAAAGACAGGAAATTACAGATTTTAAAGCTGAGGTAGAGGGAGAAAGAATTCAGGTTGACGATGCAAAACCTTTTAAATCCATCAAAGTAAAATTTTTACTGGAAGGAAATATCGATCCTAAAAAAGCTCAGAAAGCAGCCCAGTTGTCATTTGAGAAATACTGTTCTGTTTCCAAAACCCTGGAACCGACTGTAGAAATAGGATTTGAAGTTTTGGTTAACGGAGAAGTTGTTCAGCCTTAGGCTGTTTATACTAACAAAAAGAAACCCGCGGATAAAGAATTATCCGCGGGTTTTTAATATAATTTATAATTATTATTTCTTGATGGTTTTCATGCTTTTCAGAGAACCGTCTTTCATTTGTAAAGTCAGGATGTACATTCCGGATTTTAGTCCTCCTAAAAATACTGTTGAAGAAGGGTTTTCAATGGTTTTTACCACTACTCCCGAAAGATCTGTTATTACTGCCTTTCTCACATTTTCGGCCTTCTCAAGGTATAAAGTATCCACAAACGGGTTAGGATGCGCAATTCTTTCTTTTTCTTTTACGGTAACTTCATTTGTTGCCAAAGCTAAAGGTTCCAGGGTAACTGTTACGGTAAATGTGTTGTTATCAACTTTATTATATTCTGCGGTGCAATCTGATCCTCCATATGTTCTCCATGCTCTCAGCTCGAAATTTACGGTTCCCGTAAGATCATTAGCCAGCGTGAGTCCTGTTCTGTTGTAAGAATACGTACCTGAAGAAGATCCGGATCCTGAGGTTACTGAAGGTTCTGTAACATTGTTGGTTGTACAAACCAAAAGACTTCTCTGCTCACCCATCCATCCGTTTGAAGCGGTAGACATTTTATAAGAAACGGCTGTAGATTTTATTTTATATCCCGAAGGCACGTTTACACTTAAGGTTCCTGCGCAGTTCGTAGTGGATGAAGTGGTAACGCCGGAATTGTTATATTGTGTATTGATGTCGCCGGCTGTATAAAGTGTGCTGATCTGTCCCGGTGTAAATTCTTTCATTTTCCAGAAACTTTGTGAAGAACCTCCGCAATTCGATCTTACCCAGAAATAATATGTTTGCCCGGTTGTAAGTTGATTAAGAGTTACTGTAGTTCCTGAAGTCACATTTCCTGTAGGAACTGTTGTTGCTGTAGGAGCTGTAGGTGAAGTACTGTAATAATATTGATACCCGGAAGCAGGCGCACTTGCCGGTGCTGTCCAGCTTAGTGTTGCTTCTGTCATGGTAGTGGTAGCCGTGATATTTGTTGGTGTGCTGCATGCATTATAGGCGTCTGCCGCAAAAGCAAAGATGTTAGGAATACCTCCCGTTCCAACTTTTGTTACCGTTACACTCTTTACACTTTTCGACTGATTGGCTGTGCTGATAGCCAAAGGAATCTGATATAACCTAGGATTGGTCCCCGAGCCGGATTCAAGATTATCGTTGTTTAAATTGATTCTCCCGATTCCCTGAATCGCATAGCTGCTTCCGCCGTACCAGTCGGAAATGCTGATTGCAGAGAATGTCTGAGAAGTATTATCTGTAAAATTGACGTCCACATCTACGGTACAGGCCCCACTTCCTCCCGTTGCCAGCATATATACTGTAATGGCCTGCATTGGTGTCGTGAAAATTAAAGTCCCGTTGTCGTTGGTATTTTGAAGTCTCAGGGTATTGTTTGAACTGTAAGCGCCAAGTTGGTAAGATAAACCGGATGTTGAAGCTACAACAGAATTGATAATTCCATTTGTAGGAAGTCCGTACGTAAGTGGATTGCTTGTTGCGGTCAGTTGAAAATCCCGTGAAATAAAAGCATAGCTTACACCATCTACATCATTGTTAGTGGAAGATGCTGAAGGACCAACACCATTGGCAATAACATCAGCATTGAAACCACTCTGGATAGGCAGCGGCTGATATTCCTGGGCATTGAGTTGATAATTGCATACAGCTGAAAGTACCAAAGCTGTAAGAGGTAGTAATTTTCCTTTCATAAGAAATAGTTTATTAAATTTATTTGCTAATATAGATATTATAATGTTAAAAAATCAATCCAAATTTAAAAATATTATAAATATTATATTGATTTTACGGTAATAATGTTTTTATATTAATGATTAAATAGATTTTAACTATATTTCTGAATTCTATCATTGAAAGAATTAATAAAGTGTGGTATATGAAAAAAGCCTCTGAAGAGAGGCTTGTAATGAGTAAAATACTTTTAGAATGACATTCTTGGTTTCAGCAGCTTTGCAACGGTTGCTGTCCATCCGGTCTGATGGGATGCTCCTATTCCCCGGCCGTTGTCACCATGGAAGTATTCAAAGAATGTAATATAATCTTTAAAATTTTCATCATAATTGAATTTGGCGTTTCCTCCGTTAAAAGGACGCTGTCCTACCTCATCTTTTAGAAAAATAGAACATAATCTATTGCTTATATTTTGGGCTACCTCATCAAGATTTCTTTTATCTCCGCTTCCCGTTGGAAGTTCTACCTTCATGCTGTTTCCGTAATAAAAATGGAACCGCTGTAAACTCTCCACAATAAGGAAATTGATAGGAAACCATATCGGGCCTCTCCAGTTGCTGTTCCCTCCGAACATTCGGCTGTCACTCTCTGCCGGTGTATAATATACAACATTCTGTGTTCCGTGAACAGAAAAGACAAATGGATTTTCTTCATATACCTTAGACATGGCCCGTATTCCATAATCGCTTAAAAATTCTTTTTCATCCAGCATACGGCTCAGTACTTTTGTAAGTCTTGTTTTTCTGAGAATGCTCATCAGGTGCTTTCTTCCCTGGCCTTCTTCTTCCCAGTGGGAAACCAGTTTTGTAAGTTCGGGTTTGTTTTTGAGCACCCAATCCATTCTTTCAACAAAATTAGGCATCTTATCAAGCAGGTGATGGTCTATAATTTCTACGGCAAACATCGGGATAAGACCTACAATACTTCTCAGTTTCAGGGAAACGCTGTCGCCATTTCCAAGCTGTAAGACATCGTAGAAAAATCCGTCTTCTTCATTCCAGAGTCCTTTTGTCCCGTCACCCAGGTTCTCCATGGCTTCAGCAATATAAAGATAATGTTCAAAGAACTTAATGGCCATATCTTCGTATACCTGATAATATTGGGCAAGTTCCATTGCAATACGCATCATATTCAATGCATACATCGCCATCCAACTAGTTCCGTCTGCCTGTTCCAGATGCTGCCCGTCTTTTAATACCATATTCCGGTCGAAAGCACCGATATTATCAAGGCCCAAAAATCCTCCTCCGAAGATATTTTTTCCGTTTTTATCTTTCCGGTTTACCCACCATGTGAAATTAAGAAGCAGCTTTTGGAAAACTTTTTCTAAAAATAAAAGATCGGGCTTTCCGTTCTGTTTTTCATCAATCTTGAAAACCCTGAAACAGGACCAGGCATGTACAGGCGGATTTACATCGCTCAGGTTCCACTCGTAGGCAGGAAGCTGTCCGTTTGGGTGCATATACCATTCCTTTGTAAGCAATAGAAGCTGCCCTTTTGCAAACTCGGCATCAATCAGAGCGTACGGAACACAATGAAACGCAAGATCCCAGGTAGCGTACCAAGGATATTCCCACTTATCAGGCATTGAGATAATATCTTTATTATGGAGATGGTTCCATTCCGTATTTCTTACATAATTTGAGAAATCACGAGGCGCTTCATAATTAGGGTCACCTTTGAGCCATTTTCCGACATTATAATGGTAAAACTGTTTATTCCAGAGCAATCCGGCAAAAGCCTGCCTTTGTACATTTCTTTCATCTTCGTTTGTTACATCATTCTGGATTTCCTCATAAAATTCGTTGGCTTCAGTAATTCGTGCACTGAAGATTTCATCAAAATTTTCAAAAGGTTCATCAAGATCTTGTGGAGAAAGTCTGAAGTCAAAAGATTTCGATTCTCCGGCTTCAATAATTTCATCCAGCAGGAACGAAGCTTTAGTCCCTGTTTTTTCAGGATTTATAGTATTGCTGCCATAAATAATATAATCATTAATCCCGTCTTTAAAATAGGTGTTTCCGGGATAAGGAGCTCCGTATAATTTAGGATTATTGGTTTCATTTTCGCAAAAAACACTTTCCGCGTCCGTGTCTCTTGAATAGAATTTTTTAATCGAAATACTGTCATGCTGAATATTAATGCAGCCGTCGTGCGAAGCCACAGTTTGTCCTTTGTAGGTATTATAACCCCATTTCCAGTTATTTCTGAACCACACTGTTGGTGCAATTATTATTGGGGCGGCATTATCACTCCTGTTAAAAACCGTTACGCGTATTAAGAAGTCGTTGTGATCCGCTTTGGCATATTCAATAAAAATATCAAAATATTCATCCTTGTCAAAAATCCCGGTATCGAAAATTTCGTATTCTGCTTCCTTTTTGCCTCTTCTGGCATTTTCTGCACGGATGTCATCATAAGGGAAAGCGTTGATAGGATATTTATACAGCATTTTCATGTAGCTGTGAGTGGGCGTGTTGTCCAGGTAGTAAAAGATCTCCTTAATATCTTCACCGTGATTTCCCTGAGGATTGCTCAATCCGAAAAAACGCTCTTTTACCATCTTATCTTTCTTATTCCAAAATGAAAGGGCAAAACAAAAAATCTGTTTGGCGTCTGAGATTCCGGCGATACCTTCTTCCCCCCATCGGTAAGCGTAGCTTTCTGCATTATTATGGTTGGCAAAATTCCATGCATCGCCATTGGGACTGTAATCTTCCCTTACATTCCCCCATTGCCGGTTACTGACGTATGGTCCCCAGTTTTTCCAGTCTGTGTTTTGTAATCTATGTTTTTCAGCAATCATATCTCATCATTTTTCATTACGAAGGTAGCCTTTTTGTTAAAAAATTCCAACTTCCTTAATTTGAATTAAACTTAATATCATGCCGAAAAGCCTTTTAAATGAGGCGTTGAAGTGTTAAGTTAAATTTTTATAAAAAATTGAAATAAAAGTTTTATCTTTGCACCATTCGTTCATTCAAATATTGAAAATGTTATCAAGAAAGGTTGAGGGATTAGACCCGATGAAACCTTAGCAACCCTTTGCGCAAGCAAAGAAGGTGCTACGTTCTACCAAATAATTTGGACAGATAACTTACCTGAAGTTCTTTTCAGCCATTTCCTGTGGCATTTTCAATTGTATTTAAAATAAATAAAATTGAAAGCAGAACTAAGACATATTAATTTTTCGTATCACACCAATTCCGGAAGGGAATACAATATCTCGTTAAGCTATCAGCTGTTCGGGAAAGAATTGTTTTCTGCACCGGTAATTCTGGTAAATCATGCTTTAACCGGAAATTCGGATGTTGCTGGAGAAAAAGGATGGTGGAAAAAATTGATTGGAAAAAAGCAGATCATTGATACAGATCAGTACACCGTTTTGTGCTTCAATATTCCGGGAAATGGCTACGATAATTTTTTTATCGATGACTACGAAGATTTTACACCATCAGATATCGCCAATATCTTTTTACAGGGTCTTGAAATTTTAAATATTAAAAGCTTACATACTATTATCGGGGGCTCTCTGGGAGGAGGTATCGGCTGGGAAATGCTGGTTAAAAATCCGGCACTCGCTGAAATATTTATTCCCATTGCCTGTGATTTTAAAACCCACGACTGGCTTCATGCGCAATGTCTTGTTCAGAAATTTTTATTAAATCATAAGGAAGAACCCCTGCAAAAGGCAAGAATTCATGCCATGTTATGTTACAGAACACCGGAATCGTTAAATGACAGATTTCAAAACAGATACAATCATGAGAAGGAGAGGTTGGAGTCGGAAGACTGGCTCATTTATCACGGTAATGCGCTGAACGAAAGATTTAGTTTACCATCATACCGGTTAATGAATCATTTGCTGATGACCATTGATGCGGATGAATCCGAACTGAAAAGGATAAAGGCTCAGATACATCTCATTGCTGTAGATACGGATCTTTTCTTTCCCGCTTCCGAAATCCGAATGTGCTTTGAAAAATTAAAGAAAGATAAAGAGAATGTATTCTATCATGAAATTAAATCAATTCATGGTCATGATGCCTTCCTAATGGAATATGAACAATTAAATACGATCATTAAAAATATTTTGTAGAAGATGAAAAGCAATGCAAACGAAATAAAATTTTTGAGAAACAGGTCAATCATCAAATTTGAAGGAGAGGATTTCTTAGGGGAAATCGGTATTGACGGAAGAATTTTTAAAGCGCTTACGTTAGCGAGAATCAGTGTTGGGGTTATTTCACAACAGGCGATAGAAAACGGGATTTCCATTCTTGTACAGGAAAGCGATTCCGAAAAAGCAGTGAATTGTCTTATTGATGAATTTGAAGCAGAAAGAAAATCGGGCAAGGTTTCCCAGATTTATAGTATTAACAACGTATCGGTTTTAGGCTTTGTTGCGGAAGATTTAAATAAAATACTGGCTGAGCTGGCCAGAAATAATGTTTTCCCGCTGTTGCTTAATCAGATTGCAGCAGAGAAAAGAGTAAATATTGTGGTTACTTCTTCTCAGGACGAGAAGGCGAAAAATATCATAGAATCTGAAATTTCTAAAAAACCAAAAACAGTTCATCTGGCCATTATCGGTCATGGAAACGTAGGAAAAACCTTAATAGAACAGGTTCTGGAGTCTTCAGAGGAAATTAAAAGAAGGAAAAAAATCGATCTTAAAGTAGTAGCTGTTGCCAATTCAAAAAAAATTGCTTTTAACAAAAAAGGGTTTGACAGTAACTGGAATGATGAGGTTTTAACAGCGGAAAATCCGTCAGATGTTCAGGAACTGATTAATTTTTCGAAAGAAAATCAACTTGAAAATCTGATTGTAGTAGATAATACGGCAAGCAAAGAATTTGTTAAAAATTATCATGCATTAGCGGAAAACGGTTTTGACCTGGTTTCATCTAATAAGATTTTCAACACGCTCCCTATTTCGGAATATCGACAGCTTCGATATACATTGAACAAAAACAACCGTCGTTATCTTTACGAAACCAATGTAGGAGCCGGTTTACCATTGATTGACACCATAAAGCTTCTACACCTTTCAGGAGAAAATATTACCAGAATTAAAGGGGTTTTTTCCGGAACACTGAGTTATGTTTTCAATAATTTTTCATTGAGGGATGACGCATTTTCAACGATTATCAATGAAGCGCTGGAAAAAGGATATACGGAACCGGACCCAAGAGAAGACCTATCCGGAAATGATGTCGCAAGAAAATTATTGATTTTGGCGAGAGAATTAGATTTAATCAACGAATTTGAAGACATCAATATCCAGAATTTAGTTCCTGAAAGCTTGCTTTCCGTTTCAAAACCGGAATTTCTTTCAAGATTGAACGAGTTGGATGAAGAATATCAAAAGATCAAAAACAATCAGAAATCCGGCCATGTGTTAAGATATGTCGGAGATCTTCACGGTGATTTACAAAAAGAAAAAGGCGAACTTGATGTGAAGCTGATTTCAGTTCCTGCAACCTCCGCTTTAGGACAGTTAAAAGGATCAGACTCCATCTTTGAAATTTACACGGAAAGTTATGGCGAAAATCCAATCGTTATCATGGGAGCCGGTGCAGGAGCCAAAGTTACCGCAAGAGGCGTTTTTGGGGATATTTTAAGAGTAAGTGAAACTAAATAGGACAAATAATTTGAACCCGAAAGGGTTCAATATCAATAGCCTTAGGTGAAACTATAGAACAAAATAAATTAAACAACCTTCAAGGTTTTTAAAACCTTGAAGGTTTCAAAAAAATATGGAAAATTATAATTTTGAAACCTCCGCTATAAGAACCCAGACGGAAAGAACTCAGTTTGATGAGCATTCAACACCTTTATATTTAACATCCAGTTTTATTTTTCAGGATGCGGAAGATATGAGGGCGAGTTTTGCGGAAGAAAAACAGAAAAATCTGTACAGCCGGTTTTCAAACCCGAATGTAACAGAATTTACAGAGAAAATAGCCAAAATGGAAGGTGCCGAAGCAGGGTATGCCTTTGCAACGGGAATGGCGGCCATTTATTCAACATTTGCCACGTTATTAAATGCGGGAGATCACATCGTAAGCTGTCAGTCGGTTTTCGGTTCTACCCATACATTGTTTACCAAATATTTCCCGAAGTGGAATATTGAAACAACCTATTTCAAAGCGGAAGATGCTGAAAATGTGGAACAATATATTCAGCCGAACACAAAAGTTTTATATCTGGAAACACCTACCAACCCTGCGATCGAGGTTTTGGATTTAGAATTTTTCGGACAGATTGCGAAGAAGCACAATTTAATTTTTATTGTGGATAACTGCTTCGCTACACCTTATTTACAGCAGCCGATAAAATACGGGGCAGATATTGTGGTTCATTCCGCAACCAAATTAATTGACGGACAGGGTCGGGTTTTAGGAGGAGTGGCAGTAGGAAGAGAAGATCTCATCCGCGAAATTTACCTCTTTGCAAGGAATACGGGGCCTGCCATGTCGCCTTTCAACGCCTGGGTGTTGTCCAAAAGTCTGGAAACATTGGCGATCCGTGTTGAAAAACATTGTGAAAATGCTTTAAAAGTTGCCGAATTTCTGGAAGCTCATCCCAATGTAGAATTGGTGAAATATCCATTCCTGAAATCCCATCCGGGGTATGAAATCGCTAAAAAACAGATGAAGTTGGGTGGAAATATCGTAGCCTTCGAAATCAAAGGCGGAATCGAAGGGGGAAGGAACTTCTTAGATAAAATAAAAATGTGTTCACTTTCTGCAAATTTAGGCGATACAAGAACAATTGTTACGCATCCGGCATCAACAACGCACTCCAAATTGTCCGATCACGAAAGGAGCGAAGTCGGAATCACGGCAGGTCTGGTGCGGTGCTCTGTTGGTCTGGAAAATGTGGATGATATTATTGCTGACTTGAAACAGGCATTGGATTAACAACAAACCCGAAGGGTTCAACAATAATAGCCGTAGGTGTAACCTATGGAAAAAATATAAAAAATGAAAAATTCAGAACAATTATACAAAGCATTATCCGAAAGAATTTTAATTCTCGACGGAGCGATGGGAACCATGCTTCAGCGGTATAAATTTGAAGAAGAGGATTACCGTGGCGAACGTTTCAAAAACTGGGAACATCCTGTAAAAGGAAACAATGATTTGTTGTCTTTAACGCAGCCCCACGCAATAGAAGAAGTTCATAAAAAATATCTTGAAGCAGGAGCCGACATCATCGAAACCAATACATTTTCGGGCACCACGATTGCCATGGCAGATTATCATATGGAAGATCTGGTATATGAATTAAATTACGAATCTGCAAAAATCGCCAGAAAAGTGTGTGACGAATTCACCGCTAAAAACCCGGATAAACCACGATTCGTTGCAGGATCTATCGGCCCAACGAACAGAACGGCAAGCCTTAGTCCGGATGTGAACGATCCCGGCTACAGGGCCATTACATTCGAGGAATTGAGAGTGGCCTACAAACAGCAGTGCGAAGCATTATTAGACGGAGGGTCAGATATTTTACTGGTAGAAACTATTTTTGATACTTTGAATGCAAAAGCAGCCCTGTTTGCTATTGATGAAATTCAGGATGAAAGAAGAATCAGCATTCCAATTATGGTTTCAGGGACGATTACCGATGCTTCAGGAAGAACACTGAGCGGACAAACTGCGGAAGCTTTTTTAATCTCTGTTTCGCATCTGAATTTACTAAGCGTAGGTTTCAACTGTGCTTTGGGAGCAAATCAGTTGACGCCATACCTGGAAACTCTGGCGCACAACTCTGGATTTTATGTTTCTGCCTATCCGAATGCCGGCTTACCAAATGCTTTCGGAAAGTACGATGAAACGCCTGAAGATATGGCTGCCCAGATCAAAGAGTATGTGGAAAAAGGACTGATCAACATTATCGGAGGATGCTGTGGAACAACGCCGGATCATATCAAAGCGATTGCGGATCTGGTTTCACAATATCCACCAAGAAAATTGAAGGAATTTGTCTGATTTAATAGAATTTTTTAATTGAATAGGAAGAAAAGGAATGTTTTTTAATATTATCTTTAAGTATCACACAAAATTTAAATATAATGGAAAAACCTATTTACTTAAAAGATTCAGAGGATGCAAAATTGTTTAATGAATTAAGAAAAAAAGTGAACCAGCGGGTAGAAGCAATTCCTGAAAACAGGGATATTTATATTCAGATCAAAGCCGTTATATTGCCTTTGTTGTATTTCGGGCTGTATGTTTTTGCATTATTCAATGCGGAAAATGCCGGATTATATATTTTAAGTTTTGTTTTGATGGGATTAACGCTTGTTTTAATTTATCTTAATCTGATTCACGAAGCAGCACATAATAATATTTTTAAAAGTAAAAAACTCAACAGTCTGGTATTGCAGATTTTCGATTTTGTAGGGGCTAATTCCTATATCTGGAAAAAAAGACATATCGCAAGCCATCATGCTTATCCTAATGTTGACGGTTGGGATACTGATATTGAACAAAGTGGTGTGCTTCTGATTGTTCCGTGGATTAAAGCAAAAGGAGTTCAGAAGTATCAGCATCGGTTTTTCTTCCTGGTATACCCGCTGTATTTATTCAACTGGATGTTTATCAGGGACTTCAGGGATTTTTTTGATAACAACCGTGTGATCCTGAAAACGCAGGGAGCAATTCCGGTAAAAGAAAAAGTAAAGATGATTGCTTATAAACTGTTTTATTTTTTTTATCAGATTGCTGTACCGGTTTTGTTTTTTAAGGTTTCAATAGGTCTTGCACTGGGAGCTTGGTTTTTACAGGTAATTGCAGCAAGTATTTTTGCACTTTTTGTATTGCTTCCATTACACCCGCTGCCTGACAATGCTTTCCCGAAACTGGATGGAAAAAACGGATTGCCTTTCAGCTGGCTGCATCATCAGTTTGAAGTAACGAATGATTTACAGGAAAATAACTGGTTTGTAAGAAATGTGCTGGGGAATTTCAATTTTCATGTTGCCCACCATCTTTTTCCAAATTACAGTTATGCTTATTATAATGAAATTACAGAAGAAATTGAGCAGTTTGCGAGAGATTACGGATTAAATTATAAACGATTTCCGATTGCGACCGCTTTAGGAAAACATGTTGATTTGCTGAAGCAGAATGCAAACAACGCCTATTTTATTTTAGAAGAATAATTAATGAAATATTTAAGATTATCGGGGCTTGAGCCTTTGATCATAACACCGGAAAGTAATTTTATCAATGTTGGCGAAAGAACCAATGTTGCCGGCTCAAAGAAATTTTTAAGATTAATAAAAGAAGAAAAATTTGCTGAAGCATTGGATATAGCACGCCATCAGGTTGAAGGTGGCGCGCAGATTCTGGATGTCAATTTCGACGACGGACTGATTGACGGAAAAGCTTCCATGATCAAATTTTTAAATTTAATAGCATCCGAGCCGGATATTGCCAGAATCCCAATAATGATCGATTCTTCGAAGTGGGAAATCTTGGAGGCAGGACTTCAGGTGGCACAGGGAAAATGCGTGGTTAATTCAATCAGTCTCAAAGGAGGTGAAGAAGAATTTATCAGGCAGGCAAAAGCAATCAAAAGATACGGTGCCGCTGTTATTGTCATGGCATTTGATGAGTTAGGACAGGCAGATACTTACGAACGAAGAATTGAAATTTCAAAGCGTTCTTACGATATTTTGGTGAATCGTTTAAATTTTCCTGCGGAAGATATTATTTTCGATTTAAACATTTTCCCGGTGGCTACCGGTATGGATGAGCACCGCCGAAACGCAATCGATTTCATTGAAGCAACAAGATGGGTTCGTCAAAATCTTCCGTATGCCTCGGTAAGTGGAGGGGTTTCAAACGTTTCTTTTTCATTCCGTGGAAATGATACGGTGAGGGAAGCTATGCATTCTGTTTTCTTATATCACGCCATTCAGGCCGGGATGAATATGGGAATCGTGAATCCTGCGATGCTGGAAGTGTATGATGAAATCAATAAAGAACTTCTTGAGCTGGTGGAAGACGTTATCCTCGATAAAAGGGAAGATGCTACCGAAAGACTTTTAGATTATTCGGAAAAGCATAAATCCATAAAAAAAGAAAAAGTTGAGGATTTAGAATGGAGAAATCATCCTTTGCAGGACAGAATTACCCATGCTTTGGTAAAAGGAATCGACCGTTTTATTGAAGAAGATGTTGAAGAAGCAAGATTGCAGGCGGAAAAACCACTTCACGTTATTGAAATTAATTTAATGACCGGAATGGGCGTTGTAGGAGACCTGTTCGGAAGCGGAAAAATGTTTCTTCCCCAGGTGGTAAAATCAGCGAGGGTCATGAAAAAAGCGGTGGCTTATTTACAGCCATTCATAGAAGCAGAAAAAGACGGCTCAAAACCAGCTAACGGGAAAATTCTGATGGCAACGGTAAAAGGAGATGTTCATGACATCGGTAAAAATATTGTGAGTGTGGTTTTGGGTTGTAACAATTATGAAATTGTGGATCTCGGAGTAATGGTTCCTGCTGAAAAAATTATTCAGACCGCCATTGAACAAAAAGTAGACGTGATCGGATTAAGCGGACTGATCACACCAAGCCTGGATGAAATGGTTTATATCGCACAGGAATTGGAAAGACAGAATTTAAATTTTCCTTTACTAATCGGCGGTGCAACAACTTCAAAAGCACATACCGCTGTAAAAATTGATTTAAAATATAAAAACGCCGTCGTTCACGTAAACGATGCTTCCAGAGCGGTAAACGTGGTAAGTTCTTTATTAGGCGACCGAAATAAGGAATATGTTGCGGATTTAAAAAATGATTATTCCGAATTCAGGGAAAAATTCCTGAACCGGCAGGTGGAGAAAGATTATGTCTCCATCGAAGAAGCCAGAGGAAATAAGTTTAAAATTGACTGGGAAAATGAAGATATTTTTACTCCAAATCAATTAGGAATTACCGTTGTTGAAAATCAGGATTTAAAAGAGTTATTGCCTTTTATTGACTGGTCGCCGTTTTTCAGAAGCTGGGATCTTCATGGGAAATATCCGAATATTCTGGAAGATGAGGTTGTCGGAGTTCAGGCTAAAGAACTGTTCAAAGATGCTCAGGTCATTTTAAAAAGAATTCTGGATGAAAGACTCTTAACAGCAAAAGCCATTTTCGGAATTTTTAAAGCCAATTCCACTGAAACGGACGATATTCTCATCTTTGACAAAGACAACCGACAAAAAGCAAAATTCATTACGTTAAGGCAACAGGCGCAACGATCAAAAGGAAAAGATTATCTGGCGCTGAGTGATTTTATTGCACCACAAAATTCAGGTAAAACAGATTATGTCGGAGCTTTTTGTGTGACAACAGGATTCGGAACTGACGAACTGGCGCAGGAATATGAAAAAGCAAACGATGATTATAACGCCATCATGGTAAAAGCTTTGGCAGATCGTTTCGCAGAGGCCTATGCCGAATTTTTACATAAAAAAGTGAGAACAGAATATTGGGGCTATGCCAATCAGGAAAATTTAACTAACGAAGAATTAATAGCCGAAAAATATAAAGGAATCCGTCCGGCTCCTGGTTATCCCGCCTGTCCGGATCACCTGGAAAAGCACGCCATCTGGGACTTGCTGAAAGTGGAAGAAAACATTGGTGTTTATTTAACAGAAAGTTTAGCGATGTTTCCTACTGCTTCGGTTTCCGGATATTATTTCGGAAGTCCGCACGCAAAATATTTCGGACTGGGAAAGATTGCAGAAGACCAGCTGAAAGATTATTCGGTAAGGAAAGGAATTTCTTTACAGGAAGCAAGAAAATGGTTAAATCCTAATTTGGCAGATGGAATTTAAATAAGAATTATGAAAGACGATTTTGACTTTATTGCGTATTTAAAATATCGGACAACTGATGAAGGAGGACGCATGACTCCTGCTCAATCTAATTACAGACCTCAAGTAAGATTTGATTTTGAGAAATCAACCTCATCTGGAAGACAGGTTTTTATTAATAAAGAATGGGTTTTCCCTGGTGAAGAAGTCGAAGCTGAAATAACACTAATGTCTCCACACCTTTTTAAAAATAAATTATATGAAGGAGTAAAATTTGAATTCCTTGAAGGGGCAAAAATTATTGGAGTTGGAGAAATTTTAAAAATTAAAAACGAAACTTTAAAAAACAACATTTTAAGCTAAATGAAAATCACCGAACATATAAAAAACGCAAACGGAAAAACCTTATTTTCGCTCGAAGTCGTTCCGCCACAAAAAGGCATCGGAATCGAAGATCTTTACAAAAATATTGATCCTTTAATGGAATTCAAACCACCTTTCATTGACGTAACAACTTCCAGGGAAGAATATATTTATATTGATAAAGGAAATGGTTTGATGGAGCGCCGTATTACAAGGATGCGTCCCGGAACGTTGGGAATTTGCGCTGCTATTCAGCATAAATACAATATAGATACGGTTCCGCACCTGCTTTGTGGCGGCTTTACCAAAGAAGAAACAGAATATCTTCTGGTAGACTGTATGTACCTCGGAATCGATAATGTAATGGCGCTTCGTGGCGATGCTATGAAAGGACATCAGTATTTTGAACCCACTATAGGTGGTCATGCCAGTGCGATGGATTTAGTTCATCAGATTAATAATCTGGGAAGAGGTAAATATCTGCACAATGAAGACCAGGAGTGTGATGAGCACAATAAATTCTGTGTCGGCATAGCAGGTTATCCGGAAAAGCATATTGAAGCACCTTCCATGAATTATGATTTAAAATGGCTGAAACAAAAAGTAGATGCTGGAGCCGATTATATCGTAACGCAGATGTTTTTTGATAATAAAAAATTTATGGAATTTGTAACCAAAGCCCGCGAAATGGGTATCACGGTACCTATTATTCCGGGAATCAAACCGATTGCTACGAAGAAGCATCTGAAACTTCTTCCCCAGGTTTTTAAAATTGACCTGCCCGAAGAACTGATCAGTGAAGTGGAAAACGCCAGGAATAATGATGCTGTAAAACAAATCGGGATAGAATGGGCAATCAATCAATGCAAAGAATTGCTTGACTTCGGTGTTCCGGTACTGCATTTTTATTCAATGGGCAAAAGTGACAATATTAAAAAAGTAGCGGGAGCATTATTCTGATAAACTCATACGATCTAAAAAACCTCATCCAGAATGAGGTTTTTTTATTTTAGTTTTTGGCGGCGGCGGAGCCGCCGCCAAAAACTAAACGCATCAAATTTCATTCTGATGTTGTAATAATTTATCAAAAACACTTTTGGTAGTAGGTTTCGAAGAATCAAGATTGAAAATAAACATTCCGCTTTCAATATTGAAATAATATTTCTTCTCCTGATCGGCGATAGAAAACCATTTCAAAAGTCCGTTTACAATATTAACATCTTCCCATTTGATGTTGCTTTCACTCATAGGAAATACGTGCGGATTTTGATGTAGAGTATCTTCAAAATAAATATTTCGGCCTTCAACATATAAAATTCCACTGCCCTGAAATGCTTTGAGCTTAAAGAATTCATTTTGTGTATTTCCCATATTGTATCTTACAAAAGCATAATATTGGGGAGTTCCTATTTTTTCGAGCAGTACTTTCTGCTTTTTCTTTCGGCTTCTCGCAGCAAGATAGGCGATAAGAAAAATAATGGCAGGAATCAATAATATGATGAAAAGAAATAAAACAAGTAAAACAAATACTGAATTCATAAAATATATTTTTAGATTATAGTGTAGGATGTCTTTCAAATTCTTTATTACGATCAAATAAATATCGATAGGTTGCCAGTTTCCTTGTTACCGTAGTATCAAGATTTTCAGCAATTTTAATCATTTTAGGATTGAAATCTCCGATCCACTGCATTTCCGTAACTTTAAAATCAGTATGCTTTCTTAAATGCTGTGTCCCTTCCCAGATCATATATCCTTCAATTCCTTTCCTCTGCCATTCCGGAACCACCCCGAAAACAAGGCCTACCATTTTTTCATTTTTCTTGAATCTTTTTACCCATAAGAATTTAAGTTTTTGAAAAAAGCCAAATTTTCCGTTCATATATTTAAACCATTGATTCAGATCGGGAATATTCATCCACATGGCAATAGGCTTTTCATTTTCATACACAAACCAGGAAATATGCTCATTAATAATAGGTTTCATGGTTTTAAACATCTTCAGTACCTTAGATTCTTCCATGCATTTTCCTTCACCATGAGCCGCCCAGGCTTTATTGTAGATTTCTGTAAAATCTTTTGCGAATTTTTTCAGGGCATTCTTTTTCATGGGTTGAGCCGAAATGTCAGGATTTCGTTGGTGCTTTGCATGCATAACCATAAAAACGCGTGAAACTTCCGCAAAAATAGGTCTTGAAAAACAGAGCTGCTCAAAATAGATCCTGAATCCATAATTTTCAAAAAGCTCCTTATAATAAGGGAAATTATAGTTCATTCCATACAGAGGCTGTTCAAAGCCATCCGTTAGTACACCCCAGAATTTATCCCGCTCCCCGAAGTTGATGGATCCGTCCATGGCTTCCATTCCTCTTTTTTGGAGCCATTCTTTACAGTAATTAAAAATAAAGTCCGCCGTCTTCTGATCATTAATACAATCAAAAAAACCTATTCCGCCGGTCGGCTGCTGCTGTTCGTAAAAATTGTTGACAAATACGGCAACTCTTCCTACGGTGTCATTTTCCTTGTTTTTAAACAAAAACTGGGCGCATTCTCCGTTTTTAAAGAATCTGTTTTTTTCAGGATTAAAGATTTCTTTTATGTCTTTATCTAAAGGTCTGATATAGTTTGGGTCATTTTGATAAAGTCTTCCCGGAAACTCTAAAAATTCCCTTTCCCGGGCTTTGCTTTGTACTTCTTCAGCAATAATCATAACGTAAAGTGATGTTGGCGGCGAAAGATAATGTTTTTCGGCTAAATTAAATATGACGAACAGATTTTATCCGTATTTTTGTGCAAATTAAATAAAAATGGTTGATTTTACGGACAACGACGATGATATTTTCACTGGAAAAGAACATACGCCTATCAGGAAAGATGCTTTTGAGAAATCACCAGAAGAGAAAATAGAAAAAATAACCGTACTTTTTGGAGAAATCATGGAAACACTAGGACTTGATATGACGGATGATTCTCTGAAAGATTCCCCGCGCAGGGTTGCCAAAATGTACGTTAACGAAATTTTTGGCGGACTTCTACCTGAAAATAAACCGGGCATTTCTACCTTTTCAAATAAATACAAATACCGCCAGATGCTGGTGGAAAAAGACATTACCGTATATTCATTCTGCGAGCATCATTTTTTGCCGATTATCGGAAGAGCACACGTTGCCTATATTTCCAACGGTGAAGTGATCGGGCTTTCTAAAATCAACAGAATCGTAGACTATTATGCAAAACGTCCACAGGTTCAGGAAAGGCTTACCATGCAGATTGTTGATGCTTTAAAAGAAGCTTTGGGTACAAAAGATGTTGCCTGTATCATTGATGCAAAACATCTTTGTGTAAATTGCAGGGGAATAAAAGATACGGCAAGCTCTACCATTACTGCAGAATTAAGTGGTATTTTCAGGACCAATCCTATTACAAGACAGGAATTCCTTCACTATGTGGGAAGCCATGCGAAATTGGATTAAATGAAAAATTGTACTATTTTTAACAATGCTAAATGATATCAAATATGAACTCCAATATATCCTTTCAGGAAAGAGCGAAGTTAAGCATGGAAATATTATCCAAGCAATCGCCGGTTACCTTGGAAGAAGCCAAGAAACAGGCAAACTGGCTTCAAAAGAAAAGCCTTTCAAAAGAAAAGAAACATTAGAGTTAATTAATTGGATTAATTCTAATAACTTTTGGTATGATACAATAGACTTTGATCTGTTTGTCTCAGAAGGAGCGGAACAAAAAGTGTATTTGAAAGATGATAGTTCTGTTTTGAAACTTAATGATTCTATTTACTATGAATCATGGTTGGATTACTTTCATAATCTCCTTTTAAATAATTATTTTTTTCCGGATACAGCTTATGAGTTAATTGGATTTTATATGAATTCGGATATCTTATATGCAGTCGTAAAACAAAGATTTGTTAAATTAGATCAATTAACTGATCTTAGAGAAGTCAAAAGTTTTCTTGGTAATAATGGATTTGAAAATATAAGAAACAATGATTATTATAATCCTTCTTTAGGAATTATTCTGGAAGACTTACATGACGAAAATGTTCTTACACAAAAAGGAGTGTTATATTTTATTGATACTGTTTTTTATATTAAACCTCACTTCTGGAAGTAAATTATAATGATAAAATTTAAAAAAATCTCAGATAAAATTTTTATCACAACCATTATTTGTTGTGAAAGATTTATCTTGAATTAAATTTAAAAATCATTTATTAATCATTTATTAATCATTAATTACTACTTATTAAATCATGCAACTAAAAATATACAACTCGCTTACCGGCGAAAAAGAAATATTTAAACCCATTTTAGATGGAAATGTCGGGATGTATGTCTGTGGACCAACTGTTTATAGCAATGTCCATCTGGGAAATGTAAGAACTTTCCTTTCTTTTGATTTCATTTACCGTAGCCTTACTCATCTAGGGTATAAAGTAAGATATGTTAGAAATATCACTGATGCAGGGCACCTTACCGATGATGGTGACGTCAATAACGACAGGTTTGTGAAGCAGACCCGCCTTGAAAAGCTGGAACCTATGGAAATCGTACAGAAATATACGGTAGATTTTCATAAAGTTCTGGAAATGTTTAATTTATTGCCTCCGAATATTGAACCCACCGCAACGGGTCACATTGTGGAGCAGATTGAACTTACACAGAAATTGATTGAGAGAGGATTTGCCTATGAGAGCAACGGCTCCGTCTATTTTGATGTTTTGGAATACAATAGGAGAGGATTAAATTATGGCGAATTATCGAAAAGAAATATTGAGGAACTTTTCGCAAATACCCGTGATCTGGACGGGCAGGGTGAAAAGAAAAATCCTCAGGATTTTGCTCTTTGGAAAAAAGCTTCCCCGGCACATATCATGAGATGGAATTCTCCCTGGGGAGAAGGTTTTCCGGGGTGGCATCTGGAATGTACAGCAATGAGTACAAAATATTTGGGAGAAACATTTGATATCCACGGAGGTGGCATGGATTTGAAGTTCCCGCACCACGAATGTGAAATTGCACAGGGTAAAGCATGCAATGATAGCGCTCCGGTAAACTACTGGATGCACGCCAATATGCTTACCATGAATTCTCAGCGTATGAGTAAGTCAACGGGGAATTATATTTTGCCGATGCAGCTGGTAACCGGAGAAAATGACTTTTTCGAAAAGCCTTTCCATCCGGCAATTGTACGTTTCTGTTTCCTGCAGGCACATTACAGAAGTGTCTTGGATATTTCCAATGATGCCATGCTGGCCAGCGAAAAAGGATTCATCAGGTTAATGGAAGCCGTTAAAGTTTTACAATCCATTACGCCGAATGATGAAAAGCAATCCGGTTTTAGCTTTGAAGAATGGAAAAATAAAGCCTATGATGCATTAACCGATGATTTTAATTCACCGGTTCTTATCGCGCATTTATTTGAAGCTGTAAAATATATTTTTGCTCTAAAGGATGGAAAAGAAACCATTTCAAAAAATGATTTGGAAGATTTGAAATCTACTTTAAATGCTTTAATATTCGATGTTTTAGGACTTCAGACCATTGAAGAAAATAATAACGAAAAACTGGATCAGACGCTGAAGGTTTTAATTGAATTAAGAAATCAGGCTAGAAAATCAAAGAATTTTGAACTGTCAGACCAGATCCGCGACAGGCTTCTTGCGGAAGGCATCGAGCTGAAAGACGGAAGGGATGGAACAACATACGTTTTAAATTAAAATTTTTAAATATTTATATTATAAACTCTCACAGTTGTTTTGTGGGAGTTTTTTTGTATAGATATCATTCTGAATGGAGCAAAGCGAATTGACAGAAAGCTCAAATTCAAAATTCTTCTTTAACCTTAAATTTTTTTAAAATGAATTCAAAAAATACGTAACTTAGTCATAATAAAATGATTAAAAATTAAAATTTATATACTATGAAAAAACATCTATTCCCTTTATTTTTGCTGTTTATCGGTATTAATGCTTCTGCGCAACAGGATTTTTTTGCGCTTGTCGGTAAAGATTCACCAAGTATTATTTTTAACGATTTCCGTACTATTGATGCAAACAGAGGAGTTTCCGGAGAGGTAATTTTTACGGCAGATTCTTCTTCAAAAGTTTTTTCCCAAAACAGAAATGGTGCTGTAACGGAAGATAAGAATACGTATAACAATGCCCAGGCTGTGAATATGGCGACTCTGGCTTACGATGCTTCCAACAATAATCTGGTTTATATGCCAATGTTTTCCTCAAATATCTATGTTTTAAATGCAAAATCACGCGAAATAACATTGGTTGAAAATAACGTGGCAAGAGTTACTTCCTGCGATATCAATTCTCATTTTACAAGAATGACTGCAGGCTATGACGGAAGTATTTACGCAATTAATAATGTAGGGACACAGTTTATCAAAATAAGTAAATCGGGAAATCAATATAACGTCACTGATCTGGGTATCATTACAGATGATGCTGCCAACGGCAAAAGTTCTTTCACGATCATGGAAACCGGTTTTGGTGGTGATATGATTGCTGATGCAGAAGGTAATTTTTATGTGTTTTCCGCATCAGGGAATGTATTTAAAGTCGTGACAAAAGAATTAAAAGCTAAATTTATCGGTAAAATTGCCGGAATTCCTGATAATTATTCGGTAAATGGATCCGCAGTTAATTCAAAAGGGAATGTTGTTATTGCCAGTGCAAAAGGAGCTCCGTTATACGAAGTGGACCTCAATACTTTACAGGCCAAACAGCTTCTGGGAGAGCAAAATCTGCATATTTATGATCTTGCAAGCAAGTATTTTGCAAATGATAAGGCGGCTTTAGGAAATGTCTTCGCAAATATTGATCTCTATCCTACAAGAGTAGATGAAAAATTAATCAATATTAATGTTAATGACAAAACGGTAAAAGGATCTGTAAAACTTAATATTTTTGATCTTTCCGGTAAGAATGTCCTCACACAAGCTTTATCTGTAAAAGACGGATTTTTGAGACAACAGGTGTATCTCAGAAATCTTGTAAGCGGAGCCTATCTCGTAAACATTACGGATGAATCCGGAAAAGTATTACTCAATAAGAAAATTGTAGTGACAGAATAATCATTATCTTTACAATATATCAAGCCTTTTCAAAATATTTGAGAAGGTTTTTTTAATGAATATTTGATATTCAATAAGTTTTATTTTTCGATATTATAATGTATTTTTATAAAAAAATGTAAATGAAGATATACTTTAATGTAGGTTACAGTACAAAAGTCGGAGAAAGACTTCAGCTGGTTATCAGCGAAGAAAATGCTGTATCGCAGACGCATCCTATGTTTTATGAAGAAAACGGACAATGGAAATGTGAAGTGGATTACTTTTCAAAATCTATTTCTTATCAATATCAGGTTATAGATGAAAAAGGAAGTATGCTGCGTGAAGAATTTGTCCTGCATCGTTTGAATTTCCCTCATAATTATAAAGAGTTTATTATTTTTGATCGCTGGAACAACAAAAATTTTCCTGAAAATTACCTTAACAATAAAATACTTTACAATAAGCTGAATACATTTAAACCCGAAAAAATATCGGTTTTAAAAAAGCATACCCATTTATTTAGAATTGAAGCGCCCATCTATAATCCCGACTGGGCGGTTGTCCTGTTCGGCAGTACGGCTTCCCTTGGAAATTGGGATTATGATAAGGTTATTCAGTTGTCGCAGACGGATTTCGGTATCTGGGAAACTTCAGTTGAAATTCCAGAAAATGAATTTATACAATATAAATACTGTCTTTATGATAAAGCATCCGGAAAAGTATTTGATGTAGAAGCTGGCGAAAACCGTTTTGCCCTTCCCAATCAATCCAAAGATGTTTTGCATGTCGTTGCAGACCATTATTTTAAATTCAAACTTTACCAGATGTATCACGATGCCGGAGTGGCTGTTCCTATCTTTTCTTTAAGAACAGATGACGGCTTTGGTGTGGGAGAATTTTCAGATCTTAAAAAACTGGCAGATTGGGCGAAAGAAACTAACTTGGGAATTATTCAGATTCTGCCGATCAACGATACCACTGCAAATTATACCTGGACAGATTCTTATCCCTATGCAGCAGTTTCTGTCTATGCGCTTCATCCGCAGTATATTGCTCTGGAACAGCTGGACTTCCCGTTGCCCGAGGATCTTTTTGCTGAATATAAAGCTGAAAAATCCGAATTGAATGCACTTGATCTGATCGATTATGAGAAAATGATCTCAGGAAAATGGAAATACCTGAGAGCGGTTTTTGATGCTGATAAAGAGAAAATATATAAAGACAGGAACTTTAAAAAATTTATTAAAGACAATGAATCCTGGCTGATTCCGTATGCTGCGTTCTGTGTTTTAAGAGATAAATATAAAACCCCGAATTTCAACGAGTGGAAGACGCATAAAAAATATATTGCCGGAAAAATTGCGCCTTTTTTCAGCGCAAAAAGTAAAGATTATGATGCGTCTATGCTGCATGCCTGGGTGCAGTATCAGCTTCACAGGCAATTGAAAGATGCTATTGACTACACGCATAGACTAGGTGTTTCCGTTAAAGGAGATCTTCCAATCGGGATTTACAGATATTCGGTAGAAGCATGGACGGAGCCTGAGTTATTCGGAATGGATTTTCAGGCCGGCGCACCACCTGATCAGTTTACAGAGCTTGGACAGAACTGGGAGTTTCCAACCTATAACTGGGAAGCCATGAAAGCGGATGATTACAAGTGGTGGAAAAACAGGTTCAAAGCATTGGAGCAGTATTTTGATGCGATGAGGATTGATCACATTTTAGGTTTTTTCAGGATCTGGAGAATGCCGATTTCCGCAACACAGGGAATTTTAGGATATTTTTACCCTGCCGTTCCGGTTACGCTGGAGGAATTCGGTAAATGGAATATTCCTTTCAATTTCGACAGGTATTGTAAGCCGTATATCAATGATCAGATTCTTTGGAATTACTTCGGAGAAGAAAACGCAAATGCGCTTGAATTTATTGACAATAATTACGACGGCACTTATTCTTTTAAAGAAGAATTCAATACCCAAAGAAAATTGTCGGATTTCTTCAGGAAAAATCCTCGCGGACCAATTGAAAGCCAGCTTATATCACTTTGTGCCAATGTTTTATTTTTAATTGAAGAAAGAAACGGACAGATAGTTTATCATCCGAGATTTAATGTATATAACACAGAATCGTACAAATATCTTTCGGATTGGGAAAAGAAAGCAATATACGATCTGTACCATGATTATTTCTTTAAAAGGCAGGATCATCTCTGGTATGAAAAAGCCATGGAAAAATTACCTGTAATCCTGAATGCCACCAAAATGCTTATTTGTGGTGAAGATCTGGGGCTGGTTCCGGATTGTGTTCCGGTAGTAATGGATGAATTGGCAATCGTTGCTTTGAAAGTTCAGAGAATGCCATCCGATAACATTCCTTTTTATAATCCTAAAAATGCAGGATACCTGAATGTGGTAACGGCCTCTTCTCACGACAGCTCAACATTGAGACAGTGGTGGAAAGAAAACCCCTCACTTACCCAGCAGTATTTTAACCTCCAACTGATCCAGTACGGACAGGCACCGGAAAATCTTGATCCTTATCTTGCTGAAATTATTATGAAACAACATCTTTATAATGATGCAATGCTGGCTATTTTCCCGATACAGGAATTTCTGGCAACCGATCAGCGATTGGCTAATATTGAAATGGATAACGAAAGAATTAACAATCCTGCCGTTTTTCCACATTATTGGAGGTATAGAATGCATCTAAAGCTTGAAGACCTTAAACATGAATCCGACTTCAATAAAAAGATAGCATATTGGATCAAAGATAGTGGAAGGTTGTAAATTTAACAATTGATTATCAATTTATTAACGTATAATTAAAAGAAGTTTTATCGAAAGATTTAACTTCTTTTTTCTATTTATATCCAAAAGATAGAATGAAGAATTCTACTATATTATTAACCAATTAACGACTTTAAAAATGAAAAAAATATTGATCGGTTTTGCTTTGAGTCTCGGAGTTTTTTCCTTTGCTCAGCAGTATCCGGATTACGGATATGACAATGACGGATATTATCAGAATGACGGTGGCTATTACAGCGATGAAGATGACCAGAATTATTTCCCGGATGATTACTATTATAATTATCCACAGGATTATTATCCACAGAATTATTATCAGAGTAATTACAACGATTACCGAAACAGTATCGTTAATATTAACTGGAATGTATTTTTTACCCAAAACAGGCTAAATCCATGGCAGATCGATCAGATCCTGAGACTGAATAATCTGTATATAAGTTTTTCATCATGGAACAGGTTCTACAGATACAATCCGGACAGATGGTATTATGACAGATTCTATGCTTTACAGAGAATCATGGGTCCAAGGGTTTTTGTAGTGTTCCAGAATAATTATTACAGAGGATACAGTCCGGTAGTGTATTTCCAGAATTACAGAAGAACACATTATGCTGCAATCTGCAGACCGATGCCAAGATATAGAAATGTAAATATCAATATTTACAGAGTAGACAGGGCGAAATTCAGAAGAATGGACAATCCTACCTTTAATATTGTAAGATCCAGCGACAGACCAAATAATGGATTCCGGGGTTCGGTGAGAGATGGTAATAATGGCAATAACGGAGGCTTCCGCAACAATAATGCTGGAAATAAAAGTAATGATAATTCAGGTTTCAGAAATAATGGTAATGCGCCGAGAAATAACGGAGGTTTCAGAGGAGGTAATGATAGCGGCGTAAGAAATGATGGTGGATTCCGTGCTCCAAGAGCTGAAAATAATGGCAACAGAGGCGGTGGATTCAGAGGTGGAGAAGTTAGAAGAGAAGAGGCTCCTAAAAGAGAAAATAACGGAGGCTTCAGAAATGAAGGAAGTTTCAGAAGAAATGAAAATACCGCACCGAGACAGCAGAATAATGGTGGTGAAAAGAGAGGTAACGGCGGTTTCAGAAACGGATTTGCAAAGAATTAATTTTCATATATTATATTTAAGTGGTGTGAAGGGCAGGTTTTTATAAATCTGCTCTTTTTATATTTATGAAATTCATATTTAATTTTAACAATAATTATAATATTTTGCATTTAACTTTTGTTTTAGCTAATTATCAAAAAGATATAGAGAGAATAATTGAATAATAGATTTTCATATATTATATTTAAGTGGTGTGAAGGCAGAGTAATAATTCTGCCTTTTTTTTAGTACCTTAATGTTGAATTATTCATATTTAATTTTAACAATAATTGTGATATTTTCTATTTAACTTTTATTTTAACGGATAATCAAAAAGATATACAAGAAATATTTAAAAATTTGTAATATGAAAAAATTAGTATTAGCGATAGCATTTATCGGATTCGGAGGTTTTGCAATGGCTCAACAGACTACTCCACAGGACAGACAGGCAAAAAAAGCTGAAATGCAGCAGAAGTTTCAGCAAAAAGAACAGGAGCATATGGCTCAAATGCAGAAAGATTTAAATTTAAATCAGGCACAGGTTGATAAAATTAAAGCGCTTCATGATAAGAGAAAAGCTGAAATGAAAACTGAATTTGAAAAAAATAAAGGTGAAAGACAGGCGAGAGCGGAGCAGATGAAAGCTAAAAGAGCACAAATGGATGCTGAAATGAAGCAGATTTTAACACCTCAGCAATATGATAAATGGCAGGCCGACAGAAAAGCTAAAATGGAGCAAAGAAGAATGGCGATGAAAGAGAGAGGTACCAGAATGCATAAGCCAATGAATACGGTAGCTCCGGATGCAACAAAGTAGTTTATAATTTTGATTTTTTAATGTGTTGAAGGGCGGGATTTATCCTGCCCTTTTTTATTAATTTTTACTAAAACTTTTGTTTTAAGAGTTTATTCCCTAATTTTGAAAGTAAATTTATACCCTATGGTTAGCGAGAAAATTGCAAAATTAATTAACGAACAAATAGCTCACGAACAGTACGCTGCACAATATTATCTGTCAATGTCCGCATGGTTTTCGGGAAAAGATCTTGATGGGATTGCCAATTATTTCAGAGTGCAGAGTAAGGAAGAATTAATGCATGCCGATAAAATGTTTGATTACCTTAACGATGTGGGGGGAGAAATAATCATCGGTGAAATTCCTAAGCCTCCACATGAATTCCTTGGAGCAATTGATATTTTTGAAAAAGCACTGGAGCACGAAAGAAAAGTAACAAAAAGTATTTTCAATATCGTTAAAAATGCCAATGATGAAGGTGATTTTGCCACCACTTCATTTCTACAGTGGTTCATTAATGAACAGGTGGAAGAGGAAGCAAGTGCTTCACAACTGGTAACAAAAATTAAGATGGTATCTGATAACCCTTCAGCACTATATCTTTTTGACCAGGAATTGGCACAAAGGGTTTTTAATCCTAAAGGAGAATAAATTGAATTGACTTAATGATAAAAATTTTCGGCGGCACCAAAGGTGCCGCCGAAAATTTTTATCATGTTTTTGATTTACAAATAAATCAACCTTGTCTTCAAAACCTTTTTGCCCAGTTTTTCAAGAATATTTTTATAATTCTCAATCTGGCGTTCATTTTTGGAAGATTCTTCTCCCGTTTTAAAATCAACGATGATATAGCCTTCATCACTTTTCAGCATACGGTCGGGCCGGTACACTTTACTTTCACCGTTTTCGGAAATCATGATGTCTTTTTCATTGATAACTTCCCATTTTTCATCAAAGAATTCGGCATGGGTTTCTATGATTTTTTTAAGTTCGGAATGTATCGTACGGCTTTCCTCAAGGGTTACCTGACCTTCAAGAATATAGCATTCCAGAACTTTAGAAACGTCTTTTGCGGTATTGATCTGAGATAAAAGTTCATGCACAAAAAGACCGATTCTCACCTTTTCATTTCTTACCTGATAGTTCTTGGAAGGGGTTGCGATTTTTATTGAAGTATTGTTTTCACTGATGTTTTTCAGAACCCGGATGTCCTTGGTTTTAAAAGATGAAATTTTTTCCTTCGAATATTTTTTCAGCATTTCAGGACTAACCTCGTACAGATCAAATTCATCAAGATTTTCAGGATTTTTCGACTGGAGAAACTCCAGCAGCTCAAGATTATTTGATGTTTTATTGGCTTTTTGGATATAGAAAAAAAGCTGTTCCACAGGTCGCGTTGTGGCAACATACTGCAGGCAAAGCCGGTCTACAAAGTTTTTGTATGAATTTTGTCTGTTGAATTTTTCAATTTCTTCATCGTAAACCTCCAGATTTTTGCTGAATTGATTAATGTTGACCGACTTTAGCGGAGTGTCTTTTGAAGTTTCAAACCAGTTGGTAAATTCGGCATCACGGTTTTTATTCATCATCGGGATAAAAACGATTGGGAATTCCAGACCTTTAGCCTTATGAATGGTCATGATCTGTACCGCATCAATATTTTCAGAAGCCTGAATTGTATACGCAGAAGCTTCTTCGTCCCAATATTTAAGGAATTCTTTAGTACTTGCCCCTGCATTTTGGGTAAAATTAAAAAGCATTTCCAGAAAGTTCAGCAGGAAATCCGTTTCTTTACTTTCAACGGAAAATTCGTTGATGTAATATTCTACAAAATTATAAAGATTAAATCTCGGGAAATGATCCTGCTTAAGCTTTAAGGCATACCTGTTCTGGATGAAATCTAAAATTTCTTCATGAGAGCTAAGATCAAGGATTTCTTTCATCTCCAGGGTAAAATCTGCCATATGAATTCTTCCCAGCTGGTTAAGATAGTACATCATCATAATCAGGTTGGGTTTATTCTTCGGATTAACCTCCCATTTCAGGAATTCGATCACGGCTTTTAACGTATTGGAAAGCTCCAGGGTTAAACCTTTGTCAGAAATTGTTTTAATATTCGTTTCCTCTCCTTTATAATTTACCTTCAGATTTCCTAATTTCTGGGAATAACTGAAAATGTCAAAATTCCCGCGGCAGAGAATGGTAATGTCTGAAAATCTGAAACCATTATCCAGACTTTCCTGGATATCTTTCCGCATTCTTTCAGAAGTATCATTATAAAAATCTTCATTCGTAAGATTTTCAATTAAATTTACTTTTACACGGCCTTCCATTGAAGATCTCGGCGTCTGTTCTGCGTCTGTCCCGAAAATATTCTTATGCTCTTCTTCTAAAATATCAGAATGAAAGCGATACAGATCGTTATTGAAACGGACTATATTCCTGGCGCTCCGCCAGTTGTCTTTCAGCACCAGAAGTTCGGCTTCCTTGGGAGTAATTTCTTTTTTGTTGATAATATCAAGCATCAGTTTGCTTTCTCCGCCCCGGAAACGGTAAATACTCTGTTTCGGATCTCCAACCAATGTAAACGAAGTATTTTCAGTAGAAATGGAATGGTCTCTCAGCGGAAGGAAATTCTGCCATTGAAGCTCGGAGGTATCCTGAAATTCATCAAAAAAATAGTGCTGAAACTGGGATCCTACCTTTTCATAGATGAAAGCAGACGGCTCATTTTTAAGATTTTCGTTGATCAGAATATTGAATTTGCTTAATAGCACAAGATCATTTTCCTGTTCAATTTTTCTCAGCTCATCCTGGATATCTTTATTTACTTTCAGTGGCAAAAGTGCGGAAAGGATTTTCTCTTTTTTCTGTGTTTCAATATAAAGAAGAATCAGCTGCATCCTATTTTCAAGAAGCTGATCAAGAATTTCTAAAATATCACCTTTCTTGTGTTTTGATTTTGAAGAAGCACCTTTACGGTAATTATTGACAACGGATTCCTCTGCAGTGGTAGGAAAAGGAAAACCCGTTCTTTTTTGCTGGTAAAAATCTAATACTTTAGTGAAAAATCCGCCGATTCCATTTTTGCCCTGCGCGAAATCTTCAATCTCAATACCTTTCGACCTGAATAATTCTATCGATTTTGCGGCAAGATCACTCGCCTGTTTTTTGTTTAATACAATTTCTTTACGAAGTGTATTTTTAATATTTTCGTAATTCGTGCTGTCGAAGTCTTTATTGTTTTTCAGATGTTCATAATGAATATCCTTCACAAATTCTTTCGCAGAATCATACAGGTTTTTATTTAAATTAATTCTTTCATTATTCTCAAGGCTGTAATCCACATAATCCATGAACGATTCGGAAATCACTTCATTTTCCCCGATCTGGTCAAGCATTTTATCCACGGCTTCAATAAGGAAGGGCTCGGCTTCAATTTCAAGATTAAAATTTTTAGCCAGACCCAATTCATAAGAAAAGCTTCTTACAAGTCTGGAGTTAAAACGGTCTATAGTTCCGATATTCAGAGTAGAATAATTATGAAGAACATAATCCAGTAGTTTTTTTGCACGGATATGAAGTTCATCAATGGTAATCTTAATGCCTTCAAGTTCAAACGCTTTCTGGATATTTTTCAGATCACTATTTTCCGCGAAATCATCCGACGAGAAATTTCCCAGCCAGCTCAGGATTCTTTCTTTCATTTCGTTGGCTGCCTTGTTGGTAAAAGTAAGTGCCAGAATATTCCTGATCGACTGCTGTTGATTAGGATACCGGAGACAGATCATCAAAAGCCGCTGCACCAGCGCATAGGTTTTCCCCGAGCCGGCTGAAGCATTGATAACGGTATAAGAATTTTGCATTTCGATTGGAATTCAATGTGCAAGTTACTTAATTTTAAGTGAAATTTTAACAAATTGAGCGGTTGATTTAACAGTTTTAAAGCTATAAATCAAAAAGAAATGCTAAAACGCGTTAACTGTGGTTAAACTTCCCGAAATATTTAAAAATAATTATAGTTTTGCTCTAATAAAAAACTTTCCGTGAAAATTAAACTACTTTTTGTCTTATTTACCGTTCTTTTCATCAATATTCAGGCCCAGGATTATATTTTCGGGAAGGTGACTTCTGAAGATAATAATGAAATTTCCGATGTTACGGTCATTAATATAAGGACTGACGAAAGAATTTCAACCAATCGCGACGGCCATTTTATGATATCCGGAAGAGCAGGAGATGAGCTTCGGTTTGTGAAAAACGGTTATGAAAGAGCCAACAGAAAAATCAATAAAGAAAACATCAGTGCACCTGTTAATGTTACGCTCATGAGATCGGCAACACTTATTGCAGAAGTAGAACTGAAAAAAGAAATTACAGGAGATCTTAAAATTGATTCCAAAAACCTTAACCCTCCAAGGAAAGTCCAGAAACTTAAAAGTGATCTTGCTGTCTACATGAAGCGAAAATCAGCACCTTCGGTTTTAGCACCGCGTGCGGGGGAATTTGTACAGCCGGTAACAAAAGGTGTATTTTCTCTGGGAAAAGTTAAAAACAAGTGGGATGATATGGATCTCCTGAATTACCTGCAGAATGCCCTTGGAACAGAGTTTTTTGAAGATCTTAAAATTGAAAAAGCACAGATACAGCATTTTATCCTTTATATACTGAGAACAGGTTTTGAAAGAAAAAATATCCTTAAATACGGCTATGTTACCGAAGCGGATCTGAACAGGTTTAAAAATGCTGTACTAAACAGAATCTCGGCCTATAAAACTCCCTAGGTTCATTATATCTTAAAAGTAATGAGAATCAAACTTTTAATTTTTGTAATATTTCCTTTTCTCCATGTATTTTCACAAAAAACGATAGAAGGATCCATTACTGATGAAGACGGCGTTGCGCTTCCTGCTGTGATGATCATGAATATCTCTTCAGAGAAAAGGACTTATACTGCCTTAGACGGAACTTTTTCAATCGAAGCAGCGCCTGAAGATGAATTACGGTTCATACGTTCCGGCTATGAAAGGTCTTCTATACAGGCAAAATATCTTACAGAAAATAAAACAACGATTAAACTGATAAGAATCGCTGAACAGATTGAAGAAGTAGAAATCGCCAATCTTACCGGCGATATCAAAAAGGATTCCCGCGCGATGGCCAAAATCGATAAAGGAAAGTTGGTGGAAGATGCAGTAGGACTTCCGCAACCTGTTGGGAAAATGAGGGAAACACCGGCAGATATAAAACAGGTGTTACTTCCTATTTTGCTGGGAAATCTCAATATTCAGGGGCTTTATGATGTTGTTAGCGGGGATGCGAGGCGAATGAAAAGGCAGTATAAATATGATGACCTCCAGGAAGATATTGCATGGATTCGCGAAAGGGTAGAGGATGATTATTTCATCAAAGAAGGCATTCCCAAAGAAAGGATCTCCGAGTTTATTGAATTTTCATTTTTAGACAAACCACAGACAAGAGCTTTTGTAAGGGCTAAAAACCTCACAGGTGCTTTATCAAGAATGGAAGAATCTCTTCCGGTGTTCGTTGAAAGATTGAAGGAAAGTTCTGTCGGAAAATAAATAGGTTCAGATATTAATGATACACAATATCGTAAATTTCATCTTTAATATCTTTTACATTCTCTGGCGTATAATTGGATAATAACCATAAATTAAGAGGTTTTTTACCCTTTCCGTAACTTGGCTGTACATACATTTCATCGATAAGGCGGAAGCCGTTTCTCTGATAGAAGGCATAGCGTCTTGCCGCATTTTCATTCACATGTTCCGGTTCTATTTCCAGGATTATTCTGGGATAGTTTTCAAAAAGATATTTTGTAATATGTGAGCCGAGTTTCTGGTTTCTGAATTGTTCGAAAACTTCAAAATGTTCCACAAAAGTATAAGTGCTGAGTTCCCAAAGAATGAGGTACCCAATATTGTTTGATTCGTGGAGGATAGATAGGATTTTTACTTTAGGATTTGTAAACAAAGGAACCAGTTTTTCCCAGTCTCTTCGTTCGTTTTCACAAAAAGTGGTGCAGTATGAACCGTAAATCTGCTCAACTCTGTAATCTTCCGGGGAAGTAATCTGTAAAAATTCCATAGTTTAAAGATCAAAAACATTAGGTCTTCTGGTGATGAAAATATCTTTCACCCATAGTGTAAATGCCAGTCCGAGGTAGATCAGGAAGAAAAATCCTGCCGTAGCAAAAGTAGAGTAAATAAAAAATACTCTGAGTTTGGATACCGGAATACCCAGTTTTGCGCCGGTTCTCGTAAGAACACCGAACCATTCTCTTTCCATTTTGTGGCGGATGTTATCTAGCATTTTAAGATTCTTTTAAAAGTGTAAATCCAATACTGCAATTTAAGCAATTTTTTTGTACACAAAAATGATTGAAATGATAAATGAAACTTTGGCTTTCCAGGGAGCTGAGAATTTTTATATCCATTTTACTCCAACTGTCAATCACCGCGTTTTTTTCTGCAGGCAGATTTTTATAAAAAGCAAGGAGTTCCTCTGTAATTTCTTCATGGTGGTATCGGTGGTACGTATATTTCAGAGGCAGGATTGTGTTTAAGATGATAAGTTCTACAAAGTCTCTGCTCAATACTTTGGGTTGATGTACCGTGGAAATTTTTCCGAAGCTGAAATGATTGTCCCAATATTCCGAAGCTTTGATTTCTTTAAATAAACTGAACAATTCTTCTGCGGATTTTGCATGAATAACTTTTGAAAATAAATTCTGGTGCTGATGATACAAATCCGCCAGCTGAGACAGACGCAGCGTGGGGAAATTAGGCGGACGCAGCCTTAAAAATTTAGGATGGATTCTTACATCAGATATTTTAAATTTTGCTTTTAAAAAATCAAATTCCCTTTTCCAGATTTTTACTAATTCATCCTTCGGATCTTCCAACCACCCCGCAATCCCGAATAATAAAGCTTCAAACTGCGTTTTGTTTTGGCGTACTTTAAGAACAATTGAAAATTCAATGCTTTCTGCAATTTGCCTGAATATCTCAGCATTGATCTTCAGTCCGAAAGAATAGGCAAGGCTGTGGAACAGAATGGCCTCAAAATTATTGTTGAATTTCTTCAGTTTTTTTTCAAGGTCTTCAGCTTTTTCATTCAGTTTTTTCAGGATATTTTGTTCATGAAAACCAACAGGAATATGTTTTGGATTGAAGCTGCTTTCGCAGGCAATGAACTGATTTCCACTTAACAGCTTTTCATATTTCCAAAGCATACCCTCATCAATATGGTGCTTCAGTTCCAATGTCGGAATGTTTTTATTATTCAGTTCATCAATGTCCATGTCATGTTCATAAACGGCATGAAGGATAATGTTCTGATAATTCGGATTCTGGGAATGATTATGGAAGATCCAGTCGGAAGATTTTATATGAAGTTCTATGTGTCCGGCTAAAATAACGCCGCCGACTTTAATTTTAGCCTCTAAAAAATCCGGTCCGGAATCGGTATTCCATTTCCCGAAGTCAATAATTTCAACAGGATTTCCTTCCATATCCCTGAAATCGAAATGTTTAAAGATCTTATGGTTCCAAAGATATTGGAGTAGTTTTTCAGTCATGAGTGTTTTTTTTGCTAATTTCTTAACAGGATAAAATACTATTGAGTCGAATCTATAGTTGTGCGGCAAATCTAAAGAAAATATTTCACATGCATCTGAACTAAAGTTGTAAAAACGCCAACAAAAGTTGTATTTTTTGAATATAAAAAATACGATTGTGAATTTTGAAAAATTTTGATAGTCGCTTCGTCACTTGGAGTGTTTTTTCGCAACAAAGTGGAGAAAAAATGTATCGAGAATGGAATCTCTCTTCAAAATTATAAACTTCTCGATACGATTTTTTAAAAAATCTACTCGAAGAGACGAAAATGAATCAAAATGCACAACGGGTTATAAAAAATAGTAAATTAGCTGAAAAATTATTTGAGCTGAAAGACCAGATTGCTTTCTGGAAAAGCCAGGCTGAAAGCAGCAAGTAATTTCCTTTTTTCCCGAAAAGCTGTTGCACCCCTGTAATGACTTTTCGGGAACACCCGAAAGTTTGTCGTACCCTCGCAACGGCTTTTCGGGAAACTCCGAAAGCTTCCTGCAGCCTGCAGGAGGTTTTCGGGAACGTCCGAAGGGATTTTTATACCAGAGCCTGCCGGAATAAAATAATTAATCACATCATATGGTTTAATAATAAATATACACAAATGAATTTTATCGACTTACCAAAACTTCGCAATGCAGAATACCTGCAATACGTAAAAGACTTCTCAGGAATTATCGCCCTGAACAACCCCGCAACCTTACAGATCGATGCCAAGCTTTCCATCTTTAACACCAGAATTTCCGAGCTGGAAAATCTGTATAAGAAAGCGTTGGCTAATGAGAAGACACAGGAACTTTTACAGTTGGATGAGAGAAGGGATAATGCAGTGATAGGGATTAATTATTACCTTCTGTCCCAATCTTACCATTTTGAAAGTGCAAGAAAAGAGAACGCTCAATTGCTTCTCGACAGTATTTCGTTGTACGGCAGCGGCATTGCGCGTCTCAATTATCAGGCAGAAACCGCCACGCTTAATAATCTCATTAGGGATTGGGAAAATAAGCCGGAATTGGCGGATGCTATTTCCTATTTTCAACTCTCAGGATGGGTGGCGGAACTGAAGAATGCCAATGAACTGTTCAATACAAAATATCTTTCCCGAACCCAGGAATACGGAGATGCCAACCCGGAAACCATTAAGTCTAAAAGGGAAGAGGTGAATGCCGCATACTATGCTTTGCGTGACAGGATCGATGCGCTTCATCTTCTGGTGGAAACACCGCCGTCGCCATACACCACCGTCATCAATCAGCTGAATGCGCTTACGGATCAATATAATGTACTGCTGGTGAATCGTAAGGATACGGCTGCTCCGGAGAATGGTGCTAGAAGTGAGATGTGAAAAGTGAGAAGTAAGATGTAAGAAGTAAAATGTGAGAAGAGGTTGAGGTTGGGAGATCAAAAATGAATCATTAATTCTTATGGAATATTAAAGATATTTTATTAACTCTCTCTAAACCTTATAAAATCTTAACGTTTAATTGATAACATCATACAAAAAAGGCTGCATTACCAAAAATGCAGCCTGTATTTTAGATTCTAAAATCTATACTTTAGTTAGTTCATTTTTAAAATTTTCAATAGTCGTTCTATACATTTCCTCATAGATAGGAAGAATGTTTTTCAGATCGAATTTAATGGCCTGTTCTTTCGCATTTTTCTTCATTTCAATTAAAAGTTCTTCATTGCTCAGCAGTTTAATGGTATAGTTGCTCATGGCTTCCACGTTTCCGATTTCCGCTAAAAATCCGGTTTCACCCTGGATGTTCACTTCCGGAATTCCTCCCGCGTTGGAACTTATAACCGGTGTATAGGCAGCCATCGCTTCCAGTGCGGCAAGACCAAAACTTTCCTGTTCCGAAGGCAGTAAAAAGACATCGGATAACTGAAGAATTCGGTACAGGTCGTTTACCTTTCCAAGCAAACGGATTTTTGAGATTAGGTCAGGATTTTCCTCAAGGAACTGATTAACCTTCTCCATATCCGGCCCTTCCCCGATAATGATTAATTTCGATTTTACCTTTTTCTGTACACTTTTGAATATCTGAAGCACTTCATCCACCCTTTTTACAGGTCGTAAGTTGGAAACGTGGATCAGGATCTTTTCATCAGGATTTGCAAATTGTGTCCTTTGACAGTCACTAGGTTCATCAAATTCAGAATTATCAATAAAATTGGTAATCACCTGAATTTCTTTTTTAATATTGAAAAACTGAAGAGTGTCTTTTTTTAAGCTTTCGGATACGGAAGTGATCGCATCAGACTGGTTGATGGAAAATTCTACAGCATGTTTGTAGCTCGGATGCTGCCCAACCAGTGTGATATCAGTACCGTGAAGGGTAGTAACCAGCGGAATGTCATTATCATCTTCCTTCAACATCTGCTTTGCGGTAAATGCGGCATAAGCATAAGGAATGGCATAATGGGCATGAAGAAGATCCAGCTTATAGAGATTCACTACGCGATAAATCATCGAGCTCAGTGCAATGTCATAAGGCTGATACTGGAACAGGGGATAGGTCTGAACATTTACCCTGTGAAAGAAAATATTCGGATTGGTAATATCCAATCTCGCCGGAAGTGCATTGCTGATGAAGTGAACTTCATACCCCTTATTGGCAAGTGACATTCCCAGTTCTGTTGCTACAATTCCGCTTCCTCCGTAGGTGGGATAGCAAAGTATGCCTATTTTCATTGATGTATTGTTGTTTGATTTTGTAAATAAATTCACTTTATTTTTTCGGCTGCAGGCTCAAGGTCAATTCCTATTCCTGCCTGTAGTTTTTGATTTACCAAAACAGGAAGCCTGCCCCGTATTTTTGTTTTTCCTTTCAGTGCATTGGCTGTAGCCGTCATAGAATCATCGTTGTTTTCATAAGAAACCAGTACTGTCGAGATGCCTGAGATATCAATATCTTTAAGGGCGTAAGCGCTTCCGAAAACATTCAGTATAACATTTTGATTTTTTGATAATTCATATAATATCTTTTTTGATGCCTCTGAAATTTTGTAAGATTTGTAAGCTGTGGAATTGTCCTTATGCAACCCGATAATCACTGTAGAATTCGCAGGAATTGTACTGATCTCATTTGCTTTTTTAATTATCAATTCAAAACCCATTTCATTAACAAAAGTTTGATAAGGTGCCTCCTCCAGAGGAACATAATAGATTGTATTTCCTTTCAGGGGAAGCAGTTTTTTATCATCTTTCAATAATGTTAAAGCATTCGCATATAAATTCTGAACCAATGTTTTATGAGAATCATTGTTTAAATCTGAATTGATGTTTTCAGGATTTTTCGGGCTGTACTTATCCAAGCCTAAGAAATATTTTGTCAGAAGGATTTTCTTTACACTTTCTTCAACCCTTGACTGCGAAATTTCGCCATTATCAATTGCTTTCTGAATAAGTTTTTTTCCTTCTGCAACACCCTGGGAGAAAAGCATAATATCATTTCCGGCCTTAAAAGCCATCGCATCCAGTTCGCCCGGTTTATATTTGCTGGCCACTGCACCCATGTTTAATGCATCGGTAATAATGAGTCCTTTATAGCCTAATTTTTCTTTCAGCAGACCGGTAATAATATTTTTTGAAACCGAAGCAGGAATTCCTTTTCCTGATTCTAAGGTAGGAACATATAAATGAGCAACCATTACGCCTCCGATGCCTTCTTTCATTAATGCTTTAAAAGGAGCAAGTTCAACGGTATTAAGCCTGTCAAGGTTGTGGGAGATTACCGGAAGATCCAGATGAGAATCTGTGCTGGTATCACCATGTCCCGGGAAATGTTTTATGGCCGCCAGAATAGTATTGTCCTGAAGACCGCTGGCATAAGCAGATGCAGAGCGGATAACATTGCTCACTTCAGATCCGAAGCTTCTGTTGCCGATAATCGGGTTGTCAGGATTGGTGTTTACGTCAACAACGGGAGCAAAATCCCAGTTGATTCCCATTCTGTGGCAGTCTTCTGCTATTTTGGCAGACATCTGGCGGATCAGATTTTTATCCTGAATAGCTCCTAGGGTCATCGCCCAGGGAAATTTGTGTGCGGCAGCAATTCTCTGGTACAATCCCCATTCCGCATCCATCCCGATCATTAAGGGAATTTTGGATTTTTGCTGGAATTCATTAACCAGATTGATTTCTCTTGCCGCGTCATCCTGCATCAGGATAAGACCGCCGATCTTTTCATTTACAACAATATTCCGTACGGTATTGATCTCATTTTCACCTTTATTGGTGTATAATGCAATGATAAAAAGCTGTCCGAGCTTTTCATCCTGTGAAAGATTTTTGTATGTTTTATCAACCCAATGATTAGCTTTTTTTATATCTTCCCTGGAAAGGTTTTTCGGGACATATTGTGCCGCAATTTTTGGGCTGAATAATGAGATAATAAAGATTGATGTACAGACCAGTTTCTTCATAATTTTGAATAATAACAAAAATACAATTAAAAAGATGATGAAAACAATGTTTTTAAGTTTTTTGGTATATGATTTGAATACGCTTTATAAATAACAAGAACAATTAAACTTTTATAAAATGAAAAAATATCTTCCAATTTTGCTGTTAGCTTTTGTAAGCTTATTTATATTCAGCTGTGATGATAATGATAACGTTGTGGGAGACGGCGATACTTACCCTAAAATGAGGGATGTAAGTGGAAGCTTTACCAATGCAAACGGATATTCCTTTACAGTTCCGATTAATATACAAAATACAGATGTTGTATTAATATACAGAAGAGATCCTGCAGCAAGTAATGCATGGCAGTTAATTCCAAAGACCTATTATTTGTCAGGTGGAAGAGAGCTCGATTACAATGCTTTGTTTGATTCTCAAAATGTGGAAATTTACACTGAAGCCAATTTTGATCAGACAACAATGACTTCTTCTGAGGTATCACAGTATCTTACGAGCCAGACTTTCAGAGTAGTTTTGGTTCCTGCAAGCCCTGCGAAAGGTGCATCAGCAGTTGATACAAGTGATTATAATGCTGTAGTGAAATATTATAACCTTGATGAGTCTAAAATAACGACAATCAAAGTTAATTAAGACATATCTTTTCAGTTTTTTATAATTACAAAAAAGCTCCGGAATTAATTTCCGGAGCTTTGCTTTTATTTATCATTTTCATCCAACAAATGGCCAAAATAATCTTTCTTTGTCTGCAGATAACCTCTGCTGATCTCATTGGCGGGAATTTGTAAAGGAATTCTGGAATTAAGATGAATATTGCTTTCTTCTACATATTTTACCTTTTCAGGATTATTGGTAAGCAGATTAATATCTTTTATATCCAATAAATTAAGAATTTCAATAGCAACACCGAAGTTTCTGTCATCTGCAGGGAGTCCCAGCTTTAGATTGGCTTCTACTGTGTCAAATCCTTTTTCCTGTAAAGAATATGCTTTTAACTTGTTAATGATCCCGATATTTCTGCCTTCCTGGCGAAGGTAGATAATAACTCCTCCATTTTCATGGATATATTTCATGGCTGCATCCAATTGCTGCCCACATTCGCATTTTTTTGAATGGAAAACTTCTCCGGTAATACATTCTGAATGGAAACGCACATTTACAGGTTTTGAAAAATCTGTTTTATCTGCGACAATAGCCATATGAGGCATCCAGTCATTCTCATTTTCGGATAAAGCAATCATTCGGAAAGTACCATATTCCGTAGGAACATTGGACTCCGCCTGAATTTTAATCATTGATACCCTTAGTTAGTTTAATTTGCTTTAATATAATCTTCAATTGCAGAAACATTGGTTTTTAATCTTACCAGATACCGGTTCAGGATTTCATTATCATCCTTGTTAAGACTTGTTCTCAGCTTCTGAACTTTTTTATAAGATTTTTCAAAGTCTTTTAAAGCTTTATTTTTCCCGCTCAGATTATCTGCATCTATCGCATAAAGATAGTTTTGCAGGCTGTATTTCAAAGTAATGATTTCGCTGTTTAAAGCTGTATTTTTGAATTTGGGAAAAGTGGCGATCAGATTGGAAATTTCGGAAGCATTTACATTACTTTTTACATTAATATCAATGCTGTTTTTTGTTCCTTTATCGGAATCTGATCCTTTGGTTTCGCTATAAAAGCCGGTAGACAACGGAGAAAAGTTTTGTTTTTCCGTTGCACAAGATGTTATAATTAGTAATACCCCAAAAAAAAGTGATCGTTTCATTTTTGTTGCCCCTTTTGATACAGGACTGGGTTAAGACTTTCATCGTTGTACATTTTCATCTGTTTGTACACTTTCATCTTAACATCACCGTTCTCAATATCAGTAAGCAACTGATTAATAGAAGTTGAAAGATCTTCATGCTGTGCAAGAAGAACATCTAATTTTGCCTTACAGTTGGCTCTGTGTTCTTCGGAAGCCGAATCTCTGTTTGCCTCTAACGACATATGATAAACCTTGAGTGCGAGAATTGATAATCTGTCTACCGCCCATGCGATAGTTTCAGTATTGATTTTTGCTTCAGGTTTAGGAATTACACTTTCATACTTTTTAAGAAACCAGCTGTCTATAAATTCTACCAGATCAGTTCTTTTCTGATTGGATGCATCTATCGCCCTTTTAAGTTGAAGCGCTTCAGCCGGATCAATATTTTCATCTCTAATTATATCTTCCAAATGCCATTGAACGGTATCAATCCAGTTTTTTGCATACAAAATTCGTTCCAAAGTGTCTTTTTCGAACGGATTATTAATTAGAGTGTTAACGTCATCAGACACGTGATAATCTTCAATAGATTTGTTGAAGACTTTCCATGCGGTCTCTGTAAAATTCATCGGTTATAGAATTTTTTAGTTGCTTGAAGGATTGTTGTTTGTGGTTTTGTTTTCAGAACCAGGCTTGTCTTCTTCCTTTACTGCATCTTTAAATTCTTTAATACCGGAACCAACTCCTCTCATTAATTCAGGGATTTTTTTACCTCCGAAAAGTAAAAGAAGAATGATGGCTACGATCAGAATGTGTTGCCAAGATAATGACAATATTGTTAATGTATTCATTGCTAAATTTTTTACAAAGTTAATCTTTTTTAATAAGAAACCCAACCTAAAGGATCAACAGGTGTGCTTCCGTTCCATACCTGGAAATCAAGGGTATAAGTTCCATCAAAATCCTGTCCTATTACTCCTACCGGAGTTCCTGCCGAAACCTGCTGGCCTTTGGAAACACTAACACTTCCGAGATTGGAATAAATGGTGAAATAATTCCCGTGTTTCAGGATAACAGTTTTCGTTCCGTCACTATTGGCCAATACTGAAGAAACAGTTCCTGGAAATACCGATTTTGCCCGCGTTCCGGACGGTACTGAAATTTTAATACCGTTGTTCTCCTCGTCAATATTTTTAAATACCGGATGGGGATGTCTTCCGAATCGGTGGGTAATCTGTCCTATTTTATCAGCTGGATAGCCCAATCTTCCTCTATTATCTGCAAAATTGCTTCCTGCAACAGTTGTTACGCCGTAATTGGTCATTGCTTTTGTTTCCGCAGCTTTTTTATCATCCTCATTCTTTTTCGCCAGAGCTGCTTCTGCGGCTCTTGCTGCAATCAGTTTATCGGAGGCTTCTTTTGCTTTCGCAGCTGCTTCGTCAGACGCTTTTTTAGCAGCTATTTTTCTGGCTTCATCTCTTGCTGTAGCCTCTGATCTTGCAGCATCTTCATTTCTTTTTCTCTCTTCTTCGGCTCTTTTTGCCGCCAGCTCGGATGCTTTTCTTGCTTCAGTTTCTGCTGCCCGTCTTTCTTTTTCAAGTGCTTCTGCACGGGCTTTATTTTCAGCTTCAATTCTGGCTTTTTCTCTTTCGGCAGCAATTTTGGCAAGACGGATTTTTTCAGCTTCGGCTTTTTTTCTTGTTTCTTCCTCTGCTTTGGCAATTCTGATTTCTTCTGCTATAATTGATCTGATCTGCCCTTCCAATGCTTTTGATTGTGCCTGTTTTTGTCTTAGCTCTGATGTAAGTTTGGACTCGTTTTTCTTAAATTCTGCTACCAGCTGTTCTTTTTGAGATCTTTCCGCATTAATCGTTGTTAAATCTTTCTGCTGATTGACAAGAAGATTTGCTTTTTCTTTTACAGAATTCTGTTTCTGGGCGATAGATTTTTTAATTTTAGTTGCCGCGTTTGTGATTTCCGCAGCTTTTTTATCCTGATAATCGGAATATTGTTTTAAATACTGAACCCTTCTTATTGCCTCGCCCAGGTTTTTAGCAGAAAGAATAAAAGTTACTTTATTTTGGACTCCCTTATTTTTATAGGCATTCACCAAAACTTTGGCGTAATTTTCCCTAAGGATTTTAAGCTCTCTGTTCTGGCGGTTAATTTCAAGCTGACGAAGGTAGATTTCATCTTCAATAAATCTCTTTTCTTTCTGAGTGTTGTTATAAACCTTTTCTCTCAACATCAACTTTTTATTAACATTTTCAAGATAAGCTATAGAAAGTTTTGATTCATTTCTTGTTTTTGCTAAATCTGTATTTATCTGAGCAATTTGTTTTTTAAGTTCAGCATTTTGTTTTTGCAATTGTTCTTTTTTACCACCTTGTCCATAGTGCAGTCCGAACAGTAAAATACCTATTAAAAAGCTAAATTTTTTAATCATTTAATCTCAATTTTCTTATAACTGGATGGTACAGAATAAGGTGTATCCATCCTCGAAAAGTCAAATTTCGTATTTTCCAGTAAAATCTGACTGTTTTTTGAGCCTTTTATAATTATTTTAACATTTTTAGGCAATCTGATTCCATTGATTTCTTCCCAATTACTGTAGGAAACATTAAGTTCATCAGGAGATAAAACGTCTTTAAGATTAACGTTCAGCAGATCATAATTGGTGTCGTAATCAAGGACGATTTTATATTCTCTGGTTCTTCCTTCGGTTTCTATTTTCTGATTAACGTTGGATGCCATTTTAAATCCCTGGGGATTTTGGGTAAGGGTAAACTGCGAGTCGTTTATTTTAACAAAAGTCCGTCCCAGTAAGATTTTCTCTAAAGATTTATAGTCTATGAAATTAACATTCAGGAGGTTATTGAGGTAATCGAAATCGGAATCAATATACGTTTTACTGGTTTTATCCTGCCCTTTTATTCCTTCCGGAGTAGCAATTCCCCGGGCTACTGTAATGATAAATGCCTGAAGATTCATCCATACTTTTTTGTCTTTTTCAATATATATTGTAGCATCAAGGGTTGGGATAAAGCTTCCGGTTTCTACATTTACTTTACTGCTGATTTTAATCTGCTCAAACTGTGGCGGAGGAATTACATGTTCGAAAAACGGAAGTTTATTTCTGATGGGTTCATTCACATCTCTCGGATTCTGGTCGGTTTCCAGTACAAACGTACTGTCGGTTTTTATATTTTTATTGGCTTTTCTGCCTGCATTTCTCGTTTTACAGGATGTTACAGCAAAAAGCAATAAGAGTACTATGATCCAGTTTTTCATGTATTTACCTTTCAATTTATAAAATTACGTTGCAATATTAACGCCAAACCACACAAAACATTTTGTGTGGTCTGAAGATACTTATTTGCGTTGAATTATCTATTTTGACAGAATTATTTCGATAAGAAATCAAGAACGGAATAATCTCCCAAGGAAATTTCTCTCGACACCCCGAAATACTGCGCAGAATTCCCAATCATAGAATTCGATAGGTTTCCGTGATTGATTTGTGTATTTTCCTGAATCAGGGAGTTTTCAATATTAGAATTAACCACTACCGTGTTATTTCCCAATGAAACTCCGGGACCAACTTTTGAGTTGGAGATTTTGACATTTTCACCAATAAAACACGGCGGAATAATCAGTGAATTTTCGATTTGTGCTGAAGCCGGATATTGGGCCATTGCTTCTTGTTCGTAGGCGAGAATTTTACTGTTGGTTTCTACGGTAGCGTTTTTATTTCCGCAGTCCATCCAATCGTTTACTTTTCCTAAGGTAAATTTCGCTCCTTTTGCGCGGAGATTCTCCAAGGCTGTGGTAAGCTGATATTCTCCACCATTTTTGATGTCGTTATCCATTAGATAATTGATTTCATCCATCAGTTTTTCAGCACTGTTGAAATAGTAAATCCCGATAATGGCAAGATCTGAAACAAAAGTCTGTGGCTTTTCAACAAAATCTGTAATAAACCCGTAGTTGTCTAATTTTACAACCCCGAAAGCGGAAGGATCTTCTACACTTTTTACCCAGATTACACCATCCGAATTTTTATCCAGAATAAAATCTGCACGGAAAAGAGTATCGGCAAAAGCGATCACTATATTACCGCTCATTGATTGCTCTGCACATTTGATGGCATGAGCAGTGCCAAGAGGATCGGTCTGGTAATAAATACTTCCTTTCGCTCCCAGTTTTTCAGCAATATGGATAAGGGATTTTTCAATCTCGGGACCAAAATCTCCAATGATGAAAGCAACTTCTTCAATTTCTTCTCCTGCGACTTTGGCGATGTCTTCTACCAGCCTTTGAACGATAGGTTTTCCGGCAATCGGAATCAAAGGTTTCGGAACGGTAAGAGTATGTGGGCGTAATCTGGAACCACGTCCAGCCATAGGAACGATAATTTTCATAAATTATATTAGTATGTTTTTTTTATTAGGTTATAATTTTTTATAAAGATAGCAATAAAACTATGTTTGTGGTATAATCTCAGGAGTTTTGCATAATATTAAAACAGAAACCATACGCAGCAAATTAAAGACCAAATTTATTTTCTGATTTTTGAAAGAAGCATCTCTTTTTCAGAATACATCAATATGCCTGCATAAATGATGAATAATAAGTTTCCGATCCAAAGATTATAATCAAAAAATTCTACGATAATATAGCTGAATACAGCCAAAAGCATAACGAAAAAGGAAATTTTCTTCATTCTGTAAGGAATAGGATAGTATTTCTGACCTAAAAAATAAGATAAGACCATCATGGTAAAATAAGCACCTAATGTGATCCAGGCCGAAACCATAAAACCATATTGCCTTAGTAAAAAGAGATTCAAAACGATTGTTATAATGGCCCCTATCCAGGAAATATAGGTTCCAACTCTCGTTCTGTCAGTTACTTTGTACCACGTGGAAAGATTGTAATATATCCCGAAAAAAAGATTAGCAATAACAATAATAGGAATGATGTTAATGGCAACCCAGTATGAACTGTTGGGCACCAGTAAAAGCTTAAGCCAGGATACGTTGGCAATGATTCCCAAAGCAACTACCGATGCAAAAAAAGAGAAATATTCGGTTACTTTTGCATAGGTTTTCTTTGCATTTTCATTGTTCATCTGTTTAAAGAAAAACGGTTCAATTCCCATTCGGTATGCCGTAACGAAAAGTGTCATTAAAACGGCCATTTTATAACATCCGCCATATGCTCCTGCATCACCGTCATCAATGATAAATTTCTGGATGAATTTATCGAAGTTTTCATTCACCATGAAGGCGAGTCCGGCAATCATAATCGGCCAAGAATATTTTAGCATCTGGAAGAAGAGTTCTTTTGAAAACTGCAGCTTCACCTTCAGGATAACCGGTAAGACCAATATGACCCCTAAAAAGCTCGCCGCAAGATTGCTGTAAAACGGATACGAGACTTTTTCCTTTAAGCCTAATTTTAAACTGAATTCCTGCGGAATATAAAGAAATAATGCAATAGCAAAAGCACTCTGGAAGACAGCCTGAATCACTCTTACCGCAGTATATTTTATCGGTCTGTTGTGAAATCTGAACCAGGCCAGCGGGATTACAAGAATATTGTCAAAGAATGCAATCCATGCAAACCAGCGAATAAACTCCGGCGTTTCAGAATATCCGAAAACATTGGCAATGGGCTGATTAAACAGCAATACCAACACCAGAAAAACAGTTGATAAACCTGTTAAAAACCAGAAAGAAGTATTGAAAACCTTCTGTTCATTATCTTTATCGGATGAAAACCTGAAATAAGCCGTTTCAAAACCAAAAGATAAAACGATATTAACAAAAGATATCAGTGCATATAAATTGGTAAAAATGGCAAACGAACTGTTATCAATATTTTTTATAAAGAGATAGTTTAACAGTACAACAATGATCCTCGGCATAATAGCGCCAATTCCGTAGATAATTGTTTCGTTGAGGAGTTTCTTCAAAATCTGAAATTTTATGCAAATGTAAATATTTAGAAATTGATTTTTTATTGACGATATTAAATTCATTCATAAACCTTAATTTTGAAAAACTTTGTGAAATTTCTGAACTTTGACAAAGTTGGATAATTTACCACCAATTAATTTAAAAGTAAAAATGAGGACCTTAATCAAAAATGTAAAAATCGTTAATGAAGGAAAAATATTTGAAGGCGATATTTTAATAGAAAACGATATAATTTCCAAAATAGATACTAATATTTCAGAACAGGCAGATGAGACAATTGATGGTTTTGGAAAGTATCTTTTACCGGGAGTTATTGATGACCAGGTGCATTTCCGTGAGCCTGGCCTTACGCATAAAGGTGATATTGAAAGTGAATCCCGAGCAGCTGTTGCAGGTGGAACTACCAGTTTTATTGAACAGCCTAATACGGTTCCCAATGCCGTAACACAGGAATTATTAGCGGATAAATATGAAATTGCTTCTCAGAAATCATATGCCAACTACGGTTTTATGATGGGAGGGACAAATGATAATCTCGAAGAAATCTTAAAGACCAATCCGAGAAACGTTCCGGGAGTCAAATTATTTTTAGGTTCTTCTACAGGAAATATGCTGGTTGATAATCCGGAAACACTGGAAAATATTTTCAGCAATACGAAAATGCTGATTGCCGTTCACTGTGAAGATGAAGCAACCATCAGAGCCAATACGCAACAATACATTGATCAGTACGGAGAAGATATTCCGGTGAAATTCCACCATTTGATCAGAAGTGAAGAAGCCTGTTATAAATCTTCTTCAAAAGCTGTCGAGCTGGCAAAAAAAACAGGAGCGAGGCTGCACGTTTTCCATTTGTCAACCGCGAAAGAATTGGAGCTTTTCCGAAACGATATTCCATTAAAAGATAAAAAAATCACGGCGGAAGTTTGTGTTCATCATTTGACTTTCACCAACGAGGATTATGAAACAAGAGGTTCGCTCATCAAATGGAACCCGGCTGTAAAAACACAACACGATAAAGACGGACTGTGGAAAGCGTTGCTTGATGACAGAATTGATGTGGTTGCCACAGACCACGCGCCTCATACCTGGGAAGAAAAACAGAATGTTTACACAAAATGTCCTTCTGGAGCACCTTTGGTGCAGCATTCTTTGGTGGTGATGCTTGAAAATTATAAAAACGGAAAGATTTCTTTAGAGAGAATCGTTGAAAAAATGGCTCATAATCCGGCAATTTTATTCAGAATTGAAAAAAGAGGTTTTATCAGAGAGGGGTATAAAGCTGATTTGGTTTTAGTAGATCTGAATGAGAACTGGACAGTAGAAAAAGAAAATATCCTTTACAAATGTGGTTGGAGTCCGTTGGAAGGAATGAGTTTCCATTCTAAGGTAACCCATACTTTTGTAAATGGAAATTTAGTTTACGAAAACGGAAAGATTAATGAACAGAAATTCGGGGAGCGACTGCTTTTTGAAGTTCAGGAATAAAAAGGTTTAAATTAATATATTACGATTACGGGCGGGCTTTAGCCCGCCCGTAATCGTAATAATCTTTCAGCATTAATATTGCAAATAAGATCAATGCTTTTCTATTATATTAAAGTTGGTGACTGAACTCAGGCAATTACAATACTTTCAATTCCTTTTGATAAAGCTGTATCCTGGATAACAGGAAGACCCAAACCTTCCGCCCGGAAAACACTGATGTCGGTAATCCCGATAAACCCAAGCACGCTTTTCAGATAAGGTACTACAAAATCATAAGCCTGATAATCGCCTTCTGAAAAAATAGAGCCACTCGCTACTGCGATATACACTTTTTTATTTTTCACCAGACCTTCAAATCCGTTTTCGGAGTATCGGAAAGTCATTCCGCCTCGTGCAATATGATCAATATAAGCTTTTAAAGCAGAAGGGATCCCAAAATTATAAATAGGAACAGAAATGATGATGATATCTGACGCCTGCAATTGTGCAATTGCGTCATCCGAGCGTTTTACTGCTGCGTTTTGTTCCGGTGTTCTGTTTTCAGCCGGAATAAACCAGGAATCTACCTGCTCTTCGCCCAAATGAGGGAAAGGGTTTTTCAGCAGATCCAATGTTGTTATGGAATGTTCAGGATACGTTTCCTGCAATTTTTCTTCAATGGCGTTTCCCAGTGTTCTGCTTGCCGAACCATTGGTTCTCGGACTTGAAATAATATGAAGTACGTTTTTCATTTTTTGAATGACTAAAATTTCTTCAACAAAATTATGTACATTTGCTTATGAAAAGTAAGTAGTGAACAAAAGGTTAGTACTAACCTTTTTATTAGTTGTTAATTTTTAATCATATGGAAAATCAGGATCAGGTCTGTAAAAATGGATGTAAGGCTGCGTGCAGTGAAAATCTTGCTGCGGTGGAAGATGCATTATATGTGATCGCAGGAAAATGGAAGCTCAAAATCATTATTGTTCTGCAGGAAATGGGAAATGTTCGTTTTAATGAGTTACAAAGACTTATTCCCGGTATTTCCGCAAGGGTTTTATCGAATGAGCTCAAAGATCTGGAACTGAACGGATTTGTAAAAAGAGTGGTGCATGCCGAACAGATGCCTGTTGTAGTAGAGTATATATCAACAGATTATAGCCATACTTTAAAGCCTGTGATCATGTCGCTGTCACAATGGGGAAAAACGCATAAACGAAAAATTAAGGAAGAAATGCTTTAATTCGCGGAATGTTTCGTAAAGTCTGTTTTGTTTATAACTAATTAAAAGATTGTCTGAATTCCAAAGGAGACATCTTCGTTTTCTTTTTAAAAAGCGTACTGAATGACTGCGCATGCTCAAATCCCAGCTCATAGGCAATTTCACTTATCGAAAGCTCTGTTGTTGAGAGTTTCTCTTTTGCTTTGCTGATCAACTTTTCGTGAATATGCTGTTGCGTATTTTGCCCGGTATGAACCCTCAAAAGATCGCTCAGGTAATTGGGCGAAAGATTCATGGCTTCTGCGATTTGCTGAACAGTAAGCAGTTCTTTTTCAGCTGAATTATCATTAAAATAATCATTCAGAAAAGCTTCAAATTTTGCCAGAAGATGATGATTTCCACTTTTTCGGGTAATAAACTGTCTTTCATAAAATCGTTTGGAATAATTCAGCAATAACTCAATTTGTGACAGAATAATTTCCTGGGTATGATGATCGATGTGCTGGCATTCTTTATCAATCTTAAATAAGATTTCAAGCAAATCATTTTCTTCGTCTTCAGAGAGATGTAGCGCTTCATTAACGGCGTAAGAGAAAAATCCGTAGGCAGAAATGGTTTTTGCCAGGGAATGTTTCAGAAGAAAATCTTCGTGGAAAATCAACAGGTAACCTGTGTTTTTGCAATCCATCGTCTGCAGATCCAGATACTGAACCTGGTTGGGCGCTGTAAAACTCAACACCCCTTTATCATAATCGTAATGCTGTTGTCCGTATTTTATTTTTCCTGTAGCGTTCCGTTTCAGGGCTACACAGTAATAATGGCTCACAAAACCTTTCCATACTTCATCTTCAATAAAAATACTTTCCGAAAGATTGATCACGCTTACCATTGGATGTTTCGGTTCCGGTAACGACAAAAGTCTGTGAAAATGGGAAATAGATTGTATGGTGTTCATACTTAAGGTTTATATAGTAAAGGTAACAATTATTTGGATTCTTCATACCGTCTTAGATTTGGGCGCCTTTTTCCGTCTTCCACTCCCGCTTTTTTTGCTTCACTTCGTTGCGCAAAAAGAGCTCCGTTCAAGCCGGGGCGCATAAAAGTACTACTTTATAAACCTAACAGGTTTCAAAAACCTGTTAGGCTTGAATTATTACGAATTTTACTTTAAAGATTTAACTTTTGAAAAGAAAATACTAATAATCTAAAAGTCCCATCCCGAATTCATCGTATGTCGCTCCCGTATCCGTTCCCAACGGCACAATACTTTCAAGATTCTCAATATCAGATTCGCTTAACTGAATGCTTGCTGCTTCAATATTCTGTTCAAGATATTTTCTGCGTTTCGTTCCCGGGATCGGAACAATTCCTTTGCTGATGATCCACGCCAGAGCGAGTTGAGAAGACGTAATTCCTTTTTCTGCTGCCATCGCTTCAATTGCTTCCACCAGCTCTATATTTTTATGGAAATGCTGTTCCTGAAATCTTGGGATTCCTCTTCGGAAATCATTTTCCGGCAAATCATCAATAGAACGAATCTGTCCGGATAAAAATCCTCTTCCCAACGGTGAATAAGCTACAAAACCAATTCCCAATTCATTCAGTGTTTTGATGACGCCCTTTTCTTCAACGGTTCTTTCAAACAAAGAATATTCGCTCTGAACTGCCGAGATCGGATGAATAGCATGTGCTTTCTTTACGGTTTCAGAAGATACTTCGGATAAACCAATATAACCGATTTTACCTTCTTTTACCAGGTCGCTCATGGCGCCAACCGTTTCTTCTACCGGAACATTTTTATCCAGTCGGTGCATATAATACAGGTCGATGTAATCGGTTTTCAGATTTTTGAGTGAGCGTTCAACAGATTTTTTAACATAGTCTTTACTTCCGTTGATTTTCCAGGTAATCTGCTCATTGTCATCAATTTCCCAACCAAATTTGGTGGCGATGATATATTGGTCACGATTACCTTCAATTGCTTTTGCAATAAGCTGCTCGTTTTTAAAAGGACCGTACAGATCTGCCGTGTCCAGAAAATTTCCGCCCAGTTCCAAAGAACGGTGAATGGTGGCAATAGCTTCTGCTTCATCTGCAGGACCATACATGTTGGCGTCGCCAAATCCTGTCATTCCCATACATCCTAAACCGATATTCGGGATGATGAGTCCCTGGCTTCCTAATTTTACCTGATTCAATTTCATATTGTTGATTTTTATTGATACAAAATTGAAGAGAAATTAAGAACCCGATGTATGCAAAACGCTGATTGTCGTATGCAAATTACAGATGAGCAGAATTAATCTCATTTTTATCATTGAAAATAGTGTTTAAAAGCTATTTCTTTGGCTTCGAACCCATATAAAAATTCAATTTCCCACCATTCATGATATCCGAATGTTTTAATATAAAGTTTTTAATTTCCTTTCCATTCAACAGAATTTTTTGAACATACACATTTTTCGGACTTTGATTAATCGCTTCGATCTCAAAAGTTTTTCCGTTTTCTAAATTCAAAATCGCATGGTCGATTGCCGGACTTCCAATGGCATACTCTTCCGAACCCGGAGCAACAGGATAAAATCCAAGCGAACTCAAAATATACCAGGCGCTCATTTGTCCTGCATCGTCGTTTCCACCTAATCCATCTGGAGTCGCTTTATATTGCATTTCAAGAATTCTTCTGATCTGCGCCTGGGTTTTCCAGGGCTGTCCTGCCCAATTATAAAGATAAGCCACGTGATGTGCCGGTTCGTTTCCGTGAACATAGCCTCCGATGATGCCTTCTCTTGTAATGTCCTCTGTATCTGCAAAAAACTCGTCAGGCAAATGCATGGTGAACAATTCATCCAGCTTTGAAGCAAATTTTTTCTTTCCGCCCATAAGCCGAATTAATTCACCCGGATTTTGCGGTACAAAAAAAGTATAATTCCAAGAATTTCCTTCAATGAAGCCCTGTCCGTGCGTACTCAGCGGACTAAAATCTTTTTTAAAACTTCCGTCTGCAAGGCGGGGACGCATGAATCCATTACTTTTATCAAAATTATTTTTCCAGTTTTCGGAGCGTTTGATGAACTGATTATAAAGTTCTGTTTCGCCTAAATGTTTCGCCAGTTGTGCGATTGCCCAGTCGTCATAAGCATACTCCAGCGTGTTGGAAACCGAAGTTCCGTTTTTTTCCGAAGGAATATATCCTAAATCAATATATTGCCCGATGCCTTCATAATCTCTTTTGTTAGCTGTAGCAACACAGGCTGATAAGGCTGCTTTTGCGTCACCGTCATAATTTCCTTTAATAATGGCATCTGCCACAACACTTACGCTGTGATAGCCGCTCATGCACCAGTTGTCATTGGCATAGTGCGACCATATCGGCAGCATTTTCATAGAAAACTGATCGTAATGCACCATCATAGATTTCACCATATCGCCGTTTCTTTTTGGCTGGATGATATTAAAAAAGGGATGTAGTGCACGATAGGTATCCCAAAGGGAAAAAGTAGTATAATTGGTGAAGCTTTCTACCCGGTGAATATTTTGATCCAAACCTTTGTATTCTCCGTTTACATCCATATACGTGGTCGGATTGATAAAAGTATGGTACATTGCCGTATAAAAATTCGTTTTCTCAGTATCTGAACCTTTAATGACTATTTTATTAAGCTCATTATTCCATATTTCCTGGGTTTGTGCTTTTACCTGATCAAAAGATAAATTTCCGGCTTCTTTTTCTAAATTTTCAAGGGCATTGGCCTGGCTTACCGGTGAAATGGCTAATTTAATTTCAATGGCTTCATTTTCTTCCGTATCGAAATCGAAATACATTTTCAGGTTTTTTCCTGCGATTTCGGGGAAATTTTTAGTCTGGTCGAATTTTCTCCAAAAGCCATTATAAACCTGCTTCCCATCATAATTCTTCTGTCCGTAAGATTTGAAAGGCTTTGAGAATTTCATGGCAAAATAAACGGTTCTCGTTCTTGCCCAGCCGTTGGTCTGACGATAGCCGGTAACAGTGTTTTCGTTTTCTACCCGAACATAAGTCCAGATATTTTTTCCTTCATAATTATAGATTCCGGACATCAGATCAAAAATAATATGCGCCTGATCCGACTTCGGAAAAGTGTATCGATGAACACCAACTCTTGTTGTTGAGGTTAATTCGGCTAAAATATTATGATCCTCCAGTTTTACTTTGTAATAGCTGGCTTCTGCTTTTTCGTTCTGATGGGAAAATCTGCTTCTGTAGCCATTTTCAGGATGGTCTGCAGTTCCGGGATTCAGCTGTAACTTTCCGATAGTCGGCATTATTAAAAAATCTCCCAAGTCTGAATGTCCTGTTCCGCTGAAATGGGTCGAGCTAAACCCTACGATGGTTTTATCTTCGTAACGATAACCGGCGCAGTATTTATAGACTTCGCCATTATATTTCCCATTGAGTTCATAAGCAATAGTGTCGGTTTCCGGACTTAGCTGAACGGCTCCGAAGGGTGCAGTGGCTCCGGGATAGGTATGACCCATTTTTTCTGTACCGATCAGAGGATTAACAAATTGTATTAATTTTTCAGATTTTTGGGCATTGGTAAATGCGCCGAAAAGCAAAAGAATAAAAACAAAAGTTCCGGGATTTTTCATGCAAGAATTTTTTCGATGCATAAATTTAGATAAAATCGAATGATAATGATTTATGGTTTTTGATTAATCAATTATTTTTCAGAAAAACGAAAGCCAATACCATGCAGATTTTCAATGACAATATTTTCTTCTTCTGCCAATACTTTTCTCAATCTGGAAATGAATACATCCAGACTTCGGCCCATGAAATAATCATCATCGCCCCAGATGGCTTTCAGAATGTCCTGTCTTTTCAGGACGGTATTTTTATTACTGATAAAATAAAACAGCAGATCAGATTCTCTTTGGGTAAGGGTAATCATGTTTTGGGCGTCCTGCAACGTATAGTTTTTAGGATCAAAAGTATATTTTCCTACTTTGAATTTTGATGGAAAAGCATTCGTTTTCTTAGAGCGCCTCAGGAAAACTTCGATTTTCAGAATCAATTCCTCAATGCTGAAAGGTTTTACCAGATAATCATCGGCCCCGATTTTTAATCCTTTGATTCGGTCCTCTTTCAGTGCTTTTGCGGATATGAAAATAATTGGGATCTCAGTATTTTTCTCACGGATCCGTTCTGCCAGTTCAAAGCCGTTAAGTTCGGGCATCATGATATCAAGAAGACAGATGTCAAAAGCTTCTTTATTAAATGCCTCAAGTGCTGATTTCCCATCACGATAACATGAAATGTTGTAATGATTTTCCAGGCTGTCCTGAATCAGGAAGGCAATCGTTTCATCATCTTCGGCATACAGAATTTTAGATTTTTCCATCTCTTTCAAATATTAAAGTGGCAGAGTAAGGGTAATGGTGATTCCTTTATCGGCGTTATTTTCAACCGAAATTTTCCAGTTATGCTGCTGGACAACTTTTTTCACGTAAAATAAACCTAGGCCGAAACCATTCACTTCATCGCTTTTTGGGGTATTCACTCTGTAAAATTTATCAAATATATGAGGAATGTTTTTAGCAGGAATCCCAATTCCGTTATCTTTAAACTTTAAATATAATGCTTTTGAGTCTTTTAATGAAGAAATAAAAATGACGGGTTTGGTATCGCAGTATTTTATGGAGTTATCTAAAATATTATAAACGATATTGGTAAAGTGAAACTCATCGGCAATGATGGATAGATTACTCTCAATATCTATTTGCACGGAAAGATCTTCGTTTTTTTGCTTTATATTATCAATGATTTCATGGATAAAAGGAAGCAACACAATTCTTTGCGGCTTTAAAGACAACCCTGAAGCGTCATTCTTGGCAATATTTAATATCTTTTCAATATGTCGGTTAAGTTTATAGCTTTGATCGGTAATAATTGAGGTATAAGTCTGCAATTTCGGATTGTCTTTTACGATATCCTGTTTGGTTAATGCTTCTGAAGCCAGCAATATGGAAGAAAGCGGTGTTTTGAATTCATGCGTCATATTATTAATGAAATCCCTTTGCAGCTCTGCAAATTTTTTCTGCTGAATAATGGTGTAGATTGAATAAACATATACTAAAAGAATAATGATTAATGCAAACGTGAGCACATACCAAAAACGCAATGAGCTGATAAGGTACGTCGTTTTATCAGGAAAACGGATAGAAAAGTAATAAACGAGATTTTTGTGTTTAGGAAATTTAATGATCTTCTCGTTTGGGCTTTCCTGATGCTTCGAAACGAATTTCCCGTAAAGCATCTGATCGCTGTGACAATTGTACAGCGCATACACATAATCGGTGTTGATCTGGAAGCGATTAAATTCGGTCTTAAGATAATATTCCAATAATTCAGGATGAAATTCATTATTAATGTTTACCACATAATAATCATTGGAAATATTCTGTACCGGGCTTTCGCTGAAAGACGTTTTTCCACCGGACAATTTTTCTACCACTTCGAGCAGGGCAATGTTCACAGTCTGATTAAATTTTTTGTCTTCAAGATTATACGCCTGCCGGGTCCACATCAGCTGGGCAATTAAGATCCCGATAATTGCCACAAATCCGAGGGTAATGATAATATTGAGTTTTTTTATTTCCATTTTATCAAACAATATTATCCAAAAATATTTATTTATCTTTGGCTATTAACAACTCATTAACAAATGTTTGAAACCGGTTAACACGCAAAACTTGTTATCACCTTTACATTTGCTATATCAAAAGACATAATACGTTTCTTGTAACAATTAATAAAATTTTATATCATGAAAAAATTAAAAATTACAGCTCTTTTAGCAGTGTTGGCATTTTCTCCGTTCTATGCGGGAGTTTTTCCTGCTGACAGCAATCCCGTTGTTAAAGTACTTGCAGATGCCATTAAATGGAAATCAGAATCTATTGATGTAGGAAATATTCCTCAGGGAAAACCTAAAGTGATCCGATTTGAATTCACCAACACATCCAAAAAACCTATTGTCATTGAAAATGTGGCGCCATCTTGCGGATGCACAACGGCAGACTACACCAAAACTCCTATTCTTCCCGGAAAAAAAGGATTCGTAGAAGCGAGTTATAATGCTGCAAGTGCAGGTCCCTTCATGAAGACGGTAAATGTTACCACCAGCGACAGCAAAACTCCGAAAACGCTTTCTTTCAAAGGCACGGTTGTTGCATCTTAATTTCTATTAATTTAATCTTGTTCAATATAAAAAACGGCGTGATCATTACTGGTTACGCTGTTTTATTTTTAGGAGCTTTATAACTACAGCGAAAGTTATATTATTCTATTTGAAGCTTCTTCCGGCTTTCCGCACTCGCTATTTTACTATTTTCGGCGGCGCGGCGAAGCCGCGCCGCCGAAAATAGTAAAATGAGCTCAGACAAAGCTGCAATCCGGGCTAGGATCGAAGTCATCATTTCAATATCAGGCATTCAAAAATTTTTATTTTTTTCAGGAAATAGATAATCATTTTCCTCTGAGTTTTTGTAACCTTTTGAATTATTTCATCGTCAATTCTTTTGCGGTAAAATAAAATAATTATTTAGTGCATTATTTCTTGGATTATTTTAAAGAACGGCAATTCAATATTTAGTATTTTTAAGAAAAATAAACAATATGAACTTATATTCACAACCCATGTTACGCGAAGATGCCTTAAAAGACAAAGTAGCCATCATTACTGGTGGCGGAAGCGGTCTTGGAAAAGCCATGACAAAATATTTTCTTCAGTTAGGTGCAAAAGTGGTAATTACTTCCAGAAATCTTGAAAAATTACAGGCGACAGCCAAAGAACTGGAAGACGAAACCGGTGGAAAAGTTCTCAGCGTGGCATGCGATGTTAAAAACTGGGATGAGGTGGAAGCAATGAAAGAAGCCGCTTTAAAAGAGTTCGGAAAAATTGATATCTTATTGAATAATGCAGCCGGGAATTTTATTTCTCCTACAGAAAGGCTGACGCATTCAGCCTTCGATTCCATCCTGGATATTGTTTTAAAAGGCACAAAAAATTGTACCCTTTCTGTCGGGAAACACTGGATCAATTCCAAAACACCCGGAACCGTTCTGAATATCGTAACCACCTATTCCTGGACAGGTTCAGCGTATGTTGTTCCGTCCGCCTGTGCCAAAGCAGGCGTATTGGCGATGACAAGATCTTTAGCGGTGGAGTGGGCAAAATACGGAATCCGTTTCAATGCGATTGCTCCGGGACCATTTCCTACAAAAGGAGCCTGGGACAGGTTGCTTCCGGGAGATCTGCAGGAAAAATTCGACATGAGAAAAAAAGTTCCGCTACGAAGAGTAGGAGAACATCAGGAATTGGCCAATCTTGCGGCGTATCTGGTTTCGGACTATTCCGCATACGTAAACGGAGAAGTGGTAACCATTGATGGTGGTGAATGGCTTCAGGGAGCGGGAGAGTTTAACATGCTGGAGGATATTCCGCAGGAAATGTGGGATGCCCTGGAAGCAATGATTAAGGCAAAAAAATCAAATTAATTTTAGGTCTTACTAGAATCACAAAGATTTGATTGTAAGTTAGCATATTCATTAGTAAGGTTAAAAATAGCTTTTTTCTTTTACGGTTAAATGAAGGTAAAAAGCTTTAGGTAAAAAGTAAAGTAGATTCTCTATCGGGAATCTACTTTTTTTATTTGGGGGATTCTACGGTTGAAGTTTCGTTGAATTACTGAGATAGTTCACTCTTGAGCGAGATAAATTTGCAGTAGAAATTTTTACTAAAACAAATTCAAAAACATGGAAACATTAAAGTCGGTGTTGGAAGCAAACCACACCAAAAAATCAAAAAACGAATTAATTGACCTTTTAACAGGACTGGAAAAATCATTAACGCCTGCAGTGTACGAAAAAGTTTCGGGAATTGAAACATCCGAACTGGCTTCTTTATCAAACAAAGAATTAATAAGCATTATTGATGACTTCAAAAAAAATTACGATGAGAAATGGGAAAAATCTTTTGCCGCAGTTTCATCGGAAGTAATGAAAATGATTGCAGGAAAAATAGCTGCTGATGACCAGGTGTTCAAAACATCAGGTGCTGAAAGTGCAGACTTTGCCGCAGAGCTGGGAAGCATTGATTTTGCAAAAATTATTGGCGGGCCGCTTGACGCATGTGTTAAAGCACAGTCCAACGCAGCTATCAGCACGGTGAACTTCATTCAGCAGGTTGGTTTTGAAAAAGACGGAGAGGAAAACAAGCTTCGTATGGCAGAATTCAAATACAAAAAACATGTCCCGAATCCTGAATATAAAAACGAAGAAGAAACCCCGAATGTAGACGCTACTATTGAGCAGGATGTGGAAATTTCCGTTCCTTTCATTGCTTTACTAAATGTGCCGAGCTTCAGAATCGAAACCTGTGATGTAGATTTTAATGTGAAATTAAATTCTACCTACACCAAAGACGTAAGCGATGAATTCGGAATTAAAGCAGGTGCTTCAGGAGGCTTCGGTCCGGTAAAATTCAACGTCGATGTATCTTACAAGAGAACTTCCAGCACGGGAATTAAAGTGGAGAAAGAATATTCTCTTGGGGTAAAAGTGAAAGCTACCAATGACGAAATGCCTGCAGGATTGGAAAAAGTTCTGGGATTACTTGCACAATAAAACTTTTACGAGATCATGATTAAATTATCAGATTACCTGGATTATCTCAATAATGAGATAATTCAGGCTCGTAAAAAAGCAGACGAAAATGCAGTTGCCATAGCAAAAGAGTATGCTCAGCACGAGTACTTAAAATATTTTAAAGTTCCGAGATATTCGCTTCCCAGTGTGAAAATGGATATTCCTATTAAAATCACCGATATTGATGCCGATGCCGACAGGGATTTTCCGATAAATGAACTCAAATTAATTCACGATGTCAACGAACGAATTTATACGGTCAACAAAGAAAAACAGCTGAATATCCAGCCGATTTCCACGAAAAACATTCAGACGGAAGATTTCAAAACATTACTGAATTCCGTAAGAGGCGGAGGTCTGGAATATTTGAAACTGCCGAAAATTGAGAATGAAACGAAAACTCCTGCAAGCAGGATGCAAACTGCAAAATCTATCGCTGCCGTTCCGCAAAAACCTGTTGAGAGACCTATAGAAGGTACCTCCACGGAAGAAGAGTCTGCGGCATTGAGACAGATTTATACCGAAGTTTTGAACAGGTATATTTTGATCAATTCAAAATTGAACAACATTTATATTGACCCGAATACCAATTCTGCCGAAGATAAAGATAAATTATTCATCAACCTTCATGTGGAAATGGAAGAAGAGGGTATCAGGATCATGTCTTACAAAGACAAAGACGGTAAAGAAATCGAACAGATAATTTTTGAATAATGCAGGAACTTGTTCATCACACGATACAGAAAATTCAGGAACTCTTTCAGAAATTTAATAAAGTTCAGGAGTTGTATCTGTCGAAATCTTTCGATTTTGACGGACAATTTGAAGCTTTTCTTCACGAATTTTTAGAATATTTGAAAACCAAAGGAAATACCACCTGCGAATCTGACGTGTTGAAGGTTATGAATATGATTTCAACCGTCAAAAGAGGATTCAATCCCGTTCAGATGGAAAAAATTACCAATGCAAAACGTGAGCTTCAGTGGGGTTTTTCATTCAGTGCAATGGAAAGTGTCCACGGGTTATTGACAGAAATGTACAATAAGGAACAAAAAAAACTGGATGAAGCGGAAGAAATCCTTTCAGGACTTATTGTTTCATTATACCAGAACGGATTTTTAGATGAAGACAAAGTAAAAGATCTCAATACAATCCCCAAAATTGAAATATTCTGGAATTCACTTGTTAACCACAACACACAGATTTTAGGAATTAACAAAAAACTGAGACTCAGCATGATTTCGGAAGATATATTCCTGGTCATTGAGAAAGTTCTTTTAAAATTAATATAAACCACTACCATGGAAAAAGAAAGATATATTGTTGTGCTCGAAGATCAGCAGAAAAAATCCCTCAAGAAAGTAGAAAATGAACTTGAGGTTACCATTACTTCGTCAGAATTTCTTTCATCGGAAAACCGTTCTTACGAGGTAATTGATAATGATAACGGTGTCCTATATAAAAATTTAGGCGTTCTGGTCGTGGAAAATATGGATGAAGGGCAATTGAAAAGTGCCGTTAAAAATGATTCTAATCCCATCATTTATTTTGAAAAAGAAAGAGAATTCTTCTCTGCCGACGAGTTATCAATCATCCATGAACTAAAAAAGCAATCCGCCGAAATCACCGATAAAATAGCAGAGCTGGAAAAATATATTACAAATAAACCTTTGCCGCAAAAATCTCTTATGGAAATGGAATGGGGATTAAAAGCGCTTGGTATTGAAAATTCCCTCTACACCGGCAAGGGTGTCGATATCTGTATTCTGGATACGGGGATAGAATTGTCACATCCCGATTTTTCAGGAATGGAAATTGAAGGAAAATCGTTCATCAGCGGAGAAAGCTGGGACCGCGACCCGAATGGCCACGGAACACATTGTGCAGGAATAGCAGCAGGAAACATCAGACTGGACAACGGAAAACGATACGGAATTGCCAAAGATGCCAATTTAAAAATTGCCAAAGTGCTTTCCGATTCGGGAAAAGGAACCACCAGCAGCGTAATCGATGCCATAGACTGGGCTATTACAAAGCAGTTCAGGATTTTATCATTATCATTGGCTTCTGCAGTAAAATTAAATGATTTCCCTTCCCCTCTTTTTGAAACCGTAGGTGCAAGGGCATTGGAAAATAACTGTATCATTATTGCCGCTGCCGGAAATGACAGCAGCCGGCCATCACTCCCAAAGCCGGTATCTTCTCCTGCAAATACTTCATCTATAATGGCAGTTGGTGCGATAGACGGACAAATGAAGATTGCCAGATTCTCTAATGCAGGCTTGAATCCCGCAACGGGAGGCTCTGTCAATATCTGTGCTCCGGGAGTAGACATCATCAGCGCATATCCGAAAAATAACAAAAATAAAAGCAGCAATTATTATGCAATGAGCGGAACAAGTATGGCAACGCCTCATGTTTCCGGAATGATGGCATTGTACATGGAGCAGTTTCCTGAAAAATCGGCAAAAGAAATCTGGGAACTGGCAGAAACGAAAGCAAAACCAATCGAAGGCCTGAAATACAGGGATATCGGTAGCGGATTAATACAGGCATAATTATGAAAACCTATATCGCAGTTCTGAAAAAAAATATTGATATTAAAAAGCTTGAAAACGAACTGAAAAAGAAAAATATAAAACCGGCGGCTCACTATATATCTATTGGAGTAGTAAAATTAGAAAGTGAAAAGCCGGTTTACCAGAAAGATTTTGAAGCCTATTTCATTTCCGTGGAAGAGGATAAAAATATTGAGATTTAATAATATGATTTTAATTATTTATTAAAAATACCAGCGAAGTATGCTTTCTATTGGATAAACCTTATTTTTGTTTTGTAACTAAAATAAATGATTATGAATTTCAGATTTTCAATCTTAACGATGATGATGTTTGCATTAGGTTTTTCGCAGGATCTTAAAGTAATGAGTTTTAATATCCGGCTGAATGTAGATTCTGATAAAGAAAATTCATGGACGAACAGGAAGCAGGATGTTGCAGATCTTCTTTCTTATTATCATCCGGATTATTTCGGGGTTCAGGAAGCGTTGCCGGAACAGATGAAAGACATAAAAAACGGATTGAAGAATTATGATTATGTGGGAGTAGGAAGGGATGACGGAAAAGAAAAAGGTGAGTTTTCAGCTATTTTCTACGATACAGGAAGACTTCGGGTAATAAAATCAGGGACATTCTGGCTCTCTGAAACTCCTGAAAAACCATCAAAAGGTTGGGATGCGGCTTTAAATAGAATCTGTACCTACGCGCTTTTCAGAGACAAAAAGTCGAAAAAAGAATTTATGGCGCTGAATCTCCATTTTGATCATGTTGGCAATGTGGCCAGGGTAAAATCTTCTGAACTGATTTTAAAAAAGATCAAAGAACTGAATCCTAAAAACTTACCGGTAACCGTAAGCGGTGATTTTAATTTAACCGAAGATTCGGAACCGATAAAAATCATGTCACAAAATATGAAGGACAGCTTTTATCATTCAGAAACAAAACATTACGGCCCGAAAGGAACATTTACAGCTTTTAATGTCAATGAAATCCCAAAAGACAGAATCGATTATATATTTGTAAAAGGATTTAAAATTAAGTCCCACAGACACATCAATGACAGGAGGGAAAATCTGCTGTATCCGTCAGACCATTTTCCGGTATTGGCAGATCTGCAGTTTAATTGATATAACAACTGAAAATGTAATTTAACTTTTAGAAGAGACCTTTCCTAATAATCCATACAGAATCTTATCTCTTATTTCATCAGTGATTTCGGAGGTAGATTCTGTATTTCTTTTAAACCAGAAATAAGAATTATTTAAAGTGTGAAGAATAAATCTTGTTGTAAATGATGATGATCGCAATTCCCAGTTTTCTGCCCTGTAAATCTCGGAAATCAATTCCTCTACTTCCTGCTGGTAATTTTTCCGAAGCGCAATAAATTCAGGAAGACGTTCTTCCAGGTGTTTCCATTCATTGGAATAAATATGTGTAACATCACGGTTTTTAAGAACTACGGATAAATGTTTGTCAATAAAAAGGTTAAGCTTTTCCTTTGGAGGAATAGATGTATTTTTTACTTCCTGAAGTTCATCGAAAAATTCCTGGGCAATTCCGAAGCAGATCCATTCTAAAATTTCTTCCTTAGAACGGATGTGGGCATACAATGAAGCTGCCTTGATATTGAGCTTTGTCGCCAAATCCCGTACAGAGCTGCCCATATACCCTTTTTCTTTGAAAAGTTCTACGGCAACATCTAATATTTTCTTCTGTTTTTCTTTAAGCTCCATCTGGTAAAACGCAAAAGTAATTATTTTGATTGTAATATTTTGTTTTTCAACGGATGATTTTGTCTTCAATAGGAACGGACTTTAGTCCCATTTAAAATATAAAAATTTTACACTTTCCTTTAGCCTAACTTTATTATGTTCGTTTTAAACTTGATAAAGGAATTTTAAACTTCATTTTTTTTGAATTTTTCCAAATCTGACTTTTCTTCCATGATTTTTTACTCTAAAATAGCCTAACCGGAATTTTTGTCTGTTATAATCAGGTTTAAAATGCATTTTTCGGAAATTTTGTCTATTTTTTTTGAAAAATCAATAATTGAACACTTTTTGCGATATAGCTCTTGAATTAAATGATTAAATACGATGGAGGGCATCAGAAATTAGAAAATCAGATTTAAAAAATTAACATTTATTACACTCTTATGGTCTGAAATCTGATGTCTGAAATCATACAAATGAAAACCGAATTAAATTAAAAATATATATAGAATATGAACTTAAACCAATATACTGTAAAATCGCAGGAAGCCATCCAGGCTGCTCAACAGGTAGCCATGGAATTCGGCAACCAGAGTATTGAGCCTCAACATCTTCTTGAAGGTATTTTTCAGGTGGATGAAAATATTTCGCCTTTCTTATTAAAAAAATCAGAAGCTGATGCTGTTTTGGTAAGAGAGCGCAACCGTGAAAATTTAGAGAAACTTCCGAAAGTACAAGGTGGAAATATCTACCTTTCACAATCGGCGAATAAAGTTTTGCTTGATGCACCCAACATCGCAAAAAAAATGGGTGATGAATATGTGACGATAGAACATCTTTGGCTTTCGCTGTTAGAAACGAATTCAGAAGTTTCAAAAATGCTGAAAGATATGGGCGTTACAAAAAGCCTTCTGGAAGGCGGGATCAAAGAATTAAGAAAAGGAAGCAAGGCAACTTCTGCAAGTTCGGAAGAAACCTACCAATCTTTAAACAAATATGCTAAAAATTTCAACGAATTAGCGGCAGAAGGTAAACTGGATCCCGTAATCGGACGTGATGAAGAGATCAGAAGAGTCTTACAGATTCTTTCAAGAAGGACAAAAAACAACCCAATTCTTATCGGGGAACCCGGTGTAGGTAAAACAGCCATCGCTGAAGGAATTGCCCATAGAATTATCAGCGGAGACGTTCCTGAAAACCTGATGGATAAAACTTTGTATTCTTTGGATATGGGGGCCTTGATTGCCGGTGCAAAATATAAAGGTGAGTTTGAAGAGCGTTTAAAATCCGTTGTAAATGAAGTCATTAAATCAGACGGACAGATTATTCTTTTTATTGATGAGATCCATACTTTGGTGGGAGCAGGAGGTGGTGAAGGCGCAATGGACGCTGCCAATATTCTGAAACCGGCACTGGCAAGAGGAGAATTAAGAGCTATCGGCGCAACAACCCTCAATGAATATCAGAAATATTTTGAAAAAGATAAGGCGTTGGAAAGACGTTTCCAGAAAGTAATGGTGGAAGAACCGGATACGGAATCGGCTATTTCTATTCTTCGGGGAATTAAAGATAAATATGAAGCACACCATAAAGTAAGAATTAAAGATGAAGCGATTATCGCGGCGGTGGAAATGTCGCAGCGATATATTTCAGATCGTTTTTTACCGGATAAGGCGATTGACCTTATTGATGAAGCTTCTGCCAAATTGAGAATGGAGATCAATTCTAAGCCCGAAGAACTTGATGTTTTAGACAGAAAGCTGATGCAGCTGGAAATTGAATTGGCTGCGATCTCAAGAGAAGGAAACCAAACGAAAATCGATCACTTAAAAGAAGATATATCGAAAATTTCCGAGCAGAGAAATGAAATCAATGCCAAATGGCTGAAAGAAAAACAAAAATCTGAGGATTTAACCCAGATTAAAAAAGATATAGAGTCTCTGAAACTGGAAGCCGAAAGAGCTTCTAGAGCCGGAGATTACGCAAAAGTAGCAGAGATCCAATATGGAAAACTCCGCGAAAAAGAGGAAGAGCTTTCCAAGCTTGAACTGGAGATGCAAAATCATCAGAATGAATTGATTAAGGAGGAGGTGACTGCTGAAAACATTTCTGAAGTCATCGCCAAATGGACAGGAATTCCTGTAACCAAGCTTCTTCAGTCTGAAAGAGAAAAATTATTGAATCTGGAAACAGAACTTCATCACAGAGTTGTAGGACAAGACGAAGCGATTACCGCCGTTGCGGACGCCATCAGAAGAAACAGAGCGGGATTAAGCGATGATAAAAAACCGATCGGTTCATTCTTATTCCTGGGAACAACCGGAGTCGGGAAAACCGAGCTGGCAAAAGCTTTGGCGGAATTTTTATTTGATGATGAAAACAATATGACGAGAATTGATATGAGTGAATATCAGGAGCGTCATTCCGTTTCGAGATTGGTGGGTGCGCCTCCGGGATATGTAGGATATGATGAAGGCGGACAATTAACGGAAGCGGTTCGCAGAAGACCTTATTCTGTGGTTCTTTTAGACGAAATTGAAAAAGCGCATCCGGATGTTTTCAATACATTGTTACAGGTTTTAGATGATGGTCGTTTAACAGATAACAAAGGACGGGTGGTGAATTTTAAAAATTCAATCATCATCATGACTTCGAATTTAGGTTCGCACTTAATTCAGGAACGCTTTGACTCTGCTCAGCGCGACAAAGATGACAACATCAGTCCTGAGACCTTGGAGGAAGCAAAAGATGAGGTTTTCGATTTGCTGAAACAAACCTTACGTCCGGAATTCCTGAACAGAATTGATGAGGTGGTGTTATTCCAGCCGTTAAGGAAAAAAGAGATTGGAAAAATTGTTACCTATCAGCTGAGAGGTTTCAATGATATGCTTTCAAAACGGAATATCATTATGACGGCCACTCAGGACGCTGTAGATTATCTGATGAACAAAGGCTATGATCCTGCATTTGGAGCAAGACCTTTAAAAAGAGTAATTCAGCAAGAAGTGCTTAACAAATTATCAAGGGAAATTCTCGCCGGAAATGTAAATGACGGAGACCGGATTACACTGGATTATTTCGAGGAAACGGGTCTTGTTTTCAGACCTGCGGAATTATAAGTAGTTTTTTTTCATATATATTATTTTGTAAGTAAGTGCTGTAGATTGTTTTCTGCAGCACTTATTTTATTATAGTACTTTTCATAAGATTTGGCCCTGAATATACAATCCGTAAAATCCCTGAAAATAAACAGGAAAAAAACCATGTCGCAGCAATGTGTTTTTTTGCGAACTTTGCATCATCAACTAACATTATAAAACTAGCTTATGAAAACACAACCTACCTCCGAAACTGAAACACTGGATCTTAACCTGCCGCCAAACACGATGGCTCAGAATTTTATCCAGATCCTGGTGAATAATTACAGAAATAATCAACTGAAATCTGTAAAGGATAAAATGGGCATTGATGATGCACATTCCATTCATTTTGACCTTAACACGCTGAAAAAATTTATTGCTGATATTGAAACATTAGCCTCCGCAAATAATCCGGAAACCAATCCTGAAGATTTAGGAATCCGTTTTTATTATGCTGCATATCCGAACCTTGAAAACTGGGATGTTATGAACAATACTCCAATAGGAAGAGAATATGCGGAAAAACATACACTGGTAATGATTCCTACCATAAAAAGACAGGATGAAAATGGAGAAATGCTGAGTTACGATTTCAATCCGCTGGCATTGAGCGGGGACGGAAAAGTGCTTGCAATGGCTTCCGCAAAAAATGCAAATTCCGATTGTGAAGTAATTTGCCAGAATCATGGAGCTTTAATACCACCAGACAGTACAAAAACTGAATTATTTTAATATTCTTATCAAAAAAGAAATTTTAACAGTAAGCACGATGAGTGATTTCCAAAGAATAGCATTCGAATTTATGTATTGGGCAGAAGGGATTTCAGCTGCTGTCTCTCTTATATTTTATAGCAGAATAAAAGATAAATACTGGAAATACTTTGTGTTTTATCTCATTTTTATTTTCTTAAGTGAAAGCATCGGAAGATGGGGCGGACTTTTTTTTGAGTATAATAAACAGGCTTTTTATAATTATTTTGTAATTCCTGTTCAGTTCATTTTTTTCTATTGGCTGTATGCTGCAAGGTCTTTCGGGAAAATGAATCTTTTTCTTATTCTCTCTTCCGTTTACCTCCTTTCATTTATCCCAAGTGAATTTTTGTATTCCGAAAATAAAGTAATGTTTTCTCTTAACTATACACTTGGATGCCTGATTTTAATGATTCTTGTAGTCATGGAATATTATAAACAGATTAACGATTCTGATATTTTGAATTTTGATAAAAACAGAATGTTTTATATCAATCTCGGGGTAACCTTGTTTTATATTGGAACGTTGCCGTTCTGGACTTTCCTGGAACTTATTAAGCAGTATCGTGAAATATTCAACATTTATTTTGCGTATTTTCTTATTTCAGGAATTATTATGTACATGTTATTTTCAATTTCATTCATATGGGGAAAACAGAGCTCCTGATAACAATTATCTTATTCAACATGTTTTTTGTGTTGTTTGTTGCAGCGGTGATGATGTACATCCGCAAATACAGGCAGCGTAAAAAAGAATACCTGCATGAAATTGAAGTGAAAAATGAGATTCACAAGCGTGAACTTCTGGCTACACAACTCGAGATACAACAGGCCACCATGCAGCAGATCGGCCGTGAACTGCATGATAATATCGGGCAGAAACTTACCCTCGTAAGTCTTTACACCCAGCAGCTTCTGTATGAAAATAAAGTTCCTGAAGTCAGTGAAAGAATTGATCAGGTTTCGCAGATTATCAACCAGTCTTTGCAGGATCTCAGAAGCCTTTCAAAAACACTCACTGATGATAAAATCAATCAAAAGGAAATTGTAACTTTAATACAGGAAGAAGTAGACAATACCAATGCTTTTAAAAAATGCAAAGTGTCATTCAAATGCAATTTCAGACAGCTTGATTTAGGGTTTGCTCATAAGAATGTGCTGCTGAGAATTACTCAGGAATTTATTCAGAACAGTATAAAACATTCAAATTGCAAAAATATACGGATTACCCTGAACACTTCTGAAGAAGCACTTTGGGAACTGAATATTCAGGACGATGGCATGGGTTTCGACCAGTCAAAAATCAAATCAAACGGCATCGGTCTCACCAATATGAAGAACAGAGCCGAAATTATTGGAGCTGATTTCTGCCTCGAAAGCCGCGAAAATTTTGGGACCACACTCAATATTATTTTAAAGAAACAGTCATGAAAAAGACAATAGTGATCGTTGATGATCACATACTTATCGCAAAAGCATTAGAAGGAATCATCGATAATTTTGCTGAATTTGAAGTGGTTTATGTGGCAGAGAATGGTAAAGATCTTATTCAGAAATTTGAAAACAACAGCAGAATTCCGGATATTATTTTGTTGGATATCAGCATGCCGATCATGGACGGATTTGAAACTGTATTATGGCTTAGGGAAAATCATCCGGGTGTTAAGGTAATGGCGCTGAGCATGCAGGGTGACGACAAAAGCGTCATTAAAATGATAAAAAACGGGGCAAAGGGCTACTTGCTGAAAAATACACATCCGAAAGAGCTTGAAAATGCACTCGTGAGATTGAGCACAGACGGGTTCTTCTACCCCGACTGGGCTTCAAAAATTATTTTCTCCAATATGAATAACGACGAGTCGGCAAACAGCATTAAAATTTCCGAACGCGAAAAAGAGTTTCTTAAATACACAGTTACTGAACTTAGCTATAAAGAAATTGCCGATAAGATGTGCTGCAGCCCACGAACGGTTGAAAGCTACAGGGATCAGCTTTGTGATAAACTTGATCTCAAAACCCGGGTAGGGCTGGCTGTATTTGCTATTAAAAATGGATTCGCAGGCTAAAATTAGGATATATTAAAATTTTGATTAATGTGATATTTATGCAATAAATTATTGTATGAATTAATGTTTTCTCATAGTAATATTAAAAATGTTATTGATTGAATAATAAAATTAAGTAACATATTGGTGAAATACTTGTGTAATAATTCTGAATTTTTTAATTTCATTTTCTGAACAAAATATATTTATATGAAAAAACTACTATTCGGAGTTCTTATGCTGAGCTTCCTGTCGTGTAACAGTGACAACATTAACAACCAGACTGAAGAGTCCTCAAACAACACAGAAAATTTAGGTGGATCTGCCTTTAAAAGAGGATGTCCGTCTGAAGACATCAGGAAAACTGCCCTTCAGAGCAGTGCTGAACTCAGACAAAAATATTCTGAGCTTGAAGCCAATACAGAAAAATTTACCAATGATCTTAAATTGGGGAAAGTACTTTCCGATGGAACAGTTGAAATTCCTGTGGTGGTAAATGTCTTATACAGAACCTCAGCAGAAAATATTTCCGCTGCCCGTATTGCAGAGCAGATTGCTGTTCTGAATGCAGATTACGGAGGGACAAACACGGATGTCTCTAAAATCCCGACTGCTTTTCAGGGGGTAAAAGCCGGAGATGTTAAAGTAAGATTCAGGCTGGCAAATACCGTGAGAAAATCTACTACCAAAACGAGCTGGAGCACAAATGACGCCATGAAAAGATCTTCAAGCGGCGGAATTGATGCTACAAGTCCTGCCAATTATCTTAATATCTGGGTTGTAGGAAATATGGGACAGATCCTTGGATATGCTACATTTCCGGAATCTTCAGGGCTGTGGAATGACGGAGTGGTAATCGCTGCTTCTTATTTCGGGAAAACAGGGGCTTCAGCGCCATTTAACCAAGGAAGAACCGCTACGCATGAGGTAGGACATTATTTAAATCTCAGACATATCTGGGGAGATGCTAACTGCGGAAATGATCTTGTTACGGATACTCCTACCCAAACGGGTCCAAACTATGGAAAGCCAAGCTATCCGTTATATAATACCTGCGGAGGTGTACAAAGATCTGTAATGTTCATGAATTATATGGACTATGTGGATGATGCTGCCATGTTTATGTTCTCATCAGGACAGAAAACAAGAATGCAGTCTGTGGTAGCTTCATCAGGAGCAAGGTCAGGATTAAGACTGTATTAATTGCGTAATACCTTTTCATAAATACGAAAGTCCGGCTGTTTCAGAATGAAACAGCCGGACTTGTTCTATAGCTTTTTATAAAGTTTTCTTATTGTCATCTGGCGTATAATCCATGAAAATTCCGCCATTGAGATTTATCGATTGTACCTTTTTGGTAATTGGAATGGTCAGCATGGTCTGTCTTTGGTCTTTTTCCCAGACGGAAGGCGAGAAATGAAGCTTTTCCGCTGTTCCGTCTTCATAGGTGATTTCTGCTGAAAAAGGAATAACAAAACCGCCTACATTATCTATGTTTACCGTTAAAAGATCATTCATCTGGCTGGCTCCGGCTACTTTAAGATCAATATAATTATTGGTGTAGAACCAGTTGTTGAAAAACCAGTTGAGGTTTTTTCCGGAACCCGCGTTCATGGAATAGAAATAATCCCATGGAATAGGATGTTTGCCATTCCAGTTATTCATGTAGTGATGCAATGCTTTTTTAAAAAGGTCATCTCCAAGATAATCCTTTAAGGCAAGATAAGATAATGAAGCTTTTACATACGAATTGTTTCCATATCCTGCACCGCTTACCTGTGTGCTCATGGTAATAATAGGTTGATCTTGTTCTGCGGAAGGATCATTGATCCATCGTTTCACTCTGAAATTTTTATAAAATTCTTTGGCTTTAGCCTCACCATTTTCATCGATTCCGATCAGATATTCCAATGTGGTTGCCCAGCCTTCATCCATAAAAGCATATCTCGTTTCGTTGATTCCCATATAGAAGGGAAAATACGTATGCGCAATTTCATGATCGGCCGTTAATCTGGCATCCTGGAAATCATCAGGAATGCTGGTATCGTTGATCATCATCGGGTATTCCATATCGGCATATCCTTGTACGGCAGTCATAACATTGTAGGGATATTCTACGCCGGGCCAGTTTTTGGAAAACCAGTCCAGGTTGTAGCGCATCCATTCAACATAATGTTCAAAATCTTTAGCTTCAGGTCCGTATGCAGCCTGAACACTGGCTCTTTTTGTTTTCAGCTGAACGCTTGATGCATCCCAGGCATAGTGGCTGCTTAGTGCAAAACAGAAATCTGTAATATGGCTGGCTTTAAATTTCCACACATTCCATTTATTCTGCCTCGTAACTTTTCCGGATTTCATTTCGTGTGGAGTAGCCACATGAATCACCTTGTCACTTTTTAAAGAGGTTTTGTATCTTTTTAAATACTCAGACTGAAGAACGGCTTCGGGATTAAGAAAATCTCCTGTGGCCCAGACTACATAATTTTTTGGAGCGCTAATAGCAAAGCTGTAATCGTTAAAATCATTATAGAATTCCTGCCTGTCGGAATGTGGGAGCATATCCCATCCGTTATAATCATCATACACAGATATTCTCGGGAAAGAATAGGCAACATAAAAAGTTTCAGGATCAATCTGACCTTCTCTTCCGCTCTCTACAGATAGCGGGTATTCCCATTCAATCTTTATTTCAGCTTTGGACTTAGATTTTAAAGCGGAATTCAATTTTATCTTTTCAACGGTTCCCCAATTTTCACTGTTAACAGCATATTTTTCGCCATTTACAATAAATGATTTAATATGCAGTCCCGAGGTTAAAAAATCTTTGGAAACCATACCCGATCTTGGAGCCTGCGGTTTATGTAAATTATTTACGAACCGGATAGCAAGTTCCGTAAGGTTGTCCGGGCTGTTGTTGCTGTAAAGAATCGTTTCTTTTCCGGAAACAATTTTCGAATTAGCATCCACTTTTACTTCTACATTATAAACCCCTTTGTTTTGCCAGTAATTTTTTCCAGGTGCTCCGGATAAATCGCGCGTACCATTGGCGTATGCTTTCTTTATATTTCTTGGCATATACAACTCCTGAGCAGAAAATTGCCATGAAGCCAGAAGCAATAATCCCCAAACTAATCTTCTCATTAAAATTTTTTTATAATCAATTAATTTAACATAAAAGTAATGAAAAACAGTAATAAAAAATATTACTCATCTTATTATTTATCAGCTGTTAACAAGTAAAATTCAAGACAGCCTCTTTCCAGTATTGTTTTTACTTTAAATAATATATTATACAGCTTTAATCGGACGTACAAAGATACATCAATTTAGCACGGATGTTATAAAAAGTATATTAAAAAGAAGTCATATTTATAGCGTATTTAAACCAATTATTTTATGAAATGTTGTATTATTTTAATTAGTGATATGATGAAAGAATAAATATTTGGCAGAAACAAAAAATCTTTTTACATTTACACCTAACAAGTGTTAGTTAGTTATATGGATTTTTCAGTTGAATATTTAAAGCTCAACCAGTTGAGACAGCTTCAGTCTGAGCGGTTGGCTAAATTGGTAGGCTATCTTGGAGAGAAGTCGGAGTTTTATAGAAGAAGGTTTAATGAAGAAGGAATAGTTCCACAAGATATCAGGTCTATTGAAGATATTACGAAACTTCCTATTACTTACAAGCAGGATTTGAGAGACAATTATCCGTTCGGATTGTTTACCGTTCCTAAAAATGAACTGCAGAGAATTCACTGTTCAAGCGGAACAACAGGTAAGCCGACGGTTGTTGGATACACCAAAGAAGATGTTGATTTATTCAGCGAAGTCGTAGCGAGATCTTTGAATGCGGCAGGGGCAAAACCCGGAATGCAGTTGCACAATGCCTATGGTTACGGGATTTTTACTGGTGGATTGGGACTTCATTATGGCGCTGAAAAATTAGGAATGAGCGTTCTTCCTATTTCCGGAGGGATGACAGCGAGGCAGGTAGATTTAATTATAGATTTTAAGCCGGAAGTAATCTGTTGCTCACCATCTTATGCTTTGACCATTGCTGATGAACTGGCAAACCGCGGAATTACGGCTGATGAAATAAGTTTGAAATATGCCGTTTTAGGTTCTGAACCCTGGACGGAATTGATCAGGCATCATATTGAAGAAAAACTGGGTGTTCACGCGACCAATATTTATGGTTTAAGTGAAATTATCGGTCCCGGCGTTTCTATGGAGGATTTTGAGGAAAAAGGAGGAGCTTACATTTGGGAAGATCATTTTTATCCTGAAATTTTAGATCCGGTTACGAAAGATCCGGTCCCATTTGGAGAAGAAGGCGTTTTGGTGATCACGACTTTAACGAAAAAAGCAATGCCACTGTTACGTTACTGGACAAATGATATTACCAGTCTTTACTATGATGAAAATGGTAAAAGAACCATGGTAAAGATGAAACCAATTCTTGGAAGATCAGATGATATGCTGATCGTAAGGGGAGTAAATGTTTATCCAAGCCAGATTGAGGAAGCGTTTTCTCATATAAAAGGGGTTGTTCCGAATTATTATTTAACACCGGTTGAAAAAGAACAAATGTGTGTGGCACTGGATATTGATGTGGAAGTAGATGATGAATTGGTAAAGGCACAAAATTTAAGTTTAAATACCGACGATTATGCTATTTTTGTCGGAAATTTCGGAAAAAATATAGAAAACGAAATTAAAAAGCGGGTAGGAATCACCACGAAAGTAAAAATTCATGCTCAGGACAGTCTTCCGAAATGCGAAGGCGGAAAAATTAACAGAATACTTAAAAAATAAATGAATTCATTTTATAAACTAAAAACAGTTAAGGTTCAGAAAGATACCAACGATGCAGTAAATGTAGCCGTTGAAATTCCTGAGGAACTGAAGGATAAATTCAGGTTCAAGCAGGGGCAGTATCTTAATTTCAGAATGATGATCAACGGAAATGAAGAGAGACGGTCTTATTCTATCTGTAACGCACCAAGCGAGAAAAGTAACACGCTGGAAGTACTGGTAAAATTATTGGAAGGCGGAAAGGTTTCCGGATACTTCAACGAGCATCTTCACATGGATGAAATGCTGGAAGTGATGCCTCCAATGGGCGGTTTCAACACATCTTATCATCCAACCAACGTTAAAACGTATATCGGCCTTGCTGCAGGAAGCGGAATTTCCCCGGTATTGTCCAATATCAAAGAAAGTCTTTACCAGGAACCGAATTCAAACGCTTATCTGTTCTACAGCAACAGAAGCATGAATCATGTAATGAAAAAGGCTGAGATCGATAAATTGGTTGAGCACTTCAACGGAAGACTGAAAGTTATCTATTTGGTTAGCCGTGAAAAGCATGAAGATCAATTGTTTGAAGGAAGAATCTGTCCGGATAAACTGGAGCAGCTTTTTGAAAGGCATCCTCAAATTGATGTGAAAGAATCTACATATTTTATCTGTGGCCCTTCAGAGATGATTAAGAGTGTTGCCGATTATTTAAAGAAAGATAAAAAAGTACCGGCCATTCAGGTTTTATTTGAATATTTCACCGCTCCGGATGAAGAAAACACGGAGGAGATGAGCGATGAATTCAAAGCGATTGCCAATATCGAAAGTATGGTAACGGTAATCATTGATGATGATGAATATTCGTTCCACCTGAATTCTAAAAAAGAAAGTATCTTAGATAAAGCATTGAAAGACAATCTTCCTGTGCCTTTTGCGTGTAAAGGAGGAGTGTGCTGTACGTGTAAAGCCGAAGTTTTAGAAGGTGAAGTTTTCATGGAGAAAAACTACGCGCTTACCGAAGAAGAAGTAGCCAGAGGTTACGTTCTTACCTGCCAGTGTCATCCTACAACGAATGTGGTGATGCTTAATTATGACGTGTGATTAATATAACAATGTAAAAGTTTACCAATGTAACAATTATTGCTAGACTGTTAAATTGATACATTGTTACATTTTAAAATTTGAAAAATTTTAATTATGGATTTAGAAAAATTTGTACAATACGTACACGACGAAAATAAAGTAGAACCAAAAGATGTAATGCCTGACGATTACAGGAAATTATTGGTTCGTCAGATCTCCCAGCACGCCCATTCCGAAATTGTAGGAATGTTACCTGAAGCCAACTGGATTTCCAGAGCGCCTTCGTTGAGAAGAAAAATGGCGCTTTTGGCGAAAGTTCAGGATGAGGCAGGTCATGGTTTATACCTTTATTCTGCAACCGAAACTTTAGGTGACGGAACGGTGAGAGCCGACAGAGACGCCACTTATGATGATATGCTTTCAGGAAAAGCAAAATATTCCAGCATCTTCAATTATCCGACGTTAAGCTGGGCAGATATCGGCGCCATCGGCTGGCTGGTAGACGGAGCGGCAATTATGAATCAGGTAATGCTGATGGGAAATTCTTACGGTCCCTACTCAAGAGCGATGGTGAAAATCTGTAAGGAAGAATCTTTCCACCAAAGACAGGGTTATGAAATTTTGATGGCGCTTTGCCGCGGTACAAAACAGCAGAAAGAAATGGCTCAGGCTTCGTTAAACCGTTTCTGGTGGCCGGCTTTGATGATGTTCGGACCGAACGATGACAGTTCGCCAAACTCTAAAATTTCTATGAATTACAGGGTGAAAAGAGAAAGTAACGACAGCCTTCGTCAGAGATTTGTTGATGTTACTGTTGCTCAGGCAGAGTTTTTAGGATTAACCATTCCGGATAAAGATTTAAAATGGAATGAAGAAAGACAGCACTATGATTTCGGGGAACTTCCTTGGGATGAATTCATGGAAATTCTAAAAGGAAATGGTCCTTGCAACAAGAAGCGTATCGAAACCAAAAGAAAAGCTCAAAGAGAGAATTCTTGGGTAAAAGAAGCTGCAGCGGCTTTCGCAGAAAAACAACAAAAAGAAGTAATATAATTTGAAAATGTGCTAATTTGAAAATTTGGAAATGACCTTAACCAAGTTAATTATTCTCAAATTTTCAATTAAACTGATCAATCAATTTTCAAATTAACCAATTTTCAAATTTTCAAATTAATTATGGCAAATTTAGATATGTGGGAAGTGTTTATTCAGACTAAACCGGGATTATCTCACAAACACGTTGGAGTGGTACAGGCACCAACAGCAGAAATGGCTTTGCAGAATGCAAGAGACGTTTATACAAGAAGAAAAGAGGGGACTTCGGTTTGGGTGGTTCCGAGTAAATATATTGTGACTTCGGAAGGGGTGGACAAAGAAGCGTTCTTCGATCCGGCTGATGACAAGTTGTACCGTCACCCGACTTTCTACGAAATTCCGAATGATGTAAAAAATATGTAGATTAATAATTTGAAAATGTGCTAATTTGAAAATTTGGGAATGACCTTAATCACGTTAATTATTTTCAAACTTTCAATTAAGACAATTCACCCAATTTTCAAATAACTAATTCTCAAATTTTCAAATTAAAAAATAATGAACCCATTATACAATTATTTATTAAAACTGGCAGACGACAGCTTCATCATGGGACAACGTTTGTCCGAATGGTGTGGAGAAGGTCCTTATCTGGAGGAAGATATCGCATTAACTAATATCGCATTAGATGAACTTGGACAGGCCAACAACTTTTACGTATACGCTTCAAGAGTTATAGACAACGGAAAAAGTGAAGATGATCTTGCCTTTTTAAGATACGAACATGAATACGTAAATGCCCATTGGACAGAGCTTCCCAACGAAGATTATGCACAGACGATTTTAAAAGTATACGTTTTTGCAGTCTATCAGAAATTAATGTACGAAGCATTGTCAAATTCTGCAAATGAAGAACTTTCTGCTATTGCCCAGAAGTCTTTGAAAGAAGTAAGATATCACTATACACACGCCGCTTCCTGGATGAAGATTTTCGCTCAGGGAACTGAAGAAAGTAGAACCCGGCTGGTAAAAGCCGTTGAGAATATCTGGGAGTATACAAAAGGTTTATTTGCAAAAACAGAAGGTGAAGATGATTTGGTAGCTCTAAATATTGCTCCAAATACAGATGTTCTTTACGAAGAATTTTTAGCGATCACCCAGAAAGATTTTGCAGATTTCGGGTTGGAATATCCAACAAATCCTTTTATGCAGCCAAAATCAAGAACAGGTTATCACACGGAATATTTTGGATATATTCTTTGTGAATTACAATATATGCAGAGAGCGTATCCTGGTTGTACTTGGTAAAAAAATCAATGAGTTAATTTGAAAATGTGCTAATTTGAAAATTGAGGAGTGCCATAAATTTTCAAATTACCCAAATTTTCAAATTTTCAAATTAATTATGAAAAATCTTTTAGAAATATTAGAACTCGTTCCTGATCCGGAAATTCCGGTAATCAATATCGTGGAATTGGGCATTGTAAGAGAAGCAAAAGTTACCGGCGAAAATTCTTGTGAAGTAACGATTACGCCTACTTATTCAGCCTGTCCCGCTATGTTTACCATTGAGGAAGATATCATCGAGATCATGAAACAAAACGGATGGGAGGCAAAAGTAGTGACCAAAATGTTTCCGATTTGGACAACGGACTGGCTTACTGATGAAGCGAGAGAAAAACTTCGCGTTTATGGAATCACGCCTCCCGAAAAAGGAGCCGACGAACACCATATCGGAAAACCAAAAAAATGCCCTCGCTGCGGTTCTATGAACTCAAAACAGATCAGCAGATTTGGGTCTACTTTGTGTAAGGCTTCTTATCAATGCTTAGACTGTTTAGAGCCTTTTGATTATTTTAAATGCCATTAATCAATTTGAAAATGTGTAAATTTGAGAATGAGTTAATTAATAGAAATTGCTTAAAAATATCTTCAAATTATATAATTTTCAAATTAAAAAATTAATACTATGTACACACAACTCGATATTGAGAGCCACTTCGAAGGAAAGCTTAAAATTGCTTACCTGAATCAACCTGACACCATGAATGCGCTTACAAAGCCATCATTATCAGATCTGAAAGATTTTGTAAAAGAATGTAGTGAAGATCCTCAGGTACGATGTGTCGCTATTTCAGGAAGAGGAAGAGCTTTTTGTTCCGGTCAGAATTTGGATGATGCTTTTGTTCAGGGAAATGAGCATCATGATAATGATATTATCAGAAAAATTGTGGAAGATTACTACAATCCTCTGGTTATGGAAATTACGCGCTGCAGAAAGCCTGTAGTGGCTTTGGTTAATGGTCCCGCAGTAGGAGCAGGAGCAATGTTGGCGTTAATTTCTGATTTCGTTTTAGCGGTTGATAAATCGTACTTTGCACAGGCATTTTCTAATATCGGTCTTATACCGGATACGGGAGGAACTTATTTCTTACCAAAATTAATGGGTAGACAGCTTGCAAATTATTTAGCATTTACAGGAAAAAAATTATCGGCTGAAGAAGCAAAATCATACGGATTGGTGGCTGAAGTTTTTAATGAAGAAGAATTTCTATCAAGATCCATGGAAATTCTTGAAAAAATGGCAAATATGCCGACGGCAGCCATTAAACTTACCAAAAAAGCTTTCGCCAATTCTTACAACAATACACTGAAAGAACAGCTGGAACTGGAAGCAGATCTACAGCAGGAAGCAGCAGGTACAGAAGATTTCGTGGAGGGAGTAAGTGCCTTTTTACAAAAAAGAAAACCTGATTATAAAGGAAAATAAGAATTAATATAACAATGTAGTAATCTAGCAATGTAACAATGACCAAAATTTTTTACATTGCTAAACTGCTACATTGTTAAATTGTTACATTAAAAACATGAAAAATGTAGGAATTATCGGTGCCGGAACAATGGGAATCGGCATTGCACAAGTAGCCGCAACGAACGGATGCAAAGTCTGGATTTATGACGCGAATGCAAAACAAGTAGAAACGGCAACCGTAGGTTTGGAAAAAACATTGACTAAACTGGTCGACAAAGAAAAAATTTCAGCAGAGAAAATGACTGAAATTTTAAACAATATTTCCATCGCTACTGAACTGAAAGACTTCAAAGATTGCGAATTAATCATTGAAGCTATCATCGAAAACAAAGAAATCAAAACCAAAGTTTTCACAGAATTGGAGAAACACGTTTCAGAAAGCTGTGTTATTGGTTCTAATACTTCATCCATTTCCATCACCTCTCTCGGTGCGGAATTACAGAAACCGGAGCGTTTCATTGGGATTCATTTCTTCAACCCGGCTCCGTTGATGCCTTTGGTTGAGGTCATCCCATCTTTATTAACAGAAAAATCTTTAGCGGGAAAAATCTATAATCTTATGAAAGATTGGGGAAAGACACCGGTTATTGCTAAAGATATTCCAGGATTTATCGTAAACAGAATTGCCCGTCCTTATTATGGAGAAGCATTAAGAATTGTGGAAGAGAACATCGCAACGGTAGAACAGGTAGATGAAGCCATGAAAACATTAGGAAATTTCAGAATGGGACCTTTTGAATTAATGGACCTTATTGGTGTTGACGTCAATTTCTCCGTAACCAAAACCGTGTACAACGAATATTTTTACGATCCGAAATACAAACCGTCTCTCCTTCAGCAAAGAATGTCTGAAGCCAAACTTCACGGCAGAAAAACAGGAAAAGGGTTCTATGATTATTCTGAAGGTGCACAAAATCCTGTTCCTCAAAAGGATGAAGTATTGTACGATGATATTTTTCACAGAATTCTTTCCATGCTTATCAATGAAGCTGTTGAAGCAAAAAGATTGGGAATTGCCAGTGATGAAGATATTGAATTAGCCATGCAGAAAGGTGTAAATTATCCAAAAGGTCTTTTACAATGGGGAAAAGAAATTGGATACGATCTGGTAACTGAGATCCTTGAAAATCTTTATGATGAGTATCAGGAAGACAGATACAGACAAAGTCCATTGTTGCGTAGAATGTAACCTGTTTATTTATAGATTGTTGCTGTAACAAAATAATAAATTATGATTAAAAAGAAATTGATCTCATCTTTTATAGTTGCATTTTTTTCAACGATTTTTATAGGAGGTATATTTTACTTAACTGATACTCGTTTTAAACCGATTGACGGTGATAAAATGTTTAGTTGGGGATTCGTAATCATTTATTTTTTAGCAATGTTCATAAGTAATTTCTTTATGGATAAACTGATAATTTTTTTTAAAAGACTAATCCAAAAGATTTGATAAAATAAATGTTTAATGGATATAAATGCATTCAGAGCCGAATTGGAAACAAGATTGAGCATTGAAAAACAATATATTGTTCAAGAGCTTTCTTCGATAAATGATTATCAGGAAAAACTTGAATCATTGGGGAAATTCAATGAAAAATATCGTGAAATAATTAAAAGGTTATCCAATGAATTTGGAATTGATTTAAATGAGCCTTTTCAAACAGAAAATCCATCAAAATCGGAAAGTCTTACTTATGAACAGATCATTTTAGGTAGAACTATGAGTATTTATGACAAATTGGTTGATGAATTATATGAAGAAATAACAAGTACAAATTAAAGATGAATCCGAGACAGGTTGCAGAATATATGTTCGATCAGGATTTTTTTTCCCAATGGATGAATATCAAACTGATTGATGTTAAAGAAAATTATTGTTTAATAGAAATGCCCATTAAAAAAGAAATGATTAACGGGCTAAAAACCGTTCACGGGGGTGTTACGTTTGCTTTTGCAGATTCGGCACTGGCGTTTTCATCCAACAACTCCGGAGATGCTGCCGTAGCCCTGAACTGTATCATCAATTTTACCAAGGCCGGAAAAGAAGGCGATGTTTTCAGAGCAGAAAGCATTTTGGTAAATGACACCAGAAAAACTGCTGTTTACGATATAAAAATTACAAATCAAAATAAAGAATTGATTGCAAAATTTGTCGGAACAGTATATAAAATTGGAAAGAAAGTAACGGAGCTGTAACTCAATGTAACAATTTATCAGTATAACAATTTAACAATGATGAAATAAAATTCAATGAACACAAATGATAAATTTCGAGAATAATCCATTAATTGAGAAAACAGTTCAATTTTCTTTAGATATTATTGAATTTTGTGAACTGTTAGATGAAAAAAGAAAATTTGTTATTGCTAAACAATTGTTACGCTCTGGGACAAGCATAGGAGCCAACTCATTTGAAGCACAAAACCCACATAGCAAGAGTGATTTTATCAATAAAATAAAAATCGCAGCAAAAGAATTAGAAGAAACAAAATATTGGCTCTATCTCTGTAAGCATTCAAAAACTTATCCTTTTAATGAAAAGTTAGAACTTCAGGTTGCCGAGATTGGGAAAATTATATATAAAATATTAAGTACAAGTTTAAAAAATTAATCTAGCAATGTACCAGTTTATCAATATATCAATAATTGTTACACTGTTACACTACTAGATTGTTATATTAAAAACATTATGAACAACGTATACATCATAGATTACATCAGAACACCCATTTCAAAATTAAGCGGTGGTCTTTCAGAAGTTAGAGCCGATGATTTGGCTGCCATTGTTATTAAAGAAATTATAGCAAGAAATCCTGAAGTTCCGGTTGAAGAAATTGAAGATGTTATTTTCGGATGTGCCAATCAGGCAGGTGAAGACAACAGAAATGTAGCCAGAATGGGACTTTTATTGGCGGGGCTTCCGTATAAAATCGGCGGGGAAACCGTAAACAGATTATGTGCTTCGGGAATGTCTGCGGTGGCCAATGCATTTCGTTCTATTGCAGCTGGAGAAGGTGAAATTTATATTGCCGGTGGAGTGGAGCATATGACACGTTCGCCTTACGTAATGTCAAAACCCAGCACAGCTTTCGGAAGAGACAGCCAGATGTTTGATACCACTTTCGGATGGAGATTCATCAACCCGAAAATGAAAGAAATGTACGGAGTAGACGGAATGGGCGAAACCGCAGAAAATTTAGCGGATATTCATAGCATCAGCCGTGAAGATCAGGATAAATTTGCCCTTTGGTCACAGCAAAAAGCAACCAAAGCTCAGCAAAACGGAAGACTGGCAGAAGAAATCGTAAAAGTTGAAATTCCTCAGAAAAAAGGCGAACCGAAGATCTTTGATAAAGACGAATTCATTAAGCCGGCTTCTTCAATGGAAGGTTTAGGGAAGCTTCGTCCTGCTTTCAGAAAAGAAGGAACGGTAACGGCTGGAAATGCTTCCGGCATGAATGACGGTGCAGCAGCATTGATCTTAGCCAGTGAAGAAGCAGTACAAAAATACGGACTTCATCCTATTGCAAAAATTTTAGGTTCAGCCGTTGCTGGTGTGGAACCAAGAATCATGGGAATCGGTCCTGTAGAAGCTACTCAGAAAGTATTAAAAAGAGTCAGTCTATCGTTAGACGATATGGATATTATCGAACTAAATGAAGCATTCGCAGCGCAGGCTTTGGCAGTAACCAGAACATTGGGATTAAAGGATGATGATTCAAGAGTGAATCCAAACGGAGGAGCGATTGCTATTGGTCATCCACTTGGTGTTTCGGGAGCAAGAATTGTTGGTTCTGCCGCAATGGAATTGCAAAAACAAAATAAAAAATATGCCTTGTGTACTCTTTGTATCGGTGTCGGACAAGGGTATGCGATGGTGATTGAAAAAGTATAACTTTTTCAATAATGTAACAATATAGAAATGTATCAATGTATCAATTCCATTGTAATGAAGTATAGTAACTTGTCGAATTATCTATTGGTAAACTGTTAGATTGATACATTGTTAAACTAAATTTTTAACAAAAAATTTATGAATATCTACTCATACCACGGAATCAAACCAATCATTAAACCTTCCGCTTACGTTCATCCCCAGGCGGTAATTATCGGCAATGTGGAAATCGGCGAAGAAGTTTATGTCGGTCCCAACGCGGTGATCCGTGGGGACTGGGGTAAAATTATCGTCAAAGACGGCGCTAATGTTCAGGAAAACTGTACGCTTCACGTTTTTCCCGGGATTGAAACCATTTTGGAAGAATCTGCACATATCGGTCACGGCGCTATTATTCATTCCGGGCATATCGGAAAAAACTGCTTAGTCGGAATGAATGCTGTCGTGATGGATAAAGCTGTTATTGGTGACGAATGTATTATTGGCGCTTTGGCTTTTGTACCTGCCAATTTTACATGTGAACCAAGAAAACTGATCGTTGGAAGCCCAGCAAAAATTATCCGTGATGTTTCCGATGAAATGATTAAATGGAAAACAGAAGGGACAAAACTATATCAGGAATTGGCGAGAGAAGGAAAAGATGCTATTTTACCTTGCGAACCATTTACAGAATACGTTCAGCAGATTCCTACGAAAGTTGTTGATTACAGCATTTGGGATGATATTAAATAATATAACAATATACCAGTGTAAGAAATGTAACAATTAATTGGTAAACTGTTATATTATTACATTGTTAAATTAAATTTTATGGAAAAATTAAAAAACTATATTCACGGCGAATGGGTCGAAGGAACCGGAAACGGGATTCCTTTGTACAATGCTGTGACAGGAGAACAGGTTGCTGTTTCTGATACGGAAGGATTGAATTTTGAACAGGCTCTGGACTATGGAAGAACAGTCGGCTACAAAAACCTCTCGTCCATGACATTTTATGACCGTGGAGAAATGCTGAAAAAAGTAGCGCTTTACCTTTTAGAAAGAAAGAAAAAATATTACGATTTATCTTATAAAACAGGAGCAACTCATGTAGATTCGTGGGTAGATATTGAAGGAGGGTTCGGTACTTTCTTTACCTACTCAGGTTTGGCAAAAAGAATGCTTCCGAACACACCGTTTTGGGTAGATGGGGAAACTCAGAAGATTTCTGCCAATGGAACTTTTTTGGGAACTCATATTTTAACACCAAGCGAAGGCGTTTCTATTCAGATCAATGCCTATAACTTCCCGGTTTGGGGAATGTTGGAAAAACTATCTACCTCGTTATTGGCAGGTGTTCCGTCTATTGTAAAACCTTCACCTTATGGTTCATATTTAACGAATGCCGTTTTCCACGATATGATCGAAAGCGGATTGCTTCCGGAAGGAGCCGTACAATTAGTTTGCGGTGAGCCTGGGAATATTCTGGATTATGTTCAGGATGGAGATTCTGTGTTGTTCACAGGTTCTGCCAATACAGGAAGAAAATTAAAATCGTTACCTTCGGTTGCAGGAAATGCGGTCCGTTTCAATATGGAAGCAGATTCTCTGAACTGTTCAATCCTTGGTTTGGATGCAAAACCGGGAACTCCGGAATTTGATCTGTTCATCAAAGAAGTTCGTAATGAAATGACCACTAAAGCCGGGCAAAAATGTACGGCGATCCGAAGAATTGTTGTGCCTGAGAATTTGATAGGCGATGTTCAGCATGCTTTATCTAAAGCTTTAGACCAGACAAAAATCGGGAATCCGTTAAGCAGAGAAACAAGAATGGGATCTTTGGTAGGAAAGCAGCAGTATGATGAAGTCGTTAGAAAAATCAATTTGCTGAAAGCAGAAACCGAGCTTATTTATGACGGAAAACATGAATTGGTAGATGCCGATTACGAAAACGGAGCCTTCATGAGCCCGAAACTGTTTTTAAATGATAAACCGTTCGAGAAAAATATTTCTCACGATGTCGAAGCTTTTGGTCCTGTTTCTACGTTAATGCCTTATAAAGATGCCGAAGAAGCTGCGGCGTTGGCAAAAAGAGGAAAAGGAAGTCTGGTTGGTTCCATCGTTTCTTATGATAATAACTTCGTTGCAGAAACCTCATGGAAAATGGCATCTCAGCACGGAAGAATTTTTGTGTTGAACAGAGACAGTGCGAAAGAAAGTACAGGTCACGGTTCGCCGCTTCCGACTTTAATGCATGGCGGCCCGGGAAGAGCAGGAGGCGGTGAGGAAATGGGCGGACTGAACGGTCTTCATTTTTTCCTTCAGAAAACGGCAATTCAGGGTTCTCCGGATATTTTAACGGCAATTACGAAAATTTATCAGCAAGGTGCTGAGAAAAAATATTCAGACAAACATCCTTTCCGGAAATATTTTGAAGAAGTTGAAGTTGGAGATTCTTTAGAAACCGCAGGAAGAACCGTAACGGATGCGGATATCGTAAATTTCTCCAATGTTTCATGGGATCATTTTTATGCGCACACCGATGCTACAAGTTTAACGGGAACTATTTTCGATAAAACGGTTGCTCACGGATATTTTATTCTTTCTGCGGCAGCAGGATTGTTTGTTTCCGGGAAAAAAGGGCCGGTTATTGCGAATTACGGACTGGAAAACTGTTCTTTCTTCAAGCCTGTTTATGCCGGAGATACAATTACGGTGTATTTAACAGCGAAAGAAAAGATCAACCGGGGCGTAAAAGGAAGAAATATTCCATCTGGTGTTGTAAAATGGCTGGTTGAGGTTGTTAATCAAAGAGATGAAATTGTTTGTGTAGCTACAATTTTAACATTAGTAGCAAAACAATCTCCTTTTATTGAGTTAAACCTGAAAAATATTCAGAAAGCATTAAATGGTTTAACGGAATCTACTCAGCCGGAATGGGGGAAAATGTCGCCTCAGCAAATGATCGAACATTTGGAGCACGGTATTCTGGTAAGTTTAGGCGAGCCTGAAGCTGACAAATGCTTCACTCCGGAAGAGCAGTTGGAAAAATGGCAGGATTCTCTGTACAACCACAGAAAAATGCCAAAAGATTTCCCTGCACCATTTTTAGCAGAAGATGAAAAGCTTTTGGAACCAAGACATAAAAATCTAGAAGCCGCGAAGCAATCATTTATGGATAATCTGAAAAGGTTCATCATTTATTATAAAGAAAATCCACAGGCTGAGCATATGAATTTCGTGTTCGGGAAACTGAATAAAGAAATGTGGGAATTAATGCACAGAAAACATTTTACCCATCATTTTGAGCAGTTTGGATTGATTTAATTGAAAATAATTAATAAATTTATAATCCCTTTCAGTCATTGTTCTGGAAGGGATTTTTAGTATGAAACTTCTAAGACTTATTTTTTTAGCATTACTTGCTTGTATTGTTTTTAATTCTTGTTTAAAAGAAAAAAAATCTGATGTCTATTTTTCTTGCGAAAAATTTATTGATAGTTTGAACATAGGAGGGAAAAGAATAACTAAAATTGGTGTTGAAAACTTCCGGAATGATAAAAGAGAAGATAATTTTGTAATTGTTAGTTTTTATCAGCGAGACAGTATTTGGGACCATAAAAAACAGAAGAATGTAGGAGAGATTTGGAAATCTATGCAAAGGTTTTATTTCGATAAAGATGGTCTTACAGGAATAAATGCCGAAATTTCAGATTTCAACAATGATGGGTTTAAGGATTTTACTTTTCAAAGCGGAATAGCAGCCAGAGGCGGAAATATTATCAGGACACTATTTATCTATAATCCCGAAAGTAAAAATTTTACTCTTATTAAAAACTCAGATTCTTTTCCGAATTTAAGCTACAATTCAACATTAAACTGCATTAATTCTCTTATTTTAACGGGATCTACAACTACCAGTTTTCTTAAAATTAAAGGAGATTCTTTAGATGAGTTTGCAAGAGTAGATGTGTCGGACAAAATTTTAGTTGAAGAAAAAGATTCTTTAGGGAGATTTAGAATTATCGAAGAAAAAATATTTACTGGTAATGACGAAGATTTTTACAGAATATATAAAAACTATAAACCTTTGGAATTTTGATATCTTATGAAGAACTTCGGAGAAAAAGTCATAGAATTTAATAAAAAATTAAGTTATAACGGAAATCTTCCCGATGATTTTCATGTACTGAATCCTTATCTTGATAATCCCGAAACGTTACTGGTGATGGAACAGTTTTATCATAAATATTATAGTGACAATCATCAAAGGAAATTTTTAGTTGGAATCAATCCCAGTCGCCATGGAGCCGGAGTTACCGGTGTGCCCTTCACGGATACCAAACGTCTGGAAAGTGTTTGCGGCATAAAAATGATTTCTGCTTATACGCATGAAGTTTCATCCGTTTTTGTGTATGATATGATTTCTGAATATGGTGGTGCAGAAGAATTTTATAAAGAAATTTACATTAATTCACCATTTCCGTTAGCCATTGTCAGAAAATCGAAAGGTAGCTGGATTAATGCCAATTACTACGATGATAAAGCTCTATTTAATGATGTTAAAGATTTTATGATTGATTCTTTAAAAAAACACATCAGCCTTAACCTGGATACGTCCGAAGTTTTTATCATGGGTAAAAAAAATGCAGACTTTATTTCGAAACTTAATCAGGAAGCTCAACTTTTTGGAAAAATGACCGTGCTGGAACATCCCAGGTATATTCAGCAATATAAATCAAAAGAGAAACAACTGTATATTGATAAATATATTTTAGCTTTAAAATAATAAATCCCCTGAAAAATTCAGGGGATTAATCACACTTATGCATTAGAACCGTCACACAAACAATAAGTTATTTAACAGTTGGTTATGGTTATTAGTTTAGATAATAAATATCTTATTGTTTAATGATTTTGTAAGCTTCTAAAGCAGATTTTACCATATAAACTCCTCTTGGTAGTTCTGTGATATCTGCCTGGTTTGTGCCTTTTTTCGCTTCGATTGTTTTTACCAGTTGTCCGGCTTCGCTGTAAATATCAAACTTTGTATTCTCAGCAGCTTTAATTGTTAGGGGACCGCTTGTTGGATTTGGATAGATGTTTGTTTCTTTTTTAGAAGATTTTACTTCATTGGCAGCCAACACAATTCCGCTGTCTTTCACCCATGTGAAGGCATCAAATTTAAGATACTGGAAGTTTCCTCCGGCAGTAATTTGAAGTTGGTCAATTACAATATTGCTGTAATTTTGGCCGTTAAGGTTGGTCATGTCAATTAATGTGTAACCATTGGTAACAGCCGTTGTTCCGTTAAAACCAGTGGTTTTAGTCTGTGTAAATTTCGTTACTCCAGACAATTTTCCTGTAACGGTAATTGTACCGGCTACACCCAATGTGCCGTTTGCAGCTGCTGCAGAAACCCAGAATCTGTTTACCTTAAAAAGGTTTGAAGTTGTTTTGATACTAAATGCTGTTCCCGCCGACTGGTTTCCCGTTCCTGAATTATCAATAAACCTGTTGTCGATAGAAGTTCCGTTCCATCCTGCAGTAGGATTAGCGCCAGATACCTTATAGCTGTTTACAACAGACAGGATATTGAAGATTACTCCATTATCCGTGAAGCTTGAGCTCCCATTGGATTCTGTTTCAAATTGTTCTGTACTGGTTTGCCCAAATGTAAGCATTGAAACAAACAGACCGCAAAGGGTAGAAAGTAAAGTACTTTTCATAATTTTAAATTTAAGGTTGATATGTATTTTTTAGTTGGTAAATGATTATATTGATATAATAATTTGAAAATAAGAGCATTATCAAAAGCAAGTTCTGGCAATGAGGCTTCCTAATTATCTAATTCCGGATAAGGATTGGTATGACTTGATTGATGAATGCACAATATTTCACATTATCGGGAAGTTGAAGTCGTGTGATTTCGAAATTCCCAGGAATTTTCGTTTATGATTATTAATTTTTTTAATTAATTTCCTACTCTGTTCAGGCTTTTCGGTTTCCGCCTTTAATTAAATATTATACTTTATTTAGAGTTCAAATTAACAACAATCGCATCTTTTCCTATAGAGTAAAAAATACCAAATTGTACATTACGTATTTCTACGGATAATGGGGAAGTGTTAAATTTTCGGCAAAAATAAATAATTTATTGATTCCTTTTCATAATATGGTACCTGTATTATCTCATCTTTATTTTGTCAATAAATATTATATGATTGATAATTAGCTATAATCAATTCGTTTATAAAATGTCCTTAGAGTTTTATAAAAATTTATTTTCCCAAAACACTTTGTATTAGTATTTTTGCTCTTATCCAATTAAATTTAAAAATGAGCGAATTTGTAGTATCTGAACTTAAAAACCATATTGCTGAAATTACTTTCGGGACCCCGAAAAGCAACTCCCTTCCGGGGGCAATTCTTGAAAAACTGGCACAAACCATTCTTGAGGAAGGAACAAAAGAGGAAGTAAAAGCCATCCTTATTAAAAGTGAAGGCAGCAAAGCATTCTGTGCAGGAGCAAGTTTTGATGAATTGCTGGAAATTGAAGACCTGGAAAAATCCACCAGGTTTTTCGGAGGTTTTGCAAAAGTTCTGAATGCAATGCGAAACTGCGGAAAAATCGTAGTAGTAAGAGTACAGGGTAAAACTACAGGAGGAGGAGTGGGTATTGCCTGCGGAGCCGATTATTGTTTTGCTGTAAAGGATGCTGCCTTGGCTCTAACGGAAATCAATTTAGGGATCGGACCTTTCGTAATCGGACCTTATGTAGAAAGAAAAATAGGAAAGTCGCAATTTTCGGCAATGGCTATTGATGCAGATTTCAGATCGGCAGAATGGGCAGTACAGCATAATATTTATCATTCCGTTTCAGAAACCATTGAAGAAATGGATGCTAAACTGGAGAGCTTCCTCCAGACTCTTGCTTCAAGAAGCAGTGATGCATTAGCTTTGATTAAAAAAGTTTCGTGGGAAGGAACCGATCATTTTAATGAGCTGATGCCGGCAAGAATTCACATGAGTGCTAGTTTGATCCTGGAAGATTCTGCAAAGAAAAATATTGAATCTATTAAGGAAAGGCTGAGAGCGAAATAGCTGTCCTTCTATACAACAATATATGCCGCCGGATTCCCCAGCGGTTTTTTTACGCCGTAATCTGTCTGCAAATAATTTCAAAAAATATTTTGCAGATTGAAAATAAATAATAACTTTGTAATTCAAAGTTCTTTTTATGGAATCAAAAAACTATCACGAAGACTTATCACACATTCGCACCATGATGGAGCGTTCTTCCCGCTTTATTTCTTTGAGCGGTTTGTCCGGAGTAGTTGCAGGATTGGCTGCAATTGCAGGAGCGGTATATGTTTATTTTGTATTTCAGAGAGAAGGGATTGATTATTTTGATGGCGAACGGAATGTTTTTTCACCCTCTCTTGTTAAAGAACTGGTAACAATCGGAATTGCGATTATGGTAGTTGCTATTTTCAGCGGATATATTTTTACGGCCAACAAAAGTAAAAGAAAAGGCTTGAAAATATGGGATGCTACTACAAGAAGACTTTTGGTTACCTTTGCAATTCCTTTAGTAACGGGAGGCTTCTTTTGTCTGGCGCTGCTTTATCATCATCTTTTTGTATTGATTGCTCCGGCAACATTGCTTTTCTACGGACTGGCTCTGGTAAGTGCAGAACGATATACGTTAACGGATATAAAATATTTAGGATATTGCCAGATTATTTTAGGATTGATTTCTTTGTTCTTTTTAGGTTGGGGACTGCTGTTCTGGACCGTTGGTTTTGGGGCTTTGCATATTGTGTACGGATTGATTATGCATAAAAAGTATAAGTGAAATGTCATCGGTTTTCAAGTATATTTTAATTGTTTTTACCTGTATTGTAGGAATTTTAATGATTTATTGTCTATATATTTTAATTTCAATTGCATCAGTATTTGGAGATTTCTTTGAAAGAGATTATTCTATAGATGAACTTAAAACAGAATATAATCACAAGGAAAAGGAAATTGATGATCTTATTAAGTACTTTAATCAGATAAAGCCTAAAGATACAAATGTTGCAATTGAATTTAAGAATGACAAAATCCTTGAGAGATTAGTTGTTGTACCTTCTGATACAACTAAAGATACATATCGTGGTTGGGATATTAATGTTAAGAGCCTTTATCAGCAGGAATTTAAAAAAGAATTACATTGGAATGAAGATCAAGTTAATGAATTGAAAAACAGACTTGATAAAGCCAATTGTATCTCAATTGAAGATGGTGAGCCTATTAAAATAGGATTTAAGAGAAGCGGTATGGGAATGTACTTTTTTAATGTTTTTCAGAAGAAGGAAACAGATAGGACTTTATTTAATGATGGCTGTACCTATATTCTTGTAAACTATAAATTGGCTTTAGAATACGGAGGAGGAGCAATTGGAAGACAATGTTTCTCAAAACAAAATTAAAAAATGATAAAAATAAATCAACTCAACAAAGAATTTGAAAGCCGTGTAAGATTGGGCATTATGTCTGTTCTTATGGTTAACGACTGGGTTGATTTCTCCGAGATGAAAAGCCTGCTTGAAATTACGGATGGCAACCTGGCAAGCCACAGCAATGCGCTTGAAAAATCCGGTTATATAGAAGTTAAAAAAGAATTCGTAGGAAAAAAACCAAAGACTTCATATCGCGTTACACAAAATGGAAGGGAAGCCTTTACCGAACATATTAATGCTTTGGAAAAATTACTGGGAAAATAAATTTTTTTTGAATTTAAACTTTGAAATACAAAGTACTTTTAATAATTTAAAATAGAAATCATGACTTTAGAAAAACAAAAAACAACAATCATTTTCGCTGTGCCTGTCCTTTTAATGATCACAGCTTTTTTCGCAAACCTTTTTGTAGAAGGCTGGAACTGGTCGCCTTTCGATTTTACAATGGCTGCAGTTTTACTTTTCGGGACCGCTTTCTTTATTAATCTGGTTATCCGGTCAAAAAAGCCATTGCTGTCTAAGCTGATGATCTGCTTCATTATTTTATTGCTGCTTTCATTGATTTGGATTGAATTGGCTGTCGGGATTTTCGGAACTCCTTTCGCGGGAAGTTAATTGATCAATGATGAAGCGAATAATATCACTTGCAGTTTTGGGAATCTTTGTGATTATAATTTTAAATATAAATTTTCCTTTAAAAGAAAAAGAACTTTACGGAAGGTATGCCAATTATAATTACCAAAATCCGATTTGCTGTGTTGAAGCTCCTCATGAACCTGATACTTTAATTTTATTTCGTGATGGACATTTTGAAAGTGAATTTTATGGGAAAGGACGGTTTGAGGTAAGTAATGGGCTTGTTTCCAGAATTATATTGCATTATATAAGTGATGGAGAACCAGCATTAGGTAATACTTATTTTTCGAATAAACTTTTTGAAAAAACAAAGATTATTTTGAACGCAGATATGAATCATTATTATCTAAAAGTAGATTAAATTGAACAATATGAGTGAAAAAACAATCATAAACGTCGGAAAAATTCTGTTTTGGACTTCACTTTTATCAGGAAACATTTGCCTATTCGGTTATATTTTTACCAGAAATAAATTCTTTGTAAATGGTGGATTCTTAGTACTTCAATGGGGATTCTTAATTAATCTTGGAGCGATATTTATTCTCATTACCTACGGCATTTTTCATAACAGTAAACTTGATTCCTGTCTTAAATCTTCTGCAATCATGTTAATGAATGTGCCGATCGCTATCATCTATATTTTTATAGGAATTCAACTGGTTTCCACAAATTTTTTAAACCCATAACTATGAAAAAAATACGCGTACAATTTCTTCTGTTCGTCTACAATAAAACCCAGAAACTCTACAGGAAATATTTTAAGAAAAAGAAAAGGCAGTGGCAGTTTACCGAAAAGCAGCTGCTGGAATTTCAGGAAGATTCTCTGGGCCGAAAGTTGGGCGAGTTTTATCAAAACCACGGTTTCTCTATGATCCCGAAAATGGAAAATCACGACGTTCATCACCTCATTACTGGCTGCGGAACCAATTTTGAGGATGAAATCGCCATGCAGTTCCTGTTGTTGGGAAACGGAAAGCTGAATGCCCATCTTTTGGCGGCTATTGTTTTGGGAAGCATCATCTTACCGGAATATTATAAAATTTACATCAAAGCGTATAAAAAAGGACAAAACATGCGCCCTTTTCACCAGTGGGATTTCGAGGCACTGCTCTGGCAGAATTTTGAGCACCTGAAAGATTTTATTCAACAGAAAAATACAACCGTACTACACTAAAACTAAACTATGAAAACACATCACTATATATTTCTCACGACACTGCTTTTTGTTGTTGTATTTTATGACCAGAATGTGGGTCTTAATCTCGGAATTATAGGAATTATTTATGCCGTACTTACACTTTTCAGGACACCAAAAAGAAACAGAACCAAAACCTTCGTTTTTCTTTTTATAACAAGCATTTTCTCGGGTGCAGCTTTTGCCTGGTACGGAGATTTTCCTTCTTTTTTAGCGGTGGCAACTTCGCTTTTATTATTAGGTTACCGCTCAAGAAACCGCAGGATGAAAATTCTTTTGCTTGTTCCGGTATTTGTAACGAATTGTTTTACCGAATTTTTCAGGATCTTAAATTTTGATGCCTGGCTTCCGAAAAGAAATGTTTCCGGATTGTGGCAGAAAACACTGGCTTTTGTAATAATTCCTTTAATTCTGATCTCTGTTTTCTTTGGAATTTATTCCGCAGGAAGCGATCATTTTGCCGGCCTGTTTACAAATATTGAGCTTGATATCAATTTCTGGCAACTTTTGGTAATGATTGTTTTGGGATTTTTTATTGCCTTCAATTACTGGAATTTCGCTGTTGAACGATTTATCTACAAAACCAACAGATTGCTGGATAATAATTTTGGAGAAAAAGATAAAATTCAGAAAGCGACCTATTCCTTTCTTGATCTGGATGCAGAGAGAATGAGCGGAGTTATTTCTTTATTCGCGCTGAATATTTTGCTGGTGTTTTTTATCGTTACTTACAATTATGAACAATTTTACGAATTCACAAAAACACCGGTTAAACTTTCCGAGGAAACGCATGAAAGAGTCAATGCCGTAATTATATCCATCATCATGTCGATTCTGGTTATTATGTTTTACTTCAAGTCCAGCTTCAATTTTGATCCGAAAGCCGGACTTATGAAAATTTTAGCCAAAATCTGGATTTTTCTGAATGCTGTTCTCGTCATATCTGCTATGGTGAAGAATTCTGAATATATTATGAATTATGGTTTTACCTATAAAAGGTTGGGCGTTTATGCATTTTTAATTTTAGCGTTGATCGGGTTATTTACCACATTTATCAAAATTCAGAAACAAAAAAGAAATATTTTCCTTTTCAACACCATGGCCTGGTATATTTACGGGGTGATCCTCGTTTGCAGTTACATTAATTGGGGCGGAATAATCACTTCCGAAAATATGAAACGTAAAGATTTCAATGCAGAATACCATTTGAGGGAAATCAACTTCAGCGAAAAACCTCTCCTGAAATATGCCGGAGAAAAAAGGAATTACCTTTTGAAATCTGAAATTTTGGAACTGGAAAGAGTAAAATTCCAGCAGAATGAAAAATTCCTTTCTAAAGTTCTGTATTACCAGAGTTTAAAATAAATTTTGAAAAAATTCTAAATGACAGATGATGTATTACAAATTAAATCAAATTTAAAATGATTAGAAAATTAAAAGAAATCGAAAGATTTGAAATCACTTTTTTGTTGGCTTTAATGACATTGTTTTGTTTTAGTCTTTCAGTTTTCAGATATTATATCAGTGATACGAAAGTGTTTTTGTTTCTCAACTGGAATTTGTTTCTTGCGTGGATCCCGTTTGTTATCAGCAGTTTTCTAATGCTTTTTAAGATCAGAAGTAAGCTGTCTGTTTTTGCAGCAATAGCGGTGTGGATTCTTTTCTTTCCGAATTCACCATATATTCTGACAGACCTTTTTCATCTGAAAAGCAGAAATTCCATACCGGTATGGTATGATTTGGTAGTTATTCTTTCTTATGCATGGACAGGATTGTTTTGTGGTTTTATAAGTCTTTTCGATATTGAAAAATTACTTTTAGCTTATTTTAAACAATCAACCATCAGGATCATCATCATTTCATTTTTATTCCTTACCGGGTTTGGTGTTTATCTGGGGAGATTTTTGCGATGGAACAGTTGGGATGTTATCAACAATCCTTTTGGTCTTTTTAACGACATTTTGGTTAGAATTGTTTATCCTATGAACCATGCACAAACCTGGGGCGTCACTGTATTCATGGGGGTAATGCTTAATTTTATGTATTTCATGATGAAATCTGTAAAAAGTATTGACAGGCAAACTGTTGCTGCCAAAAATCAATAAAGCATGATTTTTCTCTTTTAAAATAATGTATCAATGGAACAATTTTCGCTTCTCAATAAACTTTAAAAAGCCGCTGGCTTATTACATTCAAAAAAATAGTTGTTATGAAAAAATTATTTTTGCTTATTCCTCTTGTTATATTTTCATGTAAAAAAGAGTCATCCGTTACTGAAACACAGAATACAGATTCATTAGCTGCTGTTCAGCAACCGGTTACAACAGAAAAAACTGATTCTGCAGTATTGAAAATGAAAGATTCTGTGATCAACAATGCTCCGAAAACGAAAGAAGTTTTGCGTACCGGTGTTATGAGAGAAGTTAAGGACGGACAGATTATAAGAACAGTTGATGGAGAACGGTTTCCACTTACTTTGGGAGAAGAATTCACAAAAGACGGGCAGGAATTTGTTCTTAAAATCATCAACTTCAATCAGCCAAAAATAAACGCGAAAATTTCTACAAAAGAAAAGGATTTTAATATCAGATTTAACCAGATAAAATTGCCGAATGGCGATTATGACGGGCCTTTCGGGCGTGACCTTACGTACGATATTAAAGAAAAAGGTGAAGTCTGGCTCATTATCGGAAAAAGCAATATGGCTTCAGGAAATACAAAAGGAAGCTTTACAGTAAGCTTAGAATAATTTAACAATTTGGTATAGTTTCTGCTTCAACTTTTAAAATTTATCATTATGAAAAATATCGTTTTGACAGCGGCAGTAGCCTCAATTGCTTTGGTAAGCTGCGGCACCGTGCAGTCGTTGGTTCAGAATACATTTCCTTATACAGCTAATGTTTTGATTTCAACTGGCGTTCCTGCAGATAAAGAAGTTTCTTCTACCGCCACGGCATCTAATGTTCAGACCTGGTTCGGGGGAAATAATAATGCCAAAATAAAAGATGTACGAATTTCTGATGCTAAGGTTTCTGTTGTGACACCTTCAGGAGGAAATCTAAGTGCCTTTAAATCAATTAAAGTATATATTTCATCCAGCGGAACGGGCGAGAGATTGGTTGCTTCAAGAACCAATATTTCCACGGATGCTTCAAGCCTTACGCTTGATCTGGAAAATACAGGATTTTTGGATGAAGTAGTAAAAAGTACGGGAGTGACCGTAAGAACAGTATATGAGCTGAAGAATCAGACAAGCTCGGATATGAACCTTAGGATAGCACTTAACTTCAGCAGTATTCCTGCGAATTAATTTTTTATAAAAGTTTATTAAAAAAACGTCTTTCGGTACTGAAAGACGTTTTTATTTTGATCGTTATAAAGGCTATTTAAAATCTACAAGCTCCACATCAAAAATAAGTGTTGCTCCCGGAGGAATCACACCGCCGGCTCCGTTATCTCCGTAAGCAAGGTCAGATGGAATATAAAACCTGTATTTTGCTCCCTTCGACATCAGCTGAATTCCTTCTGTCCATCCTTTAATCACTCCTGAAAGATTCAGTTCGATTGGTTGTCCGCCGTTTTTATCCGTAGAATCGAATACGGTTCCATCCATAAGTTTTCCGGTATACGTTACGGTTGCTGTATTGGTCGCTGTTGGTTTTGTTTTTCCGTCACCTTCTTTCAAAACTTCATACTGCAGGCCGCTTGCTGTGGTTTTAATATTCTTGTTCAGCTTATTTTTTGCTAAAAAGTCTGCACCTTTCTTTTTATTTTCTTCTGCTTTTAATTTAGCTTCAGCCTGCTTTTTTTCGTTCTGCTTCTGCATGAAATTTTGCATGAAAGTAGCCATTTCTTCTTTAGGAAATAAACTTGCCTTCTCTCCGAAAGCATCTTTGAATCCTTGCGCCAACAGTTCAGGATCTGCAGGAAAGCCTTGTTTTTTCATGTTTTCGGCGATGTCTTGCCCGATATAATAAGAGGCTTTTTGTTCATCGGTATAAGATTTCTGAGCAAATGCAAGTTGTGCTCCTGCTAAAAGAACTAACGTAAATAATGTTTTTTTCATTGATTATAAATATATTTTTTGCGAATTTAAGCTTTTATAATGGAATCCATCACAATTGTTACCGGTCCGTCATTGATTAATGAAACTTTCATATCGGCACCAAAGATCCCGCTCTCGGTTTTTAGTCCGGATTTTGAGAGCTCTTGTTTAAAATAATCGAAAAGCGGAATCGCTCTATCAGGCTTTGCAGCTTTAATGAAAGATGGGCGGTTTCCTTTCTTGTAATCGGCAATCAGGGTAAACTGGCTGATGCAGAGAATTTCTCCTTTGATGTCCTGTACTGAAAGATTGAGTTTCCCGTCTTCATCTCCGAAAATCCTAAGATTAAGGATCTTCTGCACGAGCCAGTCGGCATCGGTCTCCATATCATTTTCATCAATGCCAACCAGGAGCATAAGCCCTTTTCCTATTGCTCCCACTATCTTCCCGTGTACTTTTACATGGGATTCCGAAACTCTTTGAATAACTACTTTCATTAAATACTTTAACTATTTTTGTTTTTCCAGAATTCTACCTGTTCCTTTAATTCTTTGATGCGTTCTTCATAAAGCTCAATTACTTTTTCAGATAACTGGTTGATTGTGATATGGGTATCATGATGCGTATTTGTTTGAACCGCAGAAGCATTATCCTGATTTGTATTAATATTATTATCTGAATTAATAAAGAAATCTTCTGGCTTAATATCTAAATTTTCACACAGTTTTTCGATGTGATTAACCCATGAGTTTGTTTCGCCGCTTTCTATTCTGCTGTAGGCTGAACGGGAAATTTGCAGCCTTTCAGCCATTTCTTCCTGAGAAAAACCTTTATTTTCCCTCAGTCTTCTTATTTTGCTTCCTATCTGAATGTTCATTGCTAATGTGATATTAATCTAACAAAAATAACAAAAACTCTCTTCTGATTCCTAAAAATTATTTTCGTCCGGAAAAAGAGAATTAATTCCCGAAAATAGAGCAGGTAGAGATTGAAATTATTTTTTATATTTGAACTTTAATTTAAATCAATACATGATGAAAAAAAAGATTTCGTGGCTGTCTTTTATGGCAGTGTTTTTTATTCTTTTCTCCTGCCGAAATGAGCAGGATGCGTTAAACGAATCCTCTGCAAATAGAAAACGGGATGTCATTTCCTTTGCTGCTTTCCAAAAAGAAACACAGATTCAAAAAATTGGAGAGGTAATTTCTCCGATAAGTACCGTACAAAAAAATAATCAAAATGATGATCTACTTTCGGGATTCCTCATTGATACAGAAACGATCAATCGTATTAAAGCCAACGGGGATATTTCTACTTATACCTTTAGGATCTATTCTTTGTTTGGCAATCCCCAGGATGTCTATAATATGGTATACCGTAAGAGAAATGACGGCACGCTGCATTATTCTATTATACACATAAAAGGAAACACCCCTTATGTACTTTACGATTCAGAAGCAGCTTCCGTAGCCCAGAAACATGCAGCTAATAATAGCACCGCTAAAACATCCAGTCATAAAGATTGTGCTGCTTCTTACAGCGTGAGTGTATGGCATTGCAAAAACGGGAGTAGTTGGGATGCATGCGATAAATGTGAGAGCTGTCTGGAAACCTTAACTGTTTGTGTAGGAAGTGGTGGAGGAGACAACTCTGGTGGTTTTGGAAACCCTAGTGACGGAAATCCTTCTGATCCGCCGCCGCCTTTAGATCCTTTTTCAGAAGGTGGCTCTGCTGCATATCTTACCGACCCGAGCGGATATGTTTTTGATCCTAATATACCGCCTTCTATAGATGAAGGGTATGTAAGGGCAATGAGAGCGCATCTGTTTTCGGAACAGCTTCCGGGAGCATTATACCATCAGTGGGCAAATGAACATCCGGAAATGTACCAGAATTTGATTGAAAATTATCTTAATAATTACTCTACCGGTGACAACAGTAACAATATTAATTTTACCAATTGGGCAATAGATTTTTTAATGCAAAATCCAGATACGACTTGGCAGCAGTTTGAGAATTGGTTTATGGGAGAGTCTGAAGGAAAAGATGGAGAAGATTATGATGCTACATATTGGGATGATCCAAATCTAATTTTTCCAGCACAAAACCTTCCTTCATGGCAAAATTATTATAATGCTTTTCCTAAGGACTCTAATGGTAATGGAATACCAGGGCCAGATATTTACAACTTAGTTGGTGGCGTACCAAAGGGAATGAGAGATGGTGTATTAAGTGATTCTAATCCAAATAATGATCGTGATTATGATAATGCATGTGCGTTAAGGGTTTCAAGGGCTTTAAATTATTCGGGTGTTATAATTCCTAATTTACCGAATCAAACATTTAAAGGGGCAGACGGAAAATATTATTTTCTAAGTGCTAAAAAATTGAACGCATGGATGAGAAAAACATTTGGAACAAATCCGGCAACACCAAATACACCGTTTAATCCAAAACATATACATATAACTGGAGCTCAGGCGGGAGTACATGGAGTTAACTTACCTAATTTATTAGGAGGAAAAAAAGGAATTTATTCTCTTGTTTCTAGTAATTCTAATTGGGCATCTGGTCATGGTGATATCTTACTTCCTAATACAACATGTATCAACGGGTGTCATTTTTTTGATGCACCTATTGCGTATATTGACGTTTGGATATTGCAATAATTATTTCTAATTTTTAACTTATGAAAAAAACAAAAATTTTCATTCCAGCATTATTATTTTTATTTATCCTTTCCTGTTCAGCCAACGAAAGGCCACAATTTCATTATAGGAGTGACAGAACCAAAAAATATAATGACCAGTATTTTTATAGTAAAAGATTTAGAGATAACATTTTTTATAAATGTTTAAAATATGGTTATGGCGATAGCCTCAATTTTAAAATAGGAAAACTAATGGCTGAAAAGGATTTATTTTCTCCATATGATGAGCCACTTATGCCCCGGGAAGAATCTATGCAAGACAGCTTAGCAAAAAGAATAATTTCAAATATGCCAATACCTTATATTCATCTAGAAGATGAGACAATAGAAGGGAAAAACTTTATTATTTCATCATGTTTAAGTTATTATGAAAGTAATGAACTAAATACGATCATTAAAAAACTATATAAACAAAAAGTTAAAGAAGATAAAAAGCTGTGGGGGAAAGATTATAAATAAACTTGGGCAAATGCTTTTAATATAATGATATGAAAACAATAAGTGAGTTCAGTTCAGGTTTATTTTTTTTGCAAATAATAGCATTAATTTTTCTTATCATATTGTGCTATTTTGTATATAAGATCTACAAAAAACTAAAATAAAATTAAACCGCAGAAATTTTCTGCGGTTAATTTTTTAATACGTAACACTTAAAATTTTCCCCGAAGGATCATAATTATAAAGATACGTTTTAGGCTGTACATTGGCTACCGCGGTAGGCTGTCCGGTTAATAAAATCCATTGGGCATTATCTTTCGGGCAAACGATTCTGATATTATCCTGTACTTCTAAGGTTGTATTGCTGTCTGGGCAAATGTGCGGAGCATTTCGGTCGTACACTTTAAAAGTGGTATCTGAAGCTCTTACAATAATCAGTCCTCTTGTACCGGATTGTTGCTCGTTGATATATACCCATCCGCCAACCTGGTTCAGCGGGTAATAAGCAGGAAGATTAAGATTAAGCGTAACATTAATGGGGTTATTCGGGAAGCAACTTACGGTATCTTCTGTGCTTCCACAGGATTTTATTGCTAAATTGCTGAAAATCAATAATGTTATTAAAGATAATATTGAAAAAGTTTTTTTCATTTCAATTTAAATTTTTATATATTTGTAGAAATTAAACGATTACAACTCGAAAACATTGTCCGGCAAATGTCGGATTATTTTTTTATACTAAAACTAAATTTTGAAAATTATGGCAAGCTATGTTACAAAGGAGGGATTAGACAAAATGAAAGCTGAGCTGGAACAGTTGGAAACTGTGGAAAGACCAAAAATCACCCAGCAGATTGCAGAGGCAAGAGACAAGGGAGATCTGTCTGAAAATGCAGAGTATGATGCCGCGAAAGAAGCCCAGGGAATGCTTGAAATGAGAATTTCTAAGCTGAAAGATGTTATTGCTACTTCCAAGATCATAGATGAAAGTCAGCTGGATACTTCAAAAGTTTCTATTCTTACCACAGTAAGATTGATGAATAATGCCACTAAAAAAGAACAGGTATTTACTTTGGTTCCTGATAATGAAAGTGATCTTAAGGCAGGAAAAATTTCTGTGAATACCCCGATTGCAAAAGGGCTTTTAGGTAAGGCTGTTGGCGAAACCGCAGACATTACACTTCCTAACGGCAATAAACTTTCTTTTGAAGTATTAGAAATTACCCTTTAATTCAGTAAAGAAAAAAAACAATCTCAACACAAAGAAAATGAGTACAATATTCACAAAGATCATCAATGGCGAAATTCCCTCATATACAATTGCCGAGGATGAAAACTTTATCGCTTTTCTGGATGCAATGCCTTTGGTAAAAGGACATACTTTAGTTGTTCCCAAAAAAGAAGTGGACCTTATCTTTGATCTTGAAAGTGAAGAATATAAAAACCTTTGGGGTTTTACTCAGGAAGTTGCCAAAAAAATAAAAACGGCAATACCTTGTGTACGGGTAGGAGTGGCAGTAGTAGGGCTTGAAGTTCCCCATGCCCATATTCATTTGATTCCTCTAAACCAGGTGGAAGATATGAATTTCAAAAATGAAAGACTTAAATTAACAAACGAAGAGTACGTTGAGATTCAGAACTCGATCATTAATTCCTAAAAAAAACAATAAACTCGTAACTTTTTACGGGTTTATTTAATCTATACATATATTTATATATACTAATGAATTCAAACCAGTGTTCTTTCTGCGGAAGAAAGAGAAATGAAGTGCAGATGCTGATTTCCGGTCAGAATGGTTTTATTTGTGAAAACTGTATCGAGCAGGCACATGCTATTGTGAAGGACAGTTCGGTAAAAACAGGATTTTCCCCGGCTGAAAATATAGAAGAATTAAAGAAACCTAAAGAAATCAAAGAATTTCTTGATCAATATGTGATCGGACAGGATCAGGCAAAAAAACAACTGTCAATCGCTGTTTATAATCATTATAAAAGATTGCTTCATGCTCAGGACGAAAACCGCGAAGTTGAGCTTGAAAAGTCCAACATCATCATGATTGGTGAAACCGGAACCGGAAAAACTTTATTGGCTAAAACCATAGCACGCGAACTGAATGTTCCTTTCTGTATTGTAGATGCTACTATTTTAACTGAAGCAGGATATGTAGGAGAAGATGTTGAAAGTATTCTGTCAAGATTACTGATGGTTGCAGATTATGATGTGGAAAAAGCAGAGAGAGGTATTGTTTTTATTGATGAAATAGATAAAATTGCAAGAAAATCTGACAATCCGAGCATTACAAGAGATGTTTCCGGAGAAGGGGTACAGCAGGGCTTGCTTAAACTTTTGGAGGGAAGTATTGTAAACGTACCGCCGCAGGGAGGAAGAAAACATCCGGACCAGAAATATATTCAGGTAAATACACAGAATATTTTGTTCATTGCAGGAGGCGCATTCGATGGGATTAAGGAAATTATCGAGCGCAGAATGAATAAACAGGCTATTGGTTTCAGTGCAGAGAAAATCAATAATACCAATGAAGATGAATACATTTTAACAAATATAAATGCTATTGATCTCCGTTCTTTCGGATTAATTCCTGAACTTCTGGGAAGATTCCCGATTATCACCTACCTTGATAAATTGACAAAAGAAACAATGGTAAGGATTATGAAAGAGCCTAAAAACTCAATTGTTAACCAGTTTATAGAGCTTTTCAAAATGGATGGTACCAAGCTTGTTTTTACAGACGGTGCTATTGAAAAAATCGTAGAGGAAACTATTGAAAAAGGTTTAGGGGCAAGAGGATTGAGAGGAACTACTGAAAAAGTTCTTGAAGATTATATGTTTTCGATTGGTGAAGAAAAAGAAATAATCCTGTCTGAGGACAATATTTTTGTAAAAAATTAAAATATTTTTGTTTTTAATTAAAAAAAATATAACTTTGCAGGTATATTAACACACAAATAACTACATACAGTGAGAAAAAATTTATTTGCTATTGGTCTATTAGCAGCTACTTATTCTGTTCAGGCGCAGAATATTCTAGTACACATAGATGATACAGCTATTACCTATGTTAGTGACGGTACTTTATTATACTCCGGAGGCGGGTTCCAAACAAGAGGCTCCGGTATAATCGATGTTCACGGCAACATCATGATTGACGGCGTATCCGGTGATGGTTTCAAAACCATTACTACCGGAGGAGCCAATAAAACAAACGGCGGAAATATCGTATTACGTCTTAATGATCCTAATACATACGCATCTTCTACTTACGGCCAGCTTTACATCAACGGACTATCTCAATCCAATATTACGGGTGTTGTTACCAAAGAATTTCGCACAGGTAGACATGGAAACAGCAATAGCTATTTTCAGCAGATTGCTATGCCGTTTAACGGTAAAACAGTCAGCAGCTTATCTACGGAATTCGGAAAGACGTTTAATACAAGCAGGTACGATAACCCAGTTTTAAAGTGGGATAATACGAATGTGGTCTCTGTTCATTTTACAAGTTTAGCATCCGCAACAAGTGATCCTACAGGATATTACATGCTGAAATCCAAAAATAATGATTTGGATGCAAGTACTCCACCTGTTTCACTCACTACTATTGCACCAACTGCAACAGGATCCGTATTTACGCTCCACGGCCAGCCTTATACCAATCTTTCGGCTCCATTAACACTACAGAATGGAGGGAATGTGAACTTTGGTCCTAGCGGAAGTAATAAAAATGTGTACAATGAAAAGTATAATACTTATCTTGATGACAGCTTTGAATTTACAACCACACCTTGGTCCGGAACATTTGGGAAGAATTTCTACCAGTTTGGTAATCCGTTTCTTACGAATATAGACTTATCCAGAATAGGCTATAATGAAAGTGCGGGTGTAACAGACGGAAACGCTGTGTCCAATATATGGGGTATTGAATATAATCCAGGCACAGTCATTACCCTTGCGAATGGCTCAACTTATGCAACAGGCTCTATAGTACAGACCTTTGATACAAATGGAATCCCGGTAGGGGATACTGGTCTTATTATAAAACCAATGCAAACTTTTAAAATCAAGCTGAGAGATAATTCACCTCAAACATTAAATTTTAACACCTTGAGAAGGTTTAGCGGAACTGTAAGAGCGGCGTCAACTGACTATAGCGTTGTTGCTGCAAAAACAACTTCTACAGGAACAGTGAAGCAGTTAGGTGTGATTGGTCTTGATGTCAACGGAAAAGAATTATCTAGGACTTATTATGTGGTTTCCCCGACTTTCACTACTGGACATCAAACTTCTGCGGCAACATCCGTTCAGGCTTCTGCCGGTAAAAATATGATCGGTACTTTTGAAGAAGCTTTAAACGGAGGGTATGATAATTATCTTAACTACTGGCTATACATTAATGAAGCCAACGAGCTTAATTTTAAAGGTAAAAATGTAAAACTTGTTAATTATTATACAGATCAGGTTACATCTTATAAGTTTGAAATTAAAGAAAATGCAGAACCTATTGCAAATGGGGCTCATGCACTTTCTTCCGGAATAGGATTTTATTATAAGGCGCCAAATGGAACAGTACAAGAAGCAAAACAAGGTCAGATAATACCTGTAACAGGTGCTGAATATGATCTGTATTACGGAGAACCTAGCAATATTGTTTTAGCGACTACTGAAACGGCAGGAGCTTCTCCAAGAACACTTGTAATATATGATCCGTCGATAGCAAACTATTTTGTAAGATTTGATCCCAACTGGAAAAAAGCTGATATTGAAGTTTATGATATGAGTGGAAAATTAGTTATCTCTAGAAAAGCTGTAGATACATCACGTGATTTTGTTATAGAATTAGATGGTAAGATTAAAAATGCTTATGTAGTGAAAGTAGTATCTGACAAAGGAGAGATTGTTAATACAAAAATTTTAAAATAGAATATATGAAAACTATAAATAAACTAGTCATAGCTTTCTTTCTCTTACCTGTCTTATGGATTAGTGCGCAGCCGCCAATTCCGGGAGGTGGCGGTAATGGGGGGAACGGGACAGGATCAGAATCTGCTCCAGTGGCTATGTATGTATATTTACTTGCCATTATTGCGATCTTATTGATACTAATTTTCGGCAAAAAATATATGCTTAAGAAAATATAAATTTTATTAAAATAATATTAAACTCCCTGATTACTCAGGGAGTTTTTCTATTTTTACATTATGAAAAAGATTTTTACGTTATCGGCTATTACAGCCGCATTTTCATTGCAGGCTCAGTTTACAGTTACCATACAGGCTCCTTCAGATTTTACAGATCAAGACGCTATTTTATATACCTTAAACGGTTCCAAAGACATCATTTTTTCAAAAGAAAAAAGTAAAAATAATACATGGGTCTTTAAGTATCCTAAAAATTATATGGGGATGATGAAGGCTTATTTCCCGGGGTCTAACAATACATTTAATTTTATTTCAGAAAATAAAAATGTAAATATAAAACTCGAAACGCAGGCTAATAAAATTAAAGATATCGTATATCTTGATGAAGCAAATGACCTTATGAGTAAACAGCAGGAGGGTTCCCAGAAAAAAGAGCTTATACTTCCTGCATTGTCACAAATTAAAGAATACTATAAAGACAATACAGAATTTGGAAAGGCACTTAAGGCCGAAATCAGCAGACTTAGCGGAGGTTCTGAAGGTATTGATCAGGCTCAACATCCTTTTATTTATTATTACAATACCAATTACAGCAAATTTCTTTCTAATGATGCTTCTAAAAAAGTGAGTCAGGATGATATTATTAATTTCATCGATAAATCAAACGACATGCTCGAAACCTCGTCTTTACTGAGACCGGTTTTGGTTTCGTATCTCAATACAGGTGGAAATACTAATGTGAGTACGTCTGTAGATAAGCTCCTTGACAGGTTAAAAGTAGAAACTCCCAGAGGGCAGACTGTTCTTTCTGAGCTGATTGATATTTTTGATGTTTACGACATGCAGGATTTTAAAACCAAATATCTTGGGCTGGCTAAAAATCTTAAATGTACAATCACGGACCGATTGGCGTCTACCATAAAATCTAATGCCAACGTCGAAATTGGAGCGGTTTTCCCTAATTACACTTTTCAGGCACCGGTTAATACTAATGCCAAAACACTTCATGATATAAAAGCGGATAAAAAGGTAGTGATATTCTGGTCATCAACATGTTCTCATTGTGAAAGTGAGCTACCGCAATTATTGGCAAAATATAATGATTTGAAAGCAAGAAATATTCAGATCGTCGGTTTGTCATTGGATGTTGATAAAGATTCATATATTAAAAAAATCAGCGCATTTCCGTGGGTGAATGATTCAGAATTAAGAGGATGGAACAGCAGTTATGCAGATACCTATAATGTTCATGCTACACCAACGTATTTTATTTTGGATGCTAACAATAAGATAATCAATAAACCAGAGCATGTAGGCGATGTTTTGGAATATTTTAAATTAAAATAATTTTGGTTACTTGTAAATATTTTCTATATTTGCACCACCAAAACGGCGAGGTAGCTCAGTTGGTTAGAGCGCAGGATTCATAACCCTGAGGTCACGGGTTCAATTCCCGTCTTCGCTACAAAAAAACCGAAACAGTAATGTTTCGGTTTTTATTTTTTTTATATTTTTTCAATTTACCTTTGATACCCCAATAATTTTCTGATTTGGTAGAAGAACCTTTCGATGAGT